>CACYJH010000001.1 GCA_902774685.1 uncultured Methanobrevibacter sp.
AAGGCCAGTTGCTGAAGTGTCACTTGACAAATACCATTTATCTGATAAGCTAATTGAAAGATTGACAAACAGTGCAAGAGGAATCCTCATTTCAGGTTCCCCTGGAGCAGGTAAAAGTACATTTGCACAAGCAATAGCTAAATTTTATGATGAAGAGTTGAACAAAGTCGTAAAGACCATGGAATCTCCAAGAGATTTGCAGGTTGGAGACACAATTACCCAATATGCACCTCTTGAAGGAGACATGGAGAATACTGCAGACATATTGTTATTAGTCAGACCTGACTTTACCATATATGACGAGCTTAGAAAGAACCATGACTTCAAGATATTTGCAGACATGAGGCTTGCAGGTGTGGGAATGATTGGTGTTGTTCATGCAACAAGACCTATAGATGCAATTCAAAGGATTGCAAGCAGAGTTGACCTAGGTACAATCCCATCAATCGTAGACACTACAATCTATATTGAAGATGGTGAAATGGAAGAAAGAGACCTTGCAAGACCTGTAATTGAAGTGAGAGACTTTGAAACAGGCACCTTAGTCAATGAGATTTACACTTACGGTGAACAGACCATTGTAATGGATATTGGAATGGTTGAAAAGTCCAAAAAGGCAAAAATGGAAAAGGAGAAGACTCCTGTTCAATTGATTGCTGAACGTGAAATCCTAAGAACCATGAAAAGAATAGCTCCAAAGGCAGCTATTGAAGTGAGCATGGAAAACGACAGAAGAGTGAACATTTACATCACTGAAAAGTACATTCCAAAGATCATTGGAAAAGGAGGCAAAAGAATTGCTGAACTTGAAGAGGATATTGGAATTAGCATGAATGTTGAACCTCTTGAAAAGGCACCTGACAGCTTTGCAGAAAGACTTTCAAAAAGATCCAAGAAATCCAAATCAAAAAAGGACAAGAAAGACAAGCATAAAAAGTCTAAAAAGTCTCAATTGAAAGAGTATAATGATAATTTAGATAATTATGTAATCGATGAAGGCAAAAAGGATTACAGCAAGGACAATTATTTTGACTTAAGCGAAGAGAGTGAATATGATGAAGAGGATTTTGATGAAGGTGAAACATCAGAATTTTACTACGAAGTCTTCGAATTGCATCCTGAAATAAGAAAGGACCATCTTGTATTGCCTATCGGCAAAAAATTTGTAGGAAATTCCTTTGACATTCTACTGGAAGACAAATATATATTCACTGCAACTGTTGGCAAAAGAGGTTATGTGAAACTTCATAAGAACCTTGACTTGACTGATGAAATCATAGATGGTTTGGATAAGGGATTAAGGGTCGTTGCGAGAGTCAGAGATTAAGCATATTACTAACTTTTCCTGATTAGTTTAGAAATAGAGGAGATAAAATGAAAATAGGAGCTTCAATGTTAGCAACAGAAGACAGAACAATGGAAGAAGCTTTAGAATACTTTGACAACAATAAATACATTGATTATGTTGAAATAGTGCATGATTATCCTTATAGAGAAATCAATGATGATGCTGAGCTAATAGATCTCATTAACTCATATGACTTGAAATATACAGTTCATGCTCCATTCATTGACATCAATATCGCTTCATTGAATCCGGCTGCTGCCGATTTTTCAGTGCGGGAAATAGAAAGATCAATCGACCTTGCAAACATGATTGACAGCAATCTTGTTGTTGTTCATCCAGGAATTCTTGGATTCCATGGAAGAGGAAGGGAAGACTTGGTCTATCAAATATCAGAAGAACATCTTAAAGTCATTGGCGACTATGCTAAAGATCACGGAGTTGATGCCTGCATTGAAAACTTGCCAAACATTACTGACTTCATGTTCATGGATGTGAATCAACTTAATGATACATTAGTCAAACTTGACCTTCCTATGACTATGGATATAGGTCATGCCCATACAAATGGCTTCACTCCAGAGGAAATTTACTTCGACTCAATTAAACACATACATGTGCATGATAATCCTGGCAATGATGACTCACACCTTGCATTAGGTGATGGGACTTTTGATGTAAATGGATTCTTTGATGTTTTTACTAAGAAAAAGTATGATGGAATCTACATGTTAGAGTTAATATCTACAGATTTCGTAGAAAAAAGTTTAGAATATATGAAAAATTTAGGATTGATTTAAAAATACTTAAAAAAATTAATTATACAAATTAGCATATATGAAAAATAAGAAAATAAATTATATTAGAATTTTATTAGAATTATTTAGAAATATATTAGAATTATAATAATTACAAAAAATTATAATAATTACAAAAATTACAAAAATAGATAAAACAAAAAAGGTTAGAATATGTGGAATGAAGAAATAGAATGCATGTCAAGAGAAGACATTTTTGAACTTCAATTGAAGAAGTTGCAGGCTACTGTAAAAAGGGCTTTTGACAAGATTCCATTTTACAATGAAAAGTATACCAATGCAAATGTTTTCCCTGAAGACATAGAAACCTTAAAGGATATTGAAAAGCTACCATTCCTTACTAAAGATGATTTAAGAGCATGTTATCCATTTGGAATGTTTGCAGTTGATAAAAAGGAAATCATAGAGGTTCATTCCTCTTCTGGAACTACTGGAAAACCTGTAGTGAGCGGATACACCCAAAAAGACATTGACAATTGGGGTGAAATCGTAGCAAGAGGACTTACCATGATGGGCCTTGACAGTGATGACATTATCCAAAACACACATGGTTACGGTCTCTTTACTGGAGGATTCGGTGTTCACTATGGAGCTCACAGATTAGGGGCAACAATCATCCCTATTTCTACTGGACAAACAAGAAGACAAGTTGAAATCATGGCCGACTTTGGAAGTACCTGCCTTATCTTTACTCCATCCTATGGTATCTACTTAGGAGAAGTTGCTAAGGAAGAGGGAATAGATTTCGATGAAATAGGCCTTAAGGCTATAGGTTTCGGAGCTGAAATGTGGACAGCTGAAATGAGAGACAGAATCGAAGAGACATTTAAGACCAAAGCTTATAACATTTATGGCCTTACAGAATTGATGGGTCCAGGTATTGGTATGGAATGCTGTGCACAGAACGGCTTGCACATTGCTGAAGATTTCTTCTATCCTGAAATCATTGATCCTAAAACTGGAATCACATTACCTGAAGGCACTCACGGTGAATTGGTATTGACTAACCTTGAAAGAGAAAGCATGCCTGTAATCAGATTCAGAACCAAGGACCTCACTGCACTTCACTATGACACTTGCGAATGTGGCAGAACCCTTGCAAGAATGGAAAGGATTACCGGCAGATCAGATGACATGATTAAAGTGAAAGGAGTTGCTGTATTCCCATCACAAATCGAAAAGGCACTTCTTAAGGTCAGTGACATCGAGCCTCACTATCAAATCATCGTTACAAGACCAGACATAATGGATGAAATTGAAATTAAAGTAGAAGCTTCTGAAGCTCTCTTCTCAGATGACATCAAAGAGATGATGGGTGTGAAACGTAAAATCGGCGAATACATTCAAAATGAGATTGGAATTGCAGTAAATGTTAGTTTAGTAGCACCTAAGAGCATTCCAAGAAGCACAAAAGGTAAAATACAAAGAGTAATTGATAAACGTAATTTACATTAAATAGGGGAAGATAATAATGTATAAAATAACACAATTATCCATATTTTTAGAAAATAAAATAGGAAAATTATATCATGTTTTAGACTTACTTGCTAAAAATGACATTAACATAAGGGCTTTGTTTTTGGCAGACACTACAGAATTCGGAATTTTAAGATTGGTTGTTCAAGATCCTCTAAAAGCAAAGGAAATCTTAGAAAGCAATGATTATATTGTTAAAAACACACCAATAATTGGAGCTGAACTTGATGACACTCCAGGAGGACTTTCTTCCATTTTAAAAATCTTGAAAGATGAAGGAATAGACCTTGAATATCTCTATGCATTTACTCATGAAAAATCTGAAAAAGCTATTTTATTATTGCAATCCAAGGATTTAAATGAATTGATCTCTATTTTAAATGCATATAAGGTACCTTTAGTACCTGCAGAAGAAGTTTATAATTTATAACAAATTATAAACTCTATTTTCTTTTTTTTTATTAAATTAAAAATTATTTTAAAAATAAATACTCTCTTTTTAAAAAATTAAAAAAAATTAAAAAATTAATTTTCTTCTTTAAGGCTTTCTCTTACTTCATCTGTTAATTTCCTAATTTCTTCAGCAGCATTTTGGAACTTTTTGGTCTCATAATCATTCATATGAATAGGAACAATCATTGCATTACCCTTTTTGGATAAAACAGAAGGAACACCTAATGAAACTCCTTTGACACCTGCAATTTCACCATCCAAATATAAGCTTACAGTCAATATCTTATGGGAATTTGTAATGAGTGTAATAATCAAGTTGGAAATAGCATATGCAGGACCATACTCAGTAGCTCCCTTCTTTGAAATGATAGTGTTTCCTGCATTTCTAAGGGTCTGAATGATCTCCTTGATGTCCAATTCCACCTCCCTAATAAAGTATTTCAAAGGAATACCACCAATGGTGGTTGAACTTAAAAGAGGAACCATATTGTCTCCATGCTCACCAATAACCCTTGTATGGATTTCACTGCTGTTTATGTTCAATCGTCTTGCAAAGTAATTTTTAAGTCTTAAGGAATCCAAGTGGTTTCCTACACCAATGACCTTATCCCTATCGAAACCTGAAGCGTCTAAAGCGATAGTGGTCATTACATCCACAGGATTTGTAGCAATCAAAATAATGGCATCTGGTGCATGAATGGATATCTGCTTAGCATAATTGGAAACTATTTTAGCATTTTCAAAGGCCAAATCCCTTCTGCTCATACCCTCATGTCTTGGAGCACCTGCAGAAATCAATACAATATGGGAATCTGCAAGATCTTCATAATTGCATGATGGGGTGAGCAAACAATCAATATCCTCAGCAGCCAATGCATCATACATGTCATAGCTTTGCCCCTTTGCCTTGTCAATACTTTCAGGTCTTGCAAACAATACAACTTCACTTATTGTATCCGCTCTAGCCAATTTGAAAGTGACGTTTTTACCTATTACACCAGTTGAACCCATTACACTTACCTTTACCATTTTTTGCCTCCTTAATATCAATTTTGATTAAAATAATGAATCACTTAATATAGTTATATTATTTTATTACTAATAAAAATAGTTTACTAAAAATAAAACAAAATAAAATTTTAAATGAATGTAAAAATAGAGTTTTTAAAACTTAAGGATAAGAATTCTTTAAATAAAAAAAGAAAGAATAGATTAAATCTATTCTTCACCGCCACGACCAGCGAACTCTTCATTGAGTTTGTATAATAAAGAGTTGTCGTCGCCAGCTAATTTGAGTTTAGCTAAGTTTTCCATAGCATTTTCTTCTTCTTCAACTTGTTCTTCTACGAACCATTGCAAGAAGTTGTTGGTTGCATGGTCTTTTTCTTCAATAGCTAAGTCAACTAAATCATTGATTAAGCCGGTAACCATTTGTTCGTGGGATAAAACATGTTCGAATGCTGCAAGTGGAGATTCCCATTCAGTTTGTGGAGCTTCAATTGCAGTAAGGGTTACGCTTGCCCCTCTTCTAATGATGTAATCATAGAATTTCATTCCATGTTCTAATTCTTCTGCAGCTTGTACTCTCATCCAGTTAGCAAATCCTGCTAAGTCAATGTCTTCAAAGTATGCTGCCATAGATAAGTATAAGTATCCAGAATATACTTCTGCGTTTAATTGAGCATTTAATGCTGCTTCCATTTTTTCATTTACCATAATAAAAACCTCAAAACGTTAAATTTATTCATCTACAAAATCTTCTTTTGCTGCACCGCATAATGGGCAAGTCCAGTCATCTGGTAAGTCTTCAAAAGCAGTTCCTGCTTCAATACCATTGTCAGGATCACCAGCTTCAGGGTCATAAGTGTATCCGCAGATGTCACATACCATAGCCATATTTTCACCTTCAATATTTAAAAAGATTTATCTTACATACTATAAAATAATAAATTTTAAAAAAATTTAATAAAATTTAAAAATTTAAATTTATAATGCTTTAAACATATTTTTTACAGCACCGCATAAAGGGCATCTGAAATCATCTGGTACGTCTTCCCAAGCAGTACCTGCAGCGACGTTTCTTCTGGATTCACCTTTTTCAGTGTCAAATATGTATCCACAAACAGTACATTTGTATTCTGCCATGATTTAACCTCCAATAATAATTAATAATATTTATAATTTTAATGATATATAAAATGTTTTATTTTATTACAACTTCTTCAAAAAATAGCGAAAAGTAATATTATTTAACTAAAATTACAGGAACTTTAGAGACTTTTAAAGCATTTAGAGCTACACTTCCAATTTTAGCATAATCAATATTCTCTTGTTTGTCCATAGACTTTCCAAAAGCTCCGAATACAGCAATGTCTGGATTGATTTTTCTAATCATAGTAGCCATATCCTGGATTGGGTCTGCAGTGATGATATGTTCCACTACAACAACATCATTTTCTTTTCCTTTCGCTGTAATGTCATCCAAGACTGCTCCACCGGCATCATCCAAATCATCATATGAAAAGTCCAATGCAAAATCCATAACATATAATGCAGAAATCTTTGCACCATATTTGCTTGCTAAATCAATAGCTAAGTCCACAGCCTTGTCTCCACATTTGGAACCATCACTAGCCACTAAAATATTCTTAAACATGTTATCATCTTGAAATAGAAAAATAATTATTCTAAATTAAATTAAATAAAAGTCTTAATAAAAAAATAAAAAAATGACGAAATAAATAAATAAAATAAAATAAAGTGATTACATCAAGTAATCAGCTTTACAGAATCCAATAAAGTCATCAACTAACCTATCAACATCTTTAGTGTCATCTTTGAGAAGACCTTGGTCAATGAAGATGGCTCTGTTACTTAATTCCCTTATGAAGTCTGTATTGTGTGAAACCATTACAATGGTGGTTCCAAACTCCTTGCAGATTCTCTTAAGTGAGTTGGTTACTGTTCTTAAGGTTTTTGGATCCAAGTCTCCAAACGGTTCATCAAGCAATAGGATATCAGGTTTGGATACAAGCACAAGTGCAAGCATAGCCCTTACCTTTTGACCACCAGACAATTCAAAGGATCTTCTTCCTAAAATGTCTAAAGGCAAGTCAAGAGCTTCAAACAAGTCTGCAACCTGTTCAGCAATTTCAGTTTCTGGGAATTTAGGGAACAATTCATCTAAAATGCTTGGTTCAAGTCCAACTTGCTCAAGACGAGCTTTAGCTTCCCTTTCAGGAAGGTCTGTCAATTGATACAATGCATCAAGCAATATGTCTGGCAATCCTTCTTCCTTAGCCCTTTCTTTTGCTTCCTGAACCATATCAAATCTCTTATAACCTAATTTCTTAGCCAATTGGCTTTGAACGGTAGCCCAATAGACCAATGCAAATTCCTGATGCATGAAACCTATGTTTCTTCTAACTTCCATTCTGTCAAGACTTGCTTTTCTTATGTCCACCCATTTGGTTACATTTTCTCCATCCTCTTCTTTTTCAAGCTTGAATAATACATCTCCACTGTCAGGTACATCCATACCCCCTAACATACGAAGAAGAATTGTCTTACCTGCCCCACTTGGACCTACTAGTGATAGGATGTCTCCTCTTTTTACTTCAAAGCTGATGTCCTTCATATGCAAAACATCTTTACCCTTAAGCAAATAGAACCTTTTATCCAAATCACATGCTTTAATCAAGGTTTCATCTGTAGATTCAAGCTCAATGTCAACAGGGTCTTCAATGTCAGATAGGAACTCATCGATGATTTCATCAACATCTCCCTCTTTAGCTATTTCACCATCTTCCAAAAGGATTACCCTTTCAGCTAAGAACTTATGAATCTCAGGCAAGTGTGATACCAAAACAATAGTAATGTTTAATTCTTCATTGATCTTTTTAACAGCATTCAATATTTCCTGTTTGGTTTTAGGACATGCCATTGTAGCAGGTTCATCAAGAAGCATCACTTTAGGCTTTTTAGCAAGCTGTCTTGCCATGATAAGTCTTTGCTTTTCACCACCACTCAATACAGAAGCCAAGTGGCCTGACTTTTCCTTAAGGCCTACAAGTTCCAATAGTTCATAAGCTTCCTTGTCAAATTGGTCATGAGCCAATTCAAAGTCAGTTCCTGCTTCATCACCGTATTTTGCACCGTATAGCTTTCTAACAACATTGTCAAGAACAGTTTCAGGCCAAATACCGAAAGACCTTTGCAAGTGAATTGCAGTTTCCTTTTTGACTTGATTAAAATAAAATTGAGAGGAATCCGGCTTTAAGGTGTATCTTTCTACTCTAACTTCACCTTCATCAAATTTTTCAACCCCTCTTAATATTCTTAAAAGAGTTGTTTTACCGGAACCGCTTGTACCTAAAATACCTACGATTTCTCCTTCTTTAACTTCAAGATTAATGTTATTTAGGGCTTTCACTTCTTCCCCATTATCTAATTTATATGATTTAGAAAGGTTTTTAATACTTATCATTATACCACAATTTGAATTTTTAAATGATTATTTTATTAATTAGAATAACTAATTTAATAATTTTAATCTAATAATTTTAATTAATTTTTAAAATTAATTTTATTAATTTAAATATTATTAAAATATTTATACATTATATAATATTAAATTACCTATATTTAAAACCTTTTCAAATAATTTTTTATAAAAAATCTAAAATAATTAAATATAAAAATTAATATTTATAAAATATCCAATAATAGAATAAAAAGAAACAAATTTTGTTTAAATTAATTAAATAGGAGATAAAATATGTCATTTAGTTTAGAAAGCATCGGAATAAAGGCTGGAGGAAAATATGAAACAATCTACACCACCATGAACAAGGCAGGTGAAATGGATGCAGCACCAATTGGACTCAAATGTGTAGATGATTATGCAGTTCTTGCCCGTATTTTTGAAGGAAGCAAAACATTGGAAAACATTAAGGAAACAGGAATTTTTGTTGTGAACATAACAAGTGATCCAAGTGTATTTGCACGTTCATTATATGGCAATCTAGATCCTGACGAGTTTGTTAAGGATGATGACATAGCATATATGAAAAATGCTGACGCTTACTTCATTGCACTTGTAAAATCAATTGAAGACAAGGAAATAGGAAAGGACCATGTGAATGATGGAGCTAAATTCAGCATAGTCAATGCAGAATCCATAAAGATCATAATCAATAAGCCTGGCACAAAAGCTCTAAATAGGGGAATATTCGCATTTTTGGAATCTCTTGTCGACTATTCAAGAATTGATATAATCGATGATGAGAAAAAGGACGAATACATCAAGAAATTCAAGGAAAATGAGAGACTAATTGATGTAGTTGCAGAGGATGATGTGAAAGAGGCAATGAAAGACTTAAAGGAAAGGCTGATTGAAAAAGGAGTTGAGTTATAATTTAATTTCTATAATTGAAAAATTACGAAATTAAAGCAATTTTGAACTTTAAATAAACTTAATTCTTTCATAATGGATAAGATTTATATAATATAAATCTTAAAATAAGTTTAAGGGTTTACACCTTTATGTAAACTCCGTTTAGTTGAAAGATAGGGATGTTAATGAATCCATTATTTGGATTCAATTAACATTTAATACTATTTTTAATATTTTTTATTTGGAAACTATTTTCAAAAAAGTTTTTATCCTATTTTTATTATAAAAGAATTTTTTTAATCTATTTTTTGCATTTTCAGATAAATTTCCTAAAAAGACTATTTTTTACAAAATAAAAGCAATATAATAATTAAAATGAAATTAAAGACCATAAAATTAGTTAAACATATAAATAATTAATTTAAACTAATTATTAAGGTTTCGATATCTTAAAACAATCACTTCTTTCAACTAAAACCGGAGGTGAAATTATGGTCGTGACTTTGAGACAAGTTTTGCTTGTTATCCTTTTCATAATTCAAATGATCTTAATCTTCATTGAATAAACTGTAGTTTCACGATAGTCGAATTTTACAAAAAGTTTATAGGTTTGATTTGACCTTAGATATCCTTTCATCCTTATTAAAAATAGATAAAATTAGTTAAAAAATAGAAAAAATAAAAAAAGTAAACTTAGGATTCAATTGGATAGAATTCAGTATAAGTAGAGTTTCTCTCTATTGGAACTCTTCCCAAGTCATTGACTAATTTAGTTAGGTCTCTGATGCTTGCATTTACACCATCTGGAGCTCCAGAAGCTGCAGACAATTCATCTCCCCCTAATGTGCCACCTAAGTCATTTGCACCAGCTAAAAGTGAAACTTGAGCAAATCTGAAACCCATCTTTACCCAAGAGACTTGAATGTTAGGAATGATGTCCCTAAACATCAATCTAGCAACTGCATATAGCTTTAAATCTTGAGTACCTGTAGCTCCCAAATCCCTCTGACCTTCAAGGAATATAGGTGAGTGCTCATGCATGAATGTCATTGGAATGAATTCGTTGAATCCACCAGTATCGAGTTGAATTTGTCTAAGAATATCCAAGTGTTCAACTCTCTCTTCAAGAGTCTCTACATGACCATACATCATTGTTGCAGAACCTGTAATTCCTGCTTCCTGAGCTATCTTTACTACATCAATCCATTCTTGAGTTGATACCTTTTTAGGACAGATTATCTCTCTGGATCGGTCAGTCAATATTTCAGCAGCAGTTCCAGGCAAAGTGTCTAAACCTGCTTTTTTCAATATTTTAAATGCCTCATCTACAGGTATTTCACTATTTAATGCAGCATCTCTAATCATGGTAGGTGAAAATCCATGGATTTCAACTTTAGGGTAATGAGACTTGAGCAATTTCAAAAGATGCTCATAATATTCTATTGTTGCATCTTCAAGCACTCCACCCATCAAGGTGAATTCACGAGCACCGTCACGATAACCACCTTCAGCCTTATTCAAAATGCCTTCATCATCCAATAGGTACGCTTCAGGATCATCTGGATCCTTACCGAAAGCACAGAATCCACAGCGTACATGGCAGATGTTTGTGAAGTTGATGTTACAGTTATTGATGAAAGTGACCTTATCACCAACAATCTCTTCACGTACCGCATCTGCTGTTGCCAAAAGCGGATAGATTTCTGAACCCTTTAGGTTCATCAAGTAATTCCCATCTTCAACTGAGATAGGCTCATCAAAAGAGCTATCTAATATTTTCTTAGTTTTGGATGCCACATTAATTCTATTATACATAATTTTAAATCAGTTTTATATTACATATAAAGTTTTCTATGAATAATAAAAAATAATTAGTTTAAATTAGTTAAATGATTTAATTTTAATTAAAAATTGATTAAATAATTAATAAAGATATTTTAATTATTATTAATTAAATTAAGCCAAAAAATAATTTTTATTAATCAAAATGTTTAATTTTATACATTATTGAAAATCTATGTATAATGGGATTTGATAAACAAATACTAATAATATAAAAGACAAATATTTATCCAATGAAAAATGTAACACGCGGCTTATTAATCGGAAGAATGCAACCTGTTCATAATGGCCATATCCAAATTATAGAAAAGACATTGAATTATGTCGATGAAGTTGTAATTGGTATTGGAAGCGCTCAATTAAGCCATGAGCTAAAAGATCCATTTACTGCAGGTGAAAGGATTATGATGATGACACAAGCATTGGATGATGCAGATATCGACCCTAAAAGATATTACATCATACCTATTGAGGACATTAATAGAAATGCCTTATGGGTTGCTCAAGTCAAGATGCTGACACCTCCTTTTTCTAAAGTCTATAGCGGAAATGCACTTGTCAAAAGATTGTTTAAGGAAGAAGGATATGAGATCTATCAACCTGAATTATTCGATAGGGAAATATTGTCAGGAACTGAAGTCAGAGATAGAATCTTAAATGATGGAGACTGGCAATCTCTTGTTCCTAAAGCTACTGCTGAAGTAATAGAAGAGATTGATGGTGTCAATAGAATAAAAGAATTGAACAAGAAGGAATTAAGCGAATTATAATTCTTATTTTATTTCTATTTTTTTAGAAAAATTTTATAACAATCGTTATATTTATTAGTAAAAAAATTAAATATATTAATCAAATAAGACAAATTAACTTTAAGCATCAAACATGATTTTAATTTATTATTTATTAGGATGATAAAATGGTAATAAAAATTGTAGAAAAAGACGAAGAATACTTTACTATCGGAGACTTAATTGAAGAGATTAAAAAATCACAAAGAGTTGATGAAGCTGGAGCCATTTACAGTTTTGAAGGAATTGTAAGAGGAACAGAAGAAAACAAGACTGTAGATAAACTTACCTTAACTCTTCCAGACAAGGAAAAAGGATTAGCTGAAATAGAATCCATTGTAGAAACAGCTAAAGTCAAACATGGAGTATTTGAAATAAGTGTAATCCATTACATTGGCGAGTTCTACACTGGTGATCAATTATTCTTGGTAGTTGTTCTTGGTCCTCACAGAGGAGAAACTTTAGATGCTCTTACCGAAGTTGTTGAAAGGGTAAAACATGAAATCGACTTTAAAAAAGAAGAGCTTTCCAATCAGGGAACTAAAGTGATAATGGCAGGAGGATAATCCTCGTCCATTATTATCTTTTTTATAAAAATCCTACTTTTTTTTAAAATATAAAAAAGATTAAAAAAAACTGAATAAAAAATCTATAAAAAAACTATTTTTAAAATATAAAAAAGATTAAAAAAAACTGAATAAAAAACCTATAAAAAAACTATTTTTAAAATATAAAAAAGATTAAAAAAAGATAGATTTTACAAATCTATAAAATTACCTTAAAACTAACTTTAACAGTACAAAACCATTAAAATTCTAAATACTATTTTCTAGCAACAAATATAAAGTTCTAAATTTATTTAAAATTAAAGTTAAAAGTAAATAAATAGAATAAATCTATTTAGCTACCATTACTTCGGTAGATTTGATAATAGCTTTTACTTCATCACCAATAGCTAATTCTAAATCTTCAGCAGATTCTCTGGTAATTGCAGCGGTGATTAAAGCTGGATCTTCCACTTTAATTTTAATACTAGCCATTACAGCACCTAATTTTACACTTTCAACAGTACCTTTAATTCCGTTTCTTGCACTAATTTCCATTATATCACCAATAAATAAAATATAATTTTCTAATTTAAAAAACTATCAAACTTATTTAGCTACCATTACTTCGGTAGATTTGATAATAGCTTTTACTTCGTCTCCTTCTTTTAAGTCTAATTCTTCTGCAGATTCTCTGGTAATGACTGCAGTGATTACACCAGGTTCGGTAATTTCAATTTTGATACTTGCCATCACTTCGCCTAATTTAACATCTGCTACATTTCCTTTTAATCCGTTTCTTGCACTAATTTCCATAATAATTACCTCGATATGAATTTTTATTTTGATATGCAATTCGAAGTTGCATATATTATGATTAATCACCATAGTATATAAATGTTTTCTTTTTTAGAGTTAATATCGGCTTAATTTTCGATTAACCTATTTTATACATATCGAAAAAATACACTTATTTTTTTACTAGCGATAGTAACTAGTGCAACCAAAATAAAATTCTTTATATCCTAATTGCTTTTAAAGTGAATTATTTTAATCGAAATGAATTAATTTATATATAAATATAAGAATAAATTTTTTCCAAAATGAATCCTTGATCAATTATCCCATATCAAAATTTAGATTTTAAAAAATTATTTAATGAAAAAAATATTTAAATGAGATTAAAAATTTAAAATAAACTAAAATATTGATTGAAATTATAAAATTATAATTTATCTACTAAAAAAATAGAAAATAAAAGCTGAAATTAATTTAAATTTTAGAAAACTTTATTAAATAAGTCTTTTATAAATATGATTAGATAATTATTGAATAATTTACAATTAAAAAATTTGAATATAGCAAAAGAAAGAATAGGGATTAAAACAATATTTAAAAAATATTTTCTAATAATATTATGGAGTGTTTATCATGTCACGTCAAAAATTTATCAGAGACAGCATTCATGGAAACTTACCGCTAAGTGAATTTGAAGTGGAAGTGTTGGACTACCCTCAAGTTCAAAGATTAAGAAGGGTCAAACAATTAGGATTCATATCATTAATTTATCCAGGAGCGAATCACTCCCGTTTTGAACATTCCATAGGAACTATGCATCTTGCATCCCAACTAGCTGAACAATTGGAATTGGAAGAGTATGAAAAAGAATTGGTTAGAATGGCTGGTTTATTGCATGATGCAGGACATGGGCCATTTTCACATGTTTCAGAAGCTGTATTTGATGTTCCCCATGAACAATTAACTGCATATGTCGTTAAGGAAACCAGTTTGGCGGATAAGCTTTCTGAAAAATTTGATACAAAGGACATCATTGACATCATTAATGGTGAAGGTAAATTAGGTCCAATAATATCTGGAGAATTGGATATGGACCGTATGGATTACCTCATTAGAGATTCCCATTATACAGGTGTGGCTTATGGTGTTATTGATACTGAAAGGATCATAAGCAATTTAAAATTAAAAAGGGAACTTATTTTAGATATTAAGGGAGTTCAAGCTGCAGAAGCTGCTTTAACAGCACGTTATTTAATGTATCCAAGTGTTTATCAACACCACACTACAAGAATCATCAATGCAATGTTTAGAAGATGCTTAAGACATATGATCAGCCAAGACATCTTAAATCCTAATGAAATGTACAAATACGATGATTCCGATATGATTAGCATGTGCAGAAGCTCTGAAGGATTTTCAAGAGACATCATGGAACGTATAGATAATAGGAATCTATTGAAAGTTGCTAAATCAGAGCCAGTGAATGGATTTGAAAATCCTGAAAAAATATTCAAAATCGAAAAGGACAAATTGACCAAAGCTGAAGAGGAAATCAGTGAAGATTTCGGATTGGATAGGAATTACGTTATCTTAAGTCTTCCGGAATACCCAAGATTTGATGAAATGAAAACATGGGTTTCATTTGGAGAAAACTTATACCATCTCAACGAGATTTCAAGCATTGTAGGGGCATTAAGCAGTGCAAGATTCAATTCAGCAGACATATGCCTTTATGTTCCTAAAGAAGACAAGGACAAACTCAATAGATTTAAATTGGATAATTACATAGATTTGCCAGAAAGGGTAAATAAATTTGATACTATACACTTTGAACAATCTAAATTATTATAAATCACAGCTATTATAAATTAGAGATATTTAAACAGGTATTATAAATTGGAGATAAAAAATGATTCTTATAGCTATTACAGGTGCAAGCGGAGTAATCTATGGAGTGGAATTGCTCAAGGCACTTAAAGAACTTAATATAGAAACAGGATTATTAATCAGTGACCCTGCCAAAATAGTAATCGATTATGAATTGAATGATGATTTTGAAGAAATAAAATCATTGGCAGACCATTATTTTGAAGCTAGCGAAATAGATTCCTCTGTAAACAGCGGATCTTTTAAGTTTGATTCATTGGTCATTATTCCATGTTCAATGAAAACATTGTCAGCAATAGCTAATGGATATGCATCCAATTCCATCACCCGTGTAGCGGATGTAGCATTAAAGGAAAGAAGGGAACTTGTTTTAGTGCCAAGGGAAACTCCACTAAGAGATGTTCATCTTGAAAATATGCTTAGAGTATCCAAGGAAGGAGGCATAATCCTACCTGCAATGCCTGCATTTTATCATAACCCTGAAAACATAGAGGATATTACTAATTTCATTGTAGGAAAAGTATTGGATGTTTTGAAAATAGAAAATGAAATGTTTAAAAGATGGGAAAAACCCTAATAAGACTAATTATAATAAACTTTTGAGTGAAGAAAATGATTAATGACTTTGATTTGTTAACAACATGTGATATTTCCGGATTTCTAAAAGAGGAAATCAGATCAATCATAATCTATAAATCTGATGTTAAGGACTCTGACATAGTTTTAGACATTAATTGTGGTGTTGGAGAAATATCAGCAGAATTTTCCAAACTCGCTCAAAAGGTATTTTCAATCGATGAAAGCTCACAAGCCACTGCCATTAGCCAACAGAATATCAAAAAGCATGGAAATATTGATAAAGTTGAAATAATCAATGAGGATGAATTATCTGCAATAGAGAAAATAGAAAATTTTGATATTGCAATCCTAAATGCAAAAAAGGATAACTATAATGAAATCATTGAAAAAATCCATGAAAAAATCAATTCAAAAGGTAGGATGCTTATTTTAACCAATATATTGGACTTTGAGGTTGATATAGTAAATAAATTATCACAACTAAATTATAATCCAAAAATCACTCAAATCAACATATCAAATGGAATATTATTGAATAAGGGCATAAAAATGGAAAGTCAAAATCCGATGAACCTCATTTATGTTAAAAAAAGATAGTTTTTTAAAAGATAGTTTTATAAAAATAGTTTAAAAATTAAAAAAAGATTAAAATATTCTCAATAAATCATATTCCAAAATCTTCAAAATCTACAAGATCTTCTTTTCTGTTGAAGTTTCTAAAGTCCTCATCAAAGAGTACTTTATTGTCCACTTCAATAAAACAAGGATTTTTTAAGCTTCTGATGAATGACTTTACATACAGATTATCAAGATCCAATAGTGCATTAATATTGTTCAGATTCTCTTTTTTATATATTGAATGCAATGGCTCGCTATTCTGTATTTTCATATCAACACTCATTTCACGAGCATCATCAAAGTTAAACTCTTCATTATCCTTGAATTTATCCTTGTTTGACTTGATGTGGAATGGTATGATTGCATCAACATCATTATTTGACTTTAAATTATTTTCAAGCAAATCAAACATAGCACCTATATTATCCTCACTTATAAAAGGAGAATCACAAGGCAAAACAAGGGCATAATCTGTTTTTATATTCTTCAGCCCAGTCATGATTCCTGATATTGGGCCTTTTCCTTTAATCTCATCTTCAACAAATTCCAATGAATAATCAAAATTGTCTTCAATTTCTCCATCACAATATTGATTAAGCAATGAGTGATAATCGGCTATCCTTTTGCTATCATTTAAAACAATTGTAGCATCATTTATTTTATAGTTTAGTCTTTCAAGTATGTGTAAAATCATAGGTTTCTCTTGAATAATCATAGATCCCTTATCTTGACCCATTCTTTTACTCTTTCCTCCTGATAAAACTATGCAAGAATACAATTTTTGACCATTCATAACTATCATCTGTTAAAATAAAACTAAAAAAAATTAAAAAAAAGAAAAAATTTGATTAATTGATGACAATCAAATCAATTAACCATAAATTAAAACTAACTATTCTTTTACATGAACATCTGCTTCGGTATCAAACGGATTGGTACGGATAGCAAGTGAAATCATGTAAGGATAGTATTTGTTAAGGTATTTTAAGTAATAAACCCATTCATATACCAATTTAGAGTAAACTCTCTTCATGTCACCATTCAAATGATTGAAGTCAGCATCCTTTATGTCTGAGAATTCTCCTCTGCGGCTAAGCTCTTCATCCAAATGTAATAATGCAAGCAAAAGTGATGAAAACTCATCTTTTTCCAATAAGTTAGGGTTATTGATGAGGTTTACTAAAAACTCCCTTTTTTCAACAAGAATAGCATGTATGCTGTTTAAGAATTCTTCCCTATCCTCTTTTGGAATATCTGCCTTAAAATCAACACCATTTGCCTTTAATTCTTTCATCTTATTATCATAATCCTTGTCATCCCAGTTTCTGATGTCCTTCAAGTTTTCAGTATTGATCTTATTTGCATTCACTTTACTTAATTCTGCAATGAGATCATTTCCAATTTCTGAGAAGAATGTTCCCATAAGCATGTCAATCTTTTCTAAGATAGCTTCATGTTCCTTTTTGCCCATAATTCCTTCAAGCAGGAATGCAACAATCAATATGTCAATCGGAATGAAACCTATATGTTTCCAAAGATAAGCAATAATCTCTTCACCATCTCCAAATATGAGATATCTGGCTAAAAAGATGACAACTGCTAAGATAAACATGATGATTGCAAATTTAATCTTCCAATTCCTTTCGTTGTTATCTCTCATTTTATAAACTCCAAAAAAATATTAAATTACCTAAAAATTATATTAATTAAATTAGCATCATAAATTTAATAAATTTATATTGATAGTTTATTTTTTAAATTTAATAAAGTATTCGTTTTAAGATATAGGAATTAATTTTGTTAAGTATCTAAAAAGGAATTAAAAGATTGATTAATACCCGGGATTGAATTTGAAAACTTTTGCAGCTAATTTTAAACCTGTGTCCCTTACAAAAGTATTAATCAATAGATAAGCCACTAACCATCTTATAGGCCATAGAATTAAACAGTTTTCTATTGAAATACCATTCCCACTTAAATAATAAGGAATTACACCAAATATAATTGGCATTATAATACTCATCATTAAACTGATCCAAAATGCAACAGGATTCCAAAGTCTTTTAATAAAATCTAACATGAAAAATCTCTCCTAATAATAGATATTTAAAAAATTTTATAAAACCTGTTAAAAATAGAATAAATAATTGTTTATTTCATATCTATCGTTTAAAGACTTTAAAAAGCAATTCTGTATAGAATTGTAAAAAAATAATTAATCAGAAATAATTTTAAATAAATTTATAAAATTATAAATGATTTAAAATAATTAAAAATTTAATTATCATATATACTTATATCAATTAAGTATATAAATTATTCGTTTGAAAAAATAGAAATAAATTTATGGACCAGAAAAAAGGGAAAAATAGAAAAAAGAATAATTATTTAAATTATTCTAAAATTCTAACTAGTCTAATGTTGGATAATTAGGACTTTCATTAGTAATCATTAATTCATGTGGATGTGATTCCTTAATTCCACTTGCAGTGATTCTAACGAAACGAGCTACTTCCTTCATTGTTGGAATGTCACGAGCTCCACAGTAACCCATAGAAGATTTTAATCCTCCAACTAATTGGAAGACGACTTCAGCTACGGTTCCTTTGTATGGAACTACACCTTCAACACCTTCAGCAACTAATTTTGAATGTTTCATATGAGTGCCTTTTTCCAATTCTTGGAAGTATCTGTCTGCTCCTCCACCGGATCCGCCAGTCATAGCACCAATTGAACCCATTCCACGGTAGGTTTTGTATTTTCTACCATTCATGGTTACTACATCACCAGGTGATTCCAAGGTTCCTGCAAGCAAGTTACCAAGCATTACCACATCTGCACCAGCACCAATTGCCTTAGCAATATCACCGGAGAATCTAAGACCACCGTCAGCAATAACAGGAACACCTGCTTCGCTTGCAACGTCAGCAACTTCAGCAATAGCTGTTACTTGCGGTACACCAATACCTGCTACAATACGGGTAGTACAAATGGAACCAGGACCAATACCTACCTTAAGTCCATCTGCACCGTGAGCAATCAAGTCTTCTGCAGCTTCACGGGTTGCAATGTTACCCATACATAAATCTGCATCGATATTGTCCTTAATGGTTTCTGCAAATTTAACTACATTCATGTTATGTGCATGGGCACAGTCAATTGAAATGATGTCTGCACCAGCTTCATCTAAAGCCATAGCTCTGTCCAAATCAAAAGGACCACAAGCTGCAGCAACTAAGTATTTGCCGTTTTTATCAAGTGCAGCGTTAGGATGTTGATCTTGATTCAAGATATCCTTGATGGTAAGGATACCTACCAAATCACCATCTTCACTAACTACAGGCAATCTTTCAACCTTGTTCTCATAAGCGATATCCAATGCTTCTTCAGAAGAGATGTTCTCTTTGATGGTTACTACATCTGAAGTCATTATATCCTTAACTAACTTTTTAGAATCAGATTTTAAGAATGGTCTTACATCCCTTTTGGAGATGATTCCTACAATCTTCTCATTTTCAATAACAGGAAGACCACTGACAGATTCATTTTCCATAATGTCTTGGACAGTTTCAATAGAAGATTCAGGGCTGATGGTTACAACATCACGAACAGTGATGTCTTCAGCACTTTTTACTTTTCTGACTTCTTCCACTTGTGCCTCTTGAGTAATATTACGGTGAATTACACCGATTCCTCCTTCTTGAGCAAGGGCAATAGCCAAATTAGCTTCAGTTACTGTGTCCATTGCAGCACTCATAATAGGTATGTTTAATTGGATGTCTTTAGTTAAGTTAACTTTAGTCTCTACATCTTTCGCTTCAATCCAAGAAGCATTAGGAACTAATAAAAAATCATCATAAGTATAACCAGGTTTAGCATTATAAATCTTATCTGAAAATTGCATGTTTCTCCTCCTTAAAACTTCTAAAAAAATATAAAATGATTAAAATGATTAAAATGATTTAAAAAAAATTATCCTAATTTAAAAAATTAAGATAATTAATAAGCATCAATTTAAAATATTTGAAATTATTCTTCAAATGATTTGACCAATTCTTTTAATTCAGCTACAGCAGTTCGGTCAATGTGTCCTGTGTTTCTGTCCCCACCAACACAAGCAGCGCCTCTAACACCTACAACATCACAGCCGATATCATATAATGGTTTTAATTGGTCTTTTTTAACAGAACCTGCTAAAGCAACTTTTAAACCATAACTGTGAGCTTCTTCTGTGAATTTTTTACAATCATCAATATCCAAATAATCAAATAATGTGTGTCCATCTTTAACAGCAGTATCTAACATAGCTAAATCTGCTCCAGCATCTCTTGCTACTTTAGGAATATCCCATGGACTTACAGCTCCAACTCTATGAGCATCAGCATAACCGGAAGCAACGACAATAGCATTAGGATCTGTATCTTTTACAGTTTTCACTACATTTTTCATTACTTCTAAAGCTTCTTCATAGTTACTTGGACCGTATAATCCTACTTTAATGTAATCTGCACCAGAAACCAAAGCACCCATAGCAGCTAAAGAAACAGTCCCAGGTTTATATGGAACATCTCCTAAAGTTGCACTGACAAGCATGTCATCAGGAGTAAGTTCTCTAATATCTTTAATAACCCAAGGGAAATTAGCTCCAAGGGAACCTTCTTTAGGGTTTTTAACATCTACTATGTCTGCTCCACCTTCAATGGATTCAACAGCTTCATCATGATTTATAGGACTAATTAATAAAAGCAATCATATTCCTCCATAATTATCTAATGATTAAGTCTCATAATTTTTATTATCTTAAAACTTGATTTTTATACTTTTTTAAATAAAATTTTATAATTCTTTCTTAAATTTATATTCTTAAGAGAGATAATTATTATAAATATTTTATATTATTTATACTTTTATGTATAATCTTATAAAAAGGTTTATATTTTTTGGATATTTTCATGAGTTTTCTTTGCAGAAACATAAGGAAAAAATCAAAAATTTAAGAAAAACCATGACAAAAGTGTGTAGTAAATAAATTAAATAAAAATAGAAAAGAGAATGAAATAAAAAGAAAAGGAGTTAAAATAACTCCCAAATAAAATTTTAATTTTTCCTATATCCTAATAAAAACAAAGCAAATATTGATAAAACAACAAAAACCAATGGATTGCCTGTTTTTTTATTTGAAAGGTCTATAGGCATTATAGAATTATTTTTATTGTTCATTTTAGAATTATCACCATAATTAATTTTAGATTTGTCTAAGTTTTTACCTGAATTATTGTTCTGATCATCAGGGAAATAGTCATACCATGGGAAACCTTCATCATCATACTCATCAGATTCAGAATCATTATTATCATCTGCATTATCAGAACTATCAGGATTATCGTCTTGATTGTTGTCAGAATCATCTGAAGAAATTACATCAAGTTCAGAGGAATCAAAATTATTGGATTGGTTAATATCTGTTGTAGAAGAATTAACGCTTGCATTGTTTAAAACTGACCCTTCCTCTAATGCATTAGTGGAAATGATTAATAAAGCAGACTCATTAGAATCCAAATCTCCGACTTTCCAGATAAAATCAATCACATTTCCCTCTTCATCTGTAATTTCTTCCAAATCACCTTTATTTGAGTCATGAACAATAAATTCCAAACCTTCAGGCAAACTATTAGTTACATTAACATCACTAGCTTTGTCCGGACCATTGTTAGTGACATTAATTATCCAGTTTACAGTTTCCCCAAGATTTACAGGATTGTTATCAGGACTGATGGAAATTACCAAATCACAGACGGGTAGCACTTCTAAACTTTCATTATCTTCATTATTATCTTCATTTAATTCAAAAGTGCTTGTTTTCACATTTCCTACAAGAACTATCTCATCACCAGACCTATGGGCTTTAGTGGTAATGGTTAATGAGACACTTTCATCAGTATCCAAATCACCAATAAGCCATTCACAAGCATCCTCATCGAAGGAATCATCAGAAGAACCCACAACAACCAAACCTAAAGACTCCAAATCAGACAAAGACAAAGAAACATCAGACGCAGAATCAGGACCATCATTAGAAACAACAACAATCCAATCAACCACATCTCCATTGTTTATTGTGGAATTTGATACTTCAATGTCAATTCTTACATCACATAATGGATTAATAGCTAAAGATTCATTGTCAATATTATTTTCATAATCTGATTCCATTGTACTTGTTTCTGCTTCTC
Organism: uncultured Methanobrevibacter sp.; assembly: GCA_902774685.1. GTDB lineage: Archaea > Methanobacteriota > Methanobacteria > Methanobacteriales > Methanobacteriaceae > Methanobrevibacter. The sequence continues at coordinate 22,778 of CACYJH010000001.1, forward strand.
CAACAATGGAAATATTATCATTAGACTTGTTAATCTGTGTTGTGATAGTTAATGAGACACTTTCACCAGCTCCTAAATCACCAATGAACCACTCACAAGCATCCTCATCAAAGGAATCATCAGAAGAACCCACAACAACCAAACCTAAAGACTCCAAATCAGACAAAGACAAAGAAACATCAGAAGCAGAATCAGGACCATCATTAGAAACAACAACAATCCAATCTACAATATCATCCTTGTTTGCTTCATCATCAGACACACTCACTTTAGTTATCAAATCACATAAAGGCAAAACATTTACAGTATCCAAATCAAAATTATTTGATGGAATAGAATCAAATGTGTCTGCAGAGACATTGGCTTTTAGATTTAAACCGTTATTCGAAGTATTCACTTTAGTTGAAATAATCAAATTGATCTCATCTCCAACCAAGAGATTAGGAATCTCCCATTGATTATTGCTTTGATTAAAAGTGTCATTAGAGCTGCCTGAATAAATCAATCCATCATCCAAATCCAATATAACAATGAGATTGCTTGCATTATTAGGACCATTATTTACAACAGTAACTGTCCAATTAACAGTATCTCCATAGTTTAAATTATCATCGGAAGCTTCAACATCAATAGCTAAATCTGCCATTAGAACTCTAATAGTCTTATTATCATAATTATTGGTGAAATTAGAATCATCTTCAATAGATGAAACGTTTACAGGAAAATCGATTAATCCTGTTTTATTTGTCTGAACATTGATTATCAATGTTTGATTATCACCAGAATCCAAATTTCCAATTGTCCAGATTCCATTGGCAGAATCATAACTGCCAATTGATGGGCTAGAAGACAAATAAATTAATCCTTCTGGAATAACCGCATTTACATTTACACCAGTAGCATCGTTAGGTCCATTATTTTGGACCTTTATTGTATATTTAACTGTCTTATTAAAATCGATATTCACTCTGCTGGATCCTATATCAATAGATAAATCAAGAATCGGAACAATATCGAATTCATTGGTTTCACCTATTTCCTTGTAATAATCATCTTCAAAATGCTCAGCATAAAGATGATATTTTCCAGGTTCCAACGGTTCATCGATATAATCACTTAGATTAAATCCTATATCTCCAAGAATACCTGTGGTGAATGTTTTATTCAGGATAATCTGTCCATTAAAATCATTGCCTTCAGCAAGGACATTTGCCATTGAAGAAGCTGATAACAATTTGCCATTTTCTTGTAAATCTTTATAAATAATTACATTAACTAATTGATTATCCTCCCTATCATCCTGATACAATAAACTGCCATTATTACTATTTTGAGCACCATCTACAGGATGTATTTCCTCATCACCAGTTACTTTTTTACCTTTTGAGGATATATAACTCACATTATAAAAGTAAATTTCATCCATAGATGCTGTATTATAGATTGCATTTGCAATATTATTGCCACCTATCAAAGTTAATTCAATTAAAATATCGCTTTGATTAAAATAACTTGAACTTGGATTGACACTTGAATTTAGAACATATGACCAAGCTTGATTCTTATCAAAATCTGTATTTGATAAAGTCATTTTTAATCCGTCAGTGTAAATAGCGGAACCATTTCTGGCAGTATTGAAATTAAATATTGATGAATCGATTAAATTATTATCTCCTTTAATATAAATGGCTCCACCTAATCCATCATCTAACTCAGAAATACTTGGTATTGCATTATTGTTTAAGAAATTTGATAAAATTAATTTTGCATTAGATCCTTCAATAAAAATTGCTCCACCTTTTTTACTTGCATTATTAGATGAAAAATTACTTGAAATCAAGGTAGTGTTTGAACCCTGAATAAATAACCCTGCTCCTGCTTCACCAAAATTATCTAAAAAATTACTGTCATAAACATAAGTGTTTATACCCTTAATATAAACAGACCCATTTTTAACATCATGATTAGTAAAATTTGAACTGAATAAATTAGCATCTGGACCAATGACGTAAACTGCTGCACCAAAATCTGCAACATTACTGTCAAAGCTGGAATTTAAGATAGATGCATCTGATCCATTTATCAATATTCCTGCTCCAACTGTCTTTGCAAAATTATCATTAAATGTGGAGTTTATTATCAAAGCGCTGTTTCCCACAATGAAAACAGCTCCACCTTCACTTTCATTTGCTTTATTATCTTCAAATTTTGAATTGGTTACTCTAACATTATGTCCTTTAATTTGAATTGCACCGCCCATAGGTGCAGAGTTATTAATAAAAATACAATTTGTTATATTTACACTGATATCATCAGTTGATAATCCAGTACATATAGCACCTCCATATTCACCAGCGCTATTATTGATGAAAGTACAGTTTATTATTTCACCATCACTATGGAGACTTGTAGCACCACCCATACGATTGCAATAATTATTAATGAAATTGGAATTCCTAACAACTATCCCTGGACGGAAACAAAGAGCTCCGGCATGTGTTGAATCAGAATTTGTTATAACTGTATTATTTATAAAATTACAATTATCTATAAATCCTAAACTAAGGGAAGTATATGATGTTCCTATTTGAAGCGCAGCTCCATGACCTTGGACATCTGCATTGCTTTTGACTGTATTGTTAATGAAATTACAATAACTTATATAGGATTTATTTACTGTAATCACAACAGAACTGCTTTCATTTAAATATCCACCTGTAAAATTACAATATTGAAGTGTAAAGTTTTCATTATTTCCCATTACACGCAAATGATGGTAATTGTCTCTGAAATTGCTGTTGGAAATTGAACAATTGCTTGCCTTAATAAGCACTGAATTATCTAAACCATTAATGAAATTACAATTCAATAAATGAACATTATTAGAGGTTATTAGTAATATGCTGGATAAGTTTTTAGCATCTAAAGTAGCCATATTATCCTTAGAACCACCATTTATGGTTAATGCCTTATCAATTTTGACAAAGGAACCATTTCCAATGAATGTTTTTCCTTCCAAATTAATGATTGAATTGGCATTAGCACCATTTATCAAATTCTGCAAATCATTAAAACCATATGAACTTTCCTTAAGATTGTTTGCTCCTAAGGAATTTTTACTTGAACTATCTGAATTAATATCTGAATTTGCATAACCAAGACCAGATTTAAGAGATATCTCATCTGAATTAATAGAATCCAAATCATCATTTGATAATAGGGAATTACTTTGATCATCCCCCATATTCTTCTGATTTGAATTAGATAATTCATTCATAGAATCTACACAATCCTCATCCTCATTATAAAATTCAGCATTGTCACTATTTTCATTTAAATTTGTCAAAGAAGATTCAGACTGTGAAATTATTGCTACACCATCAGAATCATCAAGAGCTAAATCCTGACTTAAATCTGTAGCATTAACAGTTGAAAATGTTATAAAAACACAGAGAATCAAACAAATTAAATATATTAATTTTAATTTCACTGTCATAACACCTCATAAAATATTGAAGAAAAACTCTAAAAAATCATCAAAAATCCAATAGAATTTTTTTGAATTATTCTATTGAAAAATCAAAATGAGAATTTTAGAGATTATTTTTCTTCAAACATACTTGGTAAGTCATCATTTATAAATTAAACAGTTTTTTAAGCTTTAAAATTAATATAAACATTAAATATTCTTTTAATATTAAAATAAAATTGTTATGATAATTTTATTTATAAAATAAATGTTATTTTTTAATTTAATTAAAATTAAAAAAATTTAAATCAATTTTTAAATCTATCTAAAAATTTTAAAAAAAGTAAAAAGATGATGAATTTAAAAAAAAATATCAAAAGCAAAAAAATAGAATAAAAAAAGATAAAAAATAGAAAAAAGAAAGAGAAAAAATCTCTTTTTTTAAAAAAAAAAATTAATAAGGAGATCCGTTATCCTTGATATTGTCCCTTATTTTCTTATGTTGATCCTTTGATAGGCCTTCTTTTTGAGTTGAATTTCTTAGGTCTTCAATAATCTCATATGTAGGAGTAAGAACTGGACAATTCTCAGTGCACATACCACATAATGTACACATATATAAACCGGAATCTACACTGGTTTCATTATCCTTAAGATATTTGCTCATAGCAACTCCACGACCACCTAAATAACTGTGATAACCAAATTCATTACCCATTACATTGTAAACTGGACAGTTTACAACACAATTTCCACATCCTATACACCACAAACACTCTTTAATAGCTTCGCTTCTGCCGTTATCAAGCAGGATAACTGCCACTTTTTCAGCCCCATACATATTCTTTAGAAGCTTTTTCTCAATGTCTGCAGTTTTGGATGGGCCTGCTACAATATTGATATAGGAAGACAATGGCTTTCCAATGGCAAATGCTGTTTCCAATTTAGCAACGGAAACTGAATCCTCCAAAGAAGGCACTAATTTATCTATTCCGGCAACAACTATATGGAGTTTCTTGTTTTGGACAAGACTGATGTTACCTTCATTATGCACTGTTAAAAATGCACCATCTTCAGCAGCGATAGAATTGGAACCGCTGATACCAATAACAGATTTATCTAAAAGGCTTAAGACATCGGCCCTTACAGCCTCCATGATTTCCCTTGGAACTTCAGGCAAATCCAGACCCATTGCTTCATTAACTATTTGTGTTATATCATGAACATTCAAATGAGATGCAGGGCCAGTTGGATGAACAGGAGCATTATCCACTTTTTTCAATTGCAAAATACGGTCCCCTAAATCTGTTTCAATGATTGTCATGCCATTTTTCTCTAAAAATTGACTTGCATCTATCTCTCGCAAGGTATTGGATTTGGATTTGGCAATGTAAACTTCATTCTCATTGAGATTGCTTGCAATTATTTCCTCATTAATAAGGTCCAATAGGATTTGTCTTGCTTCCTCATCATCATGTGCTATAAAGCAATCAATATCATTTTCCTTAAAGCTTTCTTGAGCAATAGCTATCAATTCCGCATTGTTGTCTATTGCATCCTTTCTAATATCAATAACCCTTTTTTGAAGAGCCTGAATTTTAGGAGATTTGGTAAGAGGTTCGATTCTTTCCTTCAATCCTTTGAAGATCTTTCTCATTGTTTCCTTTTCCTCTTCCTTCATTTAAGCTCCTCCTCTTCAGAGTCAAGATAGCCTAAAACAAATTCAGACAAGTCCAAAACATCAAAATTCTCTGAATTTTGACTTAAGTTTAATTTGCAGAATGGACATGCAGTCACCAATAAATCTGCATCAGTTTCTTTAGCTTCATCAATTCTTAATTCAGCAATAGAATTTGATAAGTCGCCATAAGCTGATTTCACTCCACCTCCAGAGCCGCAGCATCTTGCCATTTCCTTATTGTTTTCCATTTCAACCAAATTAGAAATGGAATTAATTACATTACGCGGAGCTTCATATTCTCCTGCATGCCTTCCTAAATGACAGGAATCATGGTATGTGACTTTTAAATTATCCTTATGCTTTAAAGGGATTTTATTTTCCTTAATCAATTGCTCCAATAGCTGGGAAATATGAATTACTTTTAAGTCAACCCCAAGATATTTTTTATAATCTTCCTTTAATGTCTTATAACAGCCTGCACATGAAGTGAGAATGGTTTTTCCTTCCAAATCTTTCAAATTACCATTCATCTGCTCCATTGCATCGTCTAAAAAACCAGTTCTAAGAAGTACAGACCCACAGCATTGTTCATCTTCTAATGTTTCATAATCGATTTTTGCTATTTTTAAAATCCTTTCAGTAGCTTTGCTGATTGAATTCAATTTTTCACGTGCTGTGCATCCTCTAAAATACAATAACATAGTTTAACCTTAATATAAAAATTCCAAATAATCTTAGTTTAAAAAAAAATAATAATTGAGGAATCATTCCTCTGTTTCATCAATATCCTTCAATTCAATTTCATCTTTAATTGCTAGAGCTCTTACTAATTCAGTCGTATTCCTATTCAATTCATCTATTTTTACATATAATCTATAGACTGCATAAACGAGAAGAGCATATCCTAAAACAAGGAGTAAGTCCAAACCTCTACCAAAACCAAAGAACCCTGCAAGTGGATCACTGAATCTAGGTGCAAAAGCAAAGAAATTTACGATTAAACAAACTAGAACCCACAATGCAAATGTGGCAGGAGTGATTTTCTTAACTCTTAATCTCCTATAGAAGAATATTATGACCATTATAGTTGCTATAATTAATAAAACCTGATATGTACGAAATGGACCTATAATAATAACACTTCCCCTTTAATTATATTCTGAATAAATCGAGCACCATCTTTGTTAAAATTCTGAAACCGACTATGGCATCGGTACCTTTATTTTGAGTTTCAGGAGTATAAATTGTAGTGATTGTAACTTCAGATAATCTCAAATCCTTATCGCTTATCTCTTTAATGAATTCAGATGAGACACCATATCCTCTTGAAACGATGTTTATCTTATCTGCAGCTTCTGCAGTGAAAGCCCTTAGACCAGATTGTGAATCCTTAACGTTTCTTCCATAGAAAATGAATGTTAAGGCATTCATAATCAGATTTGCAAAACTTTTGCTGATAGGCATATCCTCAAAAGGTCTCGCTCCAATAACAACATCCGCTTCTCCATCCTGCAGAGGTTTGCAAACCTTTGGAATATCATCAATTTCATGCTGTCCATCTGCATCGAATGTGACGATATATTTAGCATTCTTATTAAGGGCAACAACCATTCCTGTCTTCAATGCTGCACCTAATCCCCTATTGATTACATGAGAAACAACAAAAATCTGATCAGGATATTTCTTTTTTGACTCTATAGCTAAATTAAGAGTGTTGTCTTTAGACCCATCATTAACCAGAATGACTCTATATCCATTTTCAGCTATCCCTTCTATAATCTGGGAAACGGTCTTTTCCTCATTGAATGCTGGAACAACCAAGTAAACATCTTTAGTGATTTCTGAATTTTGATTTGACATACTATCTAATATCTTGAATAATTAAAATTTTAATTATAATCTAAATTATAAAGGACCTGCGTCTTCTTTACCTTCTCTCATTCCTTTTCCTGCTTCTTTTCTCATAAGCTTTGGATGGAACATCATCTTTATAAGATTCTGTGCATGTTCACGAGCCCTATTGTCTGCTAATTTTTTAAGCTCCTTAGGGTCTTCCTCTTCATCTTCGTGAACAAAAACCTCTAAAATATGAGTGTTAGTCATTAATTGAGCACGAATTAAACCTGTTGAAGCTTCATGAGCACACATCTTATCCTTTTCCATTGGTCCAGGCATTCCCAATGCCATAACAATCTCGCAATCTTCCTCTTCAATAAGCTTCTTACTTGCAACTGGAAGATCTTTAACACCAGGAACAGTTACGCGGATAATCTGTAAATCTGAAGCATTCTTCTTTAATTCATCTATTGCTGCAGCACCCATATCATAACGAGCAAATGTAGTATCTGCAATTCCTATTCTCATTTTACTCACCGAAAAACATTTATTTAAAAAATTTAATTAAAGTTTAAATTAATAATTTTGATAATTTGATAATAACTTATCTTTATATTTTAATACATTACTAACTATGTTTTTAATTATATATAAAGTAAATTAATTATTAGTTATTTTAGAGAATTAATTAGAAAAAATATTAATTAATCAAATTCTATTTTGAATTGAATTAATCTTAGCTAAAATCAAATTGTCCTTTGTCAAATCATATAATATCCTATAGAAATATAATGCTCCACGATAATATTTTCTATTTTCCAAATCAGCAGAGATGAACCTTAAAGTATCTAAAATAAAAGGATTTACACCTATTTGAATATTTTTTGATTCAATTATCCTTTCTGCTTCCTTTCGATTCATTTCAATGTTGATTCCACGGGATTTTAAATATTCAAGCTCTCCTAATGCCTGCTTATTGAAGTTGAAGTTTAAACTGAAATCATAGAATGCAGCGGCAATGTCCAACTGATTTTCCTCAACATAAAAGAACCCGAAATTCCTATAGGCTCTTGCAATATCCTCATTCTTATATGCAAACTTCAATGCATCGACATTGTATAGGAAAAATCTATTGTAAGTTCTTGTTTTAGATTTATAAATGTCTGCAAGAGATAAAATGGTTTTTGAAGATACTGGATTGATTCTCAAAGCCTTAAGAAGATATTCCTCAGATTTAGAAAAATCATCATTCTCCAAAAGCAGTGTGCCATAGATATAATACAAATCAAATAATGGCTCATCAAATGGAATAAAGGCCAATTCCTCATCTAATCCTATGTAATGATAAAACAATATTTCTTCAAGAGGATTTAAAAAGCTATGATACTCCTTTTTAACTGATGCTTCTTTCTTATTGTTTTCCAATCTATGAATTTTCACTTCTTTGCGCCAATTGACTCTATTTGATTTCTTTTCTGGATAATTCCTATATGATTTTGGACTTCTTGACAACTTATTTTCATCATATTTCATATATTGAATTTCTCTAATTGACCTGTTTGAATTGAAATCGCTTTCCTTATGAATGGATTGATTTTCATATTTGTCATTTAAATGACTCATGAAACTATCTAGCTTTTCCAAAGCAGCCTTCTTATCACGATTTTCAATTAATGGAATCACTTCATCAAGTATGCGGGACACATTTGTCTTCTTTGAGTAAATTCCATCATCCTCATTATAAAAGTCTAAGGATTGCCAAATCAACCTTGAAATCTCTTTAATTATTTCATAAGAGTTTTCATGATCTTTATAAAAGTCCAATTGAGAGACTAGATAATCCCTATCTAATTCTGGATTTCCGCTCAGATTTCTCTTGATTTGGCTTATAATTTCATCAGTCATTTGAATCATCACAAAAGGAAAATAATTAAGTTTTCTATTAATTTTTTTATTTATAATCCTATTTAAATGATATTATAAGTTAAAAAAAAGAAAAAATGAATCTGCACAATTGCACAAAAATGAAAAAGAAGATGAATAATCTAAATAAGTAAAAAATAGTAAAAATAATAGAAAAATAATATAAAATAATAGAAAAATAGTTAAAAATAATAGAAAAATTAGAAAAAATAAGTGAATTGGTTATTGATTATCAATCAAATCAAGTACTTTTGCACGAGCTTGACCAATAGTTAATGGATAATCCCCACCAAAATCAATATTATCCTCTTTTTCGAGGATTTCAGCAAGATGCGCCATTCTTGGAAGACGTAAATCCGCTTCCCTGATTGTTTCCACTTGAGAGAATACTTCGTTAGGTGTTCCTTCAGCAATGATTTCCCCATCGCTTATCAAATGAATCTCACTTGAATAGACAGGAACCAAATCTACATCATGGGTAGAGATTACAATAGTCATTCCTTCCTTATTCAAATCATACAATAACTTAAGAATATGAGAAGCTCCTTTAGGATCAAGACCGGAAGTAGGTTCATCAAGAATCATTAGTTCAGGTTCCATAGCCAAAATACCTGCAATAGCTACTCTTTTCTTTTGTCCTCCACTTAAATGGTGCGGGGATTTCTTTTCAAATCCTCCCATTCCAACCCTTTCAAGGGATAATTTAACTCTTTTTTCCACTTCTTCAATAGGAAGACCTAAATTCATTGGCCCAAAGGCCACATCTTCTTCTACAGTTGGAGCAAATAATTGATTATCTGGATTTTGGAACACAATTCCTATTTTTTGACGAGCCTTAAGAAGGCTTTGCTTATCATATTCAAGCTTCTCCCCATCAATATAAACTTCACCGGATTTTGGAATGTGAATTCCATTGAAATGTAAAAATAGAGTGGATTTCCCAGCCCCATTTCTTCCTAAAAGAGCAACCATTTCACCTTTTTTAACTCTAAAATTAATATTATTTAATGCTCTTGTTCCATCAGGATATTCATAAATAATATTTCTTGCCTCTAAAATAGTAATACCTCCAACTATAAATTTATTTTATTTATAACAGTATATAAATGTTTAAAAAGTAATAAAAAACCCTATAAAATCTTAAAAAAAGTAATACTTTTAAATAAAGAGTATTTGATATTATATCAAATTTGTAATATTAATAATGAAAAAAAGAGAAAATATTTAAAAAATTAAATGATAATTGAATGGATTGAAAAATAGAATTATTCTAATTGAGTCTTAACAACATATTCAACAAGCAATCTCATAGAATACCATTCATCCCTATTCAATTGATTTTCCAATATGGATTTAGAAACCTTTAAAACTGTTTTTTTACTTAATAAGCCGTATCTGTATTGATCTAAAAGATGAATGATTAAGGATACGTTAGCTACAAGTTCAGGATTTTTAGAAACTTTAATCAATGAGACTATGAATTCCTTTTTGTCATCTTCACTTTTTATATCAATGAAATCTGTCAAGAAATTTTCATAAAAATCATCAAGATCATATTGGTATCTGTCTAATCTTACAAGTGCATTCAATTGATAAGTTGGAGTCAGCCATTGCAATTTAGCCAAACACTCTTTAATTGCAGCTTTTACAGCATTGGCAATTAGTTCACCAATCTTTGCATGAGTACTCATATTTTCTATCCTGTTTTCACTATCCAAATTAGAGAATATGGCTATTCCATCTGTTCCTGTACCTGTTGCAATTTCATTGGAATAATTGCTTGCAGTCATCAAATCCCTTAGTGCAACTGTTTTAGCCTCTGTAGCAATCATTTCAGCTAAAAGAAGTGAACTTTCACTTAATCTGGAATTGATCAAAAGAATTACATTAATGGTCCCAGGCTTTTTTGAAAATCCATTGTCATCATACTCATTAATGTCAAAATCGTACTCGTCATTTATTTCATAATAAGAAGCATTATCACCTGCAGAAACTGCATTTACACGAACACCTGCAGTTGCTATTGCCATAACTTCAATATCCCTATATTCTTCACAAGCAATTGAATAATAATCCATATCGGCAGAAGTGATTAAACCACTGATCTTATCGCTTCTTAAATTCAAATCAGTATAAAACTTAGAGGACAAGTCATTCAGGAAGCCTAAAATGCCTCCTTCTTCATATTTATCAATATTCTCTTGAGACAATTGATGATTGAAAACAGCAGATAAATCCTCATTATATCCTCCATTTAACCAAGAACTAACTATACCATTCCTTTTAGGACCAAATTTTACAAGTACGGTGTCAGAATTCTTTAATATTTCATCACCTACACTTGTTTTAAGTATCAATTCAAATTCTTGATTTTTATCATCAAATGACATAAAATTCCTCAAACATTGTTTAATTAAAAAATTGAAATTAATTTCTATATAGTAATAGTTTATAAAAAATAGTATTTAAATATGTTAAAAAAATTAAATAAAAAAGAAAAAATGAGAGATTGGCATATCTGCTCACGACTATAGAAAAGATTTTGGTCCAGGTTTTGCGTTGCCGAAGGCAACGGAAAAGCTGGGGTTAATAGTTAGAAATAAGATGAGAAATCCTATCAGTTGTAATAAGACCTTCTAAGTTAGATCCATCATCTACAACAGGCAAACAGGAAATATTGTATTTCTTCATCAATCTAGCAATATCCTCAATCTCATCAGTTGACTTACATGTCTTTACAGTTTTAGTCATGACTTCTCTCAATTCACTGCAGTCTTCAACAATGGATTTGGACAAGTCCCATGCAGTAACGATTCCTGCCAATGAATTGTCATCATATACAACAGGCAAATGGGTAATCTCGTTGTCGAACATGATAACTGCAGCTTCTTTGACAGTTGAATCAATGCGGATTGTAGGAACTTCTGTTTTCATAACGTCTCCTACATGGTGTTCAGATAGGAAATTGGATAAAAGGAAGTTCATCTGACCGTTTTCAAGCAGGAATGCATCATGACCGTAATCTGATTTGACTTCATTATATGTTACATCCACATCATTGGACTGAAGTGCAGCCAATAAATCCTTTGATTGGTCTACAGGGTATAGCCAGTCAGAATCCACTGCTATGATCTGCATCTTAGCCTTGACATCTGTTAAACCTTCAGAAAGGTTACCATCCACTGCCAAGTCAAAGTAATCCACTGCCTTTGTAATGTATAAATATGAATTTGCATCAAAACGCTTTACAAAGGTCTCTCCTTGGTGGTGCAAGTAGCTTTCCACCTCAAAATCAACGGTAAAGTCATAACTGAGCTCTGTTTTGTCTTGCAAATCTCTTCCAAATTTTTGATACATTGATGCATCAGAAAGATATGTGATGTGACCTATCATACGAGCCACTGCAAGCCCAGATCTTGGAGCCTTATCCTGACCGTAATAATTTCCCCTATTCCAGTTGTTGTCAAGAATAATGGATTGCCTACCTACCTCATTGAATGCAATTTGCTGAGGTGAAGACCTTGCGGTTGTAGCAATTATGCTTGCCTTTTTCATCATATCAGGATAGGAAACAGTCCATTGCAATGCCTGCATTCCACCCATGGAACCTCCTATGACAGCATACAACTTTTCTATGCCTAAAAATTCTATAAGTTTCTTTTGGGCATGAACCATATCTTCAATGGTTATTATTGGAAAATCAAGAGCATATGGCTTTCCAGTCTCAGGATTGATTGATGAAGGACCTGTTGAACCTTTACATCCTCCCAATACATTAGAACATATTACAAAGTATTTATCTGTGTCCAATGCTTTTCCAGGACCTATTACCATCTCCCACCATCCAGGTTTTTCCTTTTTAATGTTTGTATACCTACCTGCAGCATGTGCATCTCCAGTAAGTGCATGACAAACCAAAATGGCATTGGATTTAGCTGAATTTAAATCTCCATAAGTTTCATATGCAAGTTCCACATTGCTTAAAGTCTTGCCGGAACTTAACTTTAAATCACTCTTGATAGAAAAATGTTTGGTTTGAACTTTACCAACAGAATTTTGTTTCATTTTTGATACCTTTATAAGTTTAAGAATACTGAATTTTAAAGTAATTCAATTCAGCACACTATTCAACAGCTTAAATAATTATATAAGAATATTTTGATATAGTTTTTTAAATTTAAGTCTAGTTAGTCAGTCAATCTTCATTATATTAATGAAGACTAGTCAAATATTATAAAGTTGCGTCAATATTAATATTTTAATAAGATACTATTTATATTTATTTATATAAGTTTTGGGATTTAGTAATAATTTCTTAAAAGTCAAATTATAAAAAATGACTTAAACAATATTAAAAAAATGCATAATAATCTTAAAAAATATGAAAAAATTTAAAAGTCAGTTAAAAAATAATAAAAATTATGCACATATTTATAAAAATTTGACTTATAAAAAAATAGGGATAAAATGTCAAGTGAAAATAAAACTGAATTCAACAATACAGATCTTTTGATTGAGCTCTATGAGATGTTGTTTAATGACATCATCACAGTAGAAACAAGCAAAATTATTTCTAAATTCATAATGGACTTAATAGACAATACTGAGATTGACGAAGAGAAAGTCATAAACTATTTTAATGAAAAAAATCCGGAAAACATTGAATTCAATCTAAAAGAAGATTTGAGGATCATATATGATATTTGCCTTGAAATATATGAAGAAGAATAGTTAAAAACTATTTTTCCAAATATGATAAAAAAAAGTATTTTAGGTTTGTAGAATATTTGATTTAAGACAATATATCCAATCTGTCAATAGCTTTGCATGCTGCAAGCTGTTCAGCCTCTTTTTTGCTTTTTCCAACACCATGCCCATAATCGACACCATCAATTAGAATTCTCATGATAAATGTCTTGTCATGAGGTGCACCATGCTCTTCAAGCAATTCATAGGAAACTTCAACATCCTTAGCATCCCCATACTCCTTGATTGTAGATTTATAATCATGGAAGAATATGGTATTCTTTTCAATGTATGGGAAAACTGTTTGTTCTAAAAACTCTTTAGCTTTTTCTATTCCCTGATCCAGATATATAGCGCCTAAGAAGGATTCGAAGATATCTGCAGTGATGGAAATGACCTCATTGTCACTAAGTGCATTATCCTCAAGATTCAATCTGATTTGCTTGTCAAGACCATTATCATGTGAATAAACAATCAAGGCGTTTTGACAAACATAATTTGCCCGAAGCTTTGTCAATTTACCTTCACTGTATTTAGGGTGCTTATTCTGCAAATATTCGGAAGTCAACATATTCAAAACGGAATCTCCAAGAAACTCCAGCCTTTCATAGTCATAATCCAAATCATATTTAGCACTATATGAAGAATGAGTAAAAGCTATGATATATAAATCCTCGTTGTTTGGAATAATATTAAACTTTTCTAAAAATTTCATTTAATTCACTCTAAAAATTCATTCGACAGTTAAAAAATAGTTTTTTTAGATTTTAGATATGAATTATTATAATAATTTAATATTAGCTTAAACTCAGCCAATAAAAAAACAACATCAATAAATTAATATTAAATTATCATAACAGCTCCATCTTATATAAAACTATACATAATTAACTTTTGTTTAATGTAGTATATATAGTTTAAATAATTTTGGCAAATATCCATACAAAATTTTTGAAATATTAGTTTTCAAATGCTCTCGAACAATCCATTTATAAATAAAATTATATAAAAAGTTATATCCAACAAAAAGATGATTTTTTCAAACCAATAAATTGCTGAAAACCAGGTTTAAACATTGCGTTTAAAGGTTTGAATCAGAATTTATAAGATTTTAAAAATTGTCCTTTTTAATTTTGGGTAAAAAATAATATATTTTTAATCTCTTATTAGAGGAATATGATTTTAAATTTTATTATTTTAATTATCATCGTGTAAAAATGAAAGATGATCATTATTAAGTAACGATTATATTATTTAATGAATATTTTGAATTTTTATAATATTTAAAAACGCAAAATAAGCATTGAATAACAATATCATTATTTTTTAATGAATATCTGGAATTTTTATACAAATGATGTTTAAGAAATAAGATTGATATTGTGTATTCTATTAAAATTAAAAGAAATATTATTGAAATTGATTGCTTGGAGAAAAATATGCTTCTTAATTGGTGTGAGGAAATAACAAATATAGATCCTTCAATAAACTTTAGAGCCACCGGAGGATGGGTGAAAACCGTTACTGGTTTGGATAAAAGCGTGTTGAATGGTTTCTCACTTATAGGCGAATTTGTTAAGGCAGGAGATTACAAAACTGAATTTTCAGACGGTTTATATCTCGACTGCAATAAGGAAGGAAAGAAATCCAATCCTAAACAGGATTTCAGGTTATTCAGATTGAAAAATGGAAAACTGACACTGATTGATCAAGTCTATAACGGCAAGAAAAACTGGGCTGTAGAACTATGGGACAGCGTAAGTGAAGAGATTGATCCGAATTATCAAGAAAGAGAAGTGGATAAGATAATGACTTTGATATTGGATAAGACAGGAAAAAATACAAAGTTGTTGAAAGAGCTTCAAAAAGAGTTAGATCAGGTTATAACTGATTTCCAATAATATTTAAAAAACTATTTTTCACTTTATTTTCAAATAATTATTAAAAAAAAAAAAAACTATTTTAAAAACTACTTTTAAACTATTCTTTAAACTATTTTAAAAAAAAAACTATTCTTAATTAATCATTATTTTCTTCAAAAATTTTAAAAAAAGCTATTTTTAAATTAGGAATTAATAAAAATCGAAAAAAATACCTAATATAGGCTAAACAGAATAAAATAATAAAAAATAGTAAGTAATTTTGAGATAATTCGCTTTTATTATCTCAAATAAATTTGATCAAACTTATAAAAGTCTGCAATGCTAAACTTCAAACCTATACTAATCTTTGACGAGTGGTAGGTTTTTTGTTTTGCCAACTGTATCTTCTTATTTTACTGGATTTACCGAATCCACAAGAAGCACAAACTTTCTTACGAACGTGGTATGAGTTTTTACCACATCTTCTACATCTAATATGGGTCTTTTTATTCTTTTTACCCATTGATGGAGTTCCTTTCACTTCTATCTCCTCCTAAATTAATAACACAATAATAATAAATTCTTCTTTAAGAATGCATAAAACAGTCTATAAAATAGTCTTATCAAAAATAAGAACATAAAATAGATAATAAATTAATTAAATTAATTAGAATTAATTTAACTAATAAAACAATAATTCAATAATCTTTATTGAGTAGAACAAAGAAAAACTTTAGAAAAACAAGAAACTAAGTTTCTATGGAGAGATGTATACAATATTGTCTCCTCTAATGAGAACAGTACCTAATCTTCTCATTATTTCTCCTTTTTCTAATTCTTCAGCATCGTTAAGTACTAAGTTCATGTGTAAGTCAAAACTTTTTAAGATGCCTCTGAATTCTCTTTCTCCTTTGAGTTTAATCAAAACTGGAGAATTTACTGCTTTTCCTAATGCGTCAAGTGGTCTTTGAACATTTTGTTGTCCGCTCATGATTATCACCTATACTATATTAAATATGTTTGTATAATATATAAACTTAACTATTTTTTCAATTCTAAAAAGGAAATTAAGCCTTTTTTAAAACAAATATTATAAACAATAGCTGTTTCAATATTATACATCAGTTCAGGAATTATTTAAAAAAATAAAGACACATTGTTTAGACACAATAATCTTATATTAATTAGAATTTCCTAAAAATTTAATAAATTAATAAGATCAAACTATAAAATTAAAAAACTAAAATCATCTTAGAAATCATTAAAATTATTAAAATTCCAATAATATAGCTAAATCAAATTAATATTAATATAAAATATATTTTAAATAATATATAAATGTTTGTACTTAAATCAGTGAAAAAACTAATATTTAACAATATTTTCTATTAAGAATAAATAAAAATTAGTATTATGGAAAAAAGGATAATAAAAAATCAATAAATCTTGAAATAAAAAAAGAATATGAAAATAAAAAAGATAAAAAAACTAAAAAAAAGATAAAAAAGAAAAGAATGTTATTAAATAATATCCTTTATGTCCAATACAGGAGTGCCATTTAACATGTCCACTCCCTTAAACCTGATAACATTTCCATCAATCTCTTCTATTTTTATTGTGGAAACACCAATCGGATTTGGCCTATTTGGTGCATGAGTTGAAAATAAACCCTTTATAGGACCATCTCCCCTGAAAGGAACTCTTTGCTTAAATCCTTTGGACTTATGGAAATAAAACAAGACCATATATTCCTCACCAGCTTCCATGCTGGACATGCTTTCCAAATATTCCTCATCTATGATCATCTCTGCCACAAGATCTCCAGATTCTCTGGGAGCCTTAGGCATATCATGAACATCTTCATATGGAGACTTAATGTATCCAATCGGCTTAAAAATTATTTCATCCATAAAATCAATCCTAAAAAATAATAAAATAAAATTTTAAAATCAAAATATAAAATTAAAATATAAAATTAAAATTATCTAAAAAAATCAATATCCATAGTGGGAATCCAATTGCTTTTCAACGTCCAACAATACGGAGTTGATTGCTAACTTTAACAGTTCATTTCCATAAACTTCATCAACATAAACACCATTTTCTTGAACGTCCATTGCACCTTCTTCAATGTTTGGATCATTTAACCTTGCTTGAGTGAACATAGATAGACCAACTTCCCCATATTTACTTAAATCGGTCTGATTTTCCACTTCACTCTCATCAATAATTCCCAATACCTTTCCCATGGACAATTCACCGGAACCACCATGAGGTCCTTCAGACTCGATGATTTTGCTGTTGAGTGTAATGAGCAAATCAGTTTGTTCCTCTATATCATACAGGCATGTTACGATTGGCAAATTGCCTCCATGTCCATTTACAATGACAACACTGCTGATTCCCAAATATTTCTTTGCTGATTTCAATACCTTGACGATCTCTTTGGTTAAATCTTCCAGTGAGACATGTATTCCATGGTTTATCTCCTTTATCTCATGAGCCGGATAAATGACTCCAAGATATTTGGCCCCACTTTCCAACGCAGCACGAAAAGCAATGTATGAAGCTATCTTAGCATCAGTATCAATTGGAAGGGCAGGACCATGATTTTCAAGATGGGAGCCAAGTGCAATGATTCCTATCTTATGAACATTAGGATTCTTGACATTTCCTGCATTTAATCTTAATTTGACCATATTATCACTAAAATATGATTTAATAAACAAAAGAATAAAAAATTATACTTCTAAATTCCAGATTGCATCTCCAACATAGTGGAGGGACTTAATAGCTTTTCCTTCTGAATTTTCAACCATTTCAGGACCTGAAATCAAACTGATTCCCATAGCCAAAGGCTTATTGTGGGTCTCTTCAACAATTATTACAATATCCCCTTCAACGATTGAGTCATCTGCATCTACAATACCTGGACTCATCACATCTGCACCTTTGGTTACGAACCTGACTGCACCCATATCGACAACAACAACCTTACTGTCCAATTCAAGATTCAAAGCAGCCTTCAATGTTGGATATGGCTTTTCATTGATCATAATGATATAAGGTTCTCCATTAACTAAAATGAAGTCGTAATCCTCTGCTTCCAACATTTCAAGAGTGTCCTTGTTGTTAATGAAGGATCCATAGTCTCCAAGTTCCTGTTTGATTTCCTTTACTTTCTTTTTCTTTAAAAAATATCTTTTCTTAATTTTCAAAATCAGCACCTGAATTTTTTAATTTTTATATATAATATGTTCTTTATTTTAATAATATTTTACTAAAAATAGTTAATCCAATATTGAAAAATAAGTTTGAAAAAAAATTTTGATAAATATTAACATAGTATAGTTTTTATATTTTGAAAATAATATTATAATTATTAAATTAATTTTTAATTATTTTTGAATAATCTAATTTGATATCTAAATTCGATTAAATAATTATTTACTTAATTTTAAAAAACTTTACTTTGATTATAAATATTTTTTGTGATTTTTTATGAGTGATAAAAACGAATGGGGCAGTAATCTATCATTTGTTTTGGCAATGGTAGGTTCTGCAGTAGGACTTGGAAACATATGGAGATACCCATATGTTCTATACAGCAACGGTGGTGGAGCATTCTATATCCCTTATATCGTTGCAATATTATTGATGGGAGTTCCATTTTTAATCCTGGAATATGGAGTTGGATATAACTTCAAATCATCCTTCCCAAAGGCTATTCGTAAAATACACACCAATTACGAATTTTTAGGATGGTTACTGCCTATTTCCGTATTCATTATAATGATTTATTATTCCTGTATTCTTGGATGGGATGGAATCTATGTAATTTTAAGTTTCTTTAAAGGATGGGGAGCAGATCCAAACACCTTCTTTACAGCAACCTTATTGCAATCTCAAGAGTCAGTTAGCGGATTGACTACATTTATTCCAGTTATTGCAATTACAATGCTTGTCAGCTGGGTAATCATATGGTTCATTTCCCACAAGGACTTGGAGGAAGGGCTTGGAAAGGTAAGTAAGATTCTTGTACCTCTTCTCTTCATCATCATGATTGTGATTGTAGCATTCTCCTTGACATTGCCTGGTGCAATGATAGGATTGAAAGAACTTTTCGCACCTGATTGGAGTTTGCTCCTTGACTTTGACATATGGATGGCCGCTTTCGGTCAGATAATCTTCTCATTGAGTTTGGGAATGAGTATTGCATTCACTTACGCAAGTTATACTGGAGAGGAAGGGGATTTGATTACAAATACCTTATCCATTGCATTTGCAAACTGTGCATTTGAAAACTTCTGTGCTTTAGGAGTGTTCTCAATTCTCGGATACATGTCTCTTCAAAGCGGTACAGCTGTAGCAGACCTTGTTACACAAGGTACAGGATTGGTATTCATAGCATATCCTACTGTATTGAATGTTTTAGGACAATATGCTATTGTGATTGGACCTTTGTTCTTCTTGACAATTTATCTTGCAGGACTTACAAGTATCCTTTCTACAATCGAACCTTTGGCATTCAGTATTCAAAACAAGTTCACATGGTCCCGTAAGAAGACAATGACTGTCCTTTGTATAATCGGTGCAGCAATTTCCATGATTTATGCAACCGCTTATGGTGGAACACTTCTTGGATATGTAGACACATATATCAATCAGATTGCAATTTTATTCGGTGTGATTGTGGAATGTAACCTATTTGCATGGACATTTAATTGTGAAACTCTTATTCCTGCTTTAAATGAACGTAGTAGAAGCCTTAAATTAGGCAAATGGTGGCTATATATTGTAAAATACATATTGCCTTTATTCATTTCAATCGTATGGCTCGGTGGTGTATACGATATAATCATGACCGGTTCAATGGCTGAATTGTGGGCATTTGTAATTCTTACTGCAATTTTAGTCATTTTAACTGCAATATTTACTAAATTGCCTGCTACAAATCCAAATTGGGATGATACCGAATCTAGATTATAATTTTTAAATTATAATCTATTCATTTCTTTTTTTCCGTTAAAAACTAAAAGCAATTTATAAAATTATTTTCTCTTTTTTTAAAAATTAAAAATACTGATTTTACTAAAAATAAATACAGATTTTTGCTAAAAAAAAAATAAAATAAAATAAATAAAAAAAGCAAATAAAATTAAATTCAAAGCTATTTTTCAAAATAAAAAAAAAAAGTAAATCTTACCCATACCTCTTATGCCATCTTATTTTTATGGAATAAATCAATATGAGCATATTTTGAAAATCTATATATTATGAAAGGTATGGAGAATGTAAATGAAATAATGGACATCAACAGTATTGATGTGGTAAACCATGATTCAATTAGCACCCCGCCAAGGACTATTCCAATTGTTCTGTTTAAATTAACAATGAACAAATAGAATCCATTTGCAAATTCAGGCGCATCCTTTGCCGCTGTACTGATTGTATATTGAGCTATAGTCTGCATGGATCCATCTAAAAGACCGAATAGGATCAATATAACAAACATTGGCCTATCCATCTGAACACATATAATCATAGCCAACATAAGGGCTATAAAGACAATAGGATACAATGTAACAGTCCGTTTAACATTTCTTTGCATAAGTCTGCCTATTAAGCTTGTACCAAACACTCCTGCAAGTCCATTGAAGAAAATGTATAAGGACAATACATCATAAGGCAATTTTGTGATTGTTTCTAATATCAATGTGAAGAAATTATAGGTTACGGAAACCCCTATTCCAATGAACACTATTGAAAATATTGAAATGATGAAAAGCTCACATTTCGCTATGTGGAACTGGTCAAGAATACCTTTTGTTTTCTTTTGGATTTTAGGCAAGAACAATATAGTAAGGACCAAACTTACAAGATTTATTAAAGCAATCCATAAAAGGGTGTAATTATATCCATAAGCGGTTGTGATATAAATCGAAAATGAAGCACCAAACACACATCCGCTTGTAATGCCCAACACAACCTTATTAACGTTATCTGGATCAACTTCCCCAATATATGTCAGTGCAAAACTGATTGCAGTTGAATAGAAAAATGCAGGAATGATTCTCAATATGAATGAAATCATAAAATCATTAACAAAGGATTGTGTTAATGTGCTTATAACGGTAACTGCCAATGCAATGATGAAAAATCTTTTCCTTTCATATTTTGAAAGGTATGCAGGCAGGAATATTGCTGTAATCCCAACAATGAATAGGAATGCACCAACATATAGGCTGCTTGCCTCAATATCAACTGCATAAAATGCAGCTATTTCATTAGATAGTCCAGATACGCTTAATAAAGTCGACATTGAAAATGTTATAAAAAATAATGTTAATAAAATCTTCTTATTATACCTCATGTATTTTCCTACTTTATAAACTTTTTAAATAATTCAGATATTAAATTCATAAATAATTGAATTAATCATGTTCTAAATAATTCGCATAATATGAGTTCAAAATTGAATTAATTAAAATCTCAAAGGTAAAAAAAGCTTTAAACATCAGATCATTTATAAATGAAAAATAATTTAATCATTAAAATTATCAGAATTGCAATTGATTTAGCCAATTAAATGAATAATTTTAATAAATTTAATCATTAAATTATTTACAAAATTGAAAATCACTTATTCTGTAAATTATTATCTTCACCCAACAGAGATTCTAGTAATTCTTTAATAAACATTTTATGATATCTTAAAAAGATAGCATAGAACGTTATTAGCAAATATTAACTTGCTAACATATAATAATTTTAAAATAAGCATATAAATAGTTTATTGCAAGCAATTGCTTACTTACATTTAGAATAAGATAAAATAGAGCAATTCAAACCATTAAAATTTTGAAGAATTTTATGCAAAAATAAAAAAAAATAGTTTTGAGAATAAATTTATCTAGTCCAATTTTTCAAGAAATCTGCTTCCTAAATGCTCGATTTTAACTGAATTAGACAATTTTTCCTGAATATTGTTTACCATATCCACATTTTTGGATGCTACAAAATAAATCACTTGAGCTTCATACTGCTTTTCCACAACAGCTAATCTCTTTGACCTCAATTCACTGTCAATAGTCTTGATGTCCTGATATTCAAAGGTGAATCTGAAAATTTCATAAAGTTCCATATCCACTATTTCAGCAACAGAAAGAGTCTCAAGAACAGATTTACTGTATGCACGAACCAAACCTCCTGCTCCAAGCTTGATTCCACCAAAATACCTTGTTACAATAGCTACAATGTTTTCCATTTCGTTCTTCTTCAATACATTAAGCATAGGTCTTCCTGCAGTTCCACCAGGTTCCCCATCATCATCGAATCCCTCTCCATCACTGACTACATAAGCAGTGCAGTTATGAGTGGCATCCTTGTATTCTTCAGATATCTCTTTTATTATCTCCTTTGCTTCCTTTTCATTCTGTGCAGGAAACAGTCTGCAAATGAATTGAGATTTTTTGATATCTATTGATGTCTGAAAGGGTTTTGCTATTGTCTTCATGGTATCATTCATTAAAATCTATTGAGAATTAGAAAAACATTTATATCTCTATTAGAAAATATTTTATATTATCAATATATAAATTTATATGTTTAAATGATTTAATATTATTTTTGATAATCATATTTAATAAAATCAATGAGGTGAGATCATGGAAGATAAGAAAGCAAAATTTTTAGTTTATGTTGTAATAGCTTTAATTGCTTTTGTTTGCAGCAGTGCAGTTTATTCTATGACTGGTGGTCTATCTGATTGGGTTGTAGCAAGTATTGATGATAATCAGGATAAAAACAATAATGGTTATTTAGACAGCTCTGAAGATAATGGCTTCTTCTCATTTTTAGACTCAGATAACAATAAAGAAAATTATAAAAGTTCTAGCGATGATGGAAATGGATTTGGAGAACTGATAGATAAGGCATACAATAAGGTATTCAATTCAGACTCATCTTCAAGCTCAAGTTATTATTCCAGTTCAAGCTCAGATGACAATCCAGATTTCCTTGCAAGAATTTTAAGAATGTTTATTAATGATGGATAATAATTTTAATTATCCACCTCATCTTTTTTTAATCTTTTTAATCTTTTAAACTATTATTAACTATTTTTAACTATTTTTAACCATTTTTAACCATTTTTAACTATTTTAACTATTTATTCTATTTATTCTGTTTTTTACTTTCCAGATTCAACAATCTTCATCAGTTTTTCGGAACTTTCAACTATGTCCTTTTCTCCAAATGCCCTTGCAATTCTTCTTATTGCATCCAAATTCCTTACATAAGCATCCAACCATGAGAAAATGTCCCCTGGATATGTTTGAATTTGATATTCCTTAAGCAATGATTTGGAAATGTCAATAGGATCCTTTCCATTCAATCTTTGATTGATGATATAATAGGAAATTCCTCTCTGCAGGCATTCACAAAATGGCCTTTCATAGCAGTCACATCTTAAGAAGTCAATTTGAAGCTTCAATAATGCATCCTGGAATTTCTTGTCAAGCTTTGAAATGGCTTCTCCTGATGATATGATATCCAATGTGGATTCAGAAAATAGCCTTGTAGAGAAATTCATCTTTAAAGCACTTATTATCTGCTTATGAACAACAGGAGCTAAATAAGCATTTTCAAATAATTCCAAATCCAGTGCAATTGATTGGACTTTCAGCAAATTATTTGAATTGACTTCATCCTTAGTCATCTTTTCATGGATATCTGAGAAAATGTTTTCTTTAAATTTAATCTGTTTGACAACTGCAGATCTGTTTTCCTTGTTGGACTTGTTTGAATCCTTTGATTTGGACTTATTCTTTTGGTTTTTCTTATTTTTATTATTATCCTTATTACTCTTCTTATTCTGATTATTTTTCTTATTCTTATTCTTATTATTTTTATTGTTGGTTCTCTTATTATAAATCACATCAGACTTAACATCTCTTGATTTATACCTTTTGGAAGATTTATAATCAGTTTTCTTATTATCAGATTTAGAATCCTTAGAGGATTTATAATCCTTAGACTGATTGTTTTGATTGAAGAAATCAGCAATATTATCAATATATTTGCTGGTTTTGGATTCTTTTTTAGTCTCTTTTTTAATTGGTTTTTCCTCTGAATCCTCTTCAACTATAAACTTGATTCCGGAGTTTTCTGATTCTGCAGGTTTTTCGTTAAATTGGTCTTTAGGTTTATCTTTAGATTTATCCACTTTAGGTTTATTAGAATTATTAGAATTATTAGAATTATTAGATATAGACTTATTAGAATCATTCTTATTAGAAGATTTTTTATTATTTTTATTCTTTTTATTATCTTTTTTAGGCTTATTTTTCTTCTTAGAATCCTTATTATCCTCTTTTTTACTCTTTTTAGAACTGTCCTTAACCTGTTTATTCAAATTATTCTTTATCTTCTTATTCTTCTTTAATATATTCTCATTTTCTTCATCTATCTTTTCAGCCAATAATCTAAGCTCTTTTAAATTGGTCTTGAAGAATGGCTTTTTATAATACTGACTTAAATAATGGGGATCATTGATTGAATCCTTGATTATTACACCATCATCAACAGATAAGAATGACATTGCAACCGCTCTTCCAAACCTTGTTGTGTCAATTGTATCATCTGCATGTATATTGATAGCATCCTTATCCTCAAGTTCATCAAGCGCTGTTGAAATATCCATTGGAACTGGAATATTTTCATAGAATTCCTCAACTTCCCCTACTTTCCTTAAGGACTTTGATGATATATCAGCAAGTATCTGTTCAAGTGATCCATCCTCTGTATAATCCACAAAGATATCCTCAACATCACTTTCGAGAAGGTCCAATGCTACAGCCTCTTCGCTTTGATTGTCAAATTCACTGCCTATTTCTGGAATAAGATAAATTACTCCCCTATCATGATAGGTTGGCCTACCTGCCCTTCCTAACATCTGTGAGAATTCATTTGGACTGATCCACTTATTACCCATAAGCAATGATTCAAAAATTACTTGGGATGCAGGGAAATCCACACCTGCAGCCAATGCTGCTGTAGTGACAACGGCTGCTATCTTACCTTTAGAGAAGTCCTTTTCAATCTTTTCCTTTTTGAAATATGACAATCCGGCATGGTAAGCAGATGCATTGATTCCTTTTCCAGAGAGGAAATTAGCAATCTTATGAGTTTTTCTTCTTGAATTTGTAAAAATCAAAGTTTGACCCTTAAATCCTTTTGATGATGTGCTGTAGAACTCCCTTTGCACCAATTTTCTAATTAGGATTCTTCTTTGAACATCTCCTCTTGCAAAGACTATATGACGTTCAAGGGGAACTGGACGCTCCTTATACTGAACCAATTTCATATTGAAGTCATTAGCCAAATCCTGAGGGTTCTTGATGGTAGCGGACAATCCTATAATTTGGGTATTTGGGAAGATATGCTCGATTCTTCTAATCAAACCGTTTAGCCTGAGACCCCTATCCTCATCGGATATTGTATGGATCTCATCTATCAGGACCAGTCCCAAGTCATTCAATGCAGAGCTTTCTCCAGAACGGATCAAGAAGTCGATTCCCTCATAGGTACCGACAATAATGTCTGCATCCTGAATGTTTGAATTAGGTAGTTTAAGTTCTCCCTTTGCCTTGATACGGTTCATACCCACCTTAATTGCCACTTTGAGACCTAAAGGTTCGTATCTCTTTTTAAAATCTCTATACTTCTGATTTGCAAGTGCAACAAGAGGTGTTAAAAACAGGAACTTTTTGCCGTTCAATGCCTTAGGAACTCCAGCGAGTTCTCCAACCAAAGTCTTTCCACTTCCTGTAGCAGAAACGACAAGCATATTTTCATCCTTAAGCAATCCTTCACGAATTGCCAGATATTGAACCGGTAGCAAGTATTGGTTCTTTTCCCGAATGATTACCTTCTTGAATTCTTCTGGTATCTTAAGCCTTTTCATGGCTATTTTAGGTATTTTGGTATCATGTACCTTCACCCTATCGAACAATGTCAAATCAGTATGTGCCAATGGATCGAATCTTGGTGAAAGCATTTCCAAAACATCATCCAAACTGCCTGTCTTGTCCAATATTCTCTTGAAGTTCCTGAATACCTTCTTATCATATCCTCTAAGTTGGAGCTCCCTTTTGATAGTGTTTTCTGCACAGGTCTTGCAGATAAGCTGGTCATGATAACGATATGAAAAATCAGAGTTTATTATGGTCACTTCCCCTTCAAAACTGCAATGCTGGCAGATATTTGTAAATCTGACCTTTATGTTGTTTTGCTTTAGGAAGGATTCCAGTTTATCGTCTTTGTCAGCTAAGAAAACAGCTTGAGAACGCAATAGATTGATTGCCTTTGAAGGAGGATAAAGCTTATCTTCCTTTTCATCCTTAATTACAAAACGCTTAATGGAGATGGAAGCCTCTTCCTCATCCTCCTTAAACTTCAATACACCTACAAATTCAGGCTTGCGCTTTGTGTTGAGAGCCCCTTTAGGACTTCCAATAGGATACATTTCCCAAGACTTTTTCTTTTTGTTTAATACTATCATTGATAAAATTCCTGATTTTTCTTTAATTTAAGTTCTTATTAGTTTATAAATATATTTTTAATAGTTTAAAAAGATTAAGACAAAAATAGTGAATGAATTAAAGGAATTGAAAAAATAGTTAAAAATAAGAAATAATTAAAAATAAAAAAGAAAAAAGAATTATTTTTGTTTCTTATAATGGAAAATAGACTCTAAAAAGTCATTGGTCTTGAATTTGGAATCATTACTTGAACTTGACATGATTATTGCATATCCATCATAATCCCCTTTTTCACAATAGACGATAATAGGATCTCCATCATCCATATCAGTACTATAGACCTGATTTTGAGATGCATTTTCAAATTCACATTTGAATACGTTAAAAACATACCAATCATCCCCTAAATTCACATAATAGGTTTCATATCCAGTTATAGTGAATCCTTCTGATTCAATGTCATATGAATGATTGGAATCTATCAACTGAGCTTCTCCTTCACCACTAAGATATGTATTCTTATCTATTGATATTTTATAATGGTCATTTGAATCTAGATTTCCGCTTCCTTCTTGACGATTTCTATCATATAGATAATCATTATTGGAAAGGTTACTTGAGCTTTCCTCTATAATGGAAGTGTCATAATTGTTGGAATTATCGCCTGTATTTGCATAATATGCAATTACTGAAAACAATAGCAATACAATAAAAAGAACTATGCATATCTTTCCACATGGCAGACTTTCAGAAACAGAACCGCTTGATGAAGTGTTTGGTGAGTTATCAGCTGTCCTTTTAGAGGAGCTTTCAAATGGATTTGTAGAACTCTTATTGCTGAAATCATCAAAAGGCCCTTTGAAATCATCCGTGGAAGTTCCGTCAGCCTTATGCCTAGGTATATATTCATGCCCGCATTCAGGACAATACTTTGCTTCGTCCTTAAGTTCCCTACCACAATTTGCACAATATTTTGTCATTTTAACCCCTTTACAAAAACATTCAACAAAATATAAGACTAACAATAAAAATAGTTTTTAAAAAATATAAGAAATATAAAAAAATAAAAGTAAAAAAAAGAGAATAAGTTAAATTAATTATTCTCCTTGTACTTCATCATCTACTTCAATACCCATTTTAGCAGCCATTCTAGCAAGAATGATAGTTACAACAACAGCAAGAATGGTTACAATAATTGCGTAAATGAATAATCCGCTAAGAGCGTCTCCAGTACCAACTAAAGTTTCAATTAATTTTTGGATTGCGTCATTCCATGCTAAACCTGCAACTAAACCGAATGCAGTGGTTACTAAAGTAATAATGGTTTTCATAACAGTTTTTGCTACCATAATATATCTCCTTAAATATTTTTTAAAAATTAACTAAAATTAGTAATTAACTACATTTTATAAAAAATGAATTCACTCATAAAAATTTAGTCAATGATTTACTAATTAATAGTTATTATTTACTATGTATTTTATCATATATAAAGTTATTACTCAAATAAACTTTAATTAATACTATAAAATAACTTTCAGTTAATATTAAGTAAAGATTTTGAAAATAAGTGAAAATTAATAACTCAATATAAAAAATAGAAAGATTAACCTAGATAAATTTTAAAAAAAGATAAAAAAATTAAGTTCTTTCATGAGAACTAGAAAAAAAGAAATTAAACATTAGTCACTAAGACTAATGCTTTCACTTTCAGACTGATTTCCAGACAAGTATTTCACTTTTGCTCTGGTAAACATCTTCTTGAACCAATCATACAATACAACTAAAAGCACTGCATTGGTTACACCATGGGTCAAGTCGTAGGAAACACCATTAAGGTATAATGCAATGATTGGAGTGATCTCCAATGCTGTTCCAGAATAGAAAATAGCTGAAATGTCTGTAATCCAACCATATAAAAATCCCCATAGGAGACCAAAGACTATTCTGAATCCTACATTGTCGAATCTTGAAGCTAGGAATCCTGCACTGGCTCCCATAAGTCCCCAAGCAAGCATCTGGAACAAGACCCAATATCCCATTCCCATAAAGAGACCTGAGACAAATGCAGTTAATGCACCTACGATAAATCCTTCTTCCTTGCCGAATACAACCCCTACCATAATAATTATGAAAGACGCCAAGTTTACAGCAGGAATTGACATTAGAATTATACGCCCAACAGTTGCAAGAGCTGTAAGTACAGCAATCAATACAATTGATTCAACCGGCGGCTTCTTCTGTTCATACATCTTGAATATAGCATAAAACAATCCCACAAGGAACAATATAAGGAAAATAATCATTGTAATTGAAAATAATTGACTGTTTACAATGCCATTTCCACTTGCGGTCATATTTGATAACATTTGATCCATTGCACTCATTATAACACACTCAATAAATTAAATAAATAATCACCACAAATTCTATTCAAAATTTAAATTTTTAAACCTCATAAATTATTATAAATATTATTTTTATAATTTTTTTATTTTTATAATTTTATAAATTTTAAATTTTTATAATGTTTATAATCATTAAAATATTAATTAATCCAAATCCCATTTGGACTTCAAATCATCCAATGTAACAATTTCAGGAACATAATCCTTTACCATCCTATTTACAAAGGTGGTGTAGAAATTATTCTCTGCAAATATTACCTTAGGATCATCATCTATCTGAATATCCCTATCAAATAGCATCAGACAACGCTTGCAGTTATTTGCAACGAAATCCAAGTCATGGCTTGTCATGAGTATTGTAAGCCCATTGTCACGAAGGGAGTTCAAAATCTCAGCAAGCGCCTTGCTTGATATCGGGTCCAATCCCTTTGTAGGCTCATCCAATACCAAAACATCAGCGTTTTGAAGCAATGCCTTGACAATTACTATCTTTTGCTGCTCTCCACCACTGCAGTCATAAGGATGCTTGTCAATCAAGTCAGAGATGCCAAAGAATTCAATCAATTCCTTGAACTTGAACTTGATGTTGTCAAACTTCAAGCTATTCAATATATCAGATTCAATGAATTCCTCATTTGACAATTTCAATAGCTTTTCATAGCTTTCCTTGCTAAAATCAACAGCATTTACATTAAGAAGATTTGATTCGATGATTGATTCAAGGAACTCTTCCCTTACATTGTCTTTGGAAAAGTGAATCATAGGATTCTGATGAACATAAGCTAATCTGACTCCTTTTTTATACTTCACCTTACCTTTGATTGGCTTCAATATTCCTACCAGCAATTGCAGGAATGTTGACTTTCCAACACCATTCCCACCAATCAGGCTTACAAAGTCACCATCATTCAAGTCAAAATCTACATTTTTCAATATTAGGTTCTCCTTTTCATATGCAAAGTAGATTCCATTCATTCTTATCAATGCATCCTTGTTTCGACTGAATGAAATCTTATCCAAAATACCTGATTTTTCTTCAGAATGGTATTTTTTACTGGTGTGATGTAGATTAGTCGAACTTGAATTATCGAAATTATCAGCACCATCACTTATTTTAATTAAATCATCATGGATTGTATTAAGGCAACGTCTTCCTTCACGAATGCTTAAAGGAGTATTCAATTTAATTAAACTTGGATGCTTGACGGAAAGTGAGTTGTATATTTTGGTTACAACTGGAAGGTAATTTTCAAATATCTCATCATCAATAACTTCACTGCAGATATTATGTGCATTGTCAACAAACTCGATTTTACCCTCCTTAAGGAACACTGCCTTGTCAATGAATGGGAATATGCTGTCTGCCTTATGCTCACTCATTATGACAGTTATTGAAAATTCCTCATTCAACCTTCTGACAATTGATAGAAATTCATATGATGCGATAGGGTCAAGCTGTGACATAGGCTCATCAAGCAGAAGCACTTCCGGCCTTAGAACAAGAAGGGAACAGAGGTTCACCAATTGCTTCTGTCCACCTGAGAGCTCATTCACATTCTTATGAAGTATGTCATTGATGCCGAAGAAGGCAACAATCTCACTTATTCTGTTTCTGATTTCCTCTGTAGGAAGTCCTATGTTTTCAAGAGGGAATGCTATCTCCTGAATTACAGTGTCTGTCACTATCTGGCTGTCTGGATTCTGGAAGAGATATCCTATATCGCATGCAGATGAAAGGTCATCGAGGTCTTGGATTCTTGTACCGTTGAACTTGATTTCACCGCTTCTTCTACCTGCAGGCATCAATTCCTTCTTAAGATTTGTGAGCAAAGTTGTCTTACCGCAACCTGATGGTCCGCACAACAATACAAAATCACCATAATCGATTTCAAGATTGATGCTATCTAATGATTTTGTTTGTGATTCGCTTCCATCTGAATTGAGGTATGAAAAGCTGAAATCCTTAAATTCGATCAATGCCATGATAATCTCTCCTGATGATAAGCATCATTTCTAATTTCTCCATAAGACACGCTCCTTAATTTCCAAGTAGATTAAAGGTAATAGGAACACTATAAACGCCAAATAATAAATGTTGAATGGCAAATTGCTGAATGAAAAGTCAATGGATGGGTAAATGTTAATCATTCCAACCCCTTTCAGCAATCCGACTATTATAATACCTACAGTTATTGCTATAAGCATTATTAATGCATAATCAGCATTTCCAAATTTGTATGAAAGATAACTGGTTCTTTCTGTTGCATTATATCCTCTTGCCTTCATGGATTTGGCAGTGAACATGGATTCCTCTAAAGACCATGAGACGGTTATTCCCATGATTTTACCAAGTGTCTTTGCCTCTTTGATGATTGCAGCTATTCTTTTGTTTGATTTGAGCTTGTCTACAAATTTGGAATTGTAGTCAGTGTTTATGTTAGAATTGAATTCATCCACATCCAATTTCTTTGAATCAACACTGCCATCTGTTTCGTCACTTTCTTCATCATCAAAGTCTATTCCATTGACCTTAAGGTTGTTTAACTTTTGAACCTCAATAGCTCTTGAATTGATGAGTGGAATGAATCTTAATGCCATTACAATTATCATGGAAATGATAGGCAACTTCTTAGAAAATATGTAAAGCATTTCCTGATAGTTCACAGACCTGTTGTAGGATGAAAACACCAAAATGACAATGAGCAATGCCAAAGACATCAATATTCCATATGCTATGGCCTCATAAGTTATGAAAAAGTTTGACCAAAGGTATATCTTATGAGCCCCTGTCCTATTAAGCAAAGGATTCAGAATCATAATGAGAATGCTTAATGGGATGAAAAGCTTCATGATGTTCTTCAGCTCAGAGCTGATTCCTTGAAGGGATATCAAAACCAGTATGAGAACTAAAAATGTAACTACAAAATAAGGATCGCTGAAAATGAATGCAAAGAGAACCATTATAAAATAATAAAGCAAATAAACTGCTGGATGAATTGATGTAAGTTCCATAATAGCTCTCCTTATCTCTTTTCAATTAAATATTATAAATCTCAATTTTAATTTTATTTTTTAGTTTATAATTAATTAATTATTTAATTTGTAATCTATATAAAGTTTTCTTTATAAATAATAAAATAAATTTGATTTATAGATTGTAAAATAAGTTAAACAATAAAAAAACGAATAAAAATAGAGAAAAGAAAAAATAAGAAAATAAGATATACTTTAGGAATAAATAAAAAGAAAATAATCCTATTCTATAATCTAGCAAATTTGAATAGGAAATAAATCCTTTTAGACATTAGTCCTAAAGCATCTCCTCAACACAATTTATACTTATAAAATATATTTTATAAAATATAAATTATAATTGATTATATTTAATTTGTAAAAGGTTATTAATAAAACTTATTATTTATAAAAAAAGCAATATTGCTAAGAAATCATAATAATTTAAAAAAAGTTTAAATAATTAAAAATTAGCAAAAATAAGTAAAAAATAGTAAAAGTAAAAGTAAAATAAGTAAAAAAAGAAGATATTCCAGTTTAAAAATAAAACTGGAAAAGATAAATTATTTTAAATTCCTCTTGGAACGTTTTATAAGCTCTGATGCACATGCAAATATTAAGAGCAATATTATGCAAAGAACGGTTGCATCCATTCCACCTAAAGCCAATGAACGAGCTGCCGCTGCAGGATCTTCATCTACATTCAAATTATATGCAGTGGCTGATTGAGTCACTGGAGCAGATGAAGAAGTACCGACAGTATTGCCGTCAACAACAGTTGAATTTGAATTGACACTTGTTCCATTCACATTGGAATATTCACCAGAATTGGTGTTTCCATCGCCATTTCCATCAGATGTGCTGTTTGAGTTTGCATCACCATTTGCAGTGCCTCCATTGTGGGAACCGTTACCAGAGTTTGATCCTCCAGAACCGTCTCCTTTTCCACCACTGGAACCTCCATTACTAGGATCAACAACCCTATTATTCACAAATGTGTTGTTTTCACCTCCAATGTCATCAAACAATTGATTTTCAGGAGATATAACATCTGCGTGACTTGTAGGTTCATAATTCAATAAATCCAATAGATTATAATCCTTCCCATCTTTAGAGACAATCATAGGGGAATAAGGGTCACCATATTTTATGTCATCTTTTGTGAATACAATTTTGGAATTAGGATTTTTCAGTTTCCATATTCTATTGATTTCCTTGACGATTCTATTAATCAATGGCTTCAATGAAGGAACCTCATTATTTTCCATATGGTTGTTATTGGAATGGTATAATGAAACAGCTCTGACAACCAAAGCCTTATCACCATAAGTGATGTGGTTATCATATATCTTGCTGTAGTCTGCATCATATCCTTCAATAAGGTAATTCACTCTGGAATTGCAGCTAACATTGTTCTTGTAGAACTTGGTATAATCAGCACCTTCCAATATTGCACCATATGATACATTGGTTGATTCGCAAATGATCTTGTTTCTTGCCATTGTAGTGTTTATGGAATTGTAACCTGCAATAATTCCCGCTGCATAGTAGGTTCCGTTTACACGAACCTTATTGTCAGTGAAGCTATTGTTTGCAGATACTTGGTCCCTATGACCTGTTTCTGCACCTAAGACACCTAAACCATAAAGGTAAGGGTCCTTTGCAGTTACATTGACATTATTGTGATGAACCTTATTGTTGTTGCTTTCATAATAAAGGTCAATACCTACAATGGAATTGGTAGATTCCTCAATTGCAGTGTAGTACTTGGTTACACCAGATGTAGCATTGATCTTGTTGTATCCAATATCGTTTGAAGATGAATAGAATAAAATTATGCCATAAGTCTTGTATACTTCAGGAATATCCATACCTGCCGCTTCAAAGTCATCCACACTTATTGAACTGTCCACTTTAATTGAAGAGTCGTATAGATGAGGCTTGCTTGTACCGTTAACCAATATGTTGTTGTTTCTTATAGTGTTGTTTCTGGAATCGTAAAGCATAACCGCAAATGCCAAACCTTCCGCCTTAACCTTAACACTATTATTCAATATCTTGTTGTTGCTTGATTCTGAAACATATATTCCGTATCCATTGTCAAAACTGTTCAATTGAATATTGTTATTGGTTATGCTGCACTTCTTGACATTATCAAGCAATATTGCAAACCTATGGTTATCTTTCTTGTTTCCTGGATTTCTGTTGATTATTGTGAGTCCATCAATGAATACCCTATCGGATTCAACCTTGATGACTGTATCATATAATCTTGCATTATCTGACTTAAGACTTACAGGAGCATTCAAGATAATCCTTTTATTCTTGAAATCTCCTTTGAATATCAAATCATAATCAGCATAATCCGCCTTTAGATAACCATCACTATCAAAGCAGTCATAGAAATTATCCTCTGTTACAATGAACTGATGTCTTATTACGCTAACATTAGCTGAAACCTTGCATGGATTGAATGTGTCATTTCCTGCATAGCTTATATTCATTGCATAATTGCCGACATTTGCATTAAAACGCAAGCTTGCTTTACCGTTTTCATCAGTGACCTTGACATAATCCTTGTCGAAGATATGGAAAATTACTTTTCCGCCACTGATTGGATTTCCATCCTTATCCTTTAGGTAAACATCATAGAAAGTTCCTTTGTATACTGAAACATCTCCAACAACAATGATTGTGTCAATCTTATCATCACTGTATGTTCCATTGTCATCAGTACCGTTATCATCGGTGCCGTTTGCATCAGGGTCTGTACCATTAGTTCCATTGTCTGTGTCATTTCTTTCAATTTCAGAAGGGTCAGTCATGTTTACAATCAATCCGTTGATTGTATTGTTATAGATTGCACAATGACTTGGAGTGATCGGATTTCTATTGGTGTATTTCAATACTGCAATAGCATCTTCATCACCTGAAATGTCGATATTATTGTCACAAACCAATGCGTAACTGACGTTACCTCTTAGCACAATGGCACTCTTATCGTTAGTAAAGTTATTGTATCTTATGGTTATGTTTTCTGCAAGCTTGGAAGTGAAGATCATCACTCCAGATGAATTGACGCCAACAAGGGTGTTGTTTTCAACAATCAGATTGGATTTTGTTGAATTTATGCAGTTTGCAGATTCAGTGTAGATTGTATTGTTTGCAATCACAAGATTTGTTCCTGTATTCTTTATTGAATCTGAACCGACAGACCTTAATGTATTGTTGGCAATTATGTTGTTTTTACCGCTATTTTCAATAGCTACAACATTTCCATCCTTATTCCAGTCATGGACATCAGTATATGCTGTTGATACATTGTTATTTGCAATTGTTACATTGCCCCCTCCAACGCTTATTGCTGAAGGGCCTCCGATATTTGATATTGTGTTGTTGTATATCAAAGCGTTTGAAGCGTCAACCATTATTGCATGATAGACATCTTCCAATGTATTGTTTGCAATTACCGCACCAGGACCGCTTGCTGTTTGCATAAGATAAATTGCATAGCAATAGGAGTTGTAGGTACCGTTTCTACTTTTAAGGTAATTGTTTGCTATAATGTTTCCAGTACATACCTCATCATCAATAGGCATGAAATCCCCATTTCCATAAGCGGACTGATAAACCATATTGGCCATTTCAGACTCAATATAGTTGCCTCTTATTTCATTGTAAGATGAAGCTGTCATTGGAATTGTAGAGCTTAAACCAGATATGAGTGTATTGTTGATAATCCTGTTATGGCTTGCATTGCTCATCATGATTGCAAAACACTTATGAACGCTCACATTGATCAGTGAGTTTTCAATTGTGTTGTTATCTGAATTTATAATGCTTATTCCAGATAGATAATAATTTGAACGGCTTGCCTTTTCCTTTGTATTGACTATGCGGACATTAGTTATTACAGTGCCTGAACTGCCTTCAATGAGGCGTATCAAACAGTTAGACAATTGGTCTCCATCATCAGAGAATATGTTCAAACGCACATTAATGGAAAATACCTTATCAGACATGCTTTTGAGCCTTATGGTATCTCCATCCTTGAGAGCACCTGGCTTAATCAATCCGCCATTTGTTGCATCAAAGTATTTTGAATAGTTTGAACTGTCTATTGTGATAGGTTCAGTTGAGACAATAATCTCCTCTGAATCTGACACTGAAGAACTGCTAAGCTTATTAGAGTCCTTTAAGTCATCTGAAGTAATTTCATCATCCAAATCCTGATTTTCATCAATCAATTCAATACTCTCTTCATCTGAAGTCAAATTTGAATTTAAGAAATCTGAAGAATCATCAGATATGGAATCATCAAAATTGCTAGCCAAATTATTATAAGAATCCGAAATGCCAATGGAATCATCAATTACACTATCTGATGTGTTAGTGACATCCTGAACTATTTCATCTGCACTAACTACACTCAAAGATAAGAATAATATCACTATTAAAGCAAGAATAGAGGGCAATTTCATTTTATTCGTTTATATCACCTCCATCCAAATTCTTATATTCATAACTTATATTATACTTTATATATAAATGTATCCAAATAAATTGATAAATATTAAAATAGGGTTAATTTTATTTGAAAAAATATTAAAATGGATTTGAAAATGATATTTAAAAAAAGAATTATTTAATGATAAAAAAAGAAAAATGAATTAAAAAAATAAAAAAAGAAAGAGAGTTGTCTAATAATGCTTAGACATGAAGTCTAAAACAGCATCAGACAATACATCCAAATTGGATAAGTACTCTTCATACCATCTGTTTCTAAGCTTGGATATTACATAAGCTACAGCACCTGATCCAATACCTACAACAGTTGTATCGAATGCTACAATCAAGGATTGGGATAATGTATTTACATCTCCTGAACCGAGTGCGGCAAGCCCTGTTCCTAAAGGAATCAAAGTACCCATAAGACCAAGGGTAGGGCCGATACGGGTAATGATGTCAGTGACTTCGAGAGACTTGTCGGTTAGTCCTTCCTCATTTTCAATCAATTTACGAGCAAATGCCTCTCTTGAACTAGGGGTCAAGTTTTCTGTACTTGCTATCTTGTTTAAAAGTGTCTTTTGTGTTTGTGGGAGAGGGGAAGCATTTATTTTAGATTTCAATGAATCTACTGAATCAGCATTTGACATGTCCAAGATCAAATTGGAAACGTCATCAACTGAAACCTTTGTCCTTGAAGTGTATTCATAAATGAGTCCTCCTAAGGAAACCACTACAACCACTACAAAAATTAATAATATGATCACTACTGGAATCAAAAGACTTTGTGCGATTAAATTAAGTCCAGTGGTTAAAAAATCTCCACCGGGAATTGCCATTGCCATTAAATCACCTATAAATAAATTTTAATAAATTTTTAATTTTGAATAATTTTGATAAATTTTAATAATTATTAATATGATAATACTGATTAAAATAATCAAATAAATTTAATTTAAACTATTCTAACCTATTATTTCTTTTTCTAAACAATACGCCTAAACCTAATAATAGTGCTAAAATAACTATTAGAACTATTCCAGATTCTAAAGGCATTAAAGTGAGTTCAGTAGATGGATTTTCAAGCACTTTTCCAATTGTTGGAATCAAAAATCCAAATACTATGAATATGAAAGCAAAGATCACCATCATGCTTCCATAAATAATCGGATAATGAGTCATACGATAATCTTCAATGAAATCTGAGAATCTATAAGCTGCAATGCTTATGATCATCAATAAGATTGCTATGATTATAGCCAAATGAATTGTTGTGACATTCAATGAAATATTGGCAGTATTGAATACAAAGCTTGGAGATAAAGCTGCTGAAGACAATATGAACAATCCATAGGAAACCGGCACAAAATCAAGGAACAGAATTACCTTCAATGCATCAGTATACTCTTCTTGTTTCCATAAATAAAATGTCATGATTCCAAGAAGCAATGAAATCAATGCCATTGCAATATAGAAATAAAAGTTATTCACTGTCAAGCTGATGACAGTTTCATAAAATGGACTTAAAGCAATTATAATCAAAGCTATGACGATTGAAAAGAGAGCTGTGATTATAAGATGTTTCCTTAAATCATATTTAAAGAATCTTGACAATAATCCAGTTCCGATTCCAAGCAGCAATACTGCAATTAGAATAATTGCACCAAATAAGCTAACCAACAAATTCATTCTATCACAAAATTTTCAAATCTATAAATAATGAATATAAGGAAGAAACTACTCTTCCACCATAATCAGATTACCCGTTTTCGAATCTTTATAAACTTTTCCTTGTTCTACATAACCTTCTCCAGACATTTCTGAAGTGTCAGGAGTTTCATTTAATTGTTCACCTTGTGTTACATTAGTGATTTCACTGATTGACTCCATAGCCTGTTGCCTTTGGTCAGGAGACATATCACTGAATATAACACTTTGTAAGTTCCAGCCGATTACCGCAAAAATCAAAAAACCAAGTGCAAGAACCAACATTGCATCTACAAGGTTTGTTGTACCTGCCATAGGGTCTTCCTCTTGACGACTTCGGCGTCTAGATTTCTTTCTAACCATATAAAACCTTCTATAATACTGAAAATTAAATAAATTATTTTAAAATTTTTTAAGAAAAATATTTCTCATAATATAATATATAAAAATAGATTAATAAGTTTATCTAATATGATTGAAAAAATATAAAGTTTAATTTATAAAAAAAAGCATGAAAGTAAATGGAATAATGAGAAGATTAGATTAATCCTCCAAAATATAATCCAAAATAGATTTAGAAGCATTTGCTTTAAAATCGCCGAATTGGAATTGAGAAAACTCTTCCAATTTTTCCATATGGAAATCTTCATCTTTAATGGATTCTATCAACTCATCAATATCATAAACTATCTTTCCAGGAACCTTCTGCCTATAATCGAAGTAGAATCCACGTTCATTTTTTAAGTAATCATCAAGATCATAGGCAAACAATAAAATAGGTTTCTTTAAGATTGTATAATCCACCATAATTGAAGAATAATCTGTTATGAAAATATCAGATAGCAGCAATAGCTTTTGTTCATCCTTAAATCCTGTAAAGTCGATGATATCATACTTTTCTCTTAAATCCTTCAAATCAATTGGATGCTCTTCATCGCAATAACTTGCATAATTAGGATGTAGCCTAATGGCTAAAGCATAGTCATCTCCAAGTTCTTCTATGAATTTTTCAATGTCAAAATAATCAAAAACAGCATTGTTTGTAGGATTCTCCCTAAAGCTAGGTGCATAAAGAACAAGCTTTTTACCAACAAGCTGAGGATATTCCTTTTCAAAAGTCTCTCTTAAACCACTGATAAAAGCCTCATTCATGTGTTCTTCACTATAGAAATCATTACGTGGAATACCGAAAGGAAGAACCTTGGATTTGTCTACATGGAAGTTGTGGGCATAGATGTCCCTAACGTTTTCACCACTGCAGGATACCAAGTCAATTTTTTCAGAAAAGAGTTCCATGACTTTCTTTTCCTCTGGATTTAAAAGGTCATAGCCGAACTTCTTGAATA
Organism: uncultured Methanobrevibacter sp.; assembly: GCA_902774685.1. GTDB lineage: Archaea > Methanobacteriota > Methanobacteria > Methanobacteriales > Methanobacteriaceae > Methanobrevibacter. The sequence goes on from CACYJH010000001.1 coordinate 62,817, forward strand.
TTCCTGTACCATGCCATAATTGAATCCATTTCATGCCATTTGTGTTCATAAAGGCAAGTGGGAAGAAATTATCCACTAAAAAAACGTATTTTGATGTTGCAAAATCACGGATATCACTTAAGGACAGTGAATCCTTGGGAATGAACTTGTATTCATAGTTCTTTCCGTCATTGTTTCTATTGTCCAATTCCTTTGCAATATATTCCAAATTACTATCAAATGAGTGGTTCTTGTTTGTTAAAAGAGTGATCTTATTGTCCTTTTGTGGGAATTTCCTAAAGATATTGAATATTCTTGCATAAATCTTATGTTTGGCATACACTCTTACAAGCTCCTTGAAAGTAATTGATAATTAAAATTGATAATTGAAAATTGTGATTTTTGATAGCAATTGATTGAATAAACTAAAAAAATAATTATATTCTTATGATTAATTCTATTTATCTAATTTAATATACTTTTAGTAAAAACCTATGATTAAACCCCTTAAAACAAATACAATTATAACAAATTAATTACAAATAAATAATAAGTTAAAATTTAGTTAAAATTTAATAAAAATTTAATTTCAATTTAAATAAAATTTATCGAAAATGTGAAATGTGATAATATGGATGTAAAAAATAACATTATACTTGCTATGGATTTGATGGACCTTAAAGAGGCTGAAATCGTTTGTGAATCAATCAACGAGTACATCGATACAATCAAGATAGGTTACCCATTGACTCTTGCAGAAGGATTATCCACAATCGGATTCTTTAAGGACAATTTCGATTATAAGGTAATCTGTGACTATAAGGTGGCTGATATTCCTGCAACCAATGAAAAGATTGCTGACCAAACCTTTGATGCAGGTGCAGATGCAATAATCTGCCATGGATTTGTAGGTCCGGACAGTGTAGACGCATGTAAGATATCTGCAGAGGAACATGGAAAGGAAGTATTCCTATTAACTGAAATGTCTCACCCTGGAGCAATCAAGTTCCTTCAGCCAAATGCTGATGAAATAGCTAGAATGGGTGTGGAAATGGGAATTACAAACTATGTTGCACCATCTACAAGACCTGAAAGGTTATCTGAAATCAGAGATATCGTTGGAAAAGATGCATTCATGATCTCTCCAGGAGTAGGTACTCAAGGAGGAGATCCAAAAGAAACATTGAAATACTCCAATGGATTGATAATCGGAAGATCCATTTACAATGCCGAAGACCCAGAAAAAGCAACTCAAGACATAATTGAATCCATTAAATAAATGCTCACATTTAATCTAAGAAATAATTATTATAGGTGTAAAATTGTTTAATATTGTTTTAGCTCTCTCATATTTCCTATCCGGTTTCTCCATGAAACTTTCAGACGATTACTATGATGAAAAATCAAATAAGAGAAATGCTATCTTTCTTGGAATAGTCTGTGGATTGTTTACAGCTCTCGCTTGTTCCATTGACTTGGATGCTGCCTGCATTTTCATAGCTATTTTGATAGGAAATATTTTGGCTCTAAAAGTGGATGGAATCCATCATATCGCTACAATGGCTTCATTTATAATTGCATTCATATTGCTTGGATTTCCTAACTTCACATTTTTATCAATCATCACAATAATCATCTGTATCATTGGAGCTATTATCGATGAGCTAGGAAATGACAATGAGAAAATCTATCAAAAAAGCAAGTTCCTTGAGTATTTCTTTGACTATAGATTTGCTTTAAAAGTAGTTATTTTACTCCTTGTTCTAATAGGATTATTAAACATTTGGAGCTTCATCTATTTCTTATGTTTTGAAATCGCATATGAAATAGCTAGAGTTTTATTTGAAAAATATATCCTATAACTTTTTTATTTCAAATAAATTCTTTTAACTCCTTTGATTTTATCAAAATCAGAATCAAATGAAGCTATTTTATTAATCTTATAGTTCTGCATAGTGTTTAAGATAGTGCAATCTGAAAAATTTATTGAAAAATTATAGAACTCAAAAATATCAAACGAATCCCTATAATCATCATAAGTCAAAATATCAATATTAAATGAAAACAACAATTTTTTAATATATGGCAAATCATTATTGAAATTATTTGAAGATAAACTGTTTAAAACCTCATTAAAAACAGTATTATTAATAATTTTATTTTCTTTCTCCAAATAATGGACCATATGATGGGAATTATAACTATAGGAATCATTTTTAAGAATTAAACCTATCAAATAACTACTATCTAAAAAAATCATATGCAACCTACTTATAACTATCTTTTTTTAATTTTACAGCATTAGTAAGGTATTCAGTTTCAATTAAGCCCATAAGCTCATTTGAAACCCAATCCCCTTCAGGCAAATCATTATCTAAAATCCCACATATTTCTTCAGGAGCCATTCCTCCTTCACATTCATATTTTTCATCTTCATTTAATCCATGAAATATATAAGAATTTACCAAATCATGTTCGCTAAATCCAGTTCTTTTAGATCTGGCATCCAATCTCATTTTAAGATTTTCATCAATTTCTATTGAAGCCATAGAAGAATCACCTACTGATTTTTTATAATTACAATAGTATTTAGAAATATCAATATACCTTTTTATTAATGGAATTCTTTGAACTACAGCAAGAATATTGAACATATTTTTTCTACTTAAATCCATATTAACACAACATTGAATTGATTAAAGAAAATTTTAAAAATTAACTCGATATCCTCTTTAAAATAATATCTTAAATTACTTATATTTAAATATAACGATTAAATAATCTATATTTTATAATATAAAGCAAATATTAACATTATTTAAGAAAATTAGTTAAATATAGTAAACTATACTTAAAATAAAAAAATTATTATAGTTTAAATAATTAAAAAAAGAATGAAAAATGATAATGAAAATAAGAAAAGAAAAAAGAGATTAAGTTTTCACCATAAACTTAATCAATTCTATTAAGAGCATCAGCAACTATCAATGGGAAAATGATAGTAACATCACCAATAACAGTCACCAAATTGGATCCATGCTTTGCCTTGGACCATGATTTTGCCTCTTCAAGAGGAGCACCACTTAAGCTACCGGTTTCAGGTCTGTCCATAGTTATCTGAAGACCTGCATCTATTCCACCCTTTAAAAGATTGGAAGCAAGTGTATAATGCTTTGGAAGACCTCCACCTAACATGACAGCACCTATCTTTTCAGATTCAAATACAAGGTCAGAAAGGTAATGCATATCTCCAACGGCATCCACTACAAGAGTGTGGTCTTGTGTAAACATCCATAATTGAAGACCGAACATACTGTCAATGAGCCCTGGGGCAAATATTGAAACATCATTTAGAGCCGCTTGCCTTAAGATGGAATTATCATCATCAATCAATAATCCAACTTCCTTTAAAAGTCTTTGAATGGAAATGATTCCCTTGTCCTCATCATTATCCAAATCATTGCTGATTTTCTCAAAGATCTTGGTGATTTCACTTTCAAATACTTCAAAGTCATCACTTTGAGTGTAAACATCAGCTATTCTTCCAATACCTGCATCATTCAACTCTTCATCATTGTTGCCCAAATCACGATAATGTCTACCGCCAAAAGCTTCAAGAAGGTCATGAGTGATGTTTGCACCACTTGTAATCAAAACCTTAATTCTTTTTTCCCTAATCAAATCAGCTACAATATTACGTATTCCTCCTGGAACCAATGGCCCTCCTAAACTCATAAATATGTCCATATCCTCATCATTGATCATATCTACAAGTAAATTGGAAGCTCTTGCCACCCTTCCAGCACCTAATACTCCTGATTCGTCAAACTGTTCAATCAATTCACTGACAGTCATGTCCTTTTTAATATTTAATTGATTTACTTTCATACAATCCAAACTCAAAAAATAATTCTAAAAATAATCTAAAAAAATTTAAAAATAATTCTAAAAATGATTATCTAATAAAATATAGTACTTTAAAATAAATAAAGTTTAATAAAAAACAAGAAAAAATAAAAAAAGAAGAGATGAAAAACAGAATAAATTATATTAATTTAATAAACTAGATCTCATCTTCCAAATCATTTTCGCCCAATAATGGGAAATTCTTTAAATTGGTAATTGTTTCAATCAAGTCGGTACGTGTTACAACACCGATTGGAGTATAGTCATCATCAACCACAATCAATCTGCTTATACCGAACTTATACATCTTATAGACAGCAGTGGCTATCTTTGTATCCTTATCAATGAAGAACAAACGTTTGGACATTATATCCCTAACATCTTCATTTTCCTTACCCTCAGCCAATGCCTTAACAATATCCACAAGTGAAACCATACCAATAGCTACACCTTCAGTGATAACTGGAGCCCCATCAATATTGTTTGATGAAAGCAAGCATGCAGCATCCTTAATTGAATCTCCAGGCTTTAAATAAATCAATTCTAAAGTTGCTATATCATAAACAGAGTTTTTAGGAATGCTCCTAATAGTGCTGATATCCAAAAGAAGGATATTGTCCATATCATCACGACCTACGATTTCACCTATAATTCCTAAATTATTGACAGGTGTAGGCCCTACACGAATTACATCCCCCAAGTGAAGATCCTTTATGCTTCCTAAAACCTTAATGACGGCTTCACATTCACCAGGGTGAGGTACGCTTGTAAACTCAATTTTTGCTACTGAAACATCCTCAAGTTTTTTATTATCCTTATAGACAGGAACTTTAGCATTTCCATCTGTGACGGAAATGTTTAAAGTATGGTATGCTTCAATAGTAGGTTTATAACCTCCACGAGGCCCTGGCACTCCCTTTACAAGACTTAAACTTCTAAGAGATTGCATCTGATTTCTGATGGTACCGGGATTTCTGTTCATTACTTCAGCAATATCTTCCCCTTTAATGGACTTGCCATCAGAATTTTGATACAAATTAATTAAAGTCTGTAAAATTTCCTTTTGTACAGAAGTTAACATTTTAGACACCAAAAACGAAAAATATCCATATTTTATTGGTAAAATACTTTACCTACTTAATTTAACGGTCCGATTAAGAAAATATCATTACAAATTAAGTTTTATAATGATAAATTCAGATAAATTATAATGATTTATCATATTTTTTTACTATTATGTACTGATTTATACATCATATTATAAAAAGATATTGTTTTTTCATTAAAAATCGTTATAAATTAATAAAAAATAGTGATAAATTATATGATAAAAATGATAAATTATCAACTGATTTTATAATTTATAATGATAAAATTTTAAAAAATAAAAAAAATAGAAGTAAAAAAAGAATAAGGATAGAAAAAAATAGAATAAAAATAGAATAAAAAAAAGTAGTAATAAATAAGTTAGAATAAAAGAAAATTAACTAACAACCGATTTGATACAATTCAAATCCTTGCTTTTCAATTCTCTTATCATAAATATTTCTTCCATCAAAGATTATCTTATTATTTAGCTTTTGGGATAATCTCTCAAAATCAGGGTTTCTGAACTCTTTCCATTCAGTAACTAAAATCAATGCATCACATCCTTCCAATGCATCATAACGACCATCAAAGAATTCAATGGAATCAAGATACTCATCACCAATTGCCTTTTTGAATTCATCAATCGCCTGCGGATCATAAACCTTGAGTTTAGCACCATTGTCAATAAGACCCTTTGCAACTACCAAAGATGGAGCTTCTCTTACATCATCAGTACCTGGCTTGAATGAAAGTCCCCAAATACAGAAGGAAAGACCGGATAAATCTTTTCCAAACTTATTTACAACCTTATTAATCAATACTCTTTTTTGATTATAATTGACTGATTCCACTTGAGACAACAACTCAGGAGTGTATCCATTAGCTTCTGCAGTATTTATCAATGCTTGAACATCCTTAGGGAAACAGCTTCCACCATATCCGCATCCAGCATAGATGAAATCAAAGCCTATTCTTTTATCTGATCCGATTCCTAACCTAACATTTTTAATGTCTGCTCCGGTAACCTCACAGATATTTGCAACCTCATTCATGAATGAAATCTTTGTTGCAAGCATTGCATTTGCAACATATTTAGTCATTTCAGAACTTTTTATATCCATCAATACAAATCTGTCATGATTGAATACGAAAGGAGAATATAAATTCTTCAATACATCAAATACCTCTTGCCTTTCAGCACCTATGACAACCCTATCAGGACGAAGACAGTCCTCAATAGCATGGCCTTCCTTTAAAAATTCAGGATTAGAAGCAATATCTATCTTTACAGAAGAGTTGTTTTCACTTAAAATATTTTCAATATGCTCCTTTACCTTAAATCCAGTACCTACAGGAACTGTGGATTTTATGACAACAAGGGAATCTTCAGTTATGTTGTTTGCAATATCTGAAGCTGCAGAAAAGACATAATCCAAATTGGCACTACCGTCTTCAGACATAGGGGTTCCAACTGCTATAAAGATGATGTTGGTCTTTTCCAAAGCCTCTTTGATATCAGTTGTGAAGTGCAAGTCTCCTTTATTTTGACTATCCCTTACTAAAGTGTCAAGGTTTGGTTCAAAAATAGGCAATACATTATTCTTCAAGCCTTCAATCTTCTCTTTGTCAATATCTACACAATAGACATCATTACCCATTTTTGCAAAACAGGCACCAGTTACAAGACCTACATAGCCAGTACCGATTACAGTTATATTCATTCTAACACTCCAACAAAAATATCATTTCAACTAAAAATCAACAAATTATATAATCATATCACATATTGCTTTACATCGCTTCTGATAACGGAAGAAGCACCTAATGCCTTAATTCCATCCAACATTTCAGGGAAATGATCCTTAGGAATCAAAACATTGATTTGAGAAAAGCTTGCACCTTGATTGACTGTAGGCTCTGCACTGCAGAACTTATTTTCAACAAGATAATTGGAAACCTTTTCTACGGAATCATTATCGATGTTGAATTTCACATCAAAGTATTTTCTTGCAGTTACAGCACCCAATAGCTGTTCATAAATCATCTTTGCCTTTACCATCTTTTTATCGTCACAGCTTATTCCAGCATACAAACCTGCAGATGAATGCAAAATAGTTTCAAGCTCTTTAAGACCAGCCTTTCTTAAGCTGCTTCCAGTTTGGGTGTTATCAACAATCAAATCTGCACCTTTTGCAATATAAACCTCAGTTGCACCATCTGAATTGATTACTTGAACATCCTTATTATCTCCATCACGGAGTCCTCTAACTTGAACATATGGAACAGAATCTCCCCAGATTTCCTGATAGACCTCATTTTCCATAATATGCTGTCTTGTTAAATTAGGATATTCGGTGAAACATAAGATTGGCTTATCTCTGTTATTGTTTGCTCTAAAGAACTCAGATAAATCATTATAAGGAGATTCCTTAGGAACAGCAACAATCAAACGAGTTTGTCCATAGTTCAAATCTCCAATCTTTACAATATCATTGTCACTTAAAACTGACTCTTCCTTAACCCAATCTTCTCCAACAATAGCAATATCCACCATTCCTCTATTCAATTCAACAGGAGTACTTTGTGGACGGGTCAAGTAAGCAAGAATTTCATCATCATTTAAAATATCGATTTCATAGGATTCATTTCCAGGCTCGTATCCTCTTACTTCGTAACCTGCATCTACAAATAATTGATAAGTGTTACCTCTATTTACATTATTTAAGCTTCCTTTAGGAAGTCCTATTGTTATTTCTACCATAATATCAACTAAAAATAATTGTTTTTACTAATAAATCAATATTGAATATATTTTTATAAATATATAAAATTAATTAATGAAATTGTATCTGTTAATTAAAAAATAGATAAAAAAATTAAAAATATTAAGAAATACTATTAAAAATGTAGTTTTTAAAAAAGTTTAAAAAAAAAGTTTAAAAAAAGATAAAGAAATAATTATAAAGAGTTTAAAAAAATTAAAAAAAAGTTTAAAAAATTATTAAAAAAAATAATTAAAATAAAAAAGAAAAAGAAAAAATTAAATTATTCTTCTTCCTCTTGATAAGATCCGTTATACTCTCCAGAACCTTCAACTGGAAAAACTACAGCTTGAGCTATCCTATCACCAGACTTGATCTTATAATCAAATTCACCATGATTATAAATCATAAACATCAAGGTTCCATAAAATCCTGGGTCTCCCACAGCAGTTTGAACGGAAATAAAAGACCTGAGCAAAGTGGACCTTGGCAAATACAGCATTGTATATCCCTTAGGAATCTTGACCTTACGTTTTATGGAAGCCAAATATGCTGTATGAGGCTTTAAAGTATAGATAGGACCTTCCAAAGCTTCAATTTCCGGAAGATTCTTTTCATTGTCAATCAGGGACCCTTCAGACTTTTGCACAAATATCTCATCAAGCTCTAAATCAATGCCTGAAGGCTGCACCAAGTCTTCAAAGTTTGGAAAAATCTTTTTCAATTCAGTTTCACCAAGCATAATATCACATGATTTTAACTAGTTTCATTTGTTATATTGCCTAACTTAAATGTCAATACGCCTTGTCCTTCATCATTAACCTTCAATTCATCACATTGAGGATAAAGCTCATTTATCAAAGCCTTACCTGATTGGGAATCCATAAAGTGTGGCAAATAGTTGGATAGGTAAGTCGGATAAAGGGTAACGGTACAATTGTCTTCAACCAAATCAAGATTCAAGAAATAAGACCTATGGGTAGCTGGATTAGATTGGTCGAATATGAAATTGCCTAAATTATAGAAAATAGGTTTTCCATTGTACATCTCCACACCTTGTGTTACATGGGTATGTGATCCAATGACAATATCTGCACCATCATTGATCAATTCATGTGATATCTTGACTTGATTTTGATTTGGACTTCTGCTATACTCGTTTCCATAATGCAAGTAAACTATAATTATGCTTGAACCGTTTTCACGAGCTTCCTGCACTTGTCTTTGGGCAAGTTCACTGTCATATGCAGAATATCCGGATGAATTGCTTGTTGCAGGATCCATAACTCCCCTATATTCCTGGAAGTTGTCTGCATCCATATAATTCAATATTGTTACCTTCCTATCACCGGATTCAATAGTGACAGGCTTTGTTGCCTCATCAACATTATTTCCTGCCCCCATCACATAGATTCCAGCATCCTTCAAGTTCTTAATGCTTTCATTCAAACCGGTTTCCCCATAATCCAAAGCATGGTTATTGGCTTGTGATGCAACAACTACATCATTTGCATTTGCCAAAAGGTATGTGTATTTAGGATTTGCCTTCAATGGAACATCCCCTTTTACCGCATATGAAGATGTGGTAACAGGGTTTTCAAAGTTTACAAGCAGTATGTCTGCATTTTTGGTTACATTTTCAACAAATCTGAAAGGGCTTGCACCTGAATCCAATACTGCAGGCATCTTACGACCAAACATCACATCCCCAGTTACGGAAATGGATACATCATCATGCCCTAAATCATAACTTGAGCCATCATCCAGTGAAAATAGAATCTTTCCACAAATGGATATCGCCAAAAGAATGAGAAAAATTGTAATTAGAATTCTAAAAAACCGTTTCTTATTCATTTTATCACAAATAATAGTTTTTAATTAAATTTTAATATGTAATTTTTACATATAAATATTTTTATGGAAATTGAATTAATTATCTAAAATAAATTTTCATTGAATTTGAATTAATCATTATCGAAAAAATAATTTTCATTGAATTTGAATTAATCCGATTAAGAAAAATCATTTATAAGAAAAAGGATAAATTAAAAATTACAATTAAGAGGTGATAAAATGCCTGTAGTAACAATCGTTGGAAATCCAAATATTAGTGTAGAAAATAAAAGAGAAATGGTAAAAAAAGTAAGTGAAACTGTAGCTGAAGCATACGGTTTGCCAATAGAAGCGATTACTGTTTTAGTTGAAGCATTACCTCCTGAAAGCATTGGAGTTGCTGGTGAACTATTGATTGATAGAAAATAATCAAATTTCTATCATTCATTTCTTTTTTTATACAAAATTATTCTTAAAAAAATCAAAGTAAATTTTCTAAAAACTCATTTTCAAAATTCAAATATTCATTCAACAAATTTTTAAATTTTTCATTATCATCAGTCTGTGCAAGATCTAATGAAAGCATATTTTTTATGTTGTTAACATTTGTTTGAATAGGAACCCTATACTGATTTAATACCATCCCAGGTAAGTGCCCCCTATTTTCACCTATCCATTGTATGAAAATATTTTTTGAATCAATTAATTCTTCATCATGAAGCAAATTTTCAAAATTCATAAGTGCATCACCATCTAAATTGTCCTTAAATTGGTTATTTGAATTGGTAAATATATACTCACTTGTATCAAAACCGACCATTTCACTATACTTTTCAGTATATTGAATAGTCAATTCATTATTTAGATACTTAGCAATACAATGATTAATTTTATCACGACCGAATCGGATATTATCATTAGATTCCACGAACTCTTCTTGAGACACTTTTTCAACTTCAATTTTTTCATCATTTTCCAAATTTTTATTTTCCACCTTAACATATTCCCCTACTAAAAATTCAAAATTGCAATTTTTACAAAATTGACTTTCATCATCTCTTGGGGTTCCACACATTGGACAATATTTAAAATTTGACATCATTGTATCAACTCAAGAATTGTTTTAATTGTTAAGAATAATTTTACATAATAAGAATTAATTAGTTTTAATAGATAAAAATAATTTTGTATAATAAGAACTGATTAGTTTCAATACATAAAAATTATTTTAATCATGATGAATTAATTAGTTTCAATAAACATGAATAATTTTACCCATATGAAATTAATTTGAAGATCTGCTTTTTATATATTCCTCTCTTTTTTTATGAGCTTCTTCTTCAGTTGGGAACAAGCCTAAATGTTTGCCATCAACTTCAGCACTCCACATGAACAAGCCATCTTCATAGAAAACACCTTCGTATTTAGATGATTTTTTCTTGGATATAGCAGATTGGGACTTTTTTGACTTTTTAGATTTGTTCTTGCCCACTCTTTCTCCCTTATTGACTTTGACTTTCTTAGTGGACTTTTCTGATGAAACCTTATTTCCATCCTTGACCTTCACCTTATTCTTATTGTCATTTTCAAACTCTTTAGCATAATCCAACTTATTGGATTTCTTAGATTGGGCGGATTTGGATTTGCTTGATTTAGCAGATTTGACAGATTTATTGACCATTTCCTCTTTTATGGAAGATCTTGAATCAATAGTCTTGATCTTTTTAGACTTTTTATCTTTTGACTTTTCTTTTGCTTTTGCCCTTAACTTATCCCTTTCCTTTAATGTTATTGTTTTAAATCCGCCATTTACCTTTACATCCACTAATCCATTCTCTTTGAGATAATCCTTTCTTGCCTTTATTGCTTCATTTTCTGTTGCATGATATGATATTATCTGGCCCTTGACGCTTACAGACCATAATTTCTGAATTTGACTGAATGAAATTCCCCTTGCCTTGGAATAAGCTCCTTTAACCTTTTTAGGAGTAGGCAATGAACTGATATATATTTCTCTTGCTTCGTATGCCTCTTTAGAAGATTGGTATAATCCCAATTCCTTAGTTCCATGTTCTGCCTTCCACATGAAGAGATTGTCATCATAGGAAATTCCCAAGCATTGGGAATATGGAACGCCAGGGTCTCTGATTTTGATTTCCTTATTATTCACTCCGTAAACCAAATCCTCATCCTTTTCTTCAACTTGCTTTGGAATGTAGAGTTCATTTAATATTTGAATGATTTCATTGTTTGGGCTGGATTGCCTTAGCCTTTTAAAGTCTTCACCATCATTTATGGCTGATTTGAGTCTGATTAAAAAGTCTGCATCCTGTGTCCTTCTGCTGATTTTATATTTTGGGCGGATAAAGTCCTTATCTCCTGAATAATTTACATAGAACCAGACACATATATTGAAGATGATCTTATGGGCTTCACTTGCAGCTTCCAGTTCACCGCTTACATCTGCAGCAGTATTCTTATCTAAAAAAGGATTTGCATTAGTTTGATTATTCTGATTATTCTGATTATTCTGATTGTTCGCTTGTAAACTTGAAGATGAATTAAGTTTCTTCACTTCATTGAATCCTGTTTTATAATCTCTTAAACCACCATTCTGTACATATGGCCTTGCCATTTGTTGAGAAGAAGCGAATCCTCCAGCACCATCACCATCGATTGTATTGTGATAAACATCATTTCTTAATCTGCGGAGCCTTGAAAAATCATTCTTTATGTTGTTCGGCAAAATATTAGCATTGTTTAACTTTTCAATTCTTTTGTATTGGCTGTTTTCATCATCCTTAATGCCTTCAAAAGCAAAAATTGCCTTAGTGACCTTTTCAGCGATTCTTCCAGCAATCAGAATAGCTTCGACTCCATCCCCTTCAATGAGATTCTTATCCATCCTTGCACAGTCAAGATAAATATCCCTGAATTGATTTTCCAAGAAACTAAAACAAAATTCACTCATTTTAACAGCCCTTTAATAAAAAAATGATGGACTAATCCTCTAATATGTTCCATCTTAAAAAATAATCCTTAAACTTTATTTAACTGATTAATAACCTAAAATATCCTTCAATACATCTGATGCCGGATCCATACCCTGTGCACCAATCAATAAAACAACATCATCCTTGCTTGCAGTTTCCATAATATATCCTAAAGTGTCGTATAATTTTTCAAAATGATTGTATCTTATGCGTTCCTTATCTAAATTAGCAAAGAATATGTTCTTTTCAAAGTCTTCAACATGATTCAAATGATCCACCAAATCAACACTTGAAGATAGGCTTAGATAAATTTCCCTCTTCTTAGCATCTGAATCATTTTCAATTGAATCCTTGTTTCTATGGTGCAATTCTTTGATAACTTCAGCTAAAGCCTCTGAATTGAGACCGTTTAATGTTTCTCCACGGGAACCTCTGATTGCACAAGCAATATACAAGTCACCCTTATCCAGCTGTTCTGCCAAATCATAGGTTGCCCTAACGGTATTCTTTATTCCATCAGGATTGTGAGCAAAGTCATCAATGACAATAGGCTCATCATAAAGCCTTGTGAATCTTCTGCTGAGAGGCCTGTATGTTTTCACTCCCTCTTTAATGTCTTCAATAGGAATGTTCAATGAAATACATGCGGAGATTGCAGATAAAATGTTGCGGATAAAATGATTTCCAGTGAATGGGAGCTCTTCAAAGTTCAAAATAGCTTCCCCATCAAAGATTATTACTTTCTCTTCACTGTCAAAGTACACTTTCCTATTGCTTTCTGCATCATAATCCTCAATGGTTTGCTTTTCCATTGAAGTGAAGAAAGTCTCCACCCCATCATTTACAAACTCTTTCATTGCAAGGACATTTTCATCATCAAAGTTAAGTACGACTCCTCCCTTGTTGGTAGCCTTCACAACACCTGAAGTTTCTTCAAATACCTCTTCAATTGAATTGACAAGTCCGATATGGTCCATTGCAACATTAGTGACTACCCCAACATCAGGATTAATTGCAGAAGACATGATCATTGCATGGTCCTTCATCAAATCGGTTCCCCAACCTTGAACTTCTGAAACTTCTATGACCAAATAGTCAAAGACCTCCTTGTTTGGAATGTCACATATAAAGTTGAATAATCTTGCATCCACTCCCTGATTGGCCAAAACCTCTTCAGAGATTAATTTAGCAACCATAGGGTCAATCAATGTATTGAATTCTGATTTGGCATCAGTATTTGTGAATACATTGTATCCTGCATGGGATAATATATGATAAATCAAGTGGGAACTTGTGGATTTGCCGTTAGTTCCACTTATAACAACTCTTTTAGAAGCAGGGACCAAATTATCAATTGTCCATTTTATTGCAAATGCATTAGCAAACTCTATCCTATCAACTACAATTACCGGAAAATTAAGCTTTTCAGCCATTTCCAATGCATCTTCCTTAGGAGTCAATGTTATGAGGCATGCAACATTCTTGTTGTTTGCTATTTCAACACCTTTGCCATTAATCCAATGCCTGATTACAATATCTCCCTCTTGAGCCTCATTTAAGGTTTCAAAGATTCCAGTGAACCCATTTGAAGTCTTATAATCATTGGATCCATAGATTTTGCCTCCAATTGAATCTGCAAGTTGACTGATAGAAAAAGTATTTAAAGAAGATACGGAATCTGCTAATTCATTTAAAAAATATGTTTTTGACATTTTAATCCCCTTTAAGATTGATAGTAGATAAATAAAATAAATAAAAATTAAATCAGATTTTAAAATAGTTTTAAAATAGTTTAAAATAGATAAACCTATTTAAAACCTATGAAAAGATGTATAATTTTGCTAAAATACCAATTACACATACAGCTACTGTAAGTAGCCAATATGATAAAACAATTTTTACTTCAGAAATACCCTTATAATTCAAGGTATGATGCAAAGGCTCTACAGGTAAAGTAATAATATGAGCTCTGTGCATTAAGCTGATGATAGTGGATACAATAGGTACAGCCAACGCAAGTACACCATAGTAAGGTATATCTGTCAAAAGCACCGCTGCTGCATAACCTGTTCCTAAAATGAATGAACCTGTATCACCCATAAATATTGAAGCAGGATACTTATTGAACACTAAGAAACCAAGACACATTGTACCTAATAAACCGAATGGATAGACTGTTGAGGTATTTCCAAACATAATTCCATATAGACAGCAGAATGCTGATGCAATAGCTATGATTCCTGCAGCCAATCCGTCCATTCCATCAATGAGGTTCACTGCATTGATTGAACCTAATACACCAATCATCAAAACAGGATAAGCCAAAAGGCCTAATTCGAATCCACCTAAAGTGGTTATGACACCTGTGAATGCCAAGAATAAACCTGGAATCAATTGCACAATGATCTTTACCTCTTCACTTGGCTCGTATTTGATAGGGATTTCAGCAACAAGTTCCAATTTGCCTTCTTCAACTAAAGGACCTACTTGCTCTTTTGCCTTGTCTGTTGTAATTCTTGCCTCTTCACCTACTCCTAAATCGAGCAATCCAATAGGAACAACGGAATCACTGATGTTTTTGACTACTTTTTGATATTCCTTAACTCTAAGTCCTAAGAGGTCGTCAATTAATCCCATTACTCCACCAGTGAGCATGATAAATGAAATTATTAAAATATCTTCATTTCTAAAGTACAGGGACAGAATAAGTAAAACTGTAAATAAGAAAGCGATTCCTCCCATTGTTGGAGTTCCTGCCTTATGTCTATGTTCACTAACGATAGGATTGTCAGTTAAGTCTGCATCCCTTAATGCTTTCCTTACAAACCAGGTAAAAATCACTGTTGCAAAGAAAGTGATTAAAAATTTATATAAGATATTTTCCAATGCCATATTCATCACACTTGATTCAAAAAATTTATCCAATTTCAAAATAATCAGAAAAATTTAAAATTTCTAAAAAAATTTCTAAAATCTATTCTTTTATTATATATTTTTATAGTCATTATAATATTTAAGTTTTTATTTATATATAAAAAAATGATATTACACTGATATTATCATACAAAATTTGATATTAACAATGCAACATCAG
>CACYJH010000002.1 GCA_902774685.1 uncultured Methanobrevibacter sp.
ATCAACGAATTTGAAAGTTAAATCGAGTAAATCAAGACCTTCAGGTAAGGTATCTGTTACAGTAACATTTTCAGCATCAATTGGTCCAATGTTTCCGGTTGTGACATTCCAATCTACAATATCATCAACATCACAAGTAGCATCACTTACTGTTTTATTGATCTCTAAATCAGTAGGACCGACTCTAAGGACAGTGAAATTATTAATAATTTTATAATATGTATCCTCTGGGTGAGCAGCCGCTACATAATATCTTCCAGGTTTTAAACCTGCTACAGGTATTGTAATAGTACCATAAATATCAGATTTTAAACCATTGAACACTAAAGGATTACCGTTTATATCTTCGGCTGTATTATTATTTTTATCTTTAACTAGAACATTAATGATCTGATTATTTTCCAAATCATCTTGGTATAATAAATTACCATTATCACTGTTTTCTACCCCTATTACAGGGTGAATAACTTCAGTTGGGCTATAACCGTCATTTGTGTTTCTTATTATTTCTCGTCCATCGACGGTTAAGAATGGATAAGTAACATTTGTGAATCCAATATCATCGCTGCCACCAGTATTATAGATAGCGTTCATGATATTGTCTCCTCCTATATGAGTAACACTTATGTTGAATGATTGATTTTCATTGAGTACAGTGTTATTCTCAGGAGCTATGCTTAATAAATAGGAGAAAGCTTGGTTTTCCACGAAATCAGAGTCATGGATATATACTCCAGTTGATCTTTCTGAGTAAATAGCAGAACCATTACGAGCGGTATTGTTGTAAAAAGTTGCTTGAATATCCGCATTTGTTACATCATAAAGATGGAATGCACCACCTAAACCTCTGTAAGGGCTAACTGTTGCAGTATTACCCACAAAAGTGGAATTCTTAACAGTTAAATTTTCACAACTATACACAGCTGAAGAACCACCGTTCAATGCGGTGTTATATTCAGAAGTAAGATTTTCGATATATAAATCATCACCATTTACCTGAAATGCACCACCAGTGATACCTCCATCGTTATATGAAATTTCATTATCAGTGAAATTAACATGTTGTGCATTAACATATACACCTCCACCACCAATCATTGCATTATTATACAATATAGTGTTGTTATAGAATGTAATGTTTTCAGTACCTTCAAGATCACCTTCGTCAACAGCAATACCACCACCATAACTAGCATAATTATATGTGAGAGTGTTGTTTACAAATGTACAATCGCTTCCAAGAGATGCGATTCCCCCACCATAATTATCTGCCATATTGTTGTCTAAGGTTGAGTTTTCAAAGCGACTATTTGATCCGTTAACCCAAATACCTCCACCTTCACCATCGTGGTATTTACCTGCTTCAGCATAGTTGCCTGTGAGTGTAAGGTTTGTAAAGTTACAATTATCCCCTACAACAGCAACTCCACCACCAATGGTAGCAAGGTTATCTGAAATATTTGAGTTAGAAATAGTAGTATAATTCATTACATAGAGGTCGATTGCACCTCCTCTGTATGCAGAATTGTCAGTACAAGTAATATTGTCAATTACCATACCTTCAACTCTGTAAATGTGAATTGCACCACCTTGAGCTTTTCCACCTTTAGCATCCTCAGTAGGCATGTATTCTCCTTTTGCGGAATTACCTGTGAAATTACTATCACGTATTTGCACACTGGTCATAAAGGATTCGTTATTAAAGAGACCTTCTTCAATAGTCAAGTCAATACCACCACCATTACCATTGAAAGCAGTATTGTTTTCTATAACACAATCTCTTGCATTAACTGCACCTCTGATAGCACCACCAAAGGTTGCATTGTTGCCAATGAAGTCAGTATTTACTAAAGTAGTAATACCATCACAACACCAAAGTGCTCCTCCACCATTTTGAATATCATCACTTGTATATGATGGGTTATTATCCGGATTTGCAGAGTTATTGATGAAAGCACAGTCAGTAAATGTCCAGTTTGCATGGTGTTTTACAGCACCTCCTGAAACATCTGCTGTGTTGTTGATGAAAGTTACATCAACAATATCCGGGTTATGTTCTTGATGGTTTTCAGCATTGATTGCACCACCGTGACCACCAATAGGACCCCATTCAGCTTGATAAACATACGCATGGTTATTTTCAAAGGTAACATGTTCAAGATCGAAATCATCACTATCTCCACCTAACTGAATAGCACCACCATTAGGAGCGCTATTTCCAGTAAAGTTGGAATAAGTGACTTTATTTCCTTCTGAGTCAGCGTAAATAGCTCCACCCTGACTACCTGCATCATTATCAGTGAAATCACAATTGGTGATTGTTTGGCGATTACAATCCCAACCAATGTAAATAGCTCCACCTTGACCGTTTGCACTATTATTGGTGAAATTACAATCACTAATAACTGCATCATCATAAGAAAGATCAATTGCACCTCCACCAGCATTCGCGGTGTTATTTTCAAATGCACAATTGCTTACAGTTAATCCGATTGCGGAGTCATGTATTGCACCACCATTAGTAGCATGGTTATTGGTGAAAGTACTGTCCTTTATCTGGGAGTTAATACCATGGACACCAACTGCACCACCGTAACCTTGAGCATTATTATCAATGAAATTACAGTTTTCAATTAAACTGTTATCACCAACTATATTTAAAGCTCCTCCATCCCATCCAGTAACATTGTTATTGGTGAAATTAGAGTTGGTTACTTTTGCAGTACCATGAATGTCAACTATAATTTGATCACCAGTATGGTCTTCAAATATACAGTCGGTTATTTCTGTAACTCCTTCGGAGAAAATTGCTCCACCTTTATTTGCATTAAAAATACTGCCAGTAATTGTTAAATCAGACCCCTCATAATAAACAGTTCCTTTTCCACCCCAAATAGCTTCATTGTTTGTAAAATTACAATTTTCAATTTTTGCATTTGATGAGGAAGATGAACCATAAATTGCGGCACCATTTTGATTATTACAATGGTCAAAAACACAATTGGTTATGGTAGAATCTGATGACTGAATGTTTACAGCACAACATGGTCCTTGTGCAGTATTTGTAAATGCAATATTCTTCAAAGTAATGCCCGGTGCATTTAATTGGAAGATCTTACTTCCTGCACTTATAGTAGCAAAGTCATTAGGACTTCCACTTGTTCCACCACTAATAATCAAATTAGGAATATTTATCTTAACAACCTGATTGTCATCATAAGGCTGCCAAGTACCAGAATTCCAAGTTTGATTACCTAAGTAAATGGTGTCTCCTGCTACTACACTTCCAGAATCCAAATAAGCTTGAATTTCTGCAAGTGTTGAGCCAGATAAATCGTGGCTAGCAGAAAGTTTGTTTGCACCAAGTACTTCTTTTGAAAAACTACCGGTGATTACATCATCAGATGTATCATCAGCAGTATCATCGGCGTTCGAAATCTCATTTGATATATCATTTGAATCTGAAGCAGAACTCAGATCAGAAATTTCTTGCAGATTAGAATTTTCTGTTGATATATCAATTGTATCGTCATACGATATTATTTCATTATCAGAAATATCTTCCGCCGAAGCGGTCCCAACTAAAGATATTAAACAGAATAATATCAAAATAATTAAGATCGAATTAATTATTTTAGTATTGATAAAATGTCCTCCTTTTTTTAATAAATAATCGATATGGTAAACTAGGTTTATCATACCGTGTATCTAGTTAAAAACTAGATATAGATGGGATGAAAATAAAAAAAAGCTTTAGGTTGATGTTTTGTTTAAATTCATCCCATTTATATCTAGTTTAAATCTAGTTTAAATGTTAATAATGGATTAAGTATTAACCACGTTAAATGATTAAGGGGTCGAGTAAAAATAGCGAAATAACAAATCTTTTGAGATTCATTCCATATATGTTCAAAAATGCTCAAAAATTGAGCGAGGGGCCTACATCCTCTAAAGTTGGCCATCTTTTAAAAAACATGAATATTAACTTTTCAATTAATATTAGAAAATTTCGAATATAATTTCATAGAAATATCTAATCACACTATCAAAAAGATAATTTTTTTGATAATATTTTTACATCAACCTAAATCTATTAACAATATCAAGTATTATAATATTGATTATACCCCATATATAAATATTATCATATCATATATTGTTTCAATATATAGAAATGTATATATTTTATTAAATTAATTATTAATTTAATTAGTAAAGTTTATGTGAATTATGTTATTGTATAATATTTTAAAAAAATAATGAATAAAATTAATGATATGCAAAAAATTGATGTATAACGAAGTAAACCGAAAATCAGGACTAAAACCCGAGAAAATCAAAAAAATTCAAAAATTCAAAATCAAATTTTTGACATGATTGTTCAATGATTTTTCTAAAATTATATTCATATGAAAATATATAGTCATATTAAATATAATAATTAATTAAGGAGTCAAAATATGAAAATTCTTGGAATTTGTGGAAGTCCACGAGAAGGTGCAAGTGAATTCTTATTGAAAAGGGCATTGGAAGAGCTTGAAAATGAAGATTCATTTGAAACAATCTTTATAAGCGTAAGGGATAAGGACATTTCACCATGCACTCACTGCAACGATTGTGTGGAAACAAAGGGAAAATGTTCAATTCGTGATGATATGGATGAAATCTATGATGCCCTTAGGGAAGCTGACGGCATAATCCTCGCAAGCCCTGTTCATTTTGGAAGCATATCCGCTCAATTGAAGGCCGTCATTGACAGATGCCAGGCTATGATTATGGAAGACCTGGACATCTTTAAAAACAAGGTAGGTATTTCAATAGTTGTTGGAGGCGACAGGTCTGGAGGTCAGGAATTGGCTATCCAGCAGATTAACACATTCTACCTTTTGAATAAGATCATTCCATTAAGCGGAGGATCTTTCGGTGCAAATTTGGGAGCGTGCCTGTGGTCACAGGATGATGGTGCCGAAGGTGTTAAGAAAGATGAGTATGGGCTCAAGACATTGGATATGACAATAAGCAATTTTAAAGAGTTTTTATTGGAGTTTAAAAAACAATAGCTATCCATCTTTTATCAAAACATATATAAGTAAAAATTAATATAATAAAAGTAATTTATAGTAAATGGACATTTAATCACAATTTAATTGTTGATTTACTGTTTTAAAAAATAAACAATTGAAAACTTATTTTTATATTTAGGTGTAAATATGGGCGAGGCAACTGGAAGTTCTAAGGTAGCTAAAGGAAGTGCAATAATATTTATTGGAAATATTATCTTCCGTGTAGGAGGATACATCTATCGTTTCCTCATGGCATCACTTTTAGGACCGGCAGCATATGGAATACTTGGACTTACAACTCCATTTCAAGGAATATTCCAAGTTCTCTCTGCAGCAGGGCTTCCACCGGCAATAGCTAAATACGTATCTGAATACAATGCTCTTGATGAAGAGGATTTGGCTCGCCAAACTGTCTTTACAGCGTTGAAGATAATGGTCTTTTTAGGATTTTTCTTTGGGCTCATTATGGTATTCGTTGCAGCACCTATCATTACAGCATATTTCCAAAAGCCAGAGGCATTATTGCCGCTTCAGGCTGTTGGTCTGATCACACCATTCAGTGTAATAGTTGGAGCTTTCAGAGGTGCGTTCCAAGGGGTATATAAAATGGAATATATCCTTTATACACGTGCAATTGAACAGATATTCATGATTCTATTTGCTACTGCACTTGTAATACTCGGTTTATCTACCTTTGGTGCAGTATTAGGTTCCGTGCTTGGTTTTGCAGCATCTGCAGCATCTGCAGTTTACATATTCAAAAGGTATATGGGAAAATACATCCCTCCTGCAAACCCTGACTTCAAGTTCACATTGAGACAGGAATTAGGCCTTGCAAAGAAGCTCCTTTTCTTCTCAATTCCAGTTACAATTACTGCACTTGCTGAAATGGGTATCTACAGTATCTGCACATTGCTTATGGGAGGATTCTTAGCGGCATCTGCAATCGGTTACTTTACAGCTGCAGACCCTATATCAAGGCTTCCTTTGATTGTATCAAGTTCCCTTGCTACAACAATTCTTCCTGCAGCATCTGAAGCATTTGCCCTAAAGGATCAGGCCTTGCTTGAAAAATATGTGAATGCATCCTATAAGTACGGTATGTTCTTTGTAATTCCAATGTGTGTAGGAATAGCAATATTCGCTAAAGAGATTATGGGTCTTGTATACTTTACCAATTCTGCATACATGAATGGTGCAATGTCCCTTGCAATTCTTGTTATCGGTATGACATTCTACTCCATTTATACAATTTCCGGAAGTATCGTTCAAGGTATCGGTAACCCAAGAATACCAATGTATCTTTTGATATTCGGCTGTATCATCACATTAGGACTTGGATTGTACCTTATTCCAAATTTTGGTATTGAAGGTGGAGCATTGGCAACTACAATAGCTTCATTTATAATGATGATTCCTATGTTCCTATTGCAGTTCAGACTGACCAAAACCCATGCCCCATACGTGTTTTTAACTAAGGTTACAATAGCTTCAATTATCATGGCATTGCCTGTGCTTGTACTTCCAAGCAATAGCTATGGACTCATTGCAGGATTGATCATCTGTCCAATAATCTATATGATTGCAATTGTAGCACTCAGAACATTGTCACATGAGGATGTGGCAGGATTCAGAAAATTCACCAGAAAGTTAGGTCCATTAAAAGATAAGGCAAACAAGTTCATTGACTTCTTGGATAAATACAGTTCAGATGACTGAATCTTCAAATCATTACTTTTTACTCTTTTTCTTAACTCTTTTTCTTAACCTTTTTTTAACTCTATATCTAACTCTTTATCTCACCCTTCATCATGAACTTCATTAGAGATTTTTAGATTACATAACCTTGTTAATTCATATCGAATCGGATTCTCCCATATTTTTTTGATATATTATCGATTACGAAAAATCATCATATCGAAGCAAAACTCTTTAAAATAATTTATTTTCCATTATAATCAGTTTTAAACAATAATAAAAAAATAAAAATTCAAAAAAATCATACGAAATTCAAATAAAAAATCTTAATTATTAAAAAGTATAAAAATATATATCAGTATAAACTTTTGTACGATATAAATATTAAGGTAAAAGGGACGATTCAAATGACTGAAGTAAAAGCTGGTGTGGAATATAAAATTAATGTAGATGGAAATTCTTTTCTGTTGGATGAGAAGAAGTACAATCTATTGACATATATTAATGAAAATGAATCCATTACAGAAGCTGCAAAGCTTTGTAAAATTTCATATAGAACTGCATTAAACTATATTGACAAGATAGAATCAAGTTTGGATATTGCTATTGTAAACACCAAAAAAGGAGGCAGCGGTGGTGGAGGCAGTACCACCCTTACTGAAGAGGGCCAACTAATTCTCAAGGAATGCAAAAAGATCAATGCAATCATAGAACTCCACAAGGAAACAAATGAACTTGAAGCTGAAATTGTCAATATAAACAAGGAAAAAAAGGACATGACTCTAAAAATCAAAGATTTAGAGTTAACCATTCCGTTAAATAAAAATTATTCTATTGGAGATAAAATCTTAGCATTGATAAGCTATGATAATATTTCAATAACTTTAAAGCCGCATAAATCAAGTGTTTATAAAGCATTGAACCCTCAAAACTCAAGTATACGAAATGTTTTGGAAGGAACAGTTACTGAATTGAAGCTAAACGACGAAACAGTTCGTGTCAGGATAACTGTAAGTGGAGTAGATATATACGCAGACATATCCCTATCCGCATTGAAGGATTTGAATCTTGAACTTGGAAAAGAGGTATTCATTTCATTTAAGGCATTGTCAGTAGCTACCTTAAAATTATAAAATCATAGGAAACAACTTAAAGTAATGTATTTTGTAAATAATTTTATATATAAAAATAAATTAACTAATAAATAGGATTATTACAAATTTATTCAATAGGTGATGCAAATTTTAAAAATTATAGTTGACGAGGACAAATGTATTGCATGTGGTAACTGTAAGGAAATTTGTCCAAAAGGTGGGTATATTTGGACAATTGGAGAGGTTGCTAGTGTATCAAATCTAGATTATTGCCATGTCTGTACACTATGTGCAATGAAATGTGGTCCAGATGCAATTAAAATAGAGAGAAATGCACCTGATGAATGAATAATTAATCGTTGCTTTAATTAAATTATAGTTTAAAATTTTGCTGAAAATGGTTACAATTTTAAGTGAGTGATTCGATGACAAGAATAGCTAAGGCTTCAAGAAAAACATCTGAAACAGATATCGAAATAGAATTGAATATTGATGGAACTGGAAAATATGAAATTGACACTGGAGTCAACTTCTTCAATCATATGTTAGAGTCCCTTTCCAGACACAGTTTCATTGATTTGAAAATCAAGGCAATCGGTGATATTGAAATAGACGATCACCACACTGTAGAGGATGTAGGCATATTGTTAGGTGAAGTTTTCGCTGAAGCGATTGGCGACAAGAAAGGAATCAGAAGAATGGGTCATGCTATTGTCCCTATGGATGACTCAGTTGCAACTGTTGCCATAGACATAAGCGGCAGAAGCTACTGCAATATGAAACTTGATTTCAAATGCGATAAGATTGGTGATTTAAGCAGTGATGTCGTTGTTCACTTCTTTGAATCATTTGCATCCAGTGCAAAGATAAATGTATATGGAAGCTGTGAAGGAGCAAATGACCACCACAAATGTGAAGCAGTCTTCAAGGCATTTGCAAAATCAATGTATGATGCATGCAAGATTGAGCATGATGAGATATTAAGTACAAAAGGTGTTTTATAACTTTAAAGTTTTAATGCCTTTCTTTTTTCTTTTTTAATATTTATTTATCATAACTTTTTTTTATTGACTGCTTTTTTAGTAAACTACTTTATTTGATAGACTTTTTAAAAAATAAATTATAATTTATCCAAACACATTCCATCCACTACTTTTATTATGCCTCCACATTTAGGGCATGCATTTCTTGATAGAATATGCTTAGGTATCTCACTATTGCAGTTAGGACATGAATATCCTTTGGAACTGTGGAAGTTTCTAGACAAATCCACTAAAAAACCATCATCCTTCAAGTCTGATTTTCTAATGTATGGCTTGAGGTGTTCATTTGAAATCTTATTTTCACTTGCCAAGCTTTCAATAAGACCAATAGCTGCATCTTCATTCAATGGCTTTTTGATGAATGATATGACATAGATCTTTATCTTCCTATCACAGTTTACGCAATATGTCTCTACGATGTCTCCTGAAATTGGGGAATCCTTATCCAAATCCATTATATTTCTAAGCAAAATGTATTCCTCAATCTCCTCATTCCCATTTAGGAAGAAGAATAAGGGACCTTGATCTTTCCATTTGAAACCGCAGTCTTCACATTCAAAGTAGTCTATAGAAGCCATCTTAACACCATATGTAATTATTTGAATAATTGAATTAAATTGAATTAAATTGAATAAATACAATCCATACTTCAAAGTTTATGAAATTATTTAAGTTAAACAATAATGTTTGTATTTTTACGAATTAAACTTTACAGGAAGTAGAATAAACATTGGGTAAATAAAAAATAGAAAAAAAGTAAATTTTGATTTTGATTTGAGATTTGATTTATTATTTGATTTGATTTGAATTTGTTTTAAAAAAGAAAAAAGAAAATAAGTAGCTAAAAGCTACTTAAATCCTCGACACTTATTCTGGTTTGCTGATTAAATCAAGTTTGCAACCAACGTTACCTTCTTTCATGTGAGGGGTTCTTAATACAGTGTCGTTGGATTTTTCAATTTCTCTTGCTTCATCTGCTAATGCAGCAGCACATGCAGCCATTTCGTGAGCAGCAGCTACTAAAGGAATGAAGTTTTCGTAACCTTTGGTCATGAAACAACCTTTCATGTCTAAACCTGCAACAGCGCCAGCCATTTCATATGCAGCAATAGCTTTTGCTTTTGCGTATGGGTTTTGGAATTTAGCAGCTTCTACAGCTTTTTCAGCAGTAATAATGAGTTTAGGTAATTCGATTTCGTTACCTGCTTCAACAGCTTCGATTACACCGTCAATGGTTTTTTGTACTAATCTTAAAGCACCAGTTTCTGCTAATACTTTAATGATGTCAGCGTTGAAAATAGCCATTTCAGTTGGGTCTAACCATTCTCTTTTTGCACCGATCATTGGGTCTGCCATAACAATAATGTAACCTAAACCTTGTTCGTCCATTTCATCTTTCTTACCTTTACCAGGAGCGTCACCAATGATAATAGCAGGAATATCTTCTGCAGATAATAATTCTCTTGCTTTAGCAGGACCAGGTGCTGCTGGGTTTGGGCTTACAAAAATACAGAAATCTGGGTCGAATTGTTTGAACTTAGGTACAACTTCTTCGACTTGTTCAGGGTTCATTTTTGCTCCAGATCCAAATACTCTTACATCGATGTTTGGTCTGTCTGCTCTTTCGTCTAATAATAAATCTAATATTGGTGAAGTACCAATATTACCACTTCTTAATATAGCAATTTTAACTACCATAATATCACAATTATATTTATAGTATTTGCTTTTTATAAAGTTAATGTAAAAAAACAAATAAAAAACTTTATATATTAGAAAAAAATTTTTGTAAATCTATAAAAAAATAGATGAAGAATAAAGACCAAATAAAGATTATTTTGAAGAAAAAGGCCAGTTAAGAAGTTTTATGAAATTCATAAATTTAAGAAAAAAATTAATAACTTTAAAATGAAAAATTGAATGAAATAAACTATTATCTTTCCAAATAATCATCAATTTTTTCACCGAATAGCTTAACGTAAAATTGAATCATGAATCCAACTGAAACAGCTGCAAATATTGTTCCTTCACGAACTCCCTCTAGATGGCCCAGTAATGTTAATGCCAAAATAACTCCAATAGCTACAATGGTAATGTCAAAAAATGGCTTCACCTTACCGAAGTCTGTGTGCAGAACTTCTGCAATAGCCACTACAGCACCGTCTCCAGGAAGCATTGTGATGTCTGATTTCACTTCAATCATAAGCCCGAATGCCATTACAAGACAGCCTAATATAATCAGGATCCATTGACTAATATAATTGGTTGGATGAATGAAGTCAATCAGCAAAAGATTGAAATCGATCATGTATCCGAATAGTACACAGACCAACATTTGAGCCAATTGAGACAATGTGATTTTCAGTGCCTAATGTAGACTTAAGTGATAATGCAATCCCTAAGGACATTATGCTAACACCAAGAATGAGCAAAATGTATCTGACAATCAATTTCCTATCCATTTCAAAACCTATCCTATAATCTAAAAAAAATGTCATTTTAAGATAATTGCAAAAAAATTAGTTCCATTTTAATATAATTGGATTTTGATATTTAAAATTTTTTGATGATGAAATTAAGTTTAATGTGAAATTAAAATATTTAAATGATATGAGAAAGAAAATAATAAAAAAGAGAACTTAGGTGAATCAAATGAAAAAAGTTAAGATTACTGTCATGAGAAAAGTCAGACATGATGACCTGATAGAAAAGTACGAAAATCCATTGGAGCATGAATGTGATGTTGAATGTGGAGATGTCTTCATAGCAAATGGATGGAAAAAACCTGAAGATTTCTGTGACAGCGCATGGGAAAGTCTTTCACCATTCGTATTGGGATTGGCAAATGGTGCAGAGGACTTTTATGATGGATGGATGAAGAATAAGAAATCAGCTATGATCTCATGCAACGATGGATTCCGTCCAGTAAGCTTTTATCTTGAAACCAAATTTTCTTGGTAGATTTGAAACCGCTTCTACTCAAGTCTTTAGCATCAAATTCATTTATTAAATCCACCACTTTTTCTATTGCCACTTCACTATTTTTTACAAGATCTGACTCTTTTTGATGTGGTAGATTTTCAAATGCCTTTGGAATATCTTCTATTTTTACAATTGGAATGTTTAATGATTTAGCCAAATCAACACTTCCATGGGTCTTATGGAATCCTTCTATCTTCAATGATGGAATATTAAATACTCCTGCCTCAATTGTCATGCCCATACCTGCAGCATAGATGAGATGGGAAGCGGCATTCATGAAGCTTAAAAGGTCTACATATTGTGGCAAAACCTTAATGTTCGGTGATAGGACCAAATCCTGAACCATGTTTCTGTCGAATCTGTAAGGTGCAATCAAGGCCTTTAGGTTAAGCTCCTCTATGGCTCTTATCATAGGTTCAATGTCCTCATCCTTAAGGTCTCCTCCAAAGACAACAAGGACGAATTCCTTCATTCCATATTCTCCGTAGATTTCATCCTTATCTATCAGATTGCCACCTTTGATATGATTGTCAACATACTTTGCCATAGGATATCCTTCTATATTGACTACATTGTTCAGGCCATAATTCTTCTCAAGATATTCCTTATATCCTTCGCTAGGAACTGTTACAAGGTTTGCTTGAGAAATGGATTCTATAGGGTTGTAGATATCCTGCTCTATATGCAGAACTGGAATCCTCAACATGTTAGCAGCAACGATTGCTTTTCTCACATCCCCTGCATTTCCTGCAGTGATCAATAGATCAATTCCCTTTCCCTTAAGTGCATTCAATGACTTTAGGATATCTTTTGAAATGAGATATGCCAATTTGCCTTTGGAATTTTTCTTGCCTCTTCTACCTTCTCCAATAGAATATACACTATCGCAGTAAGGTTCAAGAAATGACTTTGATGATTCTCCATGATAAAGGCCTATTATTTTATTGATCTTAAAGTTCAATTTGGAGTCCTTTTCATACTCCCTCAACTTTTCAATGATTGGAATGATGGTTTTTGATGGAGTGATCTCTCCTGCAATAGCTATGTTTTTAGATTCCAATTCAGACCCCATTTCCAATCCTCCTCAATCCATGGATGATTATGAAAATTCCCATCAAATAGAATAGCCAAACCACCACATCAGTTGGGCCTGTCTCAATCCATATTATTGTTTGTGCAAGAAGTATGCCGTAAAATGCAGTGAATATGCTCTTCTTATGAGCTTGCATATAATGTAAAGTCTTCAATATGACACCTAAGAAAATCATCTGGACAATCATTCCAACTATACCAAAGTCAAGCAATGCAGGACCAAAGATGGTTGAAGTGATGGAATGATTTCTGCCGATAGTGGCAATGCCCACCAATACTCTTGGGTCAGTATGTGTGAAGAATCCTGTAAGTGTGCTGTAGAACAGATTTCCCATTGTGGCAAATTGATTTGCTATTGCCTGAGACAGGATGTTCAATGTAAATGCAGCTCTATAGGATACTAGTTCTATCGGATTCAATGACCAATGTTGCCAGCTGATTGCTTGAACTGCAATGAATCCTACAGCCAAAAGCATAAGGGCAATTGCGACAATTGCAAGAAGGATGTATTTCAAGTCAACATCTCTTGTATAATACAATGTTATCAGAGCAGATAGCATGATTGCAATAGATGTTGTTCTGTAGCCAGTTAAAGCAAATAGCAATAAACCTAAAATCAACAGAACATAATGAGAATTTCTATTGTATTTGGCAAGCAGAATGTTTATTGAAGGAAGGAATATTATGTATGATATTAGCCAAATCTTTGTTGCTGCCTTTGCCTTCAATGTTGCAGAGAAAAGAGGTATTCCTCCAAGCAATGCAATGTTTATTATTTGAAGGATGATTCCTGCTGAAACAATTCCCACTAAAATAAGTTCATTTTTTGAATAGCTTTCAAATAAGCTTAATTTCTGAGGATTTTTCAAACTTGAATCTGAATTGGAAAGATTGAATCTGTTCTCTAAAAGATGCTTGCTAATGCAGATGCCTGCAATAAAAAACAAAAGTCCAATTCCTATATAAAGATACAAGTCAATTTTAGGAGCTGGCAATTTTCCATAGAAATACCACATAGGCATGGCAATAATCAAGAATAGGATCACCATGAAAACCAGAATCAGTGGATGAAAAAGATCAAAATTTTTATTTTCCAAATCAAAATTCATAAAAATCCCCATAGTAAGTTTTTTAGAATATAATTAGAGTTTGTAAAAACTATATAATATTTTTATCTAAATGGATTTATTGAATGATTATGAATTTGTTTTCCTCATCGATTAAGAGAAAAAAATATGAATTTTAAAAAAAAATGACAATTGCAGGAAAAAATATTATACTCGAACAAAAAATTATTTGTTGAAAAATATACATGAGAAAAAATTGGACTTTAAAAAAATTTTAAAAAAACATAATTTTTTGTAAATTATGAAAAAAATGCTACAATAGATAAAAAATTGGATAAGTAATACAAAATCATGAAAAATCTCATAAAAAAAATCATGAAAAAATTTGAAAATTTTCTAAGATCTTGGAAAAATTGATGATATTATCATTTTTGGATAAGAAAATCTGAAAAAAGAAATGATATTACGCTTTCTTTGAAATGATGATGAAAATAAATTAACAGGATTATGCTCTGATAATGACATTGAAAAAATTCTAAAAAAATCTCAAAAAAAGTTACACTTGAAACTGATGTCATCAAATTTATGGCTTTCAAATGGCGAAAAAATGATAATAACAGGATAACTCATTATACAGTTGAAATATATGTCTAAGAGTTACAAAAATAAAATAAGAAAAAATGCAACTCAATGATATGAAAATGCATATGACTTGAAGATACCATGATGATGAAAAGTAGATACATGAAAAATAGGTATTGTAATGTGTAAAAAATAAAAAATTATAAAAGAAAAGATGGAAAAAATAATATAAAAAATATTATTCTTCTTTTTCAGCCTCTAAAACATAGGTTTCTTTTGGCTTGCTATCAATTTGAAGATCACTCTCATCAGGCAGTCTGTTTAATAGACGGTCAATGAAACTTCTGTTTTTATATCTGTCAATCAATAACCTGTCTGCAGTCAATAGCTGATCCTTATATGCAATTTGCTTTAGGCTGTCTTGAAGTTGCTGGTTGACATTGCTTAATTCCTTGTCCTTTTCAAGAACCAATTCATCATGTCTTTTTCTCTCTTCAAGGAGATTCTCTTCAGCCTTTTGCATAGCTAAATCAGCCTTTGCCCTTTCAAGCCTAATCTCTTCATTAGCCTGTTTGATTAACTGATCTTTCTCATCAATAATTTCATAGCATTTAGCAACTGCAGCTTTGTTTTCTTCAACCAGGTCCATGATTTCCTTATTCTTATCAGAAATTTCCTGATTCCTTTGTTCCATAATTTCATTTATGGAAGAATCCGCTTCACTGCGAGATTGCTTCAAATCAGAAATGGTATTTTTATTATCGTCAATTTTAGCTTTGAGATCATCAATCTCATTAAGATAAGATTCGTATTCACTTAATCTGAGAATCATTACTTTCTCTCCACCTTCAAAATTATCCTTTTTTGAAAGGTCGATACGATAAGTGAAACTGTTTCCTCTTTTGTATTGTTTGACTTCTTTCTCTAACATAAAAATACCTTCGTAATTAAAAAAAAAATTGATATTGAAATTGACATTATCAATGCAATTATTTTTATAACAATATTATATATGTTAACTCATTGCATATAAACTTAATTTAAAAAATTGAAAAAATTGGGGATTTGTAACTCAAAAATATTAAAAAAATTATAAAAATTTCATCTTGAGTGAAGATGATATTACACTAAGGATTCCTGTGATGGAAAGTGAGTTATCAGTTTTTTGAAATCCAGAAAAAAATTCAAAAAATTAGAAAAAATCAGGAGCAAAAATTTCAAGTGTAAAAATTGAGTTACAAAAATCCTGAATGCATATGCAAAAAATCACCGAAAAAACAGATGATAATAACATGAATTTTTCAAAAATTTTTAAAAGATCACTCCAAAATTTCAGCTGAAGAGGAATTGTGAAAAAAATAGGAAAAATATATACATCAATGTATAAAAATATAGCATGTAATATCATTGAGTTAATTTGTATATGCAAAAAGTCTCAAAATCGACTTAAAAAATTGAAAAAAATAAGTGTTTAAAATAAGTATTTTAGACTGATTAAAATTATTAATCATTATTAAGAAAAAATAATAAAAAAACTCAAGTTTGGAAGTAAAATAAGAGATTTATAAGGTTTAAAAAATTTCAAAATTTTGTGATGGAAAATGGTAAAAATTGATGCAGAATCGTGAAGTAATACTTTTTTTGATTAAATTTCAGAAAAAATAATGATCCATATACATGAAATTTAGTATATTAGATAAAAAATGGCAAAAATTTTGTATACATGGAAATAAAAATTTCTATAAAAAAATTTTCATGAGAATTAAAAAAAGTGTATGGAAAATAAAAAAGATGAAAATTATAAAAATAGAAAAGAAAAAATATTTCAAAATGAATAATTATGAAATTTCAATAAAAAAAATTTAATTTGAAATAAAATCTAATCCAACTCAGAAATATTTCTAGTGAAATTGTATCCAAAGTTAGGATGTGAACATGCATGAATATGAATATAGTTTGCTAAAGTGTTCTTAACACTTACACCATCCATATTATCCAACACCCCTCTACCTCTCAATACATCAAAGACAAGATCTTTTGTACTGTCGATATTGAGTTTGGTGTAATGGAACTCATGAGCTCTGAATACATCACCCTTATCTGAAATAAGATTATCCTGATTGGATTGGGCAACAACATAATTCAATCCTTGAACTTTAGGAGTCATCTCAGAGCTGTAAGGGATTGCATTCACCATATCCAAACCGTCTATGGATTTGGACAGATAGATCAATCCACCGCATTCACCATAAATAGGTCTATCCTCATTGTGAAATTTATTGATTGATTTCAACATGGATTCATTTTCAGATAAATCCTTCTTAAACACTTCAGGATATCCTCCACCAATATAAAGTGCATCAACATCTGGAATTTCCTCATCCTTGTATGGGCTGAATGGAACAATCTTGGCACCATTTTCTTCAAGGGATTCCAAAGTCTCCTTATAGTAAAATGTGAATATCTCATCTATTGCAACACCAATCTTCAAAGGAGTCTTATTGCCTGTTTTCCATAATTCTCCAGGTTTGGCACCGTTAGTGACTTCAAGTTCAATAGCTTCATTATGGTGTTTGTTAAACTCATCTTCATGTGCTTCGATGGCCTTATTCATATTGTCCTTTACAGTAGATTTGCTGCTTGTTTTCATTATATCTTTTAGAGCATCCAAGTCTATATATTCCTCTGCAATCTTTCCCCAAAGTTCAATGTTTCTATTGATCTTCTCCTTTTCAAGAGCAGGAACCAAACCTAAATGTCTCTCTTCTACAGCAATTTCATCATTACGTGGAATGCCACCGATAACTGGAACATTTGCTAATTTTTCAACAGACTCTTTAGCCTTTAAATAATGTCTTTTACCCTTAACCTTATTTAAAATGACTCCTTCTATACGAATTTCAGGGTCAAGAGCTTTAAAGCCCAAAACAACCGCAGCTGCACTTTTAACCAAACTGCGAGAATCCATAAGCAATACAACAGGCGCATCTAAAGCTTTTGCAATAGAGGCCGTATTTCCTATGTCGCTTATAGGGCTGATTCCTTCATATAAACCTCTCACTCCCTCTATGATTCCCATCTTTGAATTGGACTTTTTCAATCCCCTTTCAAAAGAGTTGATGATCTGGGATTCAGTCATGAAAAAGGAATCCAAATTCCTTGACACATTACCGGTAGCGATAGTGTGATAGGAAGGATCTATAAAATCAGGGCCAACCTTAAATGGTTGAACATTTTCATCTTGAAGTGCTTTCATGATTCCAGTAGAAATGGTTGTTTTTCCTACTGCACTTCCAGTTCCAGCTAGTACGACTTTCATAATATTACATTAGCATATATTTTATATAAAATTTTCTTAAAATACGAATGAATTAACTTAAATTTAAAATGATTTTTTCGAAAAATAATAAAAATAAGGGATTTATTTAAAAAAAAGTAATAATTAAATAATTTATTAAAAATTTATTAAATAATTTAGATAAGTTTTTATTATTGTGGATTTTTATTAGGTATTGTCAATATTTATAAATAACTATAAAGATATTATTATTAATTAAAGCATAATAATTAGAAATGAAAAGAGGGAAAGAATGTCTACAATGGAAAAAATGCAAGTTTTGGCGGATAGTGCCCAATATGATCTATGTGATTATGTTAGCCATAGCAAGAGCTCTCAAGTAAATCTGCCAGGAATATATCATGCTACAGGACATAACGGATGCAAGATACCTCTTTTTAAAACATTGATGACAAATAAATGTAAAAACGACTGCAAATATTGCATTAACCAAAGCAGACGTAATTTTACAAGACTTGAATTGAGTCCTGAAGAGTTGTCAAGAGCATTCCTGCACTACTATAACAACGGCTATGTGAATGGCCTTTTCTTAAGTTCAGGAATAGGGGATACAATAGACAACACAATGGAAAAGACAATAGAGACTGCAAGAATCCTAAGAAAAGACTATGGATATGATGATTACATACATCTTAAAATCATACCAGGAGCATCTAAGGATTCAATAAAAAGAGCGATGAGCTTAGCAAATAGAGTCAGTTTGAATATTGAGGCAGCTACAAAGGATGGCCTAAGCGAAATCACCTCCACAAAGGATTACAATAAGGATATCCTGAAAAGATTGGACTGGATGAATGACATTGCAAAGAAGAATCCAGGATTTGCAAAATCCGGCCATACCACCCAACTCATTGTTGGAGCCAATGATGAGACAGACCTTGAAATTCTCAAGAGAATGGAAAGCCTTTATAAGAAAGTGGACCTTAGACGAAGCTACTTCAGTGCATTTTCACCTGTGGAAGGTACTGAATTTGAGAAAAAGGAATCCTGCAATACAAACAGGACTGCAAAGCTTTACCATGCAGATGCATTGTTGAGCGATTATAAATTTGATGTTAAGGAACTTGTCTTTGATGATAATGACAAGCTCTACCTAAATGAGGATCCTAAGATTTTAGCTGCAAGGGAAATGGACATATTCCCTGTAGAAATAAACTATGCAACATATAAAAACTTGATTCGTGTCCCAGGAATAGGTCCAAAATCTGCAAGAAAAATCATGGCCATACGTAAAAACAAGCCATTTAAAAAACTTGAGGAACTCCAAAGAATAGGGGTTGTTGTGAAAAGGGCAGAGCCTTACATTAAGTTGGACGGAAATTATCAAAGTGCGTTGGATAATTATTGATAATACAATAACTTGTATACTGAAAAATTTTAAATAAATTATTAAATAAAGATAATCATACTTAATAAACTTAATAACTAATGAACATTATATTGATGAAATCAAAAAAGGAAGGGAAAAATGTTTGCTGTAAATATGGAAGAAGCGAAGAAGGAACTCAAAATCCCTGATAAAATCATGATATTTGACACTACCTTAAGAGATGGTGAACAGGCTCCAGGTGTTGCTTTAACAGTAGACGAAAAAATCAGAGTGGCTCAAAAATTGGATGAACTTGGAGTGGACACCATTGAAGTAGGTTATCCTGCAGTATCCCAAGGAGAAATGGAATCTGCAAAAACTATTGGGGATTTAGGATTAGATGCAAGAATAAGCAGTCTTGCAAGGGTATTGGAAAGAGACATTGATGCCATTATAGACTGTGATTTGGATTATGTACATTTATTCATAGGAACTTCACCTCTTCACAGAGATTATAAGCTTAAGAAGTCCAAGACAGAGATTATCAATCAAGCTGTTGCTGCAGTGGAATATGCAAAGGACCATGGCCTTACAGTTGAGTTTTCAGCAGAGGATTCTACAAGAACCGAAATGAATTATCTGATAGAATTCTACAAGGCTATTGAAGATGCAGGAACAGATATAATCAATGTTCCAGATACTGTAGGAATATTGACCCCAGTTACAACAAGACATTTGATAAGAACACTTAGAAAGAAGATCAACATGCCTATAAGCCTGCACTTCCACAACGACTTTGGACTTGCTGTGGCAAATTCAATAATCGGAGTTGAAGAAGGTGCAAATCAAGTGCACTGTACCGTAAATGGTATTGGTGAGAGAGCAGGAAATACATGTCTTGAAGAGCTTGTTGTAGGTTTGAAAATAGCCTATGGTGCAAATATCAATGTTGACACAACCAAATTGTTCAACACTTCAAATTTCATTGGATCAATTACAAACATAAAATTGCCTCCTCAAAAGCCGATTGTAGGAGAAAATGTGTTTACACATGAATCTGGAATACATGTTGATGGAATACTAAAGCATTCAGCAACATATGAACCTATACCTCCAGAAATAGTAGGCCACCACAGAAAAATAGCTCTTGGCAAACATACTGGTCGTGCCAGCATCAAAGCCAAATTGGACTCATTCAACTTGGATGTTTCAGACAAACAGTTTGAAAACATCTATAATCAAGTCAAGACAATTGGCGATAAGGGAATAAGCGTTACAGATGAAGACTTGAAATCAATCGTGATTACAGAACTTACTACAACAGGTAAGGAATACATCAAATTGCTTGGACTTAATGTGATGACTGGAGAATCCGTATCTGCAACAGCAACCCTAAAATTATCAATTGAGGGCGAAATATTAGAAACTTCCGAAATTGGTGTCGGTCCAATTGATGCAGCGATTGGAGCTATAAAATCACTTGTAAGGGAAACTGTTGACATAACACTTGATGAGTACAGACTTGAAGCTATCACTGGCGGTACCGATGCTTTGGCAGAAACCTTCGTATTGGTTTCAGATAAAGAGGGGCACAGAGCAACAGGAAGAGCTACAAGAGAAGATGTTATTCTTTCAAGTGTGGTTGCAGTTATCAACTCAATCAATAAACTTTTAAACATTAAGGAAAATAGTTAAGATTTTTAATTTTTGTAAAATTTAAAAAATTAATTTTTTTAATTATTTTTTTATACTTTTTTTAACTTTTTTTAATTTTTTTCTATAAATTATATTGATTATTTTTAAAACTTTTTTTAATTTTTTTCATACCCGGATTTTAAATTTTCAAATTTTTAAAATTTATTTTTTAGATTTTATAATTTTATAAATTTTACAAATACTAATTTTTTACAATAAAAATTTTGATGATCAATATTGTAAAAAATTTTCACAACATCATAAAAAAAAAAGTTGATTAATAAAAAAATTCTATTCTCAAGTACCTAATGCCATGGTCAAAATATTCCTTAGACCAGGGGCTAATCCTAATACAAATACTGTTAATTTTAATAGATTTTTTATAGTTTGGTCCTCGAAATATTGATCGATTATGTATAATACTGCAACGATGACTATAATTTTCATAGGAAATAGAGTAAGATATGTATCAAATAGTTGATTTAGAGCATTTGGTAAAACATGCTGTTCTGAGTAATTGAAGTATTCTACAGCAACATATGTTGTTGATGCATCGAACAAATGTGCAAGTACAATAGAAAAGTTGATCTTATGCTTGAGAATTTTTTCAATAGCTTTGTGACTATTTTTGTTCTTAATATATAAAACTAAAAATGCTATTGCCATAAAAATCAATGATGCGATTATCCATGTGATCAATACATAAATTATTGATATGAAATTTAGCTTGGAAAATAAAATTATATTAGGTACTGAAAAAATGATTCCCAAGAAAAATAATGTATACCTATAATCAATTTCCATTTTATTGAATAGATATATGCTCAACAAAAATGATGCAATTGTTATCAATCCAACAAGGATATAAAGTCCAGGTGTAATGAGAAAAACAGTCTTTGGATAAAATCCATTATCAACCAACGCACGTGTAGATGAACCAAGAAAAATGAATGGGATTATTGCATAGAATATTGAAATGGGATCAATATCCAATTTCTTGAACATCTTGATTATAGCAACTACAAAAATTGCTAAAATCAAAGTGTACACTACTGTATTGAAAACTGTGTATCCAGAGAAAAAAGTAGTTTGTATGATATCTGGAAGAAAAGTGTCTACAGTAGCCATTTTATCATCTGTATATTTTTTTATTCAAAACAAGGATAGGTTTGTATGAAGAATAATTTTATTCAATTTATTGGATATCTTTAGGGGGAAATGATTTATTCATCCCTTTTAGGATATCTTCTAAGAACTTTTTTTACAAAGAACTCTTTTCCTATTAGGAAATTGCTTGTTCTATGACCCATTGCCTTGCAGCGCCTATGCTTGATTGCCTTCAATATGCCATCCACTGAATCGTCTCCCTTGGTGTTGACTTCAGTGTATGCATCACCTATTGATTTGAGGAAATGGGAATCACTTGCACCTAAAGTTGCAAGTCTCTTTTCATAGGCTAAAGTTTCAGCCTGCTTGTTGGAGTATCCAAGAATATATCGGGCATTCTTTGTTTCAACTCCATCAACAACCAGATTCTTGTCAACTTTGCTGAAAAGTCCATGTCTATAAAATGAGAATGGGTGTGGCACAATTGCAAGTCCACCTGCATCATGTATTCTGTCAACAGTTTCTACAGCGGACAATCCTTTCGGTATGATTTCATCTACACCTAATCCTAAAATATGGCCTTTGTCTGATGAAATCTCTATTGATGGAACTACAATGATATCTCCACCATAAGACCTTGCAATTCTTGAACCTTTGATTTCATTATGATCAC
The DNA here is from genome assembly GCA_902774685.1 of uncultured Methanobrevibacter sp. Taxonomy (GTDB): domain Archaea; phylum Methanobacteriota; class Methanobacteria; order Methanobacteriales; family Methanobacteriaceae; genus Methanobrevibacter. The sequence continues at coordinate 22,764 of CACYJH010000002.1, forward strand.
TGATTGCTATAGCATCTAAACCTTTCTTTTGAGCTTCAATCAGAATGTCAATAGGTTCTGAACGTGCATCTCCTGAATAAACACTATGGATATGTGGATCAAATTTCATGTTATGCCTCATTTATTGTAAATTTAAAAGTATCTGAATCTTGAAAAAATTTTTTCAAGTAAACGTCTTTTGTCCTTTTGGTATTAATAATATTTAGTATTAATAATATAAAAGTTTTTAATAAATTTATTAGATTTTTAAAAAAATTGCTCTAAAAAAGATAAAAAAATTTCCAATATACTGTAAAAAAGTTACAGGAAAATGATAAAAAATCATAAAAAAGTTATAGAGAATAAGAAAAAAGTGACTGGAAATGGGAAAAAATGATGAAAAAGTTGTGGAGAAGGGCAAAAAAGTAACTTGAAAAGGGAGTGATTGATATGTATAATAAAAAAATAGAAAATATTAGAATATTATTATAATATATTACAATAATATTATTTTCTTAAATATTCCATAGACTTTACTAGTCCTACAGTACCTGTCATCATCACATCTCCACCTGGAGCTGCATGATAATAATCAAGATTTGTACCTTCTATCAAGGATCTTTTAGGGCCTGCAACGATTACTTTTTCTATCTTAGATATAGGATTCAATGCAAATGCACCGTGTCCTCCTTCATCATGGACATCTTCGTGCTTAATTGTGCCGTCAGCAAGGGCTATTACAAGTTCTTCGAGCCTTTCTGGAGTCAAATCTCTTGTATGATGCTCGAATACCCCTTGTATTTTACCATCTTCTATGGATGCTACAGTAGTATGTCCATTGCCTATATCCATAACAATAAAGCTATTAAGCTTTACGACCTCTTTATCATAGCATACACCAACAATTGATGCGAATTTAGTATCCATAATCACCGGTTTGAATTCAGGATTCTCTTTAGCTAATGATTTGATTACAGACTGCATTCTGGTGAAGTATTCCGGCACTTCTTCAGCTTCCATAGCAAATACTTCTGGAGGAAGAGGTTCTGGCAATTTCTCTTTGATCTTTTCAAATCTGAAGTCCCTATCACCCATATCCTCACTATATCCATGATCTTGAACCGCTACAATAAGCTCATCGACATTCAAGTCCAAGTCAAATGAGGAAAATATGTCAATTAGATGATTCACATCTACATCACTTAGGGATATTTTAGTATAATTTGAATATTTTGAGTCCTTTTCATAGGCATTCTCTTCAACAACTTCAAATCCATATGACTTTACTTGGTCTATATTGTCACGTATTGTTCTTGCTGCCAAATCTTCAAAGGCAACATTGTAACCTTTTTCCATATGTTCTAGACATCTATCCTTAATCTTTCCTCCACCCATAATTACTCCATCGAAGTAAATGTCGTTTTCACATTCGCTTATCATTTGACCAATGGTTAAATGAGGGGAAGGAATGACCAATTTCATTGAATTTTCAATCTCCTTTTCACTGTCATACAGCAAGATATCTTCTGTACCGGTTCCTACATCAATAGCTAAAATTTTCATAGTTTTCTATTTGTTTTGAAAATATTTAAATTTATTATATTATATAAAAAGGGCCAAAATTAAAATTTTATATAAATTTTAAAATTATAATGTACAAAAATGTACTCCAAAGCTTTATATAGTACATTGAACATACTATTAGTACAAAATAAATATATAATGTTTATTTATTATGTTTATTTAATTTACAAAAAAATTCTAAAAATCAAAAAAGTGATAAAATGCAATACAGAATTGATTTAACTAATGATGAAGTACCAACCAAATGGTATAATATTAACGCTGATTTACCTGTAGAACTTCCTGCTCCTAAAAACAGTGAAGGAAAAGATCAAATAGGCACATTACCTCAAATATTCGTAAACGAATGTCTTAATCAAGAGTTCGCTACTGAAAGATACATATCCATTCCAAAGGAAGTAAGAGAACTCTACCAAAGATTAGGAAGACCTACTCCTTTATGTAGAGCAAGAGGATTGGAAGAAAAGCTAAACACTCCTGCAAAGATTTATTATAAGCGGGAGGACACTTCTCCTACAGGATCTCACAAGTTGAACAGTGCAATAGCTCAAGCATACTATGCTAAAAAAGAAGGTATTGAAAGAATTACCACCGAAACCGGTGCAGGACAATGGGGTACCGCTTTATCCCTTGCAGCATCCATGATGGGAATTGACTGTACAGTCTATATGGTAAGGGTTTCATACGATCAAAAGCCATTCAGAAAAACAATCATGCAATTGTATGATGGTGATGTCTATGCTTCCCCAAGTGAAAACACCGAAGTCGGTAGAAAAGTTCTTGAAGAACATCCAGACACTCCTGGTTCCCTTGGAATTGCTATTTCTGAAGCTGTAGAAGATGCTTTAACTGATGATAAAGTAAAATACACCTTAGGAAGTGTATTGAACCACGTTATCTTGCATCAAACAACAATCGGTCAGGAAATTAAATTACAACTTGAAAAAGTTGAAGAAGAGCCAGACACAATGATTGCTTGTGTAGGTGGAGGAAGTAACTTTGGTGGATCATTGTTCCCATTCATTAAGGATAAAATCCAAGGAAACTCCGATACTGAATTCATTGCTGTAGAACCTTCTGCATGTCCTACATTAACCCAAGGGGAATACAGATACGACTTTGGAGACGAAGTAGGATTCACACCACTTTTAAAGATGTTTACATTAGGACACAACTTCGTTGCTCCTTCTGTACATGCAGGTGGACTTAGATACCACGGTATGAACACACAAGTATCCTTGCTTAGAGAATTAGGATACATCAATCCGGTAGCCGTTCACCAAAGAGATGTATTCGCAGCAGGTAAAATGTTTGCAATGTGCGAAGGAGTTATCCCAGCACCTGAAACAAACCATGCAATCAAAGCAGCTATTGATGAAGCTAAAAAATGTAAGGAAACCGGCGAAGAAAAAACCATTGTCGTCAACTTCTCAGGACATGGACTTATGGACTTCAAAGGTTATGGAAGCTTTATGGATGGAACTATGGAAAACTCCAAATAATTCCATTCCTTATTTTTTATTTTTATCTAAACGATTTTATACAAACAAACTCAGTTATCACTTAAAAGTGATAACCTCTTTCCTCTTTTTAATTCTTATTAATTATTAAAATTTTATCGTATTTTTTCATTTTTCTATTTAGATCCAATAGCTAATTTTTTCTATTTTTTACTTATTTTTAGCAGATATTTTACCTAATTTTGCCTAAATTTTACCTATATTTTCTCTATAATATAGATATTTTTTGAATATTTTTTGGATATTTTTTATAAAAAATACTAGTTATAACTTATAATTTTTAAGAAAATTTAGTATAATTTTTAGTTATAAGTGATAAGTTATAACTTATAAGTTATAAAATTATAAGAAATAACTTAAAACTAAAAACTTATAAATGATAAATTATAAAGTAAAAGTAATAAGATATAACTTAAAACTTATATAGTATAACTTATAAATTATAAAGTATAAGATATAAGTAATAAATTATTAGAATTAACTTATAAAATTTAACTTATACTATCACTTTATTTTAGAAAAATACTAAGGAGAATTAATATAATGGGAGAAACAATCGCAGTAATGAATCAAAAAGGCGGATGTGGAAAAACAACAACTGTAGTAAATTTAGCAACATCCCTTGCTGCTATGGGTAAGGCAGTGCTTGTTGTGGATATGGATCCACAGGCAAATGCAACAACAAGCTTCGGAATCAACAAGACAGAAATCAAAAAGACCGTATACACCGCATTGGTAAATGAATGCAGTGTTCAAAAGGCAACAATTCCTACAAAAATTGAAAACCTTTTCATATTGCCAAGCAATATTGAATTAAGTGGAATCGAAGTTGAGTTAAGCAAGGAAGCGAATTATCATATCGTGCTTAAAAACTTGCTTGAACCTATAAAAGGCATCTTTGATTATATCATAATTGACTTGCCTCCATCACTTGGAGTTATCACAATAAATTCATTGATTGCTGCTGACAGCGTATTGATACCTATTCAAGCGGAGTATTTTGCACTTGAAGGATTGGCAGATTTGATGAACACAATCAAGCTTGTTGAAACCAGATTAAGAAGCCCAACTCCTATCAAAGGAATACTCTTAACATTATATGATGCAAGGACAAGATTAGGAAGGGAAGTTTATTCCGAATTGAAGAAATACTTCAAGGACACTGAACACATATTCAAGACAGTCATTCCAAGAAATGTGCGTTTGGCAGAAGCTCCAAGTTACGGAAAGCCATGTATAGTATATGACCCTGAAAGCAAGGGATCAATAGCTTACTTGAAATTGGCAAAGGAAATCCTGGAAATGGATAAGAAATGAAGATAATGATTATTTATTAAACAAATTTATAGAATTCTTGATTTTAAAAAAAATAAAATAAAACAAGGTTTGGTATTATGGCTAAAAAAGAAAGAAGATCAGGTTTAGGAAAAGGATTGGATTCCTTAATTCCTAAAATCGAAGAGACAGAAGTGGAAGAAGGCATCAGCTTAGAGGACATATTGAAAAAATCTGAAGAGAAGTCAGAAGATTCAGCAAAAGATGATGAGGTAGATGATACCCTTGATGAAATTGCTGATGATACTGAAGATGAAACTGATGATGATGCTGATGATGACGATGAAATAATATTTGATGAAGAGCCTGATGAAGATGATAAGGAATTGATCTTCCCTGAAGATGAGGATGAATCTGAAGAAAAGATATTGGTTGAAGAATCAGATGTTGAAAAGTATGTGGAAGAAATAGCTGAAGAGGAAGTGAGCGAAGATGATTACCTTGAAGACACCTCAATATACACTACAGTTTTCCACAATGATGATGAAAAAATTGCAGATGAAAATGATGGAGAAACAGCTGTCGATTTAGGTGTAAAAAATATTGATTCTGCAATTAATTTAAATGAAGAGGAAGAAGAAACTACTAAAATAATTGATGATTCCGTTAATTTAAAAGAAGGTACTAGTTTCTTAACTGAAAAAGAAGAAAAACTGATAGATGAAGTAATCGAAACTGTAGAAAATAATCCAAGAATCACCTTATGGTCAGCAAGATCCGCTGCAGTTTTAAGATATTTGAGAAAAACCGAACCTGAATTCAGCATAAGCAGTGAAGCATCAAATCTCATAGATGCTGCAATAGCTGAAAAGTATCCGGAAATCTGGACCTTGTTCAATCATTTATGATTATCCACTTAACATCAATAAATCAAAGGAATTGGTAGAATGAGAGTCTATTTCATATAGATTCTTATCTACCAATATCTAAAATAAAATAACTTAGCCAAATACCTATTTATGATAATAATTTAACCATGATAAATTAAAAATTATAAAAAATTATATTTCAAAAACAAAAACACGAAATGGGGATTAATATGAAATTGGGATTTTCTTTACTTTCACTTTTTATGAAAGATGTGGATGAGATGCTTTCAATAGCTGAAGATAATGGATTCGATAGTGTTGAACTATTGGCGGAAGGCCCATATAGGCCAGATGAAATGCTTGGCAACAAGGAAATCACTGAACCATTCCACAGTTATGACTTGGACATCTATATGCATGCAGTGAATGTGGACATAAATCTTGCAAGCCTCAACCAGGGAATCCGTAAGGAATCAGTAAAGCAGACAAAGGACTGTCTTGATCTTGCAGATGAGATAGGTGCAATAGGCATCACCGCACACCCTGGAAAAATAGGAAGACCTGAAAAGTACCTAAGGGACATGGCACTTGAATTCCTGACAGAATCCACTCATGAGCTTGTTGCATATGCAGAGGATAAGGAAGCTAAAATCTCAATTGAAAACATGCCTGAACGTTTCTCATATCTTGGAAACCGTGCATATGAACTTGAAAACCTCACCAACGAAACAGGCTGTTCAATCACAATAGATTTAGGCCATGTAAACACCTGTGAAGACCAGGAAAGCTTCTTTAAAATCCCTAACATTCTTTATAATCACATAAACGACAATGATGGGAAAAAGGACAAGCACCAAGCAATCGGTGACGGCACCCTTGACTTGAATCTCTTGAAGCATGTGAAACATGGAATTATCGAACTGAACAATTTCGATAATGTGATGAAAAGCAAAAAGGTAATAGAAGATTTTTTAAAGGAAAATAAATTATAAAAATAGCAAAATAAAAACAAATTTTAGAAGTCAATCTGAAGAACTTCGGAAATCTCTTCTATTACAAAATCAGCATATCCTTTTAGTTTGTCTGGAAAATCCCCGTCCTTCTGTTCTGTAGTGAGGACAGCCCTATCAGCTTGCTCAAATGCAAGTATATCATTAGGCCCATCACCAACCATCATGACCTTATAGCCTTCATCCTGAAGATTTCCAACAATTTCCGCTTTTCTATGGGTGCTTGCAGTTGCAAATGCATGATCTTCAGGAACACCAGTAATGTTAGCAAGCTTTTTGATGGCACCGGACCTGTCACCAGATGCTATGAAAACATCTATATCATTTTCCTGAAGCTTTGCTATTGTATCCTTAACACCACTGAACAATTGGCCGGCAGATGTTATTGTATATGAAATCCTCTCTTCTGCAATGTCTATGATAACCGCTGAACCATTGCACAATTGCATATTTGGAACTCTTTCCTTCAATAAAGGGAATGTGTCTGTAATGTCTTTTATTGTTGCGGTGTCCTTTTCTAAAATAGCTGTAATTTCCTCTTTGGTAACGTCAGTTGAATAATAGCTGATGTCAAAATCGATGTTGTTTTCCAAGACAAAATCACTTATCAATGTATTTGGATCTATGTCCCTTAAGCGATTGGTATTGAACTGAAGGACAACCAAAGCTGCATTCAAGCAGGTGTCTATCAAATCCAAGGAGTTTACATTTGTTATGAATTCGCCGGTAGATACATCCTTAATGACTCTAAACCTTTCAAGCAATGTTCCGGAGTTATCAAATACAATAGCTTTTTTAGTCATTCTTATCGCCCAAATTAAAATAAAATTATATCGCTGAAATTTAAAAACTTCAATATCTGACAATTTATCAAATAAACTTTTATTAAATATAATTTAAAACTATTAATATATAAATTTTGTAATTGAATGAATTTTAAAAATGAAAAATTATGAATCAAGTGAAAACATGATTATAGATACTCCTTTAAAAATCAAGAGCATTACACTTTCCAATCGTATAGTCTTGCCCCCTATGGCAAGAGAGCTTAGTGAAGAAGGGAAGGTTTCTGATGAATTGATTGACTATTACCGAAAGAGAGCAGATGGAACCGGACTTATAATAGTGGAGCATTCATATGTCTCTCCTGAAGGGATTGCAAGCAAAAGGCAGCTGTCCATTGCAGATGATGATGTGATTGATGGATTTAAGAAACTCACTGACGCCATACATGCTCAAGGCAGCTTTGCAATTGCACAGATAAGCCATGCAGGATTTGAATCAATTAGTGAAGAGAAACTTGATTTGAATGAAATGAGTTCTGAAGACATAGAACATGTGAGGGATGCATTTATAGAAGCTGCAGTGAGAACTCAAAAGGCAGGTTTCGATGGTGTGGAAATCCACTCTGCACATGGATATTTCCTGAACCAATTCTATTCCCCTTACACAAACAAAAGAACTGATGACTATGGTGGAGACATTGAAAATAGAATCAGATTGCATAATGAAATAATCAGCGAAATCCGTAATCGTGTAGGTGAAGAATATATAATAGCCATTCGCTTAGGTGCCTATGACTATCTGGAAGGGGGATCAAAGCTTGAAGACATTCCAATAGCTATAAATTCTTTTATAGAAAATGGAGTTGACCTGATAGATATCAGCGGTGGCCTCTGCAGATACAGAAGTCCAGTCAGCAAAGAGCCAGGATACTTTAAGGAGCTTAGCAAAATAGCTAAGGACTCATGTGATGTACCTGTGATTCTTACTGGTGGAGTGAAAAAGCCAAAAGATGCTGAAAGATTGCTTGAAGAGGAGTACTGCGACTTGATTGGAATTGGCAGAGCCTTTTTAATGGATGCAGAATGGTCTAAAAGGGCAATATATAAATTAAAAAAAATGCAATAACTCCCCCCATCACTAATGAAATGAAGAAGAATTTCGCCTATATGAACTTAAGAAAAAATGTTGAAATACCAAATATTATTTAAACTTTAAAATATAAAGTTAATATATTATATAAAAAATACAATGTTAAAACTATTTTTTATAATTCAATAATACAGCCAAAGATTGGCTGTTGAAATCATAATTACAAATGTTCACGAAACAAAAAAAGGTGTTTTAATGAATATCCTTGAAAAATTAAATGCAATTAAGAATCAGGAAATTACTGCAAAGGAAAATGTAGAATCTTATTTAAAAGTAATTGAAGAAAAAAATGAAGACATTAACGCTTTTCTTGAATTAAATACCGAACAGGCTATTGCTAAAGCTGAAGAAATCGATGCTAAAATCAAAGCTGGAGAAGAGGTCGGAGCTCTTGCAGGTTTAGTGTTTGGTATTAAAGCTAACATTAATGTAGAAGACTTAATCATTTCTGCTGCATCAAAAACCTTGGAAGACTATATTGGAAGCTATGATGCAACTGTCGTCAAGAAAATAAAGGCAGAGGACGGAATCATCATCGGAATCAACAACATGGATGAGTTTGCAGCAGGAAGTTCAACTGAAACCTCATACTATGGAGCTGTAAATAACCCAGCTGCACCTGGAAGAATCCCTGGAGGTTCAAGTGGAGGAAGCGCAGCGGCAGTGGCAGCAGATATGTGTGACATTGCAATCGGTTCTGACACCGGCGGATCTATCAGAAACCCATCTTCCCACTGTGGTGTGCTTGGTATGAAACCTACATACGGTGCAGTTTCAAGACAAGGATTGCTTGACTTGTCAATGAGTTTAGACCAAATCGGACCTATGGCTCGTGACATCACTGGAATCACACTTGCACTTGACACCATCATCGGATATGACCCAACCGAATGTACAACCTTAAAATGGGATGCTCCTAACTTTACAGAAATAGCTGAATCAGTTAAAGGGGAAGAAAAGCCATTGGCTGGAATGAAAATAGCTACATGTAAGGAATTCAAGGAAGTTACCAACGATGAGATCAATGCTATCATTGATGAATCTGTAGCAAAACTCGAAGAATTAGGTGCTGAAGTAGTTGAATTAAGTTTCGACCACATCGATATCTGTTTGCCTACCTACTACCTCATCAACTATGTGGAATTCTTCTCTGCAACCAGAAAATACGATGGAAGAAAATACGGTTCAAGAATCGAAGAGGTATGTGGTGCAGAAGTACTTAGAAGAATCCAAATGGGTTCATACATTTCACAAAAAGAATTCAGCGGCAAATACTATCAAAAAGCACTTCAAGCAAGATCTCTCATTAGAAATGAAATCAACAAAATGTTGGAAGGCGTGGACTTGATTGTAGGCCCTACCGTTCCTAAATTACCACACAAATTAGGTGAAGAATTGGAACCTATGGAAATGTATGCATACGACGTGCTTACCGTAATTGCTAACTTGGCAGGTATTCCAGCAGCTAGCGTAAAAGCAGGTGAAGTGGAAGGCATTCCTGTAGGATTGCAATTGCAGGCAAAACCTCAAGATGATGCAAAGATTGTGAAAGCAATGGCTGCATTCGAGTATGCAAAATAAATTAATTCATAATAGCTTTCAGCTATTTTTTTACTTTTTTTACTTTTTTTAGCTATTTTTTATTACTATTTTTATTTTAATTTAAGAGGATTTAAAATGACAGACAATTCATCAAATAGACAGAATTCCAATAGAAGAAACAAAAGCAATTCCAAAAATTCCAACAACAAAAAGCTAATTCAAGAAATAAGCAAACTGAAAGAAGAGCTTGAAATAAAAAATGAGGAGATTCAGGAATTGGAATATGAATTGTCCCTAAAGGATGAAAAGATAGAGGACATAAGGAATGACTTGGAATTGAAAGCTGTTGAAATTGATGAGTACAGTCAAAAATTGGATGAATCAAAAGAAAAAATCAGCAAGCTCAACAATGCTCTTGTCAAATACAAGTTTGAAAAGGAAAAGCTTGACTTGAAATTGAAAAACGAGATAAACTATGAAAAGTCAAGAATGAAAGAGATGGATGATTTGGAAAAGAAGATCAATGAGAAGGTAGATATCATTGATGACAAGCAGGATCAAATCAACTACCTAAGAAGCTTGATAAATGACTATAAGGAGCAGGTGAAAAGCAATACCGATAATCTTGAGCTTCAATTAAAAAAGATTACAAGAACATATGACAGTCTCCTAAGCCAAAAGGATTCAATAATAGAAAAGCAGGATAAGACAATTGAAGAGATGATTGAATCTGCAAAGCAAATGGCTAAAGACAATAAGGCTACTATAACAAGCCTTGAATTGCAGATAGGCAATTATAGGGAATTGTTGAAAAAGTACGAATAAAAATAGGTCTATTTTTGTAAATTAAGAGTAGAGGAAGGAGATGAAAAACAATTAAAAAAAATAAATTATTCTATAAATCAAACAAGATTCATAGAATAATAGAACGAAGGCAATGTTAACTCATAATATCCTTCTTCATAATTCAAGTTCAAATCATCCGGATTGTAGATGGTTCTTCCACACTCACCACATCTGTATACTCCACCAGATTCATATACTGCTTCACTTCCACAGAATGGACAGGTTTCAGCTCCATCTCCAGAACTGTCGCTTCTCAATGGAAATGGATTGTAATTTGATGAAGATGAAGAAGATGAAGAGCTTTTAGCCCTTTCTTGAGCTTCCCTTTGAGCCTTTTTCTCCTTATTTTCCAAATCATTGATGAAGCTTTCTACTTTTATGACATAATGGTCATATTCTGCACCTTTCAGCAGACCATTATCGTTTTTATCACAATCGACAAACATTTGATAGAGATTATTCTGACTGATGCTGTATTTTGAATTGTGGTCATAGGATTTCACTTCATCAAAGCTTAGTCCACCATCACCATTAATATCCAATTGAGCAAAATCCTTATACCTTGTAGAGGTATCTTCGGTAAAGGAATCCGTTGGAATTCCGAGAACCGCATGGCCTACAAAACTAAGTATCATTAGAACTATAAAAACTGCACAGCATCCAACTACAATTCTGCCGACAATGTTCATTTCATTGAACCCATTAATCATATCCTCTAAACCTGACATGAAAAAACCCCCTTTTCTAAAATGTATTTATTATCTAAACCGATTAATTAATAGACATTTATAAAAATAAAAATAAAAATATTAAAAAAAAATGCTAATTTAAATGTCAATAGTTATAAGAACCTCGTCTCCATCTTTAAAATTGTATTTGTCTCTCAATTTATCCTTTGCTATAAACTCAAGATAGTTTTCATCATGGGTTGTCTTGTCTGGAAATACGATTGCTCCAACAATATCCTCATTGAGATGAGCCTTGATGTATCTTACAGCACCGAATCCTTGATCTGGCTTTATGACATTCTTGCAGCTGTTTTTCATTAGCCTGATGTCATCCAGCTTATCCTCTTCTACAATTAGATTTAAAGTTCCGGCAAATGGGGTGAACCCGCATTTTTCCTTGAATTGGTCCTTATAAAAATCCTGACCTAAAAAATATGCGGCCTTTCCCAAACCTGTTGTAACAATTCCTGTAATTTCCATTCTAATCCCTAAATAAATGTAATGATTATAAATAAATAATTTAAAAATATTGTGTGAAATCAATAATTATAGCATGAACTGATTCATTAAAGTGAAGTTAACTGAACGAATGCATCCTTGTCACTTGAAACATAGTTTCTGATTGATGTGCTGTTTCTATCCTCAAACACTATCTTTCCATCCTTTCCTCCATAAGTGAAATCAATGCTTCCTCTCTCTACATCATCATAATCGAATGAGCACATCACTTTTCCATCATATAAAATTGAATATGTGGAGTTGTATTTGAAGTTTCCAACTGAAGACAAGATTGATTCGTTGTCTAAAGTCAAGTTGAAGAAAGTTGCATTCTTGGATCTAGGGCTGATGCTGAATTCCACGAATCCTTCCATTTCATCACTTAGATTATTGAATTGAATATTGTGCTTTACAATTGATCTTTGGAATATTTCAGCGATACGGCTGTTAGGTATGACCTCACGCTCATCCAAACCTAAACTTTGCCTTGCTTTTGATGGCAACCTGAAGGTATCGGCAGAATCTCCCTCTCTTGTGGAATTTACATAATACTGCCTTCCATCAATTATCATCGTATCATTCTCAGACATTTCCAATGTGCTTAAGGCATCCTGAGGAATCCTTAATATGCCTGTTTCATTTTCAATAGCACTGTCGATGGTATATGGGCCTCTAACTGAAATGGTTTGCTGATTAACGTCAGATGGTGCATAGACAAAGTTTCTTGAAGTGAGCTCAACTGAAATTTTACCATCATTGAATGTAGCAGCAGACAAGAATGTTGAAAGCATCAAAACCAGAATCAATCCTGAAACAATCACTGGAAAATGCATCTTTACAAAGGATTGCAAAGAGGTACGTGTATTGCTTTTCCTTAGGATAGGTATTGATCTCTTAATGATTTTGACAATGTAAAGAACTGTCAGCACAACACCGACAAAGGCTACAAATACAGATATCAACAATGGTATGAAAGGTACAAAGAATATCATGAAAAGACCTAAAATAATGAGGGACAAACCCATAATGGCCATTCTGATATAGTTTCCTAAAGTGTCCATCATTGTAACACGGCCGTAATCCACTGCCCTGTCGATGATGGTTCTAACCACTTCATTCGCCATTTTGTTTAAATCGGCAAGAGGAGACATGTCGTGAGAAATGTCACCGATGTCAACTTCCAAAATACTGATACCATGAACATCAGCATCAAGTACGATACCAACATCCACACCGTAATCCTTTTCAAATTTAATCTTATTCAATGCAGAACGTTTACCTGCAAATTGACCGCTCAGAGGCTGTTCATAATTAAGTTCCGGGAAGAAGAAACTTAAGAGAGGTTTCGCGGTAAGCTCTGTTACACGACCGCTTTCCCTTGCAAATTTGGTTTTTGTTATATCTGTCTTACCCTCTAGAATCGGCCTGATGATCTTATCTATTTTGCCGGATGTGAAATTTGAAATGTCTGCATCAATAAACGCTACAATATCTCCATGGGAATTCTTGAATCCTGTCTTGATAGCTGAACCCTTACCTTCATTGGTAATATGGCTGATTACAGTAGCTCCTGCTCCTTCTGCCTCTTCCACAGTCCTATCACTGGACCCATCATCCACTACTATCACCTCATCTACATAGTCAAGCTTGCGTGCTACGCTTACAACTTGAGCAACAGTAGCTTCCTCATTATATGCAGGAATAACAATAGATACTGATTTTTTAGGATTTTTAGTTGATTTGATTGATGCAAGTAAAAATACTAAAATCACCATTAGCCAAGACAAATTTTCACCTCATTAAAGTTCTCATGGAAATAATAAAATTAATCATATTTCTTCAATATTGAATATGTTAACAATTTACAATATAACTATTATGTTTTAAGAATGTATAAATTTTGTTATATTATTGCGATATAAACATGAAAAATAGAATGTATTTACAAATGAATGAAATGCATTGGGGAGAAAGATAGAACAAAAATCAAGAAAAAATAAGAAAATAAAAAAAGGAATAGTTATCACATGATGTGATAACATTTTGATTTTAACTAAAGTCTTTGACTTGGGTTAAACTTTGAGTTCCAATTAGAGTCCGAAGAACAGGTATAAGAAGAACACAATAGCCAATACCCAAATTCCCCAACTAATTTCTTTGTATTTACCGGTAGCAATGGTTGCAACAGTGTAAGTTACGAATCCCCATGCGATACCAAGGGAAATGGAATATGTTAAAACCATCATGATAATGGTCATGAATACAGATGCAGCTACAACCAAGCTGTCCCATTGCACATCTTTCAATTGCATGATCATCAATACACCGACCATAACAAGAGCAGCTGCGGTTACGGTTGATGTGAACAATGCAAGAACGGTAGGTGCAAAGAATACGGATAATAAGAATAAGATACCAGTTACGATTGCAGCAAGTCCAGTTCTACCACCAGAACCTACACCAGTAGCACTTTCTACATATGCAGTTAAGGTACTTGTACCGCAAATGGAACCGATTACTCCACTTAATGCATCTACTAAAAATGCTTTTTCAATACCTTCAATTTCACCTTTTTCGTCAATGTATCCTGCTTGGTTTGCAATACCGAGTAAGGTACCGGTAGTATCAAAGAATGTAACGAATACAAGTGAGAAGAGTATCATGATCAAGTTTGGAATATTGGTGAACAGCTCTCCAAATCCAGATATGAATCCTCCAACCAAGCTGGTGTCAAAGCTGAATGAAATGAATTCAGCAGGTACGCTTGGCATAAGTGGGTCTCCAGCACCGAATCCGAATACTGTAAAGATCAAACCTAAAATAGCAGTTATGATCAATCCGAAGAATACAGCACCAGGAACTTTTTGTACATAGAAGATTAAGGTAATCAAGATACCGATCAATGCAAGAAGTGCAGGAGCGGAAGTCATAGCACCTAAAGTTACGAAAGTGGAAGGATCAGCAACGATGATTCCAGCACCTTTTAAACCAAGGAATGCCAAGAAGAAACCGATAGCCGCACCAATACCCAGTTTCAAGTCAATAGGAATGATGTTAAGAATTGCTTCCCTTAATCCGGAAATGGTAATTAATAAAAAGATTATACTTGACAATACAACAGCTGCCAAAGCAGCGTTCCAACTGCAACCCATACCTAAAATGATAGTATAGGTGAACAATGCGTTTAACCCCATACCTGGAGCAAGTCCAACAGGCCAGTTAGCAACTAGACCCATTATGATACAAGCAATAGCTGATGCAACAGCGGTAGCAAAGAAAACACCAGTTGCTGGCATTCCACCTTCAGCAAGCATAGCAGGGTTTACCCCTAAAATGTATGCCATAGCGAGGAAGGTTGTTAAACCTGCAATAACCTCTGTTTTGACATCAGTATTTTTTTCATCCAATTTAAAAAGTTTATTTAACATAAAACACCTCAAATATGAAAACTAAACTAAAATAAGTTTTCTTAATTTATATATATATTGTAAATTATTTATTAAGTTTTTGATATTATTGTAATACTTTATTTTACTTTATTTTGAAAAAAAAAGAAATGCCCTAAGATATTATATTGGTAATCAGATGGAGAAATTGGAAAGAAATTCATTAAAAATTAAATTTAAATATCTTGAAAATAAAAATAATTTAGAGAATTATAATTGAAAACAAGAAAATAAAAAGAAAAAGATTATTATAGGTAAAAAAATGATGATAGCAGACACATTATCACAGGAACTCAATATAAAAACATCCCAAGCTGAAAGCGTTATAAAACTAATTGACGATGGAAATACAATTCCATTCATTGCAAGATACAGAAAAGAGGCAACTGGCTCACTTGATGATGAAATCCTTAGAAGATTTGATGCAAGATTGAAATATCTCAGAAACCTTGAAGAGAAAAAGGAATCTGTCTTGAATTCCATTGAAGAACAGGGTAAGATGACTGAAGAGCTGAAGAAAGCCATTCTTGAAGCCAAGACCCTTGTTGAACTTGAAGATTTGTACAGGCCGTATAAGCAGAAAAGGCGAACCCGCGCTACAATAGCTAAGGAAAAGGGATTGGAAGAACTTGCAAACATTATCCTTGCCCAAGATATAGATGTTCCAGTTGAAGAAATAGCTAAAGACTATGTTACCTCAGACAATGAAGAGATAGATGAGGAATTGAGAGTCAACGATACTGAAGAGGCTATTCAAGGTGCACAGGACATAATAGCTGAGATAATATCTGACAATGCAAGCTTCAGATCTCTTATTCGTGAGTTAAGCTATGAAGATGGTGAACTTATCTCTGAAGCAAAGGACAAGGATGAGGAATCAGTCTATGACATGTACTATGACTATAGTGAGGAAGTGTCTAAAATAGCAAGCCACAGAATACTTGCAATCAATCGTGGAGAGAAGGAAAAGTTCCTAAAGATAAAAATTAGCGCTCCTGAAGAGGACATCATAGCATACTTAAGACGTCATGTTCTTATCAACAAAGGCGGAAAGCCAACACAACCTATCTACAACAAATACACTGAAGAGACCTTGACTGAAGCGATAGAGGATTCCTACAAAAGGCTTATTGCACCTGCCATCGAAAGGGAACTTAGAAACCAGCTATTTGAAAAGGCAGAGGACAAATCAATAAAGGTCTTCTCTAAAAACCTTGAACAGCTATTGATGCAGGCACCAATCATAAACAAGGTTGTCTTAGGCTGGGACCCTGCATTCAGAACAGGATGCAAGCTTGCTGTAGTTGACGAATATGGTAAGGTTTTGGAAACTGCACTTGTATTCCCTACAGAACCTCAAAACAAGATAGCTGAAACCCGTTCAACCGTCAGGGACTTGATCTTCAAATATGACATCAACATCATTGCAATCGGAAACGGCACCGCTTCAAGGGAATCTGAAGCAATCGTTGCAGACATCATAAAGGACCTTGATGTCCAATATGTGATTGTCAATGAAGCTGGAGCAAGCGTATACTCTGCAAGTGAACTTGCAAGCGAGGAATTCCCAGATTACAATGTAGGTGAGAGAAGTGCAATCTCAATTGCAAGACGTCTTCAAGACCCTCTTGCCGAACTTGTGAAGATTGACCCTAAATCAATTGGAGTGGGACAGTACCAACATGACATGAACCAAAAGAAGCTTGGGGAGTCCCTTGACAATGTTGTAGAAAAATCAGTGAATGAAGTGGGAGTGGATGTGAACACAGCATCAGTTTCCCTTATGGAACATGTTTCAGGAATCAGCAAAACCGTTGCAAAGAACATCGTAAAGTACAGAGAGGAAAACGGAAAGTTCTATACAAGGGATGAACTCTTGAAAGTGAATAAATTAGGGCCAAAGGCATATGAGCAATGTGCAGGGTTCATGAAGGTGAAGGATTCAAACAATCCATTGGACAATACAACAGTCCATCCAGAATCATATGGAGCTACAATTGCATTCTTAAGCTCTCTTGGATATTCTCTTGAAGATCTGGAAAACAGAAAGATCAAGGAATCCGACCTTGACTTGACTGATGAGCAGTTTGAAATCTTGTCAGAGGAATTGGGCATAGGTTCCATTACCCTAAAGGACATTGCAAAGGAACTTAAAAAGCCAGGAAGAGACCCAAGGGAAGAGATGCCACAGCCAATACTCAGAAAGGATGTTCTCACAATGGAAGATCTTGAAGAGGGAATGGTCTTAAGCGGCACAGTAAGAAATGTGGTTGATTTCGGCATATTTGTGGATATTGGAGTCCATCAGGACGGATTGGTTCACAAATCCCAAATAACTGACACACAATTTGTAAAGCATCCCCTTGATTTTGTAAGCGTTGGGGATATCATAGATGTAAAGGTTCTTGATGTTGATGTTGCACGTCATAGAATTCAATTATCTATGATCATTTAAAAAAATAAATCAAAAATAGAATAGATAAAAATAGATAGAAATAGGTGGAAGGAATTGTGGATATGAATGCTATAATTACTTCCAAAGTCTATTGTAAATACGTTGGGAAGCATTTCCATCTTCGATACTGCAGAATCTATCATAGAATTCATCATATCTTTCATTATACTCTTTTTCAATGCGGTCTATATTGGAAATGGCTTCAACAACCTCATCATTGTTTTTCAATAAAGGACCTGGGACTTCTGTATCTTCCATCTTTTGCTCAGATAAACTATCCAAACAATCTTTCAGATATCTTAGAGGCCTATCAAAGGGTACTATGATGCTTAAAAAGGTCCTGGCAACAACTCAATAATTTTAGAAATTTAAAAAATAATGAAAACTTAACTTAATTTACTTATGTATTTTAGGTTTTTTGTCAATATAAGACTAATTTATCAGTATCATATTAAAATAAGTAAAATACCATAGTTATATTTGATTTAAATACTATATAATCTTTTTTACATTCAACATATGAATATAAGTAAAAAAATATGTTTTTATAGAGTCTTAAGAAAAAGATTTTGCAAAGGTTATATATACAACAATTAACATAAGTATTTCTGTATAAATAATAATATGTTTAAAACTAAATCTACTGATTTATGTTTATTATATGGTGATTGTATGGGTAATTTAATTTTTAAAGAAAAAATTTTTGTAACAAGGCCACTCTTGCCTCCTTTAAAAGAGTATCAGAAAAAATTGGAGGAGATTTGGGATAACCAATGGCTAACCAATTATGGGCCTTTGGAACATGAATTTCAAACCAATTTGAAAAATCTTTTTAATGCTAAAAATGTAGAATTGTTTTCAAATGGACATACTTCCCTAGATTTAGCTTTAAAGGCATTAGACCTTGAAGGAGAAGTGATCACTACCCCATTCACATTTGCATCAACCACCCAAGCAATCATAGAGAATAACTTAAAGCCAGTATATGCAGATGTTGATGAGGAATATTACAACATCAATCCTGGAAACATCGAATCCCTAATTACCGAAGATACTTGCGCAATAATGCCTGTTCATGTCTTTGGAAATCCTTGTGAAGTGGAAAAGATAGAGAGAATTGCAAAGAAACATGACCTAAAGGTCATTTATGATGCAGCTCATGCATTTGGTGTCAAGATAGAAAATAAGCCAATTGTAAAATATGGTGATATGAGCATGCTCAGTTTCCATGCCACCAAAGTGTTCAACACCATCGAAGGGGGAGCCTTGATTTTTGATAACGATGAACTAAGCTATAAATTAAAGGCCTTGAAGAATTTCGGAATTACCCCTGACAAGGAAGAAGTCAGATTCTTAGGTAAAAACGGCAAGATGAATGAGTTTGAAGCTGCAATGGGATTATGCAATCTAAACAATCTTGATGATGTCATCCATGAAAGGTCCCTAATTTACAATCACTACCTGGAATGCCTTGAAGATTTGGAGGATGCAGGAGAATTGAAAGTAATCAGACCTAAAGCTAATGTTGATTACAATTACGCTTACTTTACAATAAAATTAAATGGTGTAGAGGAAAGGGATTATCTAATGGATAAGTTGGCTGAATACAACGTATTTACCAAAAAATACTTCTATCCTCCATGCAATGAGTTTCCGGCCTATGACTTTGAAAGAAATACCCCAATAGCTAAGGATGTAAGCGATTCAATCCTTTCATTGCCAATGTACTATGGATTAAGCTTAGATGATGTAGGCCAAATTTGTGAAATAATTAAATTGGAACTAAAAAACTATAAATAATACTGTGAATAATAACTATTTTATATTTTATGACTATTTATTTTAAAATTGACTAAGATATGATTTTTTTCACAACAATCCATAAATCCCATTAGAAGAGAATGATAAAATGAAAAACGTATTAGTATTCCCATGCGGTGCAGAAATAGGACTGGAAATCCATAATGCATTAAAATACAGCAAAGACTTTAATCTGTTTGGTGGATCCAGTGTAGATGACCATGGAAAATACGTTTATAAAAATTATATTGACAATATTCCTTTTATAGATGATGAGAACCTATTGGATTGTTTAAATGATATCATAGAAAAATACGATATCGACTTGATTTATCCTTCCCATGATGATGTGGTTTTGAAGCTATCTGAACTGAAGGAGGACTTGAATGCACAAATCATAGTCTCTGATGAGAAAACCTGTGATATCTGCAGGTCAAAAAGGAAAACCTATGAATTCTTTAAGGATGAAAAATTCACTCCTAAAGTCTATGACATTAAAAAAGAAAGTTTTTATGACGATAATGAATCCAAGCTAGAGGAAATCTCCAAAGGCTTGGAGTTTCCTATTTTTTTAAAGCCGGATATCGGCCAAGGGGCAAAAGGGGTGGCTATTGCAAATAGCTTAGATGACTTGAAGCACCATTTCAATGAAAACCCAGATTTGGTTCCAGTTGAATATTTGCCTTATGAAGAGTATACCATCGACTGTTTTTCATCAAAAGGAGAATTGCTCTACTGTGAAAAAAGAGAAAGAATAAGAATCAAGGACGGCATCAGCGTTAATGCCACAACAATCGAAACAGAAGATGAAGTGAGAGAAATCGCTGAAATCATAAACTCAAAATTGTCCTTTGATGGAGCATGGTTTTTCCAATTGAAAAAAGACAGGAATCATGAATACAAATTGTTGGAAATCGCTCCAAGAATTGCAGGAACAATGTCACTGCATAGGAATACTGGAATAAATTTCCCACTCTTAACCTTATACACCCATTTGGGAATTGATGTAAGCATCATCTCAAACAGGAATAAGTTGACAATCGACAGGGCACTAACAAACAGATTCAATTACGAAATAGATTACCAACGTGTATATTTGGATTTCGATGACACCGTCTTTTTCAAGGGAAAGATCAATACATTCCTAATGATGTTCCTCTATCAGTGTGTCAATGAGAATAAGGAGATAATTCTTATAACTAAGCATGCAAAGGACATAGAAGAAACCTTAAGGGACTTGAAAATTGACATCCACCTCTTTGATGAAATAATAATGCTCTCCAAGGAAGATAATAAGATTGATTTTATGGATAATGAGCTTCCATCCATATTCATTGATGACTCATTCAGCGAAAGATTGTCAGTAGCTGATAATTTGAACATTCCTGTTTTTGATTTGGACGCTGTTGAATCATTGATAGATTGGAAATTATAATTGCCTTGGATTTGAATAAAATTCAAATTTAAGACTTTAATTTTAACTTAAACTGCTTTTTTTCAAAAAATAATTATTTATTGCTATCTATACTAAACTAATTGCATAAAAATGGCTTTTCAACAAATGTTTATATTATATAATATACATATCTAATAACATATAAATACTTTATATAATATTAAGAGTACTTTTTGGCAGATTTAATCAATAGCTAAAGAACTTTAAAATTAAGTGTAATCTTTTGCTGATTTAATCAATAGCTAAAGAACTTTAAAATTAAGTGTAATCTTTTGCTGATTTAAGCAATAGCTAAAGAGTTTATTTTACTTTAAATTAAACAAATTCAAATTTGGGGCATAATATGACTAATTCAAGAAAAATGAGATATTATCTCAACAGGGCCGTTTCAAGAAAGTTCAAAGAGATGAACGGCATATTCTGTAATCTATCAGAAAAAGGAGATAATATCATAGTTAACCTTCTAACAAGGCAATCTCTAAAAGATTCCTCATTGGAACTCAAGCACAGACTCAGTGAGACCATTTTAGAATATCCAATCGAAGGCAAAAGTGCTATTATCCCATTGAAAGATTTGTTTGAGTTTGATAGAAGTGTTTTTGATGTTTATGTGAAATTTGACAGCGAAAATAAAATAAGAGTCAAATTCCGTGAGAAAAATAAATTTTTCAGTGCAGTTTTTGAAAATAAAAGGAAAGCAATTACAAGCTATTCCACAATTAAAAACAATTTATCCTTAAGATTTAAAAGAATATTTTCCTATGATTCAATTATAGATTCCATTGAATTGAAAGATGGAAAACTAACCATGAATGGATTATTGAATCTTGATATGCACGTCAATAACCCAAATGTGAATCTTGAATTTTATTTGAAGATCATAAACAGAACCAATAAGAAGGAATATTGCAAGAAGATAGAATCTGAAAACATTGAAATAGAAATGGATGAATTTTTGGAAGCTGTGGATTATGGAAAATATGACCTGTTTTTAATATACAAATTCAATGGTGAAGTCACTGAAAGGAGATTGAAGTTTCCTTTCAAATCCGATGAAAACATATCCTTGAATGATGGAAGATATCCTTTATTGTTTTTCTCCACATTATACAAAAACCTATCATTCAGATTCGATTATGATTATATAATTACTGATTTTAAGGTTGAGGATGGCAATTTGATCATAAATGGAGAATTCCTCAACGATTTGGAAGTCTATGGTGATGAAGATTCACATTTCCCTCATTTCCTTGTTGAAATAAAAAATAGGCGCAGTGGACAAAGACTTGAAAAGGAAATATCAGAAGATAAAGTGATTGTTCCACTAAATGAATTGCTGGAAATAGCTGATACAGGCCTCTTTGATTTCTATTTTAAAGCGGCAAACGATTCAACCAGTGCCAAAAAAAGAATCAGATTCAATCCTGAACTTAAAACCCTAAAATTTACATTAAAGGAAAATAAAAGGGTATTGACAATATACCCAACACTTTATGGAAGATTGTCATTAAGATTGAAAGAAAAGAACTTGGATATGGACATTTCAAGATTGGAAGAGATTGAAGGCAAGGCATTCATAAAAGGAAGCTACACCACTTTGAATGACGATATTGATGAAGTAAGCAAAGCCACAATCGTTGGTAAAAACAGGTTCGGCAATGAAGAGAATGAATTCCTCCTAGACCTTAAAGGAAACGAGTTTGAAGGATTCATAGATGACTTCGATTTTGGAGACGTGGATCTTTTGAATTTGAGAATTGACTTCTATCTAAGACTATATGATGGAGATGTGTTCTACGAGGACTTGATTGATTTGACCAATCTGAAAAATTTCTTTAATGATGAGGAAAGATTCCTGATTAAAATCAATCAAGGACAGGATATCTATTCCTATTATGCTACAGAAAATATCAAATCTCTTGCTTTGTGGATTACAACAGAAGTATTTTATGACAGATCCTATTTAACATCACAAGGCAAAACCGTTTATAACGATGTTTGCAACAATGTACCTTTAAATAAAAATCTGGTATTTATGGAAAGTTTCGCAGGAGAATACTACGGTGGAAACCCTAAATACTTGTATGAATATATGTTGAAAAAAGGTTTGGATGAGAAATATTCATTCGTTTGGTCTTATAGTGGGGATGAAGAGATTCCAGGAAATCCTATAATCGTCAATAAAAAATCCTTAGACTATTATAAGTATCTTGCAGAAGCAAAATATTGGATAAACAACAATGTTTTCCCAATGAAGAGAAAAAGAAAGGGCAATGTCTATTTGCAGACTTGGCATGGTACCCCATTGAAGAAGTTAGGTTGGGATGTTGAAATTCCAGGTCCTGAAATGAAAGGAAGGGAAGATTTCTATAAGGAATCTCGTAACTGGGATTACTTGATTTCATCAAACGAATATTCAACCGAAAGATTTGCTTCCGCATTTAAATTTGAAGAGGAAACATTGGAATTAGGCTATCCTATAAATGATATTTACTTCAATAACAATAATAAGGAAATTGAAGAGTTGAAAAATAAATTCAATATTCCTCATGATAAGAAAGTGATCTTATATGCTCCAACTTGGAAAGATGATGAGAGAAGCAAAGACAATGTCAGATATTTCAATTTGGATATTGATCTGGAAAAGCTTTATGACAAACTTAAAGATGATTATGTAATCATTTTAAAAACTCATTATTTCGTTTCCAAAAGCTTGAAGATTGATGAAAGATTGAATGATTTTGTCATAGACTTGTCTTTCTATGATGATGTCTGCCAACTATGTTTAATATCAGACATTTTAATAACAGACTATTCATCAGTGTTCTTTGATTATGCTCACTCCAGAAGGCCTATACTCTTCTTTGTACCTGATTTGGAACATTATGTAAGTGAGGTAAGAGGACTCTATCTGAATATGGAAACAGATATGCCAGGACCTCTAATCAAGGATAACGATTACCTGATTGAATGCATTGAAAATATAGCTGCTGTTGAAAAGGAATATAAGGAAAGATATGATAAGTTCTATGAAAAATTCTGTTCAATCTGTAAAGGACATTCAAGTGAAGAAATCATCAAAAGGGTTTTTGAACTTGAAGATGGATTAGAAGAGCAGGATTGATTTATTGTTTAATGTTTATTGTTTAATTATTAGTTTAATTGTTAATGTTGATTGTAATTTGAAAGGAGAAAAAATATGTCATCTGAATATGAATACAAATTATCTGTCGTTGTATTGGTCTACAATACAGAAGATTTGCTGGAAGAGTGCTTAGACTCTCTCGTAAATCAGACACTTGACGATATGGAGATAATTTGTGTAAATGACGAAAGTAAGGACAACAGCCTAAATATCCTGAAACGTTATGCCAAAAAATATGATAACATCAAAATCATAGACCAAAAAAATACTGGAGGAGCTACTGCAGGGAATAATGGTCTTAAAATGGCTAAAGGAGAATATATTACCATAATAGATTCAGATGACGTTGTAGTTGAAGACGCTTACGAAAAATTGTATAACAAGGCTAAAGAAACCGATTCAGATATTGTAAGTGGAAAGCCGTTCAAATATGTTGCACCCTATCAGACACAGCTTGGTACCAGACAGGATATGTGGGATAAGGAAAGAACAGTTGACATTCACAAGGATATAGAGATATTCTATGATGTATTCTATTGGGATAAAATCTATAGAAGAGAGTTTGTAGAGGAAAATGACATTTACATGATTCCAGGCAAACTTTATGCTGATGCTCCAATGGTATTCAAGGCATTTCTAAATGCAGAAAAAATCACTTATATTGAAGATTTCGTTTACTATTGGAGACATAGGTCTGTCAATGAATCAATCACAAAAAGTTTGACTAACCTGAAGAATACTGAAGACAGGCTGGATAACTACTATGTCTTGAAGGAATACTTCAAGGATGAGCCAGAACTGTACAATCAAGTCATTAAATTGTATCTTGAAAGGTTCATATACCCAATAAAGGGAATCTTAGATAATCCAATTTTTAAGGAGGCATATCTGGAAGACTTGAAAAAAATACTCCTTGATATCGATGATGTGGTGGACAATAAATACATCAGCATAAAATATGTCCTATACACTTATTTGATTATAAATGATAAGATAAGCATTTTAGAGGATGTGTTGAAGAATTATGAAGGCGTCAAGGACTTTTTCGTATACAATGGCAAAAGCTATTGGAATTTGAAATATTTCAGGAACCCTGTAATAGGCATACCTGATGAGGTCTTTGAGATAAGGAACCTTCATCAAAACTTTATAAACATCCATGATATCGGCTTGAAAAACGATGCATTTTACATTAAAATGTCCATACCTCCGACATTGAAAATAGATAAGGCCAGAATCAGATTCAATGGATTGACCAGAAAATACGGTTCAAAGGATGACAATAGCCACATATTTGATTTGAACATGCATGAAGGAAACAGATATGACATTGAACTTCCGCTGGAAAAATTAGTCAATATAAACTATTACGACATTTACCTTGAAGTGGTCTACGATGGAAAACGTGAAATATTCAGATTAGGATCTAGGAATTTTGTTGGTGATATTGACGAGAATCTGTTCTTTGAAAAGGATAAGGCAAGAATCATCTTGACATCAAATGAAAACCTATCCATTGTCAATGCCAATGTAGACTCTCTCTTAAATATTGATTTGAATGAAGAGAGATTCAAGGTCATTCCAAATATAGAAGAAATAAACTACAAGTTAGGTTTCGGATATGGAAAAGAGTCATATGATGTTTATTTCAAAAGATTGGCAATAGAAAATACTGACAAATTTACCAATGAGCTTGAAATGAAATGGAAATATTCCTTGGAAAAGAATACAACATACAGAATGTTTGTCAGGATAAATAAAGAGAAATACCTATTGAAATCCAAGACATTTGTAAATTATGAAGACCAGGAAGTCGATTATGAAGGTGGAAAGATCAGACTCTTTAAGGATGAGAATGATTATTTGTATATAAGATGGGAATGTGAATGAATAAAAAATGATATAGGATGGATTGAAGGAATTCAAAAAGAGAAAATTAAAAAAAATGATTAATGATTATTTCAATGATTAAAAATTAAAGGTTAGGAGATCTAAAATGGTTCCAAAAGTTATGATTATATTAGGAAGTGCTTCCGATAAGGAAATAGCACTTAAATCAATAAAAATATTGGAAAAGCTTCAAATTCCATACACCTTGAAAGTGGCCTCTGCACATAGGACCCATGACAAGGTAAAGAGACTTGTTATTGATGCCACTAAATTAGGTGTTGAAGTCTTCATAGGAATTGCAGGACTTGCAGCACATTTGCCTGGTGCAATAGCTGCATACACCCACAGACCTGTAATTGGAGTTCCTGTTGACGGTGCAGTTGGAGGCCTTGATGCATTGTATGCATGTGTACAGATGCCATTCCCTACAGCAGTGACAACAGTGGGAATCAACAGAGGTGACAACGCCGCAATCCTTGCAGGTGAAATAATCGCAAGCTATGACAATGATGTTGCACAAAGGATATCCGATTTGCGTGTTGAATATCAGGAAAAGGTGGAAGCTGGAGAGAAGGAACTTATCGAAAGCCTTGATGGCGAATGCTTCCAAAAAGACTTTTTGGCTGATGAGGAATATGAAAAGATAGAGTTTGAGGAATTGGATGACACTCCAGATGTTATGATACTTGCAGGAAGCTACTCCGATGTGGAAATAGCTAAAAACGTAGCCATTTTACTTGAAAGAATGCAAATCGGATATAAATTAGATTACATTTCTCCAATAAGACATGCAAAGGACTTTGAAAGCTATATGAGCAAAAGGAACAATGCAAAATTGTTCATTGCAATCAGCGGTCTCTCTGCACTTGTTGCGGGATCCGTTGTTGCACTTACTGAAAAGCCTGTCATTGGAGTTCCATGCTCTAAAAAATTGGATGGGCAAGATGCATTGCTCACAATGGCAAATATGCCTCCAGGAGTCCCTGTTGGAACCGTTGGAATAGACAATGGTAGAAATGCTGCTATTGTTGCAGGTGAAATCCTTGCAATCTCTGATGAGAAGATTGAAAAGAACCTTAAGTGGATCAAATACAAGAATGCAGACTTATAGAATGCTTAAAAAACAAATTATAGAAACAATAAAATCCGACTTTGATTGAATTAATGGAAAAACGATAATAAACTAAAAAGGGATAAAATGAATAGACCTAAAATATCTGTCATACTGCCTATCTACAATGTGGAACCTTATATTGAAGAGTGTTTGGATTCCATATTGAACCAGACAATGATAGATGACATAGAAGTCATTATGGTTGATGACGGCAGCAGTGACGATTCCAGATATGCCATAGAGCGGTATGCAATGGATTATGACAACTTCCATGCCTATCATAAGGAAAATGAAGGAAGTGGAATAGCAAGAAATTATGGATTGGAAAAGGCTAATGGAGAGTATATTCATTTCTGTGACCCTGATGACTATATCAAGCCTGATTTTTATGAAATGATGTATGAATTTGCAAAATCCTCACCAAATGCAGATTTTGTAGTTGGAAACAGTTCAAGATTTGGAAATTGGCACATTTGGGAAAGTATCCTTTATAAAACCACTTTCGAAAACCTTGATGAAGTGATAGAATCCACTAACATCAGGGAAAACACAAATTTCGTTTGGGATACTGGAGTATGGAATAAGCTGATTAAAAAAGAATTCCTGATGGAGAGAAACATCAGATTCCCAAATGAGAACATAGTAAGTCAGGACCTGGTGTTTACAATCAAACTCCATTGCTTGGCCAATGAAATAGCTGTCAACCCTGACATTTATTACTATTGGAGATTGAGACAGAGCAAAGATTCAGTTACACAGCAAAAAGGAAGAATAAAAAGCTTTACAGATAGGCTTAGAGCGATTGGACTGATAAGGGAATTCTTTAGGGAAAACAATATAGAGGAGGAAATCCTCAATGCGGAATATGACAAATGGCTAAACCATGACTTGAAGGAATATATGAAAAGAATCAATGAATACCCTAAAGAATATCATGAAGAGAAACTGTCTGAAGTGAAAAATATCTTAAAGGATATTCCAGAATCAATTAAGGAAAACCTCAATTCCTATAAGCGAATAATCTATAGGATGGTTGAAAATGACGATTACGATGGGCTTTTATCTTTCTCATATTTGGAAAATGACTTGAAGAAAAATCCTAATCTCTTTGAATTGGCTGGAGAGGACTACCAACAATATGTCAATTTAGAAAGGGACGGCCAAATGGAAGAGCTTCAAGCGCAAAGGGAAGACATTGATTCAAATGATGAAGAGATTTTGATAGACTTTTCCTCATACCTGCCATTCGTTGATGGAGATGATTTCACAATCACTGCAGCAGTTGTTGACGATGAAGGCAACGAGTATCAAATAATCAATGAGGATATTGTAGAGGATGAAGTGAATGGAGAACTCGCTGAAGATGAAACAGTTGAACCTGATTACTCGATAGAAAGGTATCAAAGAGTGGCTGTACCTTTGAAGATAATCAAAAATCTCAAACACTCCCGAATAAAGATCAAATATGAAAGCGAATCCATATCCAAAGAAACATTTTTGAATAACAATAGAAGAGCAACTTATGTCTTTGAGGATTATGATGTGGATATAGGAATTGGAACTCAAAAGGAATTGTATATTGATGTCAGATACAAAAACAAAAACAATGTCAGAATTCATGACATCATTGAAGATGATGCAAAATTCATGCTTATAGGCAGCTCTCAAGAAAAAGTGGAGAACTTGAAAATTCAAAATCTGGTGTGTTTCAATGAAAGGCATTTCCCAATCCAATACCTAAGTCTTGATGAGATAATCAATGAATTCTATAATGATTCTATTGAAGATGGATCAAATGAAGGTGAGGAATCTGATGAAATCCGAATCAATGGAGATGTTGTGGAATATGAACACACATTTATAGCTGCCATACCATTTAAGGAATTGTTTGATGCAGTAATCAAGAAATGGGAAATTGGAACCGCTGAATTCATTGACCATATCAGCTTATCCAAAAACTATTATTTCTACACTTCAACACATAAGACCCAAATAAGAAACTTGAGAAAGAAAATTGTGCTTGAAATGTTCCTCATTGATTATATTGCAGAAATGCATGAAATGAAGGAAGAAAATCTTAAAATAATCAGAACTGACAGAGAACTCAAGAAAAAGAACAGAAAACTTAAAAAAGAAAACAAAACATTGAAAACGGTGAAAAAGAATCTTACAGAAGAAAATAAACAGTTGAATAAGGCAAATAAAAAGCTGAATGAACAAAGCGAAAAGCAAAAAGAACTGATAAATGATTATAAGAATAGAAAAGTGATCAAAATCGTGGACCACCTAAAAAAATAGGTTATGGGCACTAAACAATTAAAAAATCATACTAAATGAAATTATATTGATAAGCAATAAAAAAAAAGGAAATCGTGATTATTATGGTAAAGAACATTATTCAAATTGAAGATGAATTGGACCCAATGTACGAGGTTGCTAAGGTTTTAAGAAAATACCCTAAGGATACAGTAATCCTAAAGAACGTCAAGGGCCATGACATTCCAGTTGTATCTGGAATATGCAATACAAGAGAAAAGATAGCTGATTCTCTTGGATGTCAAGTTGATGAAATGCTCTATAAGATTATAGATGGAATGAACAACCCAACTCCTGTCACAAAATTCATTGATTTGAAGGAGGAATACAACAGCAAAAGAGTGGACTTAGGCAAAATCCCTATCCTAACTCACTACAAACGTGATGGTGGAGCATATATCACTGCAGGAGTGGTGTTTGCAAAGGACCCTGTCACTGGAGTTCAGAATGCTTCAATTCACAGAATGCTGGTTCTTGAAAAGAACAAATTGGCTATCCGTATAGTACCAAGAAACCTATACACCTACTTCCAAAAGGCAAAGGAAATGGGCAAGGACTTGGACATATCAATAGCTATTGGAATGGAACCATCCATCCTTCTTGCATGTACCACTTCAATACCGATTGATGCTGATGAAATGGAAGTTGCAAACAGATTCAAGAATGGTGAATTAGAGCTTGTGACCTGTAAGAATGGAATAAAGGTTCCTGAAGCGGACATTATCTTTGAAGGTAAGATATTGATAGATGAAACCGCTCCTGAAGGTCCATTTGTTGACTTGACAGACACTTATGATTACGTAAGGGAAGAACCTGTAATAAAGTTAAGCAAAATGTACATCAAAAAGGAAAATCCTATGTACCATGCAATTTTGCCTGCTGGATTTGAACACAAATTGCTTCAAGGCATGCCACAGGAACCAAGAATCTTCAATGCTGTAAAGAACACCGTCCCAACAGTACAGAATGTTGTGCTTACTGAAGGTGGCTGCTGCTGGTTGCATGCTGCAGTTTCAATCAAAAAGCAAACTGAAGGAGATGGAAAGAACATCATTATGGCTGCACTTGCCGCACACCCATCCCTAAAGCATGTTGTTGTGGTGGATGAGGATGTGGACATATTCGATCCACAGGACATCGAATATGCAATAGCTACAAGAGTGAAAGGTGATGACGACATAATCATCGTCCCTAAGGCAAGAGGCTCTTCCTTGGATCCTAAAGCTTCTGAAATTGATGGAACAACTACTAAAGTAGGTGTAGACGCTACAAAATCCATTTTAACCCCAGAAAAATTCGAAAGAGTTAGCTTAAGTGAATAAAATCTGACACTTTATAATCTGACTAGTTGGTGATATTTTGAAAGATAAAATATTGTTCCAAATCAAAAGACTGACCCATAAAATGTATTTCAATATAGAAGAGGATGGAGATAAGTTTGTTTTCCATTTGAAAAAGGGAGTCCCGTTTTCAACAAGCTACTTGATTTTCAAGCATAAGAAAACTGGAAAAAGAATTTCAAAGGAAATAAAATCTTCAAAAGCTGTGATTAGTCTTGATGAATTGAATGAACTTGATGAATATGGGAGATTCAATGTCTTTGTAAAGGTATTGGTGATGAACAAGATATTCATTCAAAGGATTAAATTCGTATTTCAAAACAGCAACAAAATGATATTTGATAAAAAGAATCATTGTTTATTGGAATCTCTTCAAAGCAAATACTTTAATCTTTCTTTCATATATAAGCCTGCTGAATTTATAGCAAAGGCAACTGAATTTAAAAAGGAAAACAATCAAATATTGGTCAAGGGTGAAATTGAAGCATATGATGATATTGATTTCAATTCCGTTGAAATATTGATTGCATTGACTAGTCAGTGGAGATATATGCCCTGCAATTGGGAAAAGGATGGAGAAACAATCAAATTTGATGTAGCCATCGACTTCGAAATTGATGAAGAGGATATTGGAAACAGACATTATCCTCGCATTCGATTGAAAAAGGATGACATCGTCATAGACAATGCCAGAATAAAGGCTAAAAACATAAAGATCAATGAAATCGATGATAAATATTTAGATTACATAGAAAACTTCAAGGCATCAGAAGAAACCATTCTTGAAGAGGAAGCAAAGGGTCTTGATGAGAATGAATATTGCTCCATGCTTTGCATAGCTTCAGACTCCAATCTAATCTTTGAAATCCTAAACAAAAGAGACATCAATAGAATGATGAAAAACGAGAAAAGACTCTTGGAACATTTCTCCACCTTGGAAAATAAAAAGCTGGTTTTCTTTGAAAGCTTCGATGGAAAATTCTATGCTGGCCAATCCAGATACATATATGAAAAGCTATTGGAATTGGGCTATGACAAATATTTTGATTTCGTTTGGTCTTATAGTGGCGACTTGGACATTCCTGGAAATCCAATCATCACAGATAGAGACTCTAAAAACTTTAAAAAACTATTGAAGGACTGTGAATACTGGATAACAAACATCAATTTCCCACACTTGAAGGATGAGGAAGACATAGTTCATCTTCAATCCACATACGGAACACCTTACAAATGCATGGGAACTGATGTAAAAACCAACAGCAAAAAAATCAGAAAGGATATAATAAACTTAGGCCCTGGGAAATTGAATTACCTGTTGACAGCCAATGATTTCTCAAAGGAAGTCTTTAAAAGTGCATTCGGCTATGACGGGAAAATAATCAACAAAGGCTATCCTGCAAACGATATATTCTATCAGAACAATGCCAAAAAGATAGAACAAATCAAAAAGGACCTTAATATTCCAAAAGATAAAAAAATCATCCTTTATGCTCCAAGCTTTAGGGATGTTGAACTAAGCGATGAAAAGGAAAGAAATTACAAATTGCTGTTGGATTTGAAGGCATTGCATGAAAAGCTATCCGATGATCATATTCTTATTGCAAGATTGCATCCTCTTCTTTTGAAGGATTTGGAGATTGAAGATGGTATGAGAGAATTTGTGATGGATCTGTCTGATTATGATGAAATCACAGATTTATATCTAATCAGCGATGCTCTCATTACTGATTATTCCAGTGCATTCTTCGATTATGCACATAGCAAAAAGCCTATACTCTTCTTTGTTCCGGATAAGGAGGAATATTCAGGATTTAGAGGATTATACTCCCAAGTTGAGGAAAATCTTCCAGGCCCTGAAATATATGACAGCCAGGAATTGATTGATGCAATAAGGAACATTGACGATGTAAGTGAAGAATATAAAGGCAAATATGAAGCATTTTATGATAAATATTGTAATTTAGGCCATGGAAACAGCGCTAAAGATGTAATAGACATTATCTTTAAGGATGTGGGAAAATGAGTGAAGAGAATTTTGAATATAAACTTACTGCAGTTGTACTTGTTTATAATGGTCTGCCATACTTAAGAAAATGTTTAGAGTCTTTAGTGAATCAGACATTGGATGGTTTGGAGATTTTGCTGATCAATGATGTAAGTACCGATGACAGCTTAAGTGTTTGCAGGGAATTTGAAAGGGATTACGACAATGTAAGGGTAATCGATAAGGAAATCAATGAAGGATTGGCTACAAATGCCAATCTAGGTATTGAACTTGCAAAGGGAGAGTATGTCATTCTTGTAGACAATGATGACATAATTCCTTTAGATGCATATGAAAAGCTCTACACCAAGGCTAAGGAAAATGATGCAGACATTTCAGTCGGCAAGGCTAATTTCATAGTTGGAAACGTTCAGCAGGAAATGAACTACAATGACAAGACTGGATGGGAAGAGGAAAGAGTCATAAACGACATAAACGAATTCCCTCTTTTGTTCCACGATGCATTTTACTGGAATAAGATCATGAGAAGGGAAATGCTCTTGGAACACAACATCAGATTGCCTATTGGAATGATTTATGCTGACAGGCTATTCTCTCACACCGCATACATACATGCAAAGAAAATTTCAATAATTCCAGATTGCGTTTACCTATGGAGAAGACATCAAACTTCCTTAAGCATGAAAAGGGAAAAGATAGAGAATTACATCAACAGATTGGATTCCTATGATATGAATCTGGAGGAGATTATAGACCATTACCCTGACTACATCAAAATCATATTAAGAAGGATACTTCTGCCGATATACGGAATGCTGAATGATGAAGAGTTTGAAGACATTATCTTCAATAGGGTAAACGATTTCTTTGAAAGGGCAAGCAAAAATGTGGAGAACATATACGAAAACAATTCAGAGGACATTGACAGCATTTACCTTTATTTGATAAAGAACCAGAAGAGAGCTGAACTGAAAAGGCTCTTGGAACTGAAGCTAAGTGAAGAGGATGAGGTTGTAAATGAAAATGGTAAGACATATTGGAAGCTTCCATTGTTCAGGGATGAAAGCGTGAATATCCCTGATGAACTCTTCGAATTGCATTTCCTCAAAAGCCAATTCGTCAATATTGGAGAGATCGTATCCACTGATGAAAAGATAATATTCAACAATATTCAAATTCCAAAATATTTCCCATTGGAAGAAGGATATATCGTTTTAAAAGGTAAAACCAACCCTTACGAGGTCTTTGAAGACAATATCCTTTACTATGGATTTGAAAAGATTGAAGACGGGGAAAATCTATACAAGGCAGAGGTTCCTATAGATGATTTGGCCATGTTTGAACTCTATGATGTATTCATCAAGTCAAAGCATGAAGATAGGGTTGCAAATGACTTTAGAGTTAAAAAAGGCACAATTGACAGAATTGACAATGGAAATAAAAATCTTAAGCTCGTCTACACCACAAAGGACAATCTTGTAGTCACTGCTGAAAAGCTAAACAATGAATTTGAAATTGATTGTGATGAAGAAATGCTTAGATTATTGGTTCCAAAAGGAAAAGAGCTATTGAGAATTCCAAAAATATACTTGGTGAATGAATTCACAAGTGAAAGGACATACATGAAATTGAATGAAGAAAAGACTGCCTTTGAACTCAAATGGAAATTCTTCCTGGATAAAGGCTCAACTTACAGTTTCTATATGGTAAGCTTTAACGATAAGGGAATGTTGAGGGATAGGAAAAAATTGAATCCTGCCTTTGTCAAGAAATTCAAAAAGATTTCATTGAAGGGTGACGGAAAGGATATTGAAGTATATAAAACCAAAAAAGACGTTAGAATCAAAACCAAATAAACAAGAAACAACATAAAACCAAAAAAACGTTAGAATCAAAACCAAATAAACAAGAAACAACATAAAACCAAAAAAACGTTAGAATCAAAACCAAATAAACAAGAAACAACATAAAACCAAAAAATCCAAATATTATTTTTAATTATTCATTAATTTTTTTTATTGAGAGGTGTAGGATGTTAGAAAAGATTTTTAAATCATACATTAGTGCTGAAGAGCTTGACAAGATGTATGACATGGGACTTGAAGAAAGTGAAAACTCACTGATTTTCAATTTGATGAAAAATGAAAATTCCAAAAGCATTCCCTTTTTGAAAAAATATGTTGTCTTGAAGCATAGGTCAAGCAAAAAGGAAATAAGCAAGGAAATATCCAAATCAGTCAAATTCAGTGGAGACGATGTAAGCAAATTGAAATCAGGAGTCATCGATCCTTTCCTAAAGTTCAAGCTTGGGAAAAAGACCATTCAGATTAGGCCTAAATTCATAAAGCAACACGAAGATAAATCTCTTTTGGACAATAAGAACAGATACATATTGGAATCTTACCCAACAGTCAATAAGAAAATTTCATTTGTAAAAAGGGATGGAGTGTTGAAAACCTATCTCGAATCTGTTGAAGAAACAGCCCACCGCTTAAGATTAAGCGGAAAGGTGAAAGTCTTGGATGATGGCGAATTTGACGAAATCGAAATGTTTGCAGAATCAAATAAGGGTGGTGAACTCCATATTCCATGCGAATGGAAAGAAAATGGAGAATACTATGACTTCGCCTTTGATTTCGATTCAGATGAAATGGCTGAAAAATTAAAGGGAATTGAAATAAACAGTGCATGGACCTTGAGTGCGATATTGAAAAAGGACGGTGAAGAAATTGACCGCGACAATCTGCGCACCAACAAAATATCAAGCTTTGAAAAAGAAGCTGACTATAATCTCCAATCAATGAAAATCAATGATTTCCTTGCTGGGGATAAGGATATATGCCTCCTATTGTATTCCACAAAAAGCCGCAACTTGAAATTCCAGATACTCTCTGAAGAAAGATATGAAAAACAGATTATGAAAGCCAAGAATCTTGATAGATACCAATACTTTAAAGAGACTCTTGACATTGATGACGATTTGGTCTTCTTTGAAAGCTTCCATGGAAAGTACAACAACAATCCAAAATACCTGTATGAAAAAATGCTTGAATTGGGATATGACAGCAAATTTAAATTCGTTTGGTCATTCAAAGATGAAGATGTGGATTCAACTGGGGCACAGGATATAATACCAGGAAATCCAATCATCGTAAATGATGAAGAGGAGGACTATTACAAATATCTGGCCTCTGCCAAATACAAGATAAACAATGCAACTTTCCTGAACATAATTGACAAAAGAAAAAAGGTGGTCCATCTGCAGACATGGCATGGAACCCCGCTTAAAAGATTGGGATCAGATATTGATGTTGAAAATCCGGGAGTGAGCTGGAACCATTTCAACAATGAAGTGAAAACCTGGAACTATCTGATATCAGCAAACCGTTTCTCTACAGAAACCTTTAAAAGGGCCTTTAACTATAAAAACAAGGTCTTGGAAATGGGATATCCTGCAAACGACATATTCTATCAGGACAATGAAATGAAGATAAATGAACTAAAGAATAAGTTTGATATAGATACTGATAAAAAAATTATACTTTATGCACCTACCTTTAGAGATAATAAGTTTGACGAAGAAGGAAATCGTATCTTTGACTTAGAGTTGGATTTAAATAAACTCTACAATCAATTAAATGATAAGTATTTTTTAATCATAAAAACCCATTATGTGGTTTCAAAGGAATTGAAGATTGATGAGGAGATGAAGGATTTCGTGATTGACCTTTCCAATCATGATGACATTCATGAACTGTTCATACTTGCAGACATATTGATAACAGATTATTCATCTGTATTCTTCGATTATGCACACAGCAAAAGGCCGATTTTATTCTTTATGCCAGACCTTGAAGAGTATATCAGCTCCAGAGGGGTTTATGAAGATATTCTTGAAAACCTGCCAGGGCCTAAAGTGATTGACAATGATGAATTGATTGATTGCCTGAATGATATAGATAAGGTTGAAGAGGAATATTCTAAGTCATATGAAGAGTTCTACAATACATATTGTGATGAAGGACATGGTGATGCATCAGAAAGAATTGTTGAGGAAGTCTTTGGAAAATTATAAGATATTAATTAAGGGAATTGAACTGAGGAGTAAAAATGAGTTTCAAAAAGAAGATAAAGCAAATGATTCCAAATGAACAGAACAATTGGAGAAATAAGTTAAGATTATATCGTAAAATAGCCAAACATGTGTCAACTGATGATAAGACCATTCTTTTCCAGTCAAGTGTTGGCCGTAATTACAGCGGAAACACCCGTTACATCTATGAAGAAATGATTGAAAAGGGTCTTGACAAGAAATACAAATGCTATTGGGTATTTGAAAAATCCATATATGATAAGATAGACCTTCCAGGAAATGCTAAAAAGTTAGATAAAAGCAGCTTTAAATTCCTATATACCAGCCTTAAAAGCAAATATTGGATCTTTGATACAAGACAGCCTAATTATCTTAAAAAACCAAAGGATACCGTATTTATAGAAACATGGCATGGAACTCCTCTCAAAAAACTGGCTTTGGATATGGAAAAGGTGGATATGAGTGGAAACACCAATATCAAGCAATACAGAAAAAGATTCAAAAAGCATACCTCCCAGTGGGATTATCTCGTATCCCAAAACAGCTATTCAACTGAAATCTTTAGAAGGGCATTTGCTTTCAATGGAGAAATGCTTGAAATAGGCTATCCAAGAAACGATATCCTTTTCAGCAAAAACAATGATGAGGATATCAAAAAGATCAAGGAAAAAATGAATATTCCTAAAGACAAGAAGGTCATGCTTTATGCTCC
Organism: uncultured Methanobrevibacter sp.; assembly: GCA_902774685.1. Taxonomy (GTDB): domain Archaea; phylum Methanobacteriota; class Methanobacteria; order Methanobacteriales; family Methanobacteriaceae; genus Methanobrevibacter. Next base: position 60,325 of record CACYJH010000002.1, read on the forward strand.
AACATGGAGAGACAATGAATTCTATAAAAATGGAATATATAAGTTTGCCACCCAAATGGACTTTGACGCAATGAAGGAAAGCTTAGGTGACGAATATGTCCTCATTGTAAAATACCATTATTCAGTAAAGGACAATATCGATTGGGAAAAATATGCTCCATTCATCATAGAATGCAATGAGCTTTGGGACATTCAGGAACTTTATCTGATATCAGATATTCTAATAACAGACTACTCCTCAGTCATGTTCGATTATGCAATACTCAAAAGACCGATGTTCTTCTTTACCTATGACCTTGAATTCTATAAGAACAACTTAAGGGATTTCTACTTCGATATGGTTGAAGAGGTTCCGGGTCCTATAGTGATGACTACAGAAGAGCTGATAAGTGAAATAGCAGAATTCAGCGAAGAGAGCTATATGGAAAAATACGGTGAAAAATACAATAGGTTCAACGAAAAGTATAATGAATTTGATGATGGAACCGCAAGTGATGAAATCATCAAGCTATTGAAATAGGCCCAACTAAAAGGCCATCAATATTTTAAAATATTAAAATTGAATCAAATACAATCAAATTACCAATTAAAAAAAAATTCTAAATAGAATCAAAACTTAATCAAATAATCAATTAAAAAAAATATCTAGTTTGAATAAAATTTTAAATCAAGTGACCAAATATGAAAAATGCTGTTAAAAGTCTTATAAAAAATTCTTTCGGAAAACCTTATTTTGAGATAAAGGAATTGGATGATGGATGGAAATTCCATCTTAAAAAGTCTGTTCCATTCTCAAAGAATTTCCTAGTAGTGAAATCCAAGAAGAATGGAAAGGCTATTGTAAAGGAAATAGTCGAATCAGAAGCCAACTTAAGAATTGAAGAGTTGGAAAGCTTTGGGCAACTGGGAAAATCAGACGTGTTCATCAAAATAAGAACTGCTGGAAAGGAATTTAAAATTGTATCTCCATTTGTTGAGCAAAACGAAGGAAAATACTTGATAGACAAGGAAAACAGCATTTTTGCTAAAACTTTTGAGAAAAATGATTCAACATTAGGCATTGAGTTGACTGATAAGCTTGACGAACTTTTGACCAAATTCAGAAGAGATGAGATTGAAAACAAAGAGCATAAGGCCTTTTTAAACGAAAAAATAAATGAAATAGACGAAACCTCAATAAATTTAACAAAGGTTTATGGAACAGACATCTCCGAAATATACTATAGAAAGCCGGAAGGTGATGAGTATCCATACAAATTAAGTTCCATAGTTTTGGTATATAATGGTGAGGAATACTTGAGGCCATGCCTTGACTCACTGGTTAACCAGACATTGGATGGTCTTGAAATAATATTGATCAATGACAAAAGCACAGACTGCAGTTTGGACATCTGCAAGGAATATGCATCAAAGCATGATAACATAAGAATCATAGACAAGCAGGACAATCATGGATTGGCTACAAGCGCCAATATGGGTATTCAAATAGCTAAAGGAGAATATGTGATTCTTGTAGACAATGATGACATAATACCTAAGGATGCATATGAAAAACTGTACAATAAGGCAAAGGAACATGATGCAGACATTTCAGTTGGAAAGGCTAATTTCATTGTTGGAAATTGGCAGCAGGAAATGAGGGATTTCGAAAGGACAGTATGGAATGAGGAAAAGGTGTTCAAGACCGAAGACTATACAAAAATATTTTGTGAAGCATTCTACTGGAACAAGATAATGAGAAAGGAATTCCTTATGGACAATGACATCTATCTTCCTGTAGAGACCAAAGTCTATGCTGACAGGAAATTTGTCCACGAAGCATTTTGCCGTGCAAATAAGATAGCCATGATTCCAGATTGCGTTTACCTATGGAGAAGGGTCACTGAGACAGATCAGGAATCCTTAAGCATGAGAAGGAAGGAAGCATGGAATTATATCGATAGAATAGATTCATATGAGAAGAATCTTGATTTCTACACCGGCTTTTATAAGAATTACTTCAAGAGACTTATGAGAAGGGTCATCTACCCGATTGAAGGAATCATAGACAATGAAGAGTTTGAAAAGGTCTATTTTGAAAGGGGAGCTTCACTTTTGAAAAGGGAATGCCCTAAGGTGGATGATTTGTATGAAAATGACATGACCACACTTGAAAATATTTACCTATACCTAAGCCTCAATGACTGCAGGGATGAGATAAAGGAACTCATAATCAATAACGAGGATTATAGGGATTTGGTTGACATAGATGAAAAGACATATTGGAACATTCCCCTCTTTAGAAATGAGGAATTAGGCATTCCAGATGAGATATTCGAGGTCAAGTCCTTGATGTCAAACTTCATTGACATTGAGGAGTTGAGCACTGACAGGGATTATATTAGATTCAAAAATGTCAGATTGCCTAAATATCTTGATGTTGAAAGTGCAGAAATCTTCTTAATGGAAAGGATAGGTGTTGATGAGGTCTTGGAAGAGAACTTCAAATCCTATGAATTGGTGGAATCCGACGAAAGGAATGTGTTCAACCTAAATATACCAATAGCTGATTTGAACCTTTTCCAAATACATGATGTGTACCTTCAGGCAAACTATAAATCCAAAAGCCCGAATAAGGTCAGGATTAGGGAAAAGTGCATAGGTGCAATAGAAAACAACAATGACAAAATAGAGATTTATGCAACCAAAAAGAGAAGCAACATTGCCATTTCAACCAATTATTATGACAAATTCAAATTTGAATTGATTTCAGATGATATGGGAATGACCTTGATAAACAAATCTGAAGGAAAGATCAAAAGGGAAATGCCTATATTCATAAAAGATTTGAAAACTGGAGGATTCATAAAATTCATTTTCTATAAAGACTTGTTTGAAGATAACATCAAATGGACAGAATTGGATGAAAAAGGAAATTATGGATTTTATCTAAGTGCCTTAAGAAATGGAATAATAAAAATGGGAGCTCCTATGAAAAAATCCGATCTGATAGATTTCAAGGATATGAAAATGGACAATATAAGACTCTATGAAGATAAAGAAGGAAACATTAAATTAGATATCCTATAAAAAAAGATTGATGTCTTAGTGAAAAATAGATTGATGAAAAAATAAGTATCCTTGAATTGAAAAGAATTGATCTTGTTAAATAAAAAAATAAAAAAAGAAAGGGAAATAAATTATTGCTTATTTTTTAGCAACATTAGGCTTTTTGCCACCTTTATTTCCTTTAAACTTATTTTTAGATTGTTTGAATTTACCGCCAGCGATGAATGCTGCACCACCGGATTTGCTTGCTACATTAGTAGTGAAGGTACATTTTGTTACAGTTAATGTTTTGGAACCTTGGAAGATTCCAGCACCAAAGACAGCCTTGTTTGAAAGGAATGTTGTAACCTTTATGACATTTGTACCACCTTGAATAGCAATAGCTCCACCGGAACGTCCTGCGGTATTTTTAGTAAATTTACAGCTGTTTACAGTGATTCCTTTTGCCTTATTGAGGATTGCTCCACCAAAGTACGCTTTGTTTGAAGTGAAGGTACATTTGGTCAAGGAGATTTTACCACCACTGTTAGCACTTATAGCACCACCATTTTGGCTAGCAACATTTGATTTGAAGTTACATCCGGAAAAGCTTGCGGAAGCCCCTTCGAAGAATACAGCTCCACCATATTTAGGTTTGCTGTTTGAAGTGAAGTTACAGTTGCTTATAGAATATTTGACTTTTACACCTAAGAACAATGCAGCTGCACTTTTTGAGGATTTGTTTTTGTTGAAAGCACAATTCTTAATGGTAATTGTTGGAGTAGCTTTTCCATTGGTGTTGAAGAAGTCAATACATCCACCATCCTGTTTAGCGGAGTTGGAAGTGAATTTACAGTTGGTGATTGAACCTTTTCCACCTGCCCAGGACATAGCTCCACCATCTTCAACAGTTACCTTGTTTGAAGTGAAGGTACATTTGTTGACTACTGTACCTGCAACATTCTTGCCAACTAAAATAGCACCTGCATGGTTTTTAGCTGAGTTGCTAGTAAATGTTGAGGATTGGATATTAGGATTTGCACCCATCAAGGTAATGGCTCCAGCATAGGCTTTTCCTGTAGCTGTAGCTGAATTGGATTTGAATGTACAGGATGTGATCTTCAATCCTTTTCCATAGGAAGCAATTGCTCCTCCCTCACCATTTTTAGCCTTATTGGAAGTGAAGGTACATTTATTGAATACTGCATTGTTAGAAAATACTGCAACAGCTCCACCTTTTCCTTTAGTTGCAACATTTGTAGTGAATTTAGTGCTGGTTGCAGATAAGCTACTGCCATCTCTGGTGAAAATAGCTCCACCTGCTGCAGAAGTAGCTGCAGAACCAGTAGCTGTGTTGTTGATGAATTGACAATTGTTTAAGGTTAATTTGCCGTATAAATCAATTGCACCACCAGTAGTAGCAGATTTTCCACCTTTTAAGATAAGGTTTTTCATGCTTACAGTACTGCGAATCACGAACAATTGGACTTTGTTTTGACCGTTGAGTGCATGGTTTGCACCATCAATTGTAATAGCTGCATTACGATTAATGGTAATCTTGCTTGTCATGACAATGTCTTTGGTCAATTTGATTTCTGTTATTTTATTATCATTTTTAAGTGCATTTTGAAGTTCACTGAAAGTGGATACGGATACAGGTGTTACTTTGAATTTGCCGCTTGCACTGGATGCAGTATATGTGTCGTCCCCTGCATATTTTGCAGTAACCGCATATTCTTTTATGGCAAGGATGTCAAGGTAGCTTATGGTTTGGGAACCTTCTCCATTGCTTACTGAAACATTATATGTCTTTCCATTTACAGTGAGGTTTACATCACCATTGAGACCATTGCCCTCTTTATCTTTTAAGTTGACTCCAATGATTGCATCGTTGGTCTGTTCAATATCACTGACAGTTAAGGTTAAAACGCTTTCTACACCAAGCACTTCAAATGTGCCGGAAACTGTAGATGGAGCATAGTCATCATTTCCTTCAAATGTTAATGTGTAAGCATATTGGCCGATTGGAAGAGCGCCGAAAGTCTCTGAACCATGACCTTCAACAAGTTGAATTAATACAGGCTCATAATCTGCGAAAGCAAGGATTACAGGACCGTCTACACTATTTCCATCAGAATCTTTCAAATTAAAGTCAATAGCAACATCACTGCCAACAGTAACAGAATCAGCAGGGACTGTTAATGTAGTTTCTTTCGGGGTGTTTTCCTGAGGATCCGGAGTTTCTCCACCTTCACCGCTAGGGTCAGTTGGGTCATCTCCACCAGTATTGGTTCCTGGATCAGCAGGATTGTCACCGCCAGGATTAGTGCCAGGGTCACTAGGACCATCTCCACCGGTATCATCACCGGCAGGAACATCGCCGTCCATTAGGATAGGACTGCTTGAATCATCTTGAATATCTGCTGCTGCAGCAGAACCTGCAGAAATTGCAAGGATTGCAATTAAAAAAATACTCAAGATGAGTAATTTTTTATTTTTGATAAACATAGTTTTCCTCTTTTTACATTAGTCATTAATAATATCATGAAATTTTAATTATTATTAATTGTTAAATATTATATATTACATTAATTAATATAAATAATTAACCTAATTAACTACATATCAATTTTATATATCAATACTTTTAAATTATAATTAAATAACAAAAATATAATTAAACAAATAAATAGCAAGTTTTACATAAAATAATTAAATAATAAAATACTATATTTATTTAGAAAGCTTATGGTGAAAAAATGAATAAGGTAGGAGTTATCGGAGCAGGAAGCTTAGGTACAGCGCTTGCTCAAACAATAGCTAAAAATGTGGATACAGTCTATCTGCATTTAAGAAGAGAAGAATTAGCTAAAACAATCAATTCAACTGGATACAACAGTGAATACTATCCAAATACCAAATTGGAAAACAATATAATAGCTACTTGTGATTATAATGACTTAAAGGATTGCAAAATAATATTCCTGTCAATCCCTTCATCCGCCTTCAGATTTACATTGGCACAACTTAAGAAATACATTTCAGATGATACCATTCTTGTAACTACAGCAAAGGGTATCGAATACCCTTCCCTTAAGACAATGGGAGCTTTGATTGAAGAGTACTTTGATGAGAATTATGTTGCATTGTCTGGGCCTAACTTTGCATCTGAAATCGTATTGGGTCTTGCAACAGTGTCAAACATTGCATCCAAAAGCAGAGAAAATGCTTTGAAGGTCAAAAAGGTATTGTCCACCCCTCAATTCAAGGTGAAGATTCTTGATGATGTTGTAGGCCTTGAGATATGTGGTGTAATCAAGAACATCAATGCAATAGCTAATGGTATCTGTGAAGGTATGAACATTAATGAAAACGCAAGATATGGTGTTTTGACAAAAGGTTTCGAAGATACCGGCAGAATCATCGAGGCAATCGGTGGAGATGTGGAAACTGCAGGCCAATACTGCGGATTCGGAGACCTTGTGCTCACTTCAACATCAACTGAAAGTAGAAACCACACCCTTGGAATGCTCTATGGACAAAGGATAATCGTGGATGAAAAGGCAAGCGGTATCGTATTTGAAGGAAAGAACTCCATCATGGCCATAAAGGACATCTGCGACAAGAATGAGACCAGCAGTGTTATTGTGGACTTTGTTTATGATGTGATCGTTAAGCAAACACCTCCAAAAATAGCATTCAAAACATTGTGGGACAATATTGAAGAATGATGATTAAAATTGATTATTAAAATTAAACTAAAATTAAACTAAAAGAATTATGATTAAAAAAGTGTGATAAAATGATTGGCGTAATATTGGCAGCTGGAATGGGAACTAGATTAATGCCTCTTACAAAGGAAATTCCTAAGGCATTGCTTAAGATCAATGAAACTACCTTGCTTGAAAGAATGATAAAAAACTGCATTAACGCAGGTATTGAAAAATATATCGTGATTGTAGGATACAACAAGGATAAGGTAATTGACCTATGCCCTGAAATAGCTGAAAAGTATGATATTGAAATAAAAACCATTGCAAACGAAAAGTATGATGTTACAAACACTTCCGTATCAACCTACCTTGCAAGCAAACACATAGAAGAAAATGACTTGGATGACTTCATTTTAGTCAATGGAGACAATGTCGTAGACCCTGAAATCGTCACAAGATTAGCTGCTTCAGCTAACACTGGAATGATTATCGACAACTTCAAGGAACTTAATGAAGAATCCTTCAAATTGATCATTGACGACGAATCATTCAATGAAGACAAAACAATAGCTAACGGTACAATCAACTCAATCGGAAAAGGATTGGACATTCCATCATCCACTGGAGAATTCATTGGAGTCTCCAAAGTCGTAAGCGATGACGTTGCAGAATTCAACAGAATCTTGGAAAGATTGATTGAAGAGGACCCTCAAAACTATTATGACTTTGCATACAAGGACTTAAGCAAAATCAAAACCATTGACTTTGTCTTGACTAATGGTCTTAAATGGACAGAAATCGATGACCACACAGATTGGGAAAACGCTCAATTGCTTGTAAAGGAATTGGAAGGATAAATATACACTGCAAATTAAAATAAGATATTGAAATTAATTTAAAACTTAAAGGGATAATATGGTAAATGTGAAAAAGCTCATCAAGGATATACTCTACATATCTGCCAAATACTCTGCAAGGGCACTGTATGTAGTTGGATCATATATTATCCCTCCAAACAAAAACATAATATTCTTTGAATCAAGCAATGGCCGTAACTATACCGGAAACCCAAGATATGTCTATGAGGAAATACTCAATCAAGGCCTTGATGATGAGATGACCTGTGTATGGTCATTGGTTCATACAAGCACAAAGGTTCCAGGAAATGCCAAAAAGGTAAAAAGGTCATTTTTCAGATTCCTATACTACAGCCTCAGAAGCGGAGCTTGGATAATCGATTCCAGACATCTATACTACCTAAGGAAAAACAAGAACACCAAATATATCCAGACATGGCATGGAACTCCACTTAAAAAACTTGGTTTGGATATGGATTACATTGACATGAGCGGGAATCAAGACATCGAAGCTTATCATAAGGAGTTTACAGACAATACAAAAGTCTGGCAATATCTGATATCACAAAATGAATACTCATCTGAAATCTTCAGAAGGGCATTTGACTTCAAGGGCGAGATGCTTGAGATAGGATATCCAAGAAATGACATCCTGACAAACAAGAACAACAAAGAGGATATCGATGAGATAAAAACAAGGCTGAATATTCCTAAAGACAAGAAGATCATTCTTTATGCTCCTACATGGAGAGACAATGAATACTATCAAAAGGGTGAGTACAAGTTTGCTACAGAAATGGATTTCGACAAGATGTACAATGAATTGAGTGATGAATATACGCTTATAGTCAAGTTCCACTATCTTGTCAAGGAAAACATAGACTGGAGCAAATACAACAATTTCGTTATAGAATGTGATGCAGACTGGGACATTCAAGAACTCTACTTGATTTCTGATATGATGATTACAGACTATTCATCAGTGATGTTCGACTACTCCATCCTAAAAAGGCCTATGGTATTCTTTACATATGATTTGGACAACTATAAGAACAATTTAAGGGACTTTTACTTTGACATGGTTGAAGAGGTTCCAGGTCCAATCTGCAAGACAAATGATGAGATGATCGATTTCATTAAAAATTACACAGAAGAATCCTATAAGGCCGAATTTGGTGAAAAATACCAAAAATGGAGTGAAAAGTTCAATCCATTCGATGATGGAAACGCATCTAAAAAAATCATTGAATTGATTAGAGGCAAATAAATCCATTGCCTCTTTAAAAAAAGCTATTTTTAAAAAATCTTCTATTGATCTTATAAGTTTGATGTTGAAAATTTAAATAATTATTCAAGAATCAAATTAATCTTATGGCCGCAATTTATGCAATGGCCATCCTTTATTCTATTTTTATCACTGTTGCAATACCTCTCTCTAGCTATCAGCAGCTCACCGCAGTTAGGGCAGTAAGTGTTATTGTCAGCAGGCATATTTCCCAAATATACATATTCGATTCCCATGTCAACAGCTATTTCCTTTGCCCTGATCAAATAATCGATATCAGTTGGGCTCTTATCCTTCATCCTATACATTGGGAAGAATCTTGAAAAGTGAAGAGGAACATCTTCTCCTAATTCATCTATAATGAAATTGCAGATTGACCTGATATGGCCTTCATCAGTATTCAAGTCATTGATTAGAAGAGTTGTAATCTCCAAATGGGAACCGCTTTCATATATGGCCTTCAGGTTGTCAAGCACAATATCTAATTTGCCGCCGCATACTTTCCTATACAATTCATCACTCATGAACTTCAAGTCTATATTGAATGCATCGATGAATTTTAAGGTTTCACCTAATGACTCCTCACTCATGTAACCATTGCTGACATATATGTTCTTGAGATTTTTCTCATGTGAAATCAAAGAAGTTTCTCGGGCGAAGTCAAAGTATAGCGTAGGTTCATTATAGGTCCAAGAAATCGATAGGCAATTGTTATTAATGGCATTTTTAACGATGGTTTCTGGCAGTATTTTACTTGAGTTGTATTCATCATAAGAATTCATTGAAAGCATATAGTTCTGACAGTTCAAACATGAGAAATTACACCCAAAACCACCAATTGAGTATGTTGATGACCCTGGCAAAAAGTGATATAGAGGCTTCTTTTCTATAGGGTCTGTGTGAGAGGAAGCTATTCTTTGATAATTTATTGAAAATAATTTTCCATCTATGTTTTTTTGAGTATTGCAGAATCCTAAATCATCTTCAGCTATTTTGCACTGCTTTCCACATAGATTGCATTGAACCAGTTTTTTATCTTCATCATTTTGATATAATTTTGTGTAAAAACTTGATTCTTTCATTAAAAACACTCCAATAACCATTAAATTCTGAAAATCTAAAAGGAAATATAATAAACCACTTATTTTAGATGTTGGTAACCCTTTGAGCTTATTTTTTCAATTGTGCCATTTGAGAGTACTATTTCAACTGTATTTTTTTCTGTAATTTCACCTATTACATAAAAGTTCAATTCATTTTCCAATTGATCTTTAAGTTCCTTGTTCATTGTAAATAAAAATTCAAAATCCTCACCTACATGGAGGAACAAGTCAAGATAATCTATTCCTAAAGCATTAGCTATTTCCTTGAATTCATCTTCTACAGGCAGTTTGTCCTCATATATTCTAATTCCTTTTGAATATGAACTGTTTGAATCATTATTGAATTGATTATTATTGGGTTGATTTATATTGAATTGATACTCTCTCTTATCTGAATTCAAAATTTCATAAAATTCGCTGGCAAGGCCATCTGTAATGTCTGTTGCAGTGATTCTATTCTCATCTGTGTTTAATTCTCTTAAAATATGGCCTTCATTGTATCTTGCATCTGGCTTCAATGCCTTGAAAAGGGCCATGTCACATAGGGTTGAATCAATTTCATAGGCTCTGTTGATCTTATCTTCAAGGTCCACCATTTCAAAGAGATTGTTCTTAAGGAGCTGCTTCATGTTCAAGAGTTCAAAACCGAGTGCTGCAAGACCAAGTTCACCTGTTATGCAGACCAAATCCCCTTCCTTGAATCCATATTTCATCAATGCCTTATCCTTATCGACCTGTCCAATAGCTGTTCCTGAAAGGATTATTTCATTTGCCTCATTTGTATCTCCGCCAATAAGGGGAATGTGATAATCATCACAGGCCCTGATTACACCGCATATCAAATCATCAAAATCGTCTATAAGTGTGTCCTTAGGAATGGCAATGTTCAATAGAAAGCCAATATTGTCTGCACCCATGCTTGCAAGATCGCTTACATTGACTACAACTGACTTGTATCCCATTTGGAAATAAGTCATGTCCTGTGGAAAATGGCTTGATTGGATAAGCATGTCAGATGATGATACCAAATAGCTATTTTCCTTTAAATCTATGTTTGTCAGTGCAGAATCGTCTCCTATTGATGTCTTGTTGTCTAAATCAGTAAAGTCAGCGGGATTATGAATTGAGCATGTTCTTGATTTTTCTATAATCCTTTCTATAAGTTGCTTTTCACCAATGTCAGAGACTTTCATTTGGCTTGATTTCATATGGGAATATTTGTATTATATAGTATAAAAAATGTTTTATGATAATGATTTTTAGAAGAATATTGAGAAATATTCCAAATAGAAAGAATAAGTATTTTAAAAATTGTCAAATAGCTAATTAAAAATAGATTAAGCAAATCAATGAAAAAATCCTAAAAATAGATGATTAAAAATAGATTAAACAATTCAAAAAAATAAAAAAAGAAAAGAGTTTATTTAATTAAAACTCTTTATTGAAATAATTTAAGTTTTAGAGCAGTTAGATAGTCAACTTTACCAGTTACCTTTAAACCTTTAGCTTTTTGATACTTTTTAACAGCCCATTTTGTGTAGATATAATACCAGCCGTCAATCAATAAGTTGTGACCACGGTATTTTATGTAGAAATGGTTTCTCTTTAAAGCTCTTTGAAGTTCTTTGACTATGAGCCTGTTTTTGGTTTTTGCTGAAATAGTATCGAACTTAACAGTTATCTTGACTTTTTTGCTTACCTTGTTGTAAGTCTTGTCACCAGCATAGGTGATAACTGCATTGTTCTTGCCAACTTTGTTTAATTTGGTAATTTTGAAAGTTGCGACACCTTTAGCATTGGTTTTTGCACTGTATGTTTTACCATTGACCTTTAAAGTGACCTTTTGACCTTTCATTGCTTTTCCTTTATTGTCCTTTAAGGTAACGGAATAGCTTTTGGTTTTTTGGTAATACTTAAAGGTTTTAGATTTAGCAGTTATTTTTGGAGTGACCTTCTTAACTGTAAATTTAGTGGTTTTGGTACTAGCCTTGTATACGTCAGTCTGTTTGAAGGTTGCTTTTGCAGTGTAGGTTCCTACCTTAAGACCTGCAACGCTTGCAGTACCTTTACCGTTCACTACCTTTACATTAAAGTTTTTGGTTCCAATCTTAACGCCAACACTACCAGTGAATCCAGCATCGGTAGTTACAGTAACGGTTGCTTTGTTACCGTAAGCGACATTGCTGACCTTAATGTTCAATTTAGGGTCAATCAATTCTTTTTCCTTTACATGGAATGTAGTGGAACTTTCTCCTGCCTTGAAGGTATCGTCACCGAAGTAGGTAACGGTAGCAAGATAATCGCCAACAGCTAAATCATCATCGATGGTGACAGTAGCATAACCATTTTCGATGTTTATAGGATAAACAGCGTTGGAATGGTTCAATTTAATATTAGCTTCACCATTCACGGTTTCATTAGCGGTAACAACCACAACTGCCTTCTGACCTTCGGTAATGTCATCAACTTTAATGGATAAGTTAGGATCTGCTTTTACAGTAAAGCTTGTGGAAGCTTCACCTGGATTGAATCTTTTGTCACCAGCATATTTCACTGAAGCAGTGTATACACCAGCATCCAAATCTTCATCAATTGTAGCTTTAGCAAATCCATTTTTGACAAATACCTTGTGTGGCATAAGATCTCCATGGAAAGAAACATCTACATAACCTGTGAATGCATTATCAGCGCTAATTTCTACAGTCGCTTTTTCACCAACATTGATATTATCAACGTTAATGCTTAAATTAGGGTCAAATTTGTTTACATTGAAGGTGGTGGAACTTTGGTCAGCTTCATATTTGCAGTCACCAGCGTATTTCACTGTAGCAGTGTAAGTGCCAGCAGGCAAAGCCTTGTTGAAAGTAACTTTTCCATAACCGTTATGCACATAAACAGCATATGGCATGAGAGAACCTTTTAAATAAACATAAACAGTACCGCTAAATGAATGATCAGCATTGATTTCAGCAGTAGCCTTTTCACCAACATTGACGTCAGCAACCTTAATGCTTAAATTAGGATTGAATTTGCCTACTTTAAAGGTGGTGGAACTTTGATCTGCTTTGTAAATTAAACCACCACAATATTTAGCTGTAGCAGTGTAAGTGCCAGCAGGCAAAGCTTCCTTGAATGTCACTTTTCCATAACCTTTCTTGACTGAAACAGCATATGGAATAGGGGAACCTTTCAAGTAAACAAGTACAGTACCACTGAAGGAATGTACTGCATGGATTTCTGCGGTAGCCTTTTCACCAACATTAACATCATTGACATTAATGGTTAATTCAGGGCTAAGTCCTCTATCCATTTCCAAGTTCTTATCTTCAGCAGCCTTTTTAACATCCTCATTCTTTACGTCAGAACTGCCAGTGTCTACATCCTTACTGTCAACACCATCAGCATCATCTAGATTCTTGTCGTGTCCATCATTTTGCTCATCAGCAACATCCACATCTTTAGTGTCGATGCTGCTGTCTCCTGTGTCATGCTCGATATATTTATTATTATCATCTTGGTTTAGGTCGAACGCACTTAAAGGCGCTAAACAATACATAAGAATAATAAATACACAAGCAATTTTTAAACTGAAATTCTTCATAATAATCACTTTTGTGTTTATTACGAAATAATTTATATAAAGCCTTTTTATATATACATTTTCGAAAGCAAGCACTTACTTGCATTAAAATTAGAAATAGAAAAATAAATGAAGTTATTTAATAAAAATAATTGATTTAGAAGTTTTTGGAAAAATAAATTAAGTAATTTAATAAAAATAATAGGTTTGATTGATTGGTGTATAAATAAAAAAAATAAGTTAGAAAATCAAGGTTTTAAACTCCTTTTTCATGCAAAGACAAATGTCATCGTTTTCAAAGATTCCAAAATTGTCGATTTTCTCATATCCTAACTTCTCATATAGAGCTATTGCTGCAGCATTTTCAGTTCCTGTTGTAATATATGCATATTTGAAGTTTTCTTCCATAGCTAATTTTTCCAAGGATTTGACAAGTTTATAGGCTATTCCCTTGTTTCTATATCTCCTTTTGACATAAACTCTTCTTATTTCCACTGAATCCTTGTCAAAAAGACGATAGCTAGCACAAGCTATTGGATTTCCCCAATTAAGAACCAGCAATACTACATGGGGATCTTCCAATTGGTTATAATCAAGATACTTTAAGGCCACATCTCCAATATTTCTATAGTATTCCTCATTCAATTCATTGGAGAGTTGGATGAATCTTTCATCCTTTTCATTTGTCAGGACAGTTTCCATCTTATCACTTTAAGTTATTTTTATAGCATTATCTATAATATAGCTGTTTTTAGGGTTTACTTTAGCTCTGTAGTGTTTCCCACTTTAGCCAGTTCCTTTTCCCATACACCAGGATTTTCCTTTACAAATCTTTCGAAGAGCTCTCTGCATCTATCGTCATTTAAAACAATCACTTCAACATCATTGTCATTCAATAGCTTTTCAGCACCCATCAAGGTGGTGTTGTCTCCGATTACAACTATTGGAATATTGTAAAGAAGAACTGCTCCTGAACACATTGGACATGGTGACAATGTTGTGTAAAGGGTGCATTTCCTATAGTCTTCATAGCTTAGTCCCTTTGCATTTTCAATTGCATCCATTTCAGCATGAAGGATTACGGAATCCTTTTGAATAAGCCTATTATGGCCTCTGGATATTATTTCATCATCCTTTACAATCACCGCTCCAATAGGAACGCCACCTTCAGAAAGTGATATTTCGGCCTCCTTAATGGCTTCATCCATAAACTTTTGATGCATAAGATACCTCTAATGATTTTTATAAAAATTTAAATACTGATTTCAAGTGTTTTTTAGTTTCAATATTATATTTAAAAAAAGAATCATAATAATTTTACTGAATAAAAATAATGATTAAAATAAAATTAAAAATAAAATCTCTACAATAAAAAATAACTGAATAAAATTAGAAAATAAAAAAATAAAAAAGGATTATTCATATAAATAAAGTTTTTAAATAATTAGAAAAATAAAAAAAAGAAAAATGAAAAATATATCATTTTAGTTTACATGGAATGATTTGTGAATTTCAGATCTGGAAAATACATCATCCCCGATTACAATTATCTTCACATCATGGAATCCGTCTGTGAAGCATTCGGTATGATTGAATACGCATGAAAATCTACCCTTCTTTGCATATCCATACTGTGTTGTACCATCCTCTAAAACAACAGCCACTAAACCGTTATATTGCTCAGCTGTTCTGATACCTACATTTAGAATCTCATCACCTGTAACGTCATTGACGAATGCATATATTTTAGGTGTATTGCTTACTTTGAATGTTGTATTCGCTTCACTATCCAAAAAGTCATCATTACCTTGAGAAATCGCTTCAACAGTATGTTCTCCAGGCAATAATTCATCATATATAAGTACATTTGCATATCCGCGGCTTAAATAGAAAGTTGAAATCTTAACTCCATCCACTTTAACTTCCACCCATCCTGCGTATTTATTGTTTGATTTGACTTCAATTAGTGTCTCTTCAGCTGGATCAACATCTGGAACATAAACGCTTAATTCAGGGTCAATCGGTTCATTCTCTTTATCATCTTTGACTTCACTTACTTTAATGTCTTTTGTGCCATTTAAATTTGCATCTTCAATTGCTAAATCAGTGTTATTATTATCATCATCAATTGCTGTGGAATTGTTTCCATTTAAGTCAATAGCTGATAAAGGACTTAAGCAAAAAATAAGGATAATAATAAGACTCATTACTTTAATATCGAATATTTTCATTGTTATCACCTAAATTTTTTTAATTTTAATTAAATAATTTTAATAATCAATTTTCTTTTCCCAAATCAAATAGAACTATTTATAATCAATATTCCATTTCCTAAACGAAATAAACATTAATAATTAATATTCCATTTTCCAAAACATCAATAAAACTGATTTTATACTCCTAATCATTTTTCCTTTACATTGAATTTTACTATTTTGTAACTTTTCCAAACATCAAAAAAGCTATTTCCCTCAAGAATCACATACACTTCATGAGTACCTAGTGTTAAATTATCACTATTGAGTGTATGAGTGAAACAGCCGTTTTTTGCATATTCCTTCACTGAATAATCATCATCTACACTGAGATAAGCAGATCCATTATAATTTTTGGTTGTGTTGACCTTCACAACTAAAGGATCACCTTGATATATGTCATCAACCTGCACATCCAAAGCACATTGCTTTTCCACTTTAAATGTTGTTGATTTTGCGCTAGGCTTAAATTCACGGCTTTCAGGAGTGCTTGCTTCAACTGTGTGATTTCCAGGCCATAAGTCCTCATCAAAGATTGCTTTTCCATAACCGTTTTCTATCTTTATGGTCTTGTTCTCAGTTGAGTTATCTAATGAAACACTTACTTCTCCTGTGTATGACTTGTCTGTATGGACTTCAGCTACAGGCCTTTGACCTGCCAAAATATTCCCAACTTCAACACTTGAAACAGGAGAGATTCTTGACTTTACTTTAAATTGTGTTGTATTCTGTGCTGGAGAACTCTGAACATAAACATTGACGGTGTAAGTTCCTGGGCTTAAGCCTTTGATGGTAGTGCAGGCATAACCGTTTTCCATCCATACCCAATTGTAATTACCGTAGGTACAGATCCATACGCCATCATTAATGAAATCAGCTGTACGAACCTCAATAAAGGCTTCTTCTCCTTCATAAATGTCTTCAACGCTAATAACTATAGGTTCAAATTCCTCATCAGAATCATCAGGATATGCACTTAGATTTTCAGTATTATTTCCTACACTCTTTTTACTAATATTTAATTCAGTTTGATTGACTGCGCTAAGATTATCATCAAACTGTGCAACGCCCTTTTCATTATCATGTTGATTGATATATTTAGTATTATTATCTAAATCAATAGCGCCTAAAGGAGCTAAGCAAAAGATAAGAATAATAAATACACAAGCATATTTAAAAAATAGCTGTCTCATAAAATCCCTTCACAAATTTCATTTATTAAAAAATAAAGAGGCATTTTCATACCTAGAATATTCTTTTCTAATAAAAAGGTTGTTAAGCCCTATATATATTTATTTGCGAAAGTAAGCACTTGCTTGCTTGCATTACTTATAAAAAATGATGAATGATTTTTATTTGAAAAAAATAGAATAAATGATAGGAATACGAGCAAAAGTAAAAAAAATAGCTATAATAAAAGATTATAATAATTGGTTAAAATAAAAAAAAAAATAAAAAAGAGTTATAATAATTGGTTAAAATAAAATAAATTAATAAAAAAAGAATTGCTCAAAAGCATATGAAATGATTTTAAGCAAAATAAATCTAAAAGTCATTCATGATTTATGCCTTAATGACATTGAATGTGTACTCTTTATAAGTTTGCTCATATGGGCCGTCTGGGAAAGCAAGTACAGTCAAAGGTTGATCTCCTGCTGGTATGTTATCATTATCAAATATGCAACTATAGTGTCCATTCTCAAAATAGCCGAATTCAAGTGAACAGTAACCTGCAGTACACAATACGAAACCATTGTAATGTGGAGTGGCGCTTAAATTCAACTCCAATCTCTCCCCTTGAGTTATATTCCTATATTGAACGTCTAAAGCAAGGGTACCTCTTACCTTACATGTACCTGTTATTTGACTTGCCTTGTATATGTCGGTTTCTTGAGAACTTAGTTGAAGCTTATGCTCTCCAGGCATTAACTCATCATCAAAGCTCACTTTTGCATATCCGTCTTTAATATTTATGGTTTTGGTCTCGTTTTCCAAATTAACGGTTGCATTTCCAGTGAATCCCTTATCAGCGTGGACTTCAGCCACTACTTTTTCACCTGCATCGATGTCCTTGGCTTCAATGCTTAAATTTGGGTCATCCTTACCTTTTTTCTTTATAGTGAAATCAAATTGTTTTTCGGATAGTTCATAATTTCCGTAGTCTATAGCTTGAACACGCATAGAATAGTTTCCAGCAGGGTATGTGGAAGGAAATGTACCAACATAAGTCCCATTTTCAAAAATTCCTGTAAGTAATTTTGAAGAGTGTCCATCATTTAAAAAACATAAGCAAAAGCCGTTATGATCCTCGGCAGTGTTGACCTTTATATTTATTGGATCATTTTCAAAAGTCTCAGAAACCTCTACATCCAAAAAAGGTTTTTTGCTTACTGAAAATGACGCTTTCTTTTCACTTGCATTGAAGCTGTGGCAGGCAGAGGCACTAGCTACAACATTGTGATTTCCAGGCTTTAAAAATGAATCGAAAACTACTTTTCCATAACCTTTTTCTATCTTGACGGTTTTTGTCTCGGAGCCATCTAATGTAAGGGTGACCTCTCCGGTATACTCATCGTGAGTGTGAACTTCTGCAACAGCTTTTTCTCCACCTAAAATGTCCTTGACTTGAACATTCAAATTTGAATCGCGAATAGGCATTACAGTGAATCCAGCTGTCTTCATTTGACTGCTCTTATCGCTATAAACATCTACAACATAATTGCCGCAGTCCAAATCGTCAATGGTCATGGAAGCATATCCATCATGAACCTCTATATATGTCCATTGGTCTTGCCAAGCCACCATTAGACTATGAATGGATTTGTCAGCATGAACCTCAACAACTGCAGGATCCCCTACGTAAACATCATCGATATGAACCTCAAGAGGATCATATTCAGTTTTTAAACCATCTGTTTCATTATCGGTTGCTTTTTCAGTGTCTGTTTCTTTGCTTTGATTGTCATCATCTACAGTAACATTTGCATCATCAACTGAAATGTCACTTCCATTATCATCTTGATTGATATATTTAGTATTATTATCTAAATCAATAGCTCCTAAAGGTGCTAAGCAAAAAATAAGAATAATAAATACACAAGCAAGTTTGTATCTTAAACTTTTCATTATTATCATTCCCAAAAATTATCTAAAATGTTTTTATATACAATATTATTTATGTGAAGAGAATATATAAAGATTTTCGAATGCAAGTGCTTACTTGCTCCTTAAATTCAATATAAATAAATATTTAGCTTTTATTAATAAAATAAATGATAAATTATTTGTTAAATCAAATTTAAACATAAAAATAAGATAAAATTGAAAAAAAGAGTATGAATAGCTGAAAAATTTTATGAAAAAATAAGCAAATAATTAAAAAAAAATAATGAAATGGTCATGAACCCTTTATTTAAAGAGCATCATTAACCATGTCTTTCAAGATTTCAATCAATATGTCATCGTCACAGATTGGATCTGGGTATAGTATTTCCCCTTCAAATTCCATCTTGACATCGTCATGTCCATGATGATGGTGATGATGTCCGTGACTGTGGCCGTGGTCATGGTCATGTGAATGTTCATGATCATGGTCGTGATGGTGATGGTGATGATGTCCATGACCATCATCCTCAATAAGGCCTAATATTGTTGGAATGTCTCTTGTGGTGTGTGCACCAGGTGCAATGAATACTGGCACAACTACAAGTCTGTCCACTTCGTTTTCACTTACAAGCTTGTTTATTGAAGTTGGAATGTTAGGTTCCACAAGTTCCATGAATCCAAAGTCACATGGATAATCGCATTGAGCTTCAAACTGTCCGAATAAGTCTGTTATGAATTCCTTGCTATAGTTCAATCTGCTTCCGTGAACAACTAGGAGTATGCCTGTCTTTGCATCATCGTCAAGTTCGGAATCTTCAAGTGCAGAGGATATCTTTTTGTTTATGATATCCAAAAGCTTTGGATTAGGGCCTATAGGACCGAGAAGATCAATGTCTCCATCGAAATCAACTTCTTCAAGGCCGTATAAGTAATGTCCTTCAGGATAGTTTCCATCAGGTTGTCTTGGGTCCACCTCTTTAGGTTCAAGACCAAGAATGATAGGAATGTCAATGTTAGTGTGAATTCCAGCAGCCAAAAACACTGGAGCTGCAATGATACGTTTCAAGTCAGCGTTACGTTCATTCAATAATTTGATGGCTTCAGGCAAATTTGGATGAGCCACTTTCATGTATCCCACTTCAGCATCAAACTCTGTATTTGCCTTGAACTTGGCACATATATCCTTAAAAACTTCTTCTGCATAGGGAAGAGTACTTCCATGGCTTAATAACAATACAGCAGTATCTTCATAACTCATAATAATCACATATAAATATTATCAATTTATTCAATGTTTTATGATATGTAAAATTTATTAAAATAATCATAAAACCTAAAAAGTCCTAGTAATTTTATCTAAATTATTTTATACTATAAATTATAGCTTTATAGTTAATAAACTTTCTTAATAATTACTTAAATTAAGAATAAATAAATTTAAAAGTAATAAAATTTTAATAAAAATATTAAAAAAAGTATTACCAAAGGTTTATAAAAAATAAAATAGCCGAAAGGCTATTTTGAAAAAATTCAAACTTATTGATTATAAATAAATTCAATAAGTCATTTGAAAATCTATTTTACAATCTTGAATTTGAATCCGTATGAAATAACTCCATCAGGACCGTCTTCACGGATCTTTCTGAAGACCATTTCAACAGGGTCTCCGATTTGAATATCATCAACATCAGCGTCAACGATTTGTGCAGTAACCTTTGCACCTTCTTCAAGTTCAATGATAGCTACAGCATATGGAGCTATTTTCTTGAAGTCAGAAGTAGGTGTTCTGATTACGGAATAGGTAAATATCTTTCCTTTTCCAGAAAATTGAATATCTTCGATGTTTCCTTTTCTTCTACAATCAGGACAGATTACCCTTTGTGGGAAAAACACTTGACCACAAGTGGTACATTTGGATCCAACAAGGTTATATCTTTGTTGGATATGACGCCAGGTTCTTACAGTATCAGACATTGAATTCCTCCTAAATAAGCATGAATTATAATAATTGTTTAAAGCTTGAATTTTTATCTTAAACTTTTTTTATATTTATAATCTTTTTAGTTAATAAATATATCATTTATTTATAACAATAATTTATTTATTTTTCATCTATAATAAAGTTTTAAGTATATTGCTTTACTTTATGAAGTTTTAGTGGTTTAAGCAATTGATAAGAATGGTAATTATTAGAGATAAAGATATTGAAACGATGGAATATACTATAAAACCACTTCTTTTCCTAATTTCAAAAGGTAAAACCTTATTCATAATGTCTGGTGACAATACAAGAGCTATATAAACAAATGAAAACAACAACATACCTAAAGATACAAAAATATGTGGATTATTATTGTAAAAAGATTGATGTAAAGAAGAAAATCTAGAAGGAATTAATAACAAGGATATCGCAATGCCTAATGCAACATATATTTTTGGATTAAATCCTATGCCTTTCTCTTCATTGTTTAAATATTGGGAATTCTCTCTAAATATTTTTCTTCTAAAAAATATTATACAAATAGGGAAGAAAATTGCTAAACCCCAACCTAAACCAAAAAATATGCTATTAATGAAATAACCTAATAAAGTAAAACCGACAAAGAATCCTAAACATAAAAAGAACAAAACTATAATAAGACCTTTAAAAGATAAACCCAAATAATCATTAGAATCATGCATTTCGTTATTATTGACAAACCTATCCCAAAAGAAAAAAGGAATGGTTACAATAATACCTGACTCTAAAAAAGAAAATAATACTAAGAAAGACACATCAGATAATAAGGATTCTAATAAAATAGAAAGAAGAAAAGAAAACAAAGTAAATAGAACAATATTGCCAATTAATTGAATTTTCAAATCCCGAGAATTTAAAGAAAACGTAGGAGCCTTCATAATTTCTAAAAAATTTTTAATCATAATAACACCAACATATTTTAATAATTTAAATTTTCACATGCCAATAATGATATTTTTTTCTCACCATACTAACATAATTATTTTTTTATACTAAAATTAAAAAATATTTAAATGCCTAAAAATTAAGAAAAATATTCTTCGATTATTATCTTAAATACATCATTGATACTTGTACTTGTAAATAAAACCCACATATCAACTAACAATTCTGAATTCCCATATAATCCAAATTTACAAATTCCCTCAGTAATTTTTCCACCTATGCCCCCAGAAATAATATCTAATCCAGATAACACATAACGTGTTTGATTATATGGTTGTTCCAATACACCATTTGAATGCATAATTAAAATAGTTCCACCAGTCGCTACTATTACACCGCCTAAAATTAAAGATACAGAAACAGGAGCAGTTAAACCAACAACAATAGCAGATAATCCTACTATCAAAACTTGATATCCAATATATGATTCAATAAATGAAGAAAAATAAGTTAAAGTTAAATTACCCAATTTAGTGTTATCTAATACAGAAGTAATAATAGGACCAAATAAAATATCCGGGGCAAATATTGCTGAAAGTAAATTATTCAATTCATCAACTATATTTGATTCTTGTAAGAAACTGAAGTTGCCTAAACTTATACCTCCATCATACATAAAAGGAGAAATCATAGTATTCACATTTCCCCAATCATCAAATTCAAAATAAGAAGAATTGTCAGGAAAACCAAAGAAAGTCCTACCAGTCACATTATCATAATAACAAATAAACTCACTGCCATTCAACAAGCCACGTAAAATCTCAGAAACAGCACAAGAAGAACTCACACCATTCAAACCGACAACATACTGCTCAAGCAGACTACTCTTCAAACAATACTCAGTCAAAGCAAGCCGACGGCTATAATCATCAAATGAAGAAAAGGAAATAGAATAGTGAACATCTATACCCCTACCATTAATATTGACATAAGAACCAATCAAACAATAACCATTCTTAAACCAAGTAGATTCATAACTCTCAGAAATTTCATCAGCCAATTTATCATTTAACCACTGATAAGACAAAGCGGTTAAAAAAGACTCATAAGCAACTTTACGAGCATTATTGGAACTGAAATTAGCATAATCAGCTAAATAATCACTCATCAACTCATCAGATATTTTACCTCCTTTATTCAGCAAATAAGTTTCAATCGCCTCAAAGCCAACACTGGAACTCCAATGACTATCATTCAAACCACTATTAAAACTATTGTCACCATAATACAAATATTCCACTGTATCAGAACTAACACCTAATATGGAATCAAAAAGCCCATCATCAGAACTGATTAGCGTAAAATTAGTATATATGGGATAATAGATGAAGTTTCTTGCATTGACATTATGACTGTTGGCAAAAGCATTGGTAACGCTTGTAATAATTTCTGATGTGAAATAAAATGACGCAATTGCCTGATTATTCCTTAATATGGTGACATTGGAAATGTTCTTACTGCCATACCCTTTGCCATCGAATATGGCACTGAATGAATCAAGATCACCATAAGCGTATCCCAAGAACCTAATCAACACATTATAACCATCAGAATACAATAAAAAACCGCTATGTCTAATAGGATCATCAATGCTGACATTTACAGCAGACTTATTATCGTCCATTGAAAGGAAATAATAGACACTGTGATTCAGCTTTGTGGCACCGCTGAGATTGTAGTCATAAGTAAACTTATATAAATTACCATTCTTATAGATTCCTATTTCCCGACCGAAAGGAATCTTGTAATGATTGTTATTTATTGTTATGTCGTTCTTCAATGTCATGTTGATGGTATATGCAATGTTTGGGATGTGGGATGCGAAAATCGTGGATATGCGATTAGATGCCTTATAGTCATCATCCCCCAAATAACTGACAAAGACTGAATAATTATTGCTTTTCAGATTAATGGCCAATCGGAAACGACCATCATCATCAGTCACCCTGTAATAGGTCTTGTTTATTGCATTGATGTAAATGCTGACATTTGCATTTGCAATAGGGTGTCCGAAATCATCTAACAAGCGCCCGACAAAATACTCCCCCTTCTGATGGATCTGATTTTCAACAATGTCAAACCGGGACTTGATTTTAAGATCATCTGGAGCTATGCATAAGTCACATTGTCCACCAAATGGTTGAATGTCTGTAAATGGATTGCAATAATATGATACTACATATTTACCAGGTTCCAAATCAGAAGTTGGGATAGTGATTACCCCGCTATCTCCACTGTTTAAAAGGTATTCCTTGACAGTTTCCATTTGGGAATTGATGATCTTGCAGGAAACATCCACTCCTCCAAGATGAATGTCCTTATAGACCAAGGACACATTGATATCCTCAGAGCCGCTATGAAGCAAATACTCCTCTTCGCTTTCGAATTTGAAAGTAGGGGAAACATTGAATGTGAAATTACATTCACAAGAATCATACATGAGAGAATCATTTAATAAACAATTTCCGCAATAAGAACCAAAATCAAAAGCATCATTGACAATTGCCAAGCCTTGCAAATCAGTTTTGAGATTATATGTCCTATTTCCAACACTGATAGTTACTGATTGATTGAAAATAGGGTTGTTATTGTAATCAAGAACTATGAAGGATAAATAATCGTCTTGTGAGAGATCCGTGTTGATTATGGAAATATTAGATGATGCTTTCATTATGGAAATGGTGGAATTGCCTGCAGAATGCAAGTAATTCTCATCCTCATCGAAACTATAGAAAAGAGTGTAGTTTCCTGGGTTTATGTTCAAGTTGTAATATGCATATCCCCATAAGTCAGTGGTCAAATTGCAGGAATACTCTCCGATGGTGAATAGGATGTTTTTATTGGCCAATGGTGTTCCGTATTCGTCAATTAGCAGGACATTGCCTGATGCAGATCCATAATCAAAAACAGCATCATTGGAGAACAGAAATGTTAATGATCTCATTGGGTAAATGTCCCTTTGTATGAAATTGGAAGAGCCAATCCCATAATCAGTTACTGTGTCATTGAACTGATAATCGTCATCAAATGCATAAGTAATGGAAGCATTTGGGAAACCATTATATAGAATGCCTTCAATATCAACATCAGACAAGTTAGAAAAAGAGTTTCCTTGTTTTAAATTAGTCATATTGACTGCAGACCAACTATATATAATGCCCAAATAATTTCTTTCACTTGTTGGATCAGCAACATACCAAATGTCACCGATAAGTATTTGAACCCAAGGTTGGGTTAAGATGGATCCTGATCTAAAAATTATATTGTCGGCCTGATTAAATCTCACTGGAATATTGATAGCTCTGCAAAGTGCAGCCAATAGCCTATCCTGATCATAAGAATTACCATGCCCATTAACTAAAGCATAATCTGCACCTCTAGAGCCAGTGTAAAAATAATAATCAATGCTGTCCCTCACATAATTAAACAAGACTTCAACCTTATCATTATCAGAAGCGAGGCCGTTTGTTAAGTTATTGGCGCAGTTGATAATATCGGTACTGGAATCCTCATTGTATAAAAAGGAGCTGACATTGGTGCCATTGTAATATTCATTTAAACCCGGCTTAAAATCATCGTCAACCAAATAATAAATATCATTTAAAGAGTAGGTCCAATTCAATGATGAATTGACATCCGTGTCAAAACCTATCTTTTTTGGTAAAAATCCTGTTAAATTATAAAAGGCTAAAATTTTTGTAAAGCTATATGTATATGTCTTGAAATCAATGCCCTCGCCAGATAAGGAGGCATTTGAGGGCATGTATGAGTTCATTTCAGCAAAGAGCACAATGTTCTCAATGAGATTCATATAGGAAAAATGAGTCAAGGTCCCACTGTAAATTGAATCTTCATAGTCACATCCCCTATAAATGTAAGGCAACATGATTGATGAATTCATATCATCTTCGATATTGCAAATGGCTTTTGCCATCAAATAGGAAAATTCAAACATGCTGATGTTATTGCCGGATATTTCCCACTGCCCTGGGAGTGAGATATTATTATTTACATAGTCATTTAGGCTTATGGAGGAGTTGATTATCTCTTCAAGTGTGAAATTCATTGAATCATAGGTAACATTTATCCATCCGGTTCCTATGCAGGAATCATGATCATCATGGCCATCATAGGTTAAAGTTGCTTTCCATAATCCTTGAGAAAGATTTAAATTAAAAGATCCGGCACCTTCATCATCAGTGCTGGTTGTGTAATTTATACCATTTACATTCAATGTCACTGTTTGGTTGGGAAAAGCCAGGCCGTCGGAGAGGAGCCTGAAATGGAATTTTCCTTGTGAATAAATCGTTTTGGATACGTTGGCAAAGAATGTGTTGTGCATGATGATTTGGATGTTGGTTGGGCAATAACACCCCAAGTAATCATTGTCGCCATCGAAAAAGATTGATGCCTCGTAAAATCCTTTGGTCATGTTCAGGTTTAGCATTATCTTGCCGTCTGAGTCTGTGTTTATATAATAATCTTGTCCGTCAAGGGTGATTTTCATTGTTTTGTTCACCAAGTAGTTGCCATAATCATCTTTCAGATATGTGGTCAGGTTTGTGTCGTTTTGGTAGTATTTAATTATGCATGAGGGTGTTATGATGTTGGTGAATGCTTTTTCGACTGTGATTGTGATGGTTTTGCTTGATGCTTCGTATGTGGAATCTCCGGTAAAGCTAATTTTTGTGGTATATTCTCTTGGATGTGCGCGTATGTTTAAGGTGACCTTGCCATCGGAATCTGTAGTTCTTGTATAAACAGTTCCTGAAAAATTTATGCTTATTGTTTTTCCGGATATTGGATTGCCTGAAGTTGTTTTAAGATATGCGACCAGATTTGTCCCATTCAAATAACGTTTAGTGAAACTTGAAGCAACAATTTTTGTACTTGTTTTTGAACGAGGATTGGAAGGAACCTCCTTAAAATCAGAACCCAAATCATCTGACGAATCCAATTCCTCTACAAAATCCGAATTCTGATTGGAATCAGAAAACTCATCAATATCATCATATGGTTCAAAAGTTTCCTCATCGACACTTATTTCATAATTAAGATTAGATTCATCCATAACATTATTTTCCTGATCTACATTGAAAAATTCGGAATCATCAATATCACTACTATTATCATCAATAGCATATACGCAAGAAACTGTAAAAAATAATAATAGAATTAATAAAATAGAAAATATTTTTTTAAATGATAAATAATTTAAATCAAACATGTCCCCCAAATCCCCTTAATATTAATTATATCTTATCTACATATTATTTGAATTGTTTTTTTTTTTTTTTTGAACATGAGAAAAAATAAAAAAATTTATTACTCCATAATTTAATTGTATACTTTATAAATAATAAGACTTATGTTTATAAACATCGTGTAAATTATATCAAATAAAATTTTTCAGTTTCATTATCAAATTATATCAATTGAAAAAAATTATAATCAAATCATAAATTACACTCTTTTTATCAAATTAACATAAGTATGAAAAATTATAATCAAATCATAAATTACACTCTTTTTATCAAATTATAATGAATTTGAAATATTAAAATTAAAATTGAGAAATATTTAAATAGTATTTTCAATAATAAAGGAATTAATGAAGATTAAATCTAAAATAAAGAAAAATAATGAGAATAAAAATAGTATTAAAAAAGAATTATTGGATGATGAAAAGGCCAATTTTTCAATCATAATCTCAAGCTTGCTTCTAATAAGCTTTTTATTGCTTTCAATAATTGCACTGAACACTGCAATCGAGCATAGCAATGAAAATAATGAAATAATGTCTTCTAATCAGTACCATTATATAATGAATGATTATATCAGAAACATTCCGACTTTGGAGCGTGAAGCCTTGGAAGAGCTTAGTGATGATGTTATTAAAAATAAAAGACCTTCTTTGGACTCCAAAGGCGATTTGAAGGAAATCGTAGATGAAAAATTGACTGATTATAATCGCAAATACTATGAGGATTATGATATCATAATAAATTCATCGCTGATAGCTATTGAAATTCATTTGAGAATGTGATATCCTCTGATGTTGATTGCATTGGCTTAAAGGATCCTGTACCATTGTTGTACTGTAATCGTTATCATGGCCTCAGCTCTAATGATACAAGCTATAACTATGGTGATTCGTTATCTGAATTCTTAAGAGATAATGGTGTGGAAAATTATTCTTATTATGTAAATGCAAGCTCTCCACTCATTATAAGGAAATGTCCATTTGACCCTTACGTTCATCATGGAGATGACAATGGCAAGATAATGAAGAACTGCAGAGACAATGGATACTATCATGAAAGCAGAGACGGAGCATGTTATCTCTGCAGGCTTGAAGGAAAAGGCGGTTGTGAACATTATGGATTTGAAACCTTTATCAATCCACATAGCACAAATGAAACAGGCCGTGTATCTGCCTGCGGTAGCGATCATGTAATATTTAGTGATGACACCTATCCTGGAGTGGAAGTCATTTACAATAGTGAAGATGGAATGAACGAAATATTATATCTTGACCCACATGGCCATAAGGTCAAGTATGGAATGAGTGACTTTTAGGAGGCCAATTAATGAGAATAAAGCATTTAATCAAAAATCATATTCTTCAATGCAAAATAAGGAATTTGATTAAAGATCAATATGGCCTCCTGCACTCCACTGAACTGCTTCTATCAATCATACTCCTCCTATTCATAATAGCTACAATTGCCAATTTAAGTGACAACCTTAATGAAAAGATTCTAAGTGAAGAGGAGTTCAATACACTTGAAACGATAGCAATAGAGTCATCTGACTATCTCTTGAACAATCCAGGAAATCCTGAAAATTGGGAAGAGGATGATGGATTGAATAATGGAATTGTATCCCGTAATATCATTCCAGGACTTGCAGTCAAGAAAAAGATAATAGATAATGGTGAATTTTATAGTGAAAGTGAAAGCGATGAAATATTAAATGGTAGCTATCAAAGTACAATGGCTATTTATCCCTTAAAGAGCAAAATAGGGCCTCTCGTTATGGGAAATTTAGATGATAATATCAATGATAATAACATTGCAGTTGTAAATAGAACAGTGAAATGTGACTATTATTCCAGTTTTGTGGTGTATGATTTCAATGACTTTGAATTAAGTGGAGATGATTATGATGAAGATGAAATCTGCAATCATGACACAAATCCCAATTTGACAAATCATAGCAATGATGAAAGATCTCTTTGGCTTTGCAAGAACTTTAAAATTTATAAAAAATCATTGGAGAACTATGATTATTATTTGATAAGTGATGAATCAATCAAAAATAGCAACTCATATTGGATTTTAGAAAGCTTGAATAAAACAAATGATGATAGACAGAGCCTTGATCAAGAAATTATAGATTTGAATCAAGTCTTCATTAATGACTTAGAAAATTCATCAGAAGACATATATTCCATTCATTTCAATGTTGATAAAAATCATATAAATAACTTTAAAACAGTTTTAGTAGCAATTCCTAAAAATATGACTAATAATTTGATATCAAATGATGAATTGAAATATGATTACTTTAATGTTCAGGATGTGAATTTTGTAATGAAAATAAGTTATGATTAAGGTGAAATAAAATTTACTAATTTTTTAATTTCTATGTTTTCTTAATTTAGTTAATAACTAAAGTTATTCTAAAACTGATAAACTTTAATCTGAGGATAAAAAACTATTTAAACAAAGAATAATAAACAAAAATATGCTATTTTTAAAAAACAAGAAATATTTGACAATAAATCAGGAGGTTTTTTTTATTTCTAAAACCAATCCCGATACTGAAAGAGATAGGAAAAAAACAGACGGCGGAATTGATAAGAGCCCACGATGGAAAGTGTATAATTTACATTTCATTGCATTGATCATACTTATTATTTCATTATACATTGGAGTTAGAGAGGTTAAAATAACTGACAACATCAGTTTCCTATTAATGCCTATAACATATTCAATAATTATTGCAATGGCTGTCTATTTGTCAAAACATATTAAATGGGTCGGTGAAGAAGAAGCTAAAATTGCTGAAGGAATCATGGCTATACTTCTTGGTGTGATAATATCCAAACTGGCTATTTCAAGTGGAGAAGCCATCTATATGATTTTTAATGTAGGCCCTGCCTTGATTTTACAGTTATTTGGGGACGCCTGTACTATTATAGCATTGCCTGTCGCTTTACTTTTAGGTTTTAGAAGAGAAGCTGTCGGAATGACAAGTTCAATTTGTCGTGATCCAAATGTAGCAATCATTATTGACAAATATGGACTTACATCTCCAGAATCACGTGGTGTGTTATTCATTTATATCTTAGGACCTATCATTGGCGCTTTATATATGGGTTTCTTAGCAAGCCTATGTGTTTCACTCCTGCCATTACATCCATATGCATATGCAATGGCATGCGGTGTAGGAAGTGCAAGCATGAATGCAGCAGGATTAGTTCCATTAGTGAATTTATACCCTTCCATGGCTACTCAGTTAGAAGCTTTTGCAGGATGCAGTAATGTTCTTTCAAGCGCTTTTGGAATCTACATTTTCATGTTTATTTCATTGCCTCTTACAGAAAAGTTATATTCATGGCTATCTCCGGTTTTAAGCAAAGGCAATGCCATTGAGTTTGATGACTTCATTGATGATGAAGATGGTGATAAAAACCCATTTGGATTGAAAATGGATAAGCTTCCTAAAATCATATCCGTGTTTTTAGTATTTTCATTAATTGTTGCTATCGGAAATGCTTTTAGCGGTTATGCTCCATTTATTGATTCATTAATTGGAATGCTTGTTATTTCAGCCATTTCATTCATAGGTCTGTGTATTGGTGAAATCATTCCAGCTAAGATACCATCAATCATCTTAATATGTTTACTTGGTATGATTTTAGCAATTCCAGGAGTTCCAACCGCTGATTTTGTGGCTCATTATGCTTCTCAAGTTGATTTAACTATAATCTGTTCAGCATTTTTAGCTTATGTTGGTATAGCACTGGCTAAAGATTGGGAGAAGTTTAAAAAGATTGGTTGGAGAGGAGTTCTCATTACCTTATTTGTGATTACTGGAACTTACTTAGGTTCTGCAGTAATTGCACATGCAATCTTAATCTTATCAGGATCAATCTAATTGATTCTTTTCTATTTTTAATATTTAAAGAAAAAAAGGAATTTTTAAAATTAAAAAATAAAAAAAATTAAAAATAAATAAAAAAAGTTTTGGTCAAGGTTTTTAGCCGAAGGCTAAAAAGCTTGGCTAAAGTACATTATAAAGATTCTCTTCCAACAAGTCTGTATCAATCTGAAGATTTATGATATTTGTTCTTCCTTTAGCTCTTCCCTTAGATACAGTATTGGTTGAAATAATACCTAACATCTCCAATTCATTGACAAAGTCAAAGATTCTTCTGTATGTCACGGCATCCCCTTGGGAAATCTCCTTATATGACTCAAACAATTTGCCTGAAGTGATCTCCTCACCATCTTGAGTAAGCTTTAGGATAGCTGCAAGCACCCTTTGCTGTTGGGTAGGCAATGTAACGATTACATCCTTTACCTTATTGTACTCGATTACGTCCTTAGCTTCACGTACATATTCACGCAAGACCTTTTCTGATCCTTTGTCAATGGCAATGTCACCTGCACTTTCCAATAGGTCAAGAGCATATCTTGCATCACCTTCCTCTTTTGCAGCCATAGCTGAACATAAAGGAATTACTCCTTCTTCAAGAGTGTCTTCATAAAATGCAAGTTCAGACCTTTCTTCGAGAATATCCGCCAATTGCTGTGCATCATAAGGTGGGAATACGATTTCCTTATCCATCAAACTGCTTGCAACCCTTGGCTTGATGTATTGCTTGAAGTTAAGATAATTACTGATTGATAATATGGCAATATTATCAGTTCTTGTAAGTGTATATAACAATCCATCTCCATCTTTTTCAAGAAGAATATCGATCTCGTCTAATATGACAAGCAAAATCATGTTTCTGCCGTATACATTTCTTTTTAATATATCCCTGAATGCATTTACGATTTCCCCTTTGGTCCATCCACGGCTTGGCACCTCTCTACCTAACTTTTGGCATAAGTAGGTGAGAACCTGATATTCTGTATTGAAATCAGTGCATCTTACATATTCCACCTTGATGGAAACAGGCTTGTCTTTTGCTGCATCAATCAATTGTTCCCTTGCGAATTTAGCAGCTGCTGTCTTTCCAGTTCCTGTTTTTCCATAAATTGTAATGTTTGATGGAGTGGTTCCCTTTAGCGCTTCAACCCAATATCTTGCAATTGCAGTAATCTGCTCTTTTCTGTGAGGCAAATTATCAGGCAAGAAACGATGATCCAAAGGTTTCTTGTCTTTGAAGATCTTATCATCTAAAGGCAAGACCTCATCAAGTCCCTCAAAAATATTGTCGCTCATCTTTAATCATCTCATAAATGTAATAAAAGAATTATAATTAAATTAATAAATTAAAAACTAATAGATTAGATTCAATAGTTTAATAAATTAATATCCAATAAATTCAATAAATTTAGAATACTCACTCTGTGTTCTAAAAATAAAATTATAAGTTAAATTTAATATTCTAATAAAAATGAATATAATAAAACTAATGCAAAAAAAGATTTTTCATTTTCAATAGTAAAATTTCAACTGTATTACTATTGTTTATCAGATTACATATTTAAAGTTTTTTATCATTTCAAAATTAGTGAACATTCTTAAAAAATAAAACTATGGAAAAACTTTAATAATATGAGTTAAATTGCAAGTGTATCGAAGAGTTTTAATAAGTTGTATTCAGAATTTACAGTTGAAATATATGTCTTTTTTAAAATAAAGTAAATTTTATGATTAAATCAAACCAATTTTAGATATATTGTAATATGATTCATTATAATGAATAATTTATAGCTTAATTAAAAAATTACAGGATAATTATAATTCAATGAAAATTTAAAAGAATATCTGGAATAAAATGCATAATTTTTAGTGAAAAATAGACAGAGAGTACCATTTCAAGTGAAAGCAAATTTGGTAAAAAACGAAAATGAAGGGATATATTTCAAGTGTAAATTTTTTCATTGAAAAAATTAAAAATCATTATTTGAAGTTTAAATCGTAATTAAAGCATTTTAATGAAGAATTTTTCATAAAAAGAGAGGGAGTTAAATTGCAAGTGAATACAAATGAAATAGTCCCGTCGATTCTTTCAAGACCCTCGAAAACGTTTCACTAGAAACACACCTCTCACTCTCTAAAAAATCATGAAAAATTAGAAGATTTTAACATGAAATCAGCTGAAAATTAAATTGAAAATCGTGGACAAATAAGAAAATTTAAATCATTTAAATCATAATAAATAAAATAAAAAAAATAATTTTAAAGAAATAATAAAAAATTAATATTCAATTTTAAATAAATAAAATAAAAATAAAAAATAAAATAATATGATAATTATTATATCATATCATCATCAGGCATGCCATTAGCTTGTACAGATCCATATGTCTTGCCAAGAATCCAGATACATTGCAGTTTGCCTTTGAATACCTTTTTGATTGATTTAATTAGAACATGTTTTGAGAGTCCATCTTCAAATATGTCTTCTGTTATGATGAATCTCTTCAATTGATCATTTGGATGTTCCAATTCGAAATCAAGAAGCATTTCATTTAATGAAAATCTTATTTTCCATATGAATTCCTGATTGACCTTTTTAGGACTGTTGTTGATAATGTTCTGCTCTTCCTGGGAAACTTCTGTTGCACAGCCTATGATCAATACGTCTTCTTTTGTCTTTGGCTGAATTATATCCATTGCATTGTTGTTTGGAAAGTTAATTATGTAATGGAAATTAGCGTTTTCATCATAAATCTTTTCACGAATAAGATCCTCTTCCATTAGCCAGTTTCTGATTTGCTCTTCATCAATTGCCATTATTTCACCAATGATTTCATTTGAATTTTAAATTAGGATAATAATTTTATAATTTATTTAATTAATAAATTTTTATAATCAATAAATTATATATAGTTGGCTAATATATTTAATTTTAATGATAACTGAACTTTACTCAAATTCAATTTATATGTTGCTTACAACATTGCTGTTTGCACTAGCAATAGATCTCTTGATTGGAGAATTTCCAGTCAAACTGCATCCTGTTGTATGGATTGGAAGCATAATAAACTTTTTCAAGAATCTTTTCAATCACAACAGCAAGATATCAGGATTGTTGATATCAATATGTGTAATCATTGTTTCATCACTTATTGTTTTGGTGCCGATGCTCATTGCAAAGCATTACCTCTATCTTAATGATGGAATGATCTATCTCTTTAAATTGATTGCCGTTTTATTGCTTTCTTCAACATTTTCAGTCAAGCTCTTATTGGATTCAGCAAAGGATGTTGAAAGGGACCTCAAAAACAATAACTTGAATAAGGCACGTCAGGCAGTAAGCTATCTTGTAAGCAGAAAGACAAGTGAATTGAGTAAGGAGCATGTAATATCCGCTGTAATCGAAACATTATCTGAAAACATTCCTGATTCATATGTTTCCACAATATTCTATTATTCAATTGTTGGAATAGCAGCTGCACTACTTGGATTCAATGACTTTGATGTAGTCATACTTGCTGTTCTTGCAGCATTGATACATAGGACAGCTGATACTATGGATTCCATGCTTGGATACAAAACAGAGGAACTATGCAATATAGGATATGTTCCTGCTCACCTTGATGACATATTGAATTATGTTCCAGCAAGATTATCCGGATTTTTGATAATCATTTCATCTGCAATATTAAGCCTTAACTGGAGAGGTGCAAGCTTCATTATGAAAAGGGATGCAAGAAATTGTGACAGTCCTAACTCAGGATATACCATGGCTACAGTTGCAGGTGCTTTGAACATTCAGCTTGAAAAGGAAGGAGTCTATACTTTAGGTGACAATCTTCATCCATTGAAAGTGGAATGCATTGATAAGGCCATTGACATTGCAAGATTCACCATATTTCTAATAACCGTGTTTTTCTTCTTCGTGTTTATGGATCTGATTCTTTTGATGTTATAGCGGTAATGAATTTCTTTTTCTTTTTTATTATTGATTTTTAAAATGGATTGAATTCCTATCTATTTTTTATTTTTTTCCTCATCAGTGTAATTCATCAGGAAATCTATGAACTCATCATCATCCATCTCCAGAAATGCGGCAACCACTTTATCTGCATTGATCATAACATCAGATGATTCACACTTATTTTCTTGAGGAGCTAGATTTTCAGTTGGTAAAGGATATGTCGTATAACTACTTGGTTCCTTTTCATTCAATGATGCACACATCTCTTTTGCCTGCTCTTTTGCATTAGGCAAATCAGCATTGAACATAGACACCATATTGCCATCTTCACAGTCGATGATTGCATAGCAGGCACCAGGAACAATGGCAACTTTATATCTGCTGTCAATCCAATTGATCCATTCCAATATGATTTCCTTATTGCTTTTAGATTCTAGGCAATCTCCTTCAAGCTCTAAAAAGCAGTCAACCATTATTTCATGCATTAATTCTGTATCTACCATATGAATTCCTCCATTTATTCAAAAATCTATTCTTATTTTTAAATCAATTTTTTTATCACTTATTTCATTAATAATATCATAATAACTAAATTCATAGAAGTGCTTGATAAAGCAATATCCATCATAAATATAAGAGTATGGTGTAAAAGGATATTACTTTTTAGTGGTTTAATTGATGCAAAAAGAGTTTATAAGAATAAGAAATTAATGAGTAGAATTTTAGATAACTACATCATTAACCTTAATGAAATCCTTGAAGTAGGTCATGTGAATCAATTCATCTTCCCAAACAAGACCTGAACCTGATCCAAAATCATTTGAGAACTTGATATTGTCTCCGAGTCCTATGGATTTTATTGACCTAAATTCGCTATCTGAAATCTTTTCCAATATGTTCATAAGATCTAATCTGTCGATATTGTCCACTGATTTCTTTTCAACGATAGCTTCTATGATATAGCTTCTGCAGAGCTTTTCATGATATTGCTTGTAGATGCTGTGATTGTAGAAGAGCTCAAATCCTTTGACTTCACCATTTACAATGAATATGACACCATTTTGACCTTCTTCAATATGGAATTTGCTTAAGTAATCGTTTTGCTTGTCCTTAAGGTTTTCATAGCTGTCATTCAATGCGCTGGTGACGGATTTGAAGTTGGACCTTGATTCAAATTCGCTGATTGAATCCCATACTTCGCCCTGATAATCATGACCTTCATAGGAAGCTCTTGATTTTCTGCTTCTGGTACTGTGGTTTGCAGAATACAATGATGGCTTGAAGGTTCTCGCTTCATCACCTTCACCTCTGGTGTGCCATCTGCCGTGTTCAGTGCAGCTTACATTAATGTCAAGTGAGGATTGTGCCGGCACGAGCAAGGTATCGTTTATGATACGGTTCTGCATTGCACCAGTGATCTCATCCCCGTCAATCAATATGAGTGGAGCGACAGAATCGTTTTTGCACACTACGGTGTTTACGGTTGAGTGTTCAAGCTCCTTGATTTCAACAAGCCCCATATCGTATCCCTTCTCAAGTGTTAGGAAATCCTTTTTCCCAAAGAAATCGCTTTTTAATGGAATTGCCTCCACATTTTCAAATTTTTGGCTTTCCAATAACTCAACTGCTACTTTGGTGCCGTTTAAGTCAATGTATGCAAAGTTTTTCAAATTTTCCAAGTCCTCGTTCACGTTATTGATTTCAGCTTTCTTGTTTGATTTTTCCACATCAATCACCCCTTATCTTAAAATTGTTTTATAATATACAAACTAATATTTTCATGATTATTATTTTTTATTCCTTTTAAAAAATTCATTTAGATGAAGTTCACGTCATTTTCCGGATCTTTCTTGAGTTCCGCAAGTTCATCTTCCTCGATGATTTTAGCTATCACATTTTGATGTGAAATGAATTTCACGATAGCGTATGCATTCTCATCATCGATTTTATCGTAAACCCTTCCAGCACTCATTGTACCTCTGACAACGGTTTGAGTACTGTTTGCCAAGTATCCGACCTTTCCTGCATATCTCATATCCGTGCGGATAGCCTCAGCATCATGATTATTGTCAGGCTCCTTTATAAGCCTTAAAATAGAACCAATCTTGAATATCTTCTTTCCGTGAAATTGGTTAAAGCATATAACAGTTACATATTTTTCATTTTTATCAATCATACAATTCACCCCGTAAAAATAGTAAGTATATATAGTATGAACCAGGTTACATATAAAGGTTTTTGATTTTAAAAAAGTAATACTATTTTCAATTTTTCAATGTGAAAATTTTAATATTTTACACTTGAAATACATGTCTAGATTTTCCCTAATCCTAAAACAATATTAATCCAGTTCCAAATCAAAATTTAGGCCATCAAAATTATTTGAAAAATGATATTGAATTGTCATCAGTTCTTAATATGAAAACTGGTTTCAAATTTTGAAAATAGAATAGATGTCTAAAATTTTGAAATAGTATTAACATTATGTTTAAAAAAATTATAAAAAAAGTGTACAAAACAATAATGCAGTAATAAAAAATAGTTAAAAAAAGTAAAAGAAAATTTAAAGTATTTAAGCTGTGGTAGCTTCTAATTTAGATAAAATTTCCCAAATTAAGGTTCTTGCATGAACTGGGATGTTTGGATCATTACTAATTTCATCTAATTTTAAAATTACAGCACTAGCTCTTACAGTAGGATCTTCACTTTCATCGTTTAATGTTTGGAAAGATTCATCTGCAGCTCTTCTAATGTTACGTGGTACACTTGGGTTTTCCATAATGTGTTTTAAGATTGCGGATACTTCTTCAAAAGTTTCATTAGTCATAATAATTCCTCCCTATTCATCAATTTTTGAAAAATCGTAATTTAAGTAAATGTAAAATTGTTTCAAAAATAGTAAATAGTCTATAACAATATAAAATATAATTTTCAAAGTATATATATTTAATGCATATCGTTCGTATTTTAAGAAATGCTTTTATATTAAAATTGATAAAGTAAAATTATTGAAGATTAAGCTTTTTTTTAAATATAAAAATGACAGGATTGGATAAAAATGGATTTCGATATGGAAAAGTTCAAGATGGTTGTGCACTACATTATCTACAAATGCGGTTTCAGGAAAACTGCTGGAAGGACAGTCATTCATAAATTGCTCTATTTTTCAGACTTCAACTATTATGAATTGCATAAGGAATCCATTACAAATGAGGAATATAAGGAGTTGGAACGCGGTCCTGTACCTATTCATTTTGAATTGGCCATAAAGGAATTGGTGGATGAAAAGAAGGTAGGATTAGGACAGAGAAAATTGCCATGCGGCAAGATAATGAACAGATACTTTTCCCTAAAGTCACCTGAAATCACTCTAAAAAATGAAGAGCGTGCTCTCATCAATAAGGTCATTAAGGAATTGAGTCATATGAACGGCAAGCAGATAGGTGAATATTCCATTAGAGACGTACCAGCAAGGAAAACACAATACGCTGACATCATTGATTATGATTTGGTATTTCAGAGAAAACCTAAAGAAGAAGATAAGGTATTCGTTAAAATCAATTAATTTGCAAAAAATAGCTATTTTATGAATCTGTCATCTGCCTTTTGATTCTTTGCCTTTTGGTGATTGTTTTCAAACCAGCCTATTTTTAGATCATCGACTATTGTATCCTCAAACAATTGAGGAACATAAGGCTTAATATCAAGAAGCGGTGTGCCGTCAAGAATATCTACATTTGAAATGTATAGGATGTCATCTTCCACCTTATCCAACTTTACAGTACTCATTCCGATATTGTTAGGCCTTTTTGGAGATCTTGTTGCAAATACTCCATGAGTGCTGTTGTCCATGAATGGCTTGACTTCAAGGGCATTTCCATTTGTTTTGTGCAAATGATAGATTAGAATCAGATGTGAAAACCCATCAATATCCTTTAACCCTGGCTTGAATTCGTCCTTAAGGCATATTTTTCCTTTGATTCCTTTTGCACCAGTTGGTTGGATTGGCATTCCCTCTAACTCTGTAAATGGAGTGTGGATTGTTCCTATAGATTCAAATTCGATTTTCATGTTATCATATTGATTTTTGATGTATATAAATTTTTATAACGGAGTTATTTTTAAATTATTTAGTATTAATCAATTAAAAAAAACTTTTTTTTAAAAACTAATCAGAATAGCTATTTTTATAATTATTCTATTGAATTCAATACATGAGTGACGAATTGAGTCTTAGCTATCTCTTCAACAAACTCAACAAGTGCAGCAGCTTCCTTGACTGTTTCACCAGTTGCAATGACTCCATGATTTTTTAAGATAATTGCATCTTCTGTTTTTAGGGCTTCAGCAGCAGCTTCAGCAAGTTCCTTGCTTCCAGGCTTGAAGTATTCAATGTCCTTCAAGTACTCTGACTTGATTGCACCGAAACCTTCGAGACGTTTGATCCTTTTGTTTGAAAATGCAAAACCGGTTGCATATGGTGAGTGTGTATGTGCAATTCCATAGACATCAGGTTTTTCTCTGTAGATTGCCAAATGCATACCAACTTCAGATGATGGCTTTCCTTTTGTAAGGAGTTCTCCCTTTTCGTTTACAAGAACGATATCCTCTTCATTCAAGTCAGCAAGTGACTTAAGGGTTGGTGTGATAGCAACTATATCACCTGAATCTGTCTTGAATCTTGCACTGACATTGCCAGCCTTACCTGAAACCAATCCTCTTTCAAATACATATGCTGACATTTCAACAACTGATTTTACAATTTCCTTTTCCATATTATCATCCAAAATAAGCATAAAAAATATTAATTTAAATAATTCATTTAATCTATTTATTGAAGTCTGATTTAATTTAAATAGTTCATTTAATCTATTTATTGAAGTCTGATTTAATTTAAATAGTTCATTTAATCTATTTATTGAAGTCCAATGGCTTGTAGATTCCACCTACATCAATGATAGGAACGATTGCAGGTGTAGGCACAATGTTATAGATCTTCTGGAACTCTGTTTGAGTCTGGAATGTACCTGAGTTTATGCAGTGAATTCCCTTATAGTTTGTATAGGTGTTAATGTGAACGTGGCCTGTATGCAATACATCAGGAACAGTGTCAATAACCAAATGGTCTTCAAGCTCTGAAGCAAGAGGAGTCCTTTCCCCATACAATGGAGCCAAATGCCTTTTATTCAAGAATTCTTTCATTACAAGGTCATTTCTTTCGTGTGAGAAATCATTTGAACCCATCACCATATCGTCTATTCCCCTTCCATGGTAAATCAATACCTTAAGTCCATCGAGGCTTACAGTACTTGGATTTGAAAGGAATTCAACGTTATTGAGCTTGTATAATGACTTAGCATACTTTTCAGGCACTGCAGGTTGTGGCTCTGCCACTCTTGATGCATCGTGGTTTCCAGGAGTGATGATTATCTTGACATCACTTCTTATATCACCAAGCAAACGTGCGGCTTCATCGTATTGTGCTGTAATGTCCTTGATTGCCAATTCCTTGTCCTGGTTAGGATACACTCCGATACCATCCACGATATCTCCACCGACAATCATGTATTTCACGTTGTTTGCCATTTCCATCTGCTCTTCGTTTCCAAAGTCACCGTTGAGCCATTTTACGAATCTGACAAATGCATCTTCAAGGAATGTTGAGCTTCCTATATGGACATCGGATGTGAATACTGTACCGAAATCAACCTCTTTTCTGTCGATTCTTGGCACACCTGGATCAATGAGGTTCTTGACGATTGCCAAACTGTTTTCGCTTCCTGGCCTTTTTTCAGCTATTACACCGATGACCTCATCCTTCATGAGGTTTTTGGCATATGCAATCAATTCGTCATTGTCCTTGCTTACAAGGATAGGAAGTGAGCCTGTATCATCTTCAACTTCAATCAGATAATGACCGTTTTTAGTGCTTCTGATATCTGTGATCATTACAATAAGGTTCAAGTCAGTTTGATTGTCTGTGATTTCATTGATTTTCTGGAAGGTCCTAAGTTCAGGCCTTTGTGATAATATTCCGGAGAGCTTTTTGTATCTGTTTTGGAAATATTCGATAAGGTTTCCAATGTCTCCGCTTGTATAAGATTGATTGCTTGTGTCCTTGAGCACTTTGAACTTGTCGAAACTGACCTTGGATTCTGTAAGGTTTCTTTTGTATTTCATTTTGGTGTCTTCGGAGACTTCTGTATCTTTGATTATGACTACATCCTCACGTGAATAGTTTGTGGTTTCAGGTTGAGGACTTGTTGGTGTTTCAATAGCTTCTGTCTCTTCAGGAGTGTCCTTTTCCATAGCCTTAGTTTCAACAGGTGTATCTTTTTGAATAGCTTTAGTTTCTACTGTTGGTGTTTCAACAGTTTGTTTAGCTTTTTCCTCTGCAAATCCAACAATAGGTTCTTCCCTTTTGCCCATAAGCGGTTTTTCTATAGTATGGCCGGTTTCTAATTTTGTTTCTGTTTGTGGTGGTTTGGATTCAGCAGTCGCTTCTGCTGCAGATTGGCCTTTATCTACACTATCCCTTTTCATTTTTATGTTAAGGCCCATCTTTTCCAATGTTTCAAGATCAACTGGAACCATGTCTTTAGAATAATTACCGCTTTTCAATTTGACAATTATGTCTGAACTTAAATTTATAGGATTTTCAGAGTTCTTGATTAGCTCATAAGCCTCTGGAGATAGAATTATCCCTTTCCTCGCAAATTTAATAAGTATTTCAGCTGACATATTATTCCTCTTTGTTTTTTGCGTTAAAAACATAAGTTTTTAACTTAATTGAAATAGTTCCATTACATTCGAATATCTAAAATTAAAATCTTATACTTATACTATCTTTTTATTAGTTAATAAAATAATCTATATTGCCTCATTTTTCGATAATTTTATTATATATAAATAATATAATTTAGTTCATTATAAGATACTAACTATATATTTTCATCACATTTAAAATTAATCATTGAAATCGTGATGATGAAAATGCTTATAAAAACTTATAAAAATTTAAAAATTAATTCATAAAGGGATAAAATGAAAATTTCAAGAATCATACTTATATTGTTATTGTTTTTTGTATTTTTTGAAATAGGACTATTCAGTTCCTACACTTTGGCAACTGGAGAAGTTCCAGATCCAGGAGAATTAATAAATATGCAGGTTGGCACAATAACCTCATTGTTCAGTGCCGACAATGTTGGCGGATTGCTTATCAAAGATCCAGATAGCGTAAATATTACAAACAAATTTGAATTGGCTGACAAGCTGTCAGAGATAGCCGATGTTGATGGGGTCAATGTGGATGACCTCAACATTACAACTGTCGAAGACAGTGACCAAGAGGAATTCAACGTTACCGTAACAGCTTTCGGTTATTCCAAACCTACTGGTAAGTCAGGTACCATTTTAATCAATGCCGAACCTGATTACAAGATCATTGCTACAGGTGTTGCAAAACACACAGTCAATGGTATTCAAGTGGATTTGGATTCTTTGAAAGTCGATTCAATCTTAAAGATATTTGATGCTGATGACAGCAGCTATTCCATGTTGGATGATGACAACTCTACAAAATCAAGTTCAAGTTCAAGCTATAAGTCCTCATCCAAATACAGTTCAAGCTCCAGCAGTTCCAGTTCAAGCAGCTCAAGCTCAAGCGGCGGAAGCTCATCTGGAGGCAGTTCTAGCGGAGGCTCTTCTGATGGAGGCTCTGATGGTGGAAGTTCTGGCGGAGGTTCCGGTGGAGGTTCCTCTGGTGGAGGCTCTGATGGTGGAAGTTCTGGCGGAGGTTCCGGTGGAGGTTCCTCTGGCGGTGGCAGTGAAGAAAGTGGATTATTAGTAACCATTTTCTCATTGATTTAGATTATTTATTAGCTATTGTAGTTAATGTTTAATTTAAACCTTAGATTTAGATTATTTATTAGCTATTGTAGTTAATGTTTAATTTAAACGCTATTAACCCAATTATTTATTAATGGATTATTAAATTAAAAAATACAAAATAAAGACCTTTTTAGGTGATATGATGATTAATCTTGTTTATATCGGTTCTGATATAGGAGATATTACTGTAAATGCATTCAATGCAATAACAGAGTCTGACATTATACTCAATTATGATGATATTGACTTGAGTATTTTAGATGAATATATAAAGGATAAGGAGATCATTACAACAGATTCTGATAAATCTAAAGAAGGAGATATTTATTCTAGACTTAAGGAATCATATTCAAAGATAGAATATTGCGTCTACAAGTCTAGAGAGGACAAGACAGTTACAATTGTCTCCTCAAACAATCCGAATATCTACACAGTAGCCAATCTCCTGATTCAAATCAGCTCAAAGCACAATGACATTGAGCTTAAGATCTATCCTGGAGTCAGTCCTGTAGACTATTCAGCATCATTATTAGGTGCTCCATTGAATGACTATGCAGCTATTGACCTAAACAACATACTCGTATCCCAAGAGGAACTTGAAGGCAAGATCAAATCTGCTTTGGAGAATGATTTCGTCCTCTTTATCCATAATCTCAAAGGAAGCTATGGCGAAGAGGAGAATCAAAACTTCAATCTATTGAAAAGAATCGTGAATGATTTCAACAGTGAATTGCTGGTTGGAATCGTGAATGGCGAATCACATGAAATCTGCAAGTTCAAGGACATCAATGATGAAAATATAAATGAAAAGACAAGTCTAATCATTGGAAACAGATTGACACATATCCTTGATGACTTTATGGTCACATCCTCTGACTATATTGTCAAGCCGAAATTCATTGAACAGAATATGGACTTCTTTGAAAGGTACCTTAAGGGCGAAACCCCTAGAGGCCTTGATATGGAATGTGACTATCTCCCATGCCATAAGGAATTGGAGGCATGCGATTTCTGCTATTGTCCTTTCTATCCATGTGCTGATGGCGTCACTGGAGGAGAATGGATCAAGGAGAAGAATATTTGGAGCTGTCAGT
The DNA here is from genome assembly GCA_902774685.1 of uncultured Methanobrevibacter sp. Lineage (GTDB taxonomy): Archaea > Methanobacteriota > Methanobacteria > Methanobacteriales > Methanobacteriaceae > Methanobrevibacter. The sequence continues at coordinate 104,331 of CACYJH010000002.1, forward strand.
TCTGTGATTGGATTCATCTTGAAGAGCCATGCCTAGCCATTAGGGAAGGCCTTGATGGAATCCTTGAAGAAACTGAAGATTTGAAGACCAAACATATAGAATTGTTGAAAATGAGACGCCAAAGTCTTTTGAAGACTTTAAAATAGCTATTTAAAATCAGATAAATAGCTTTTAATCATACTTATTTATTACATATTAAAGTTAAAGAAGGTTTTAAAATGCCGAGTGTAAAAGATATTTTAATTGAAATGAAAGATATGTCGGAATTAATGGTCGATTTAGCATATTCTGCTGTATTGTTCAACAACAAGGCTGCAGCAGAGGAAGTGTTGACCCTTGAAAACAGACTCAACAGCATGAACTATGAAATCAAGAAACAGTCTCTTGTAGCTGCACGTTCACTTGAAGATGCAGAAAAGTTGACTACCTTGCTTGAGATTGCAGAAGCTGCTGAATCTATGGGTAATGCTGCAAAGGATTTAGCTGACTTGACCCTTAAAGGATTCGAACCTCACCCAGTATTCAAGATGGTTATGGAAGAATCCGAAAAGAACATCATTCGTTTGAATGTTGAAGAAAGTTCAGTTTTAGCAAACCAGTCTTTAGGAGAGCTATTGTTGCTTAACCGTACTGGTATGAGAATCATTTCAATAAGACGTGGTGATTCCTGGATTTACGGACCTGACAAAAACACTGTGCTCCTTGTAGGAGACGTTTTGATTGCTAAAGGATCCGAGACAGGAACAGAGATTATTGAAAAGTTAGCAGATGGAGAAATTAATTTAGAGGATTTAGGAAATATTGATGAAATCATTGACGACGATGACGATTAGTCCTAAAGTCAATGTAAATTTGTTAGAAAATAATTTTCATTAAATTATTTTAAACAATTGTTTTAAGAGTTTAAGAAATAATTTTCAATTAAATTATTTGATTTAATATGTATGGATGTGACACTATGATGATGGGAGGTGAACCGCTTGAAAAGTCTAATGATGATGATACGTCAGGTTGGGGAATCTACCATTTCAATAGTTGTTAGCATAATTCTATTTTTATTCAATGGCATAAAGTACATTGTTTCACTTCCTGCCAAATTGATTGTATACATAAAGGAATTTTTAGCCGACACTGATTCTGTTTTGAAGGAAAGCCTCATTGCCCTTTCCATATGTGCTGTCGGTGACTTGTGTGCAGGAATCATTTTAGGAAACATGGAATTCTTTTTAAAGACCTATCCTGGCCTTATGGTAATCATTCCAGGAGCTATTGGTATGAGAGGAAACATCTTCGGATCCTTCGGTTCAAGATTAAGCACTCACCTCCACATCGGTACCTTGTCTCCTGAATTCAAAAGGTCAGACATTTTGGATGAAAACATTACTGCATCCCTTATCTTGACTATGGTGCTTTCAGTCTTGCTTGCAGTGATTGCCAAGATAATATGTATCATTTTCAATTTCGAAAGCATAAGCCTTTATGACTTTGTTATGATCTCATTTATCGCAGGTCTCTTTTCAACTATAATCATGCTTCCGATTACAATGTTCATTTCACTCAAGAGCTTTGAAGGGGGTTGGGACCCAGACAACATCACAACACCATTCATTGCAGCTGTAGGGGACTTCTTCACATTGCCTGCAATCATCTTAAGTGTGATGACAGTGAACTTCATAGGTTTCCATCCTATGGTCAAGATGATTCTATTTGTGATAATAATCATCATAACCCTTGCATCATTGATTTCAGGATACACTGCAGACAATGAGGTGAGACATATCGTAAGGCAATCCACTCCGGTTCTTTTCTTCTGTTCCATATTGGGAACCGTAGCAGGTGGAATATTGAACAATTCAATCAGCACATTGCTTAAGAATCAGACATTGCTTACCCTTGTGCCATTGTTCTCCGGTGAAAGTGGCGGTTTGGTAAGCATCTTAGGAGCAAGATTATCTTCAGGTCTCCACTCAGGTTTAATCGACCCTGTATTAAGGCCTAAGAAGCACACTATGGAAAACTTCATAGCTATTGTGACCTTGGCTGTAGTGATGTATCCTTTGATTGGATTCTTGGCAGAATCCTCAACATTGGCCTTTGGAAATGTTGGTGTAGGATTCCCTCAATCATTGTCAATAAGCTTCCTTGCAGGTATGATATTGATAATGATCATGTTGCTTGTGGTCTTCTACATATCCACAATTTCATATAGAAGAGGATTGGATCCTGATAATATAGTCATTCCATTGTCTACAAGCCTTACAGATTCCATATCCACATTGATTTTGATAGTGGTGTCTTTAGGTATTTTAAGTATGTTTTAAGTGATGCTTAGGTGAATTAAGGTATTTTAAGTGATTATTTATCACTTAATCTTTTTTTAATGTTTTAATGGTGCAATTTAAATTTGAAAAAGCTATTTTTCAGGCAATTGAAGGGTTGAATTTAATTTAAAAATTAGCTATTTATTTCCCTTCCCATGACTTTTCCATCTCGGCCTTAAAGAATTTGTGTACATTTTCTGCACCGAATATCTCTTCATCCAAATCCCAATTGCTTGGATATAAGATAAACGGATACTGCTGGCTTCCTCCAGCTCCACCATGGCTTCCAATCAGTTCCTCAAATGCATAGACCTCATCATTCTCAACATCATAGACACTGTTTACGAGAATGTCCGGAACATGTTCGAAGCTGTCTGTTCTTTTCAGTTTTTCAATGATGTGATCGCCATATATTTCATAGAACTTTTCACCGTTGCACTGTTCGGTGTCAAGGTAAAGTACACTATCTTTAGATAAAACAACAGTTTCATATATACTGCTTTTCACCATGACAAAACCTACACCATCATGATGAGATAATGCCTTCAAGAGTCCAGGAAATGCATCTTCAATCTGTTCATATGTCATTCTATTGGACCAATCTGTAAAATAAATCAATCCTAAATTTCCGGAGGAAAGCACCATTGCCTGTGCAGTGTCTTCACTTACTGTAGTCTTGCTTGAAAAGCTGATGTTCAAGTCAAGATCTGATGAAATGCTGTTGAGCTTATCGGAGAATGACTCATCTCCATTGAAGAATCTGTTGTCGATTCTAAGCTTTTCCACATATTCAGACACTTTAGAATTGTCCTTGATGCTTGATAGCCTTTCCATTGGATGGATATCTATTCTTTCTCTGGTATTTTCTATTCTTTCCTTTGCATTATCCACTGTGCTGTCTATCCTTTCCCTTGTATTGTCGACTCTGTTGTCTATTCTTTCCTTTGTATTGTCCACTTTTCCTTCCACATAATCCTCAAGGGAATATTTCTTTCTGAAGTAATCGTCGTTGGAGTGCAATATGCCGTGTATGCTGATGTTGTCTGGAAGCATCTCACTTACCAAGTCGTTCAAGCTGATTCCATACTTTTGCTTGAAGGTGATTCCGTTGGTCTGGCCGTGATCTGAAAGTATGATGAGATTGTATTTCCTTTTGGCCTTTTCGGTTGCCTTTTCGATTCTTCTGAATTGCTTGTCGATTTGCCTCAATGCATAGAATGCATCATAGTCCTCCACTCCTGAGTGGTGGGCTATCTCATCATATCCCATATATGTTGCATAGATTGCATTGTATTGGCCTGCAAAGATGTCTCCAATGATTGTGTAAGTTGTAGCTTCCCTCATGGCCACATTTGTTCCTGCACGGGCGACATAGTATGCAAGCCCTCTCCATTTGAGACGAGGCTGTGTATTGAGGAAGAGTTGCCTTATTCTTGAACCAAGTTCCATAAGCATATCGAAAAGGAAGAGCAGGACGATTCTGGTGATTACATAAGGCTTTGAATATAGATAGTACCAGCTGGTGGTTCCAAGGCTTTTGGATTGTGTCAGGTTACTGAATGTCAGTATGTGGTCTTCTGCATCTCCTGAAAACAGGTTGCTTCTGCTTGCTCCCTTATTTGAAAGGAGTCCCTTTCCATTTGATATTCTCTTTTCGAGTATCTCTGAATTTTCCATTCCGTTTGATGAGATTATGCGGTTGTCGTTTTCCTTTTCGACCCAACGGAATGCAGGTATGTTGCTGTTGTTTCCATGAAGTATTCCTGCCTGTGAAGATGATGTCTGGCTTGAAAGATCGGTTTCCCATCTTGTAAGCTTATGGTCTCCATCTTCAATCCATTTGGACAATGTAGGCATGTCTCCCCTCTCCAATGCCTTCTTCAATGTATTGTAGGAGAGGCCGTCTATTTCAAGGAAAATGAATCCTTCCTTATCTGCATTATCCTTATATATTGCAGTCATTTCCTTTTCCAAAACGTTTTGGTAATAGCTTTTGTCATCATCAATATTAAGGACAAGTGATAGGAATGAGGAAATCAGTCCGATGAGAAGCGGGGTTGCAAATAGGGATATTCCTTCTATGTGAACTCCTGGAATGAACAGGCTTATTATATAGAGAAGGATTCCGTCGATGAGGAATGTTCCAAAACCCAGTGTAATGACTACGAATCTCAGTGAAAAATAGCTTATAAGAGGCCATAATAGGGCGTTAATCAATGATAGTAGGGCAATTACAAGAAATGCTGTTTCTATATTAGGCAATTCCATTCCACCAATGGTTTGGATAATCAAAAAGAAGATAACTACTTCTAGAATGATGTATACAATGAATTTGATAAGTTCTTTAAACCTTTCCTGTATTGTACTTGCCATATAAAAACCCTTTTTAATTGAATTGCTCTTTAATGATAATATATTTTATAAGCATTAACCTATATAAGTCTATATTAAATTTAGTCTTATAAGAACCTTTTATAGTTAATTTGATTAAGTTTAACTTAATATTCTTTCAAAATATTATATCAGATTCCTCTCATCAAATCAGGTTCATTAATTATTTAGGTTTACCTAAATATTTATATAATTAAACAACCATAAATACTATTTGATTATTGATTTTTATTTAATTGATAAAATGAGTTATTTTTATTGCAAATTTAGTTAATTAACATAAATTATTTTTATCAGTTTACTTAATTAATTAAATATAAGACAATTATTTTCACTGGTTGCATGAGAGTGCAGCTATTTTTCATTATTTTTTTAATCTAAGGGGATGAAATATGACAACAATGATAGAATTTGAAAACGTATCCAGATTATATAAAAGCGGAGAACATGTGCTGAAGGCTTTGGACAACTTGTCTCTCACCATCGACAAGGGAGAGTTTGTGGTTATATTAGGGCCTTCAGGTGCAGGAAAATCTACATTGTTGAATCTTCTTGGAGGATTGGATAAGGCCACAAGCGGAAAGATCATCGTCGACGGCGAGAACATTGAAGGATACGATGACGATGAGCTTACAAAGTATAGGGCCAAAAGCGTAGGATTCATCTTCCAATTCTATAATCTCATTCCTAACCTCACTGCAAAGGAAAATGTCGAGCTGATGGAGGATATCACCGATTTGAAAATCGACGGTGACAAGGTACTCGAATCAGTGGGCCTTAGCGGTCATGGAAATCAGTTCCCTGCACAGCTTTCTGGTGGTGAACAGCAAAGGGTGTCAATTGCAAGGGCTTTGGCAAAGGAACCTGCAATGCTTTTGTGCGATGAGCCTACAGGTGCACTTGATTCAAATACAGGTGTATTGATTCTTTCATTGCTGCAGAGGATGTGCCATGAAAAGGAAACAACAGTTGTCATTGTAACACACAACACAAATCTTGCTGATGCAGCTGACAAGCTGATTAGAATCAAGAACGGCAAGATCGAGGAAGTGACTGTCAATGAAAATCCTTTGGATGTAAATGAAATCGAATGGTAGAAAAGTGATAATATGAAAAAGCTGTTAAGAAAGATGCTGCGTGACTTCAAGGATCATAAGGCCCAATTCATATCCATTTTTCTCATGGCTCTTATAGGAGTCTTCGCATTTACAGGAATCAGCGGTGAAGTTGTAGGATTGGTTGACGTTTCAACTCATTACTATCAGGACACCAACCTTGCTGACGGATGGATCTATGGAGAGGATATCGACAAGGACCTATTCAAGGACGTCAAGGCTATGGAGCAAATCAAGGATGCCCATAGGGAAATGGTTGTTGATACGATTGCAAACTACTCTTCGGACCCGGACATAAGTCTGCATGTAGTTGAGGGTCATCAGAACATATCCAAGTTCTACCTCTTCGACGGCAAGGACTTTGACGAGAATGACAAGGAAGGAATCTGGATAGACAAAAGGTTTGCTGACGGCCGTAATCTGGATGTTGGAGATAAGATAACCCTGAAATTCGATGGAAAAACCGTCTCCAAGACAATCAGAGGAACAATGTATTCACCTGAATATGTCTTTTACATTCAGGAAGGAAGCCTTTTGCCTGATTTCTCACAAGTGGGCTATGCATATATTCCATCTAAAGGGGCTGATTTTGACCTTGAATACAACACAATTGTTTTGGACTCCTATGAGGACTTGAAAGAGAGTGACTTCAAGTCTGCGCTGGAAGAGACCTTAGGCCAAAAGGCATACGTTCAGTATGTTGACCGTGACAATAATGTTGGTGTCAAGACATTGCAGGAGGAAATAGACCAGCATACAATGTTTTCAGGAATTTTCCCTTCAATCTTTGTCCTTGTCTCACTTTTGACCTTGGTTACAACCATGTCACGTGTAATCTCAGCTCAAAGAATTCAGATAGGTACATTGAAGGCAATGGGATATTCCAACCAGTCAATCGTCCTTCACTATCTCTCATACGGATTTGTGCTATCATTGGCAGGTTCAATTATAGGACTTATAATAGGGCCTCTCACTATACCATATCTCTTCTATCCTACAATGTCCTCAACATATTCACTTCCTAGATGGGGACCTGCATGGGATGTCAGCTTCTTTGCGGTAGCTGCACTGATGGTGATTTCTTCAGTCTTGGTAAGCTACATTTCAGTGAAGGGAATCAGTGACGAGTATCCTGCAGAAACAATCAAGCCAAAGGCTCCGAAGATGGTTTCATCAGGATTCATTGAAAGGACAAAGATTTGGAAAAGATTCAGCTTCAATGAAAGATGGAACTATAGGGATGCAAAAAGGAACAAGACCAGAGCGATCATGAGCGTATTCGGCGTATTCGCATGTGCCTTATTGGTGATGTCTGCATTTGGAATGAGCGATTCAATGAACGATGTTGAGGATTGGCAGTACAATCAGATATATAACTTCAATACAAAGCTTTTCTTGGAAGAAAACATTACAGATGCACAGTTGGATCATGTATTGGCCGAAACCGACGGCGAAGGAATGATGGAAGAGGCTATAGAACTGAAGTATAAGGGCAAAAAGAAGGCAGGAACCCTAACGGTGATGAACAAGTCAGAGTATTATAGGGTGACTGACATCAATAGGAATAACATTACCCTTGACCCTGATGGAATAGCCATTTCAGACAAGATGGCAGAAGTCTTAGGACTTGAGATTGGAGATAAGGTCAGATGGCATGTTGTAGGTGATCCTAAATGGATTGACTCTGAGATAAGCGAAACCTATACAATTCCTTTTGGACAAGGATTGATAATGTCTCCTAAAACCTTTGATAGGGAAGGTGGGGATGATTACAATTACAGCACAAATGTTGTATTGACCAAAAAGAATGTAAACAAGAATTATACAGGTGTAAGCAGCATTACAACAAGGGAGGATATACAAAAGGGTTGGAATACAATGACTGATGCATTGGATATGATGGTCAGTGTCCTTACAACCTTTGCGGTAGTTTTAGCTGTTGTTGTGCTTTATAATTTAGGTTTATTGTCATTTACTGAGATTCAAAGAGAGCTTGCTACATTGAAGGTGCTTGGATTCAATTCAAAAAGCCTAAGAAGGCTTTTGCTTACTCAAAACCTATGGTTCTCAACTATTGGATTCATTCTAGCTATTCCAGGAGCTTATGTCTTGATGGGAGTTATGATGGGGTCAACCGGTGATGATTATTTCTTCCCAATCAACATTTACTTGTGGAACTTTGTTTTAAGTTTCTTGATTACCTTTGGATTGTCTGTTCTTGTTAATTTGGCATTTGCAAGGAAGATCAAAAGGGTAAATATGGTTGAGTCTTTGAAGAGCAACGAGTAATCTTCACTTAATCTATTTTTCTTTTTTTATTTTAATTTTTCAAATTCACTAAAGTTTACTATATAAAACTATATTTGTTAAAATCACTTTATTTTTACTATATCAATAGAATATTGAGTTATTTTCGTTAAAACTCATTTAAAATTTAGTTAACTTTAAATATAACTTTTTTTATAGTTTTTATTAACTAATAAGAAATTTTAACTTATTTTTAAAAAGGTGATTTTTTGTCAATTAAAGAGAACATATTGAATGATAATAAGGGGTGTGTATTGAATAATTTCAAGTTGATTAATCGAGAGGAAATAATCGATTTTATTAAAAGTCATAACGGATTATTGGAGCTATTGGAAAAGGTTTATCCTTTGCTTAAATCCTATTTTCCGGATTATTCATATTCATTATTGTATGCACCAGATCCAGAGATAGTAAGCATTGAAGATTTAATGTTATTTATTAATGGAGACATTAAGGACTATGAATTTAATCGAAATAAATTATATGATTTAGAAAAGGAAATAGATAATTTGAAAGTTTCTGATTCTAACGTTAAGCGTTTACTCTTATTGGATGTATGATAAAATGTCTTTTAAATGGGATAAATTTTTTGATGTTGGAATTTGTATGAAAAATATTTCCGAAAAAGAGGAATATCAACGTTCTGCAGTAGGACGTTATTATTATGCTGCTTATGGATTGATTAGAGAATATTATGAGAAAAAGTATAATAAAGTCGTTCCTTCTATTAATTCCCATTCTTTTTTAATTAATGAATTAGAAAGTTCTTATGGGGATGAAAGACGTATAGGAAAGAATTTGAGAAGCATGAGATCATATAGAAATTTTGCTGATTATAATAAAATTTTTCATTCATGCAATGTAGAAAGAACTGAAAAAATATATAATGAAATTATAAGATTATTAGAAAATTTAAATAAAAAAAGTAAATAAGAATTACTCAAACCTATGAGTAATTACATTTTTTAAAATAGCCATTCTGACTGGTATTGCATTTGCTGCCTGTTCAAAATACTTGTTGTACTTTGTATCATCAACATCATATGCAATCTCATCCACTCTTGGAAGCGGATGCATAACTATAAGGTCCTTGCCTTCAAGCAAATCCTTATTGATTAGGTATGCTCCTTTGATGCGTTCATATTCCTCTACATCCGGGAACCTTTCCTTTTGGATTCTTGTGACGTAAAGCACATCAACATCATCGATGACATCCTTTAGTGAATTTGTCTCCTTGTATTTTATGTTGTTTTCTTCAAGGTCGTGCAATGTCTCTTTAGGCATCTTAAGCTCATCCGGTGAGACAAAGCTCATTTCAACATCATACATTCCAAGTGCATATGCAAGGGAATGCACTGTACGGCCGTATTTCAGGTCTCCAAGAAGTGCAATCTTCAATCCGTCTATTTTTCCGAAGTGCTTTTTGATGGTGTAAAGGTCGAGCAATGTTTGGGTTGGGTGCTGGCCTGCGCCGTCTCCAGCATTGATGATAGGCACATCAACTATATCTGATAGGAATCTGGACACCCCTTCAAGGTTATGTCTGATTACTATTGCATCGCAGTATGACTCAAACATCTTTGCGGTGTCTGCCAAACTTTCACCTTTTGAAACTGAACTGTTTGCTGCATCTCCAAGTTCTATGCAGTCTCCTCCAAGCCTTTTCATTGAGGTTTCAAAAGATAGCCTTGTTCTTGTGGAAGGCTCATAGAATAGAAGCCCTAAGATCTTTCCTTCAAGCTCTCTAGATTTCTCCTTAGATTTTGCAACATCTTCAAGCTTGCTTGCTTCCTCTAAGATAAATTCAATATCTTCCTTTTCAAAATCCTTCAATGAAATAACATTTTCATGCTCAAAAATGATATTACACTCCTTAAATTTTACACTTGAAATAGTGGTCTTTATAAATAAAATCAAAAAATAGAAAAATGAAATTTATATTTTAAAAAATAAAAAATAAAGTTTTTTAATTTGGATTAAAAAACTTTTGCTTATTCGCCTTTCATGAATCCGTATATTGCAACAGCCAAGAGTACAATGATGAGTAGGATGAATACCCAAAAGCTAATTTTTATGAACAATTGCAATAAGGTCAAGATTATGATTAAAGCGATTGCTGTTAGAACGATTCTGTTAAGCATCATGTCCTTTCACCTTTTATTAGAATATGTATCCTAACAATGCCATAATGATGAATACAAGAATTGCTATGATAAAGATTTTCATTCCTATCTTCATCAACCATTTCAATAGCCCAAATATAATCATCAATAGTATAGCTATTATTATTAGTTCTATAATCATATTTTCACCAGGCTATAAAAAAGGGCACTTAAGGAGCTATTTCGTCTCCTTTGAACCATCCTATAATTCCTACGATTACGGAAATGATAATACCAAGAATTAACATTTTCCAAAAGTGGTGCATAAAGAATCCTATTATTGGTATTAAAAAGAATAATACGATTGCACACAAACAAACTTTATTTAATGCCATGTTTTCACCTCTTTTTAGAACTCCTTTTTAAAATAAAGGATATTCTATTTTATAATATATTGTAAAGTATTATAATAATTTATCTATTTAATTTTTAATGATTTGTCTATTTAATTCAATTTTTTTCATCCTTTGATTAAATAGGCCTTATTTTTTTGATTATATATCCATTATCCCATCTTTGATTAAATAGCCCTTATTCTTCCTTGATTAGATAGTTCTTTAATGTTCCAATGTCTTCTATTGTCACTTCAACAATTGAATCAGCCTTCATTTCACCTACACCTGGAGGTGTTCCTGTAGCTATCACATCTCCTGGATTCAATGTCATTGTCTGTGAAACGTATGATATTATTTCCTGCGGTGAGAAGATCATCTGTGAAGTGTTTGAGTTCTGTCTGATTTCACCATTGACTTTAGTCACTATCCTTTGATTCAATGGGTCAAGCTTGTTTTCAATGAAAGGCCCTATTGGGGCAAAACCGTCACAGCTCTTTCCTCTTGTCCACTGCCCGTCTCCAAGGGTGAAATCCCTTGCGGTGACATCGTTTATTATTGTGTATCCGAAGATGCATTCATTCGCTTCTTCTGGGCTTACTTGCTTTGTTTTCTTTCCAATCACAACAGCAAGCTCTCCTTCGTAGTCGACTTGAGCAGATATTTTAGGATAAACCACTATATTGTCGGTTCTGTTGACTGTAGTGGATGGTTTTATGAATATTACAGGACTTTCCGGCAATTCAAGATTCAATTCCTTGGCATGATCCTTGTAGTTGAGGCCGATGCAGACTATTTTGGAAGGGTCTGTAGGAGATTGTATTTCTATATCCTCTAAGCTATGGGATTGGACTGCATTGTCTAAAATTGCTTTTATTTCTTTATTGTGGTAGTCCAGAATGTCTCCTTTAAGTTCTATAACTTTATTTTCTTCATCTAAGAATCCTGATTTGAGACTTAAATCATCGTTTAGACTGTCTGCCTTGTTCTTGAATCTTAAGAATTTCATTTAATCACTGATTTTCAAAATAAAAATTTATTTATTCAAAGAATAATCTAATCTATTGAATGATCCTTTCTATTGGAACGACTAGAATGTCACGTGCACCTGCATTTCTTAACTTGTTTACAAGCTCGAATACCTCATCTTCGCCAACTACTGCTTGAACAGCCATTGTTTCCTCATGTGAAAGCACTTCAGATACTGTAGGTCCGCTCATTGCAGGCATTACCTTTTGGACTTCACAAAGGTCCTTCTTAGCCACATTCATCATGATGAGCTTTTTCCTACCAGCTTCAAGCACACCTTGGATGGAAGTGCTTACAGCCTCTACGAGGTTTTTCTTGTTTTCATATGAATCCTTGTTTGAAATAAGCTTGATTGAGCTTTCAAGAATGGTGTCCACAATCTTCAAGTGGTTCATGTTCAATGTTGTACCAGTGCTTGTAAGGTCTGTTATTGCATCAGCTATTCCAATGAATGGAGCTATTTCAGTAGATCCGGTCAATTTCACGATTTTGATGTCAAGATTGTTTTCATCAAGGTATCTTCTTGTGAGGTTTGGGAACTCTGTAGCTATTGTCATTCCATCCTTCAAATCCTCTTTGCTTACTATTTCACTGTCATCAGGGGATGCAAGGACCAATCTTGTTTGGCCGAACTGCAGGTCAAGAAGAATTTCAACTTCCGCACTGTTTTCTTCAATCAGGTCGTAGCCTGTGATTCCCATGTCACAGATTCCTTCTGCAACAAATTCAGGTATGTCTGCTGCACGTGCAAACATAACGTCTATATCTTCATTATATGTTTGTGAGAATAATTTTCTGTTTGAACTGTCCTTAAGGCCAAGTCCTGCCTTTTCCAAGATCTTCACTGCAGGATCACTTATTCTGCCCTTAGACGGCACTGCGATTTTAAGCTTCATTTTTATCTCCATTGTTTTTTTCTACATTTATTTTTATTTTATTTCTATTTAATATTAATTAATGTTTGCGTTTTTTCGCATTAAATGAAATTATATATTTTTGAGAAATTTTTCAATTCATATTAATTTTTCAATTGAAAATTTTCATTTTGTTTAACTTATTTTTTTAAGGATAAATTTCTATATTGTATATAAATTGTTCAATCATAGGTGATATTATATATATTTTATGTTTTTTCATTATAAATCATTATAAATTAACAGTTTTAAATTTCATATAGTATAGCACTATATTTTTAAAAAATAAGGCATTAGAGGCCATTTTTGTAGAAACATTTATATACTAGGAAGTTAAACTAATAAGTAGTACTTATGAAAAAAAGCTTGTATAGCTAGTATTTTTAAAAAATATTAGTTTATATAAACTTTCACTAATTATTGCATTAGTAATAAGTATGTATTTTTTAAAATAAAATTATGGAGAATGATATTTATGGCAATTCCTGTAGCTCCTATCGGAAGAATTATTAAAGATGCTGGTGCTGAAAGAGTAAGCGAAGACGCTAAAAAAGAATTAAACGCTTACGTAGAAGCACAAGCTGCAAAAGTTGCTAAAAAAGCTATCAAATTCGCTGAATTAGCAAAACGTAAAACCGTTAAAGCTGAAGACATCGAATTAGCTATTAGCGAATTATAGAACCAGCTTTTCCGGCCCTTCGGGCCGCAAAACCTGGACCAAAACTCTTATCACTTTTAATGAGTGATAAGTGTTTTTTACTTTTTACTTTTTTTACATTTTTTTATCAATCTATTGAATTTTCTTGTTTTATTTTGTTTATTTCTTTTTGGTTTAGTTTTGTTATTGTTTTTATTTCTGTATCGTCATATCCTAAGTTTATGAGTTTTATTGCTATTTCGTGATTACTAATTATTTTTCCTTCTTCTATTCCTCTTTCTATTCCTTTTTCTATTCCTTCTTCATAGACTATTCTATTATTTCTTCCTAGTATTCCTTTAAAATCCAACTCAATTTTTTCAGCCATTTTTATCACTTTTATTTTGAGTTTTCTTGTTTTATTTTGTTTATTTCTTTTTGGTTTAGTTTTGTTATTGTTTTTATTTCTGTATCGTCATATCCTAAGTTTATGAGATTTATAGCTATTTCGTGATTATTAATTATTTTTCCTTCTTCTATTCCTCTTTCAATTCCTTTTTCTATTCCTTTTTCTATTCCTTCTTCATAGACTATTCTATTATTTCTTCCTAGTATTCCTTTAAAATCTAATGCACTATTTTCTATCATCTTCATCACTTCATTATATTCCTTATCGTCCGTTATGAATTTTTTTGCCAAATATGACAATAGGACTGCTGTATGCAATCTATCCCTTTCATTCATCTTTGCCGCTTGTGTCAATTCAATTGATTTGATCAGCAATTCCTTTGGAGACCTTTTTGATTTCATGAATGTCAGTATTCTTAAATCCCCTATTTCAGATTTGCTGAGTTCTTCTTTGTTCTTATTTTTCAAACTAATCGTATTTATAGTTTTATCTCCATCAAAGCTCTTAAACGATTTATAAGGTATAGTAAACTCGTCATTGTTGTGCCAATTCAAAATAAGCCGGTTATTATCCTTATAATGGGTGCTAAGGACTAATGTGTGGACTTTTCTTCTATATCTGGTACTCATATAACAGGCATAATCAAAAAACTTTTCCTTATCTTCCTTTCCTATTGCAGTTGAATGTGCCTCTAAAGATATGATCTCATCATTATCCAATTTTCCAATAAAATCAGCCCTCCTCTCCATTCCATCATATGTCACGATCTTGGTTGGACAGGGACTGACTATTTTATATGGAAATCCGAACTTTAGAAGTATGGAGTTTATTCCAGGATAAAGGAGGCTGAAATATTTATCTTCAATCTTTTCCAAATCTGTTTTTTCATTATTTTTCATTATTTTCCCTAAATAATCTATAAATAATCTTAGTTTAATATTTATATTATTTAAATGGATTAGTTTTTTTAAATAATGTATAATAATCTTTTTTTAATATTATAACGAATTTAAAACAATTTTTAGCCTTGGATATAATCTTCAAATATGGGGGAAAAGTTTAAATATAACAATTGTTATATTATAGTATAGAGAAATATAACAATCGTTATATTTTTTCTAAGAAGAAATTTTAATCATTTCTAAAATTTCTTTTTTTAAAGTTTTAGGATCTTTTAACTTTATCGTTAAAATTCTTTCCTCTCTTAAACACGAAAATTTTTATATCGCTTTAAAAAAAACACAAATCATAACACACACATGCAGTTTTCATATGATTAAAATAATATCTCCTTGTACAAAAATCAATCAAATCTCAACCATTCAATTATTTTAATCATATAACTCCTATTTTTTTATATTATTTTCTATTTTTTTCTAGTTTCACTCCTTATTTTTATATGTAAGTAAATTCATAATACTATTAAATATCAAGGAATGATTTCAATGAACACACTAATTATTGAAACAGATAAGGAATTTGTTATTAAAACCATTGATCATGCTACTGTAGAACTTCCTGAAAATTGGGATTGTGACTATGTGAATGTAGTATTGTGGGATGAGAACACCTGCAGTCAGGATGCTTGCAGATTTACCATTGAGGATTGTGGTGAGCTATTGTTGAAGGCAGTCAAAGTTGATGGCGCTAAGACAATTGATCTTGAGGAGTATGAAGGTGAGGATGTTTTGATAGTGCAAGTTTAAATAGTCAATGATTAATAGTATTAATTAGGTGATTATATGAGATTCAAATATATGTTTTTAGGGATTTTGATTCTGATCATGGTCACAAGCATTGGAGCTATTGCAGCTGCTGATGACTATGAGTCAGTAGGAGATTATACCTTTGATATTCCAGACGGATATCAAGTTGTTGACAAGGATGACGTTTCTGTTGGAATGGAATTGGATGAAAATCATACTGTGCTTGTTTATCAGTTAGATGGAGCAAGCGACATCAACTTTTTCAAGTCAATGCTTGAAGCTGCCGGATGTGAATTCGGTGATGCACAAGAATTGAAAGTAGGCAATTTCGAAGCAACTCAATCCACTTACAAATTTGATGAAACCCAAGGGTATTTCTATATTTGCAGTGATGGTGGAAAACCTATTGTAGT
>CACYJH010000003.1 GCA_902774685.1 uncultured Methanobrevibacter sp.
CAACAAGAAAACATTTACAGCTAAAACCAACAAAAAAGGTGTAGCAACCTTCAAGATAACCAACTTGAAGAAAAAAGGCAAATTCACTGCAGTCATTAAATATGCAGGAAACAAATACTACAACAAATTAAGCAAAAAAGTAAAAATAACCGTTAAAAAGTAGATGAATAATCATCTACTACTTTTTCTTTTTTTTAAGCAATTTTTTTATTAATTAATATCAACTATTTTTTTTAAGCAATTCTTTAATCACTTTTCCTTTTTTTAGTTTTTTTGCAAAATTTTCAATAAAATACTAATTTTATTATATGTTTTTTAATTTTTTTCTTAGTTTAATTAACATGTTTATAGACTCATTCATATGGATATAAATCTTATATATACCTATTTATAGATATATTAATATTCCAATTTTTATTAATTAGGATGATATTCATGAGGAATAATAAGTTTATATTTATGGCATTAATATTCCTTGTTAGCATTTTGTGCATTTCTGCAGTAAGTGCTGCAGATGATTCAGCTGCAAGTGATATTGTTGCCGATACAAATGATGTAACTGTCTTGGAGGAAAGCATCGATGATGATGTAATCTCAGACAGTGATAGTGATGAGAATGTTTTAAGTGATGATGGAGGGGCTTCAGAACCAATAACTGAACCTGCTCTTCAAAAAAATTTCACATCATTACGTGAAGATATCAATAATGGAGGAGACACTGTTTATTTGGAAGCGGATTATCGCTTTGATAATGATACTGATGATGGCACTATTAGGCTTATTGGTATTAGTATCAATGGTCCTGTAACCGTTTATGGTAATGGTCATACTATAGATGGAAATGGAATATCACGTATTTTCAATGCACGCGATTCCAGTGTAGTCTTCCATGACATTATTTTTAAAAATGGATTTGAGGATTTTTCAACTGCTGAAGGTACAGCAATTAGAGGTCCTGGTATTGCAATTAACTGTACTTTCATAAACAATACTGTTGTAGGAAATCAGGCTATGGGAGGCGCTATGGCTGATGGAACTGCAATTAACTGTACTTTCATAAACAATAATGCAACATTTGGCGGTGCTATTTGTCGAACCACCGCAGTTAACTGTACTTTCCTTGGCAATAAAGCAGAATATTGGGGAGGTGCAGCACATCAGTCCACTGCAATCGATTGTGTATTTATAGGCAACAATGCAGGCAGTTCTGGTGGAGCAACCTATGAAGGTTCTTCAAGAAACTGCATCTACGTCTCAAACTCAGCATCTTCAGGTAAAGACCAGTATTCAACTACAATCACTGATTGTATTTTCAATGAATCTGCCACTTTAAGTGTTGCTGATTTCACCACTGTAACTAATTCCGGTGAAAAGCAAATGATCAATTTAACCGTAAATGATGGAGTGGCTTTAAAGAATGTTCCTATAACCATTAAACTTACTAAAGATGGTGAGGATGCAGGAACTTATTCCGGTTTAAGCAGTGACGGTTGGGCTGTTAATTTAAGTGCTGGAAATTATAATGCTGAATTTAGTGTGGATAAAGCTAATGTTGAACCTGTAACTTGTGCTATATCCGTAGGTTCCGAAACATCCTTTATGTATTTGAATTATCTGATTAACAATAAGTATTTGGACAACATTACCTTTTACTTGGATAATGATTATGAGTACATTGCAGATTCTGATTTAGGTCTTGGATTAAATAATGGTATCTCTATTTATAGGAATTTAACTATTGAAGGAAATGGACATAAAATAGATGGATCTCAACTCGCACGTTTATTCTGGGTAAAACCTGATGCAGTAGTTACATTCAAGAACATGGTTTTAACTAATGGATTTGGTAATTTTAATGGAAATGGTGGTGCTATTTGGGCAGAAAATTCTACAGCAAAAGCCATAAAATGTAATTTCATAAATAACTCCGCTCGTAATGGTGGAGCGATAGCTTATTGTGATGCTGAAGATTGTAATTTCACCTCAAATCAAGCAAATGGATATTTTCAATCTTGCGGTGGTGCTATATATGAGGGTAATGCTGTAAATTGTCTTTTCGAATCCAATGGAGCAATTTATCATGGTGGTGCCTTATATGAAAGTAATGCTACAAATTCTACTTTTATTGATAATAGCGCTGAAGTTGGTGGAGCGATAGCTGATGGAAATGCTGTAAATTCTACTTTTATTGGAAATAAGGCTGATGATGGTGGAGCGATAGCTTTTGGTAATGCAACAGGTTGTATTTTTGAAAGAAATGAAGCAGAGGATTCTGGTGGAGCAATGACTGCTTGGAAGGATAATATTGCTGTAAATTGTACTTTCAATAATAACAGTGCAGGTGAAAATGGTGGAGCATTATATCGTGTTGATGCTGTAAACTGTTCTTTTAATGGAAACAAAGTAACTGAAGGTGAAGGTTCTGCAATGTATGGTGATGAAGAGGATGAAGCACCTTGTCATGCAGTAAATTGTATTTTCACTAATAATAATGCTGGTGGTAAAAAAGCCATTTTCGGTGGTACTGCAGATTCCTGTATTTTCAATGGAGGAGATGCTCCTGATGAAGGTGTAGTTATTAAACAACCTGTTTTACCACTTTTTAATTTCATATACACTTACAATGACGGTTCAATTTTAGTAGTTAACTTAACATCAAGCAGTGGAATGGCAATTGCTAATGCAAAGATTAAGGCTGACGTATACACAACTACAGGCACTTTTGTTGCTACTTACAATATTACAAGTGGCGGATGGAAAGTTCCTTTAAATGGTGGTACTTACTTAGTGACCTATAATGCAACAGATTTCGATATGGATGCTGTTCAAGGAATTATTGTAGTAAACAAGGATAAATCTGCAGTAAGCTCTAAAGCTGTAACTGCAGTTTACAACAACAATAAATACTTGGTAATTACCTTAAAAGACAGCAAAGGAAAAGCAATAAGCGGTGCAAAAGTAACTGTTACATTAGCTAGCGCTAAAAAATACACAACTGATAAGAATGGTCAAATCAAGATCAATATCGGTAAATTGGTTCCTAAAACCTACACTGCTAAAATAAGCTTTGCTGGAAACGCTAATTACTTGGCATCTTCAACAACCGCTAAAGTAACTGTCAAAAAGGCAACTCCAAAAATGACTGCTAAAGCAAAGACCTTTAAAGTTAAAGTGAAAACCAAAAAGTACACCATTACTTTGAAAAACAATCTTGGTAAAGTGATGAAAAACACTAAAGTAACTTTAAAAGTCAACAAAAAGACCTTTACAGCTAAAACCAACAAAAAAGGTGTAGCAACCTTCAAGATCACTAACTTGAAGAAAAAAGGCAAATTCACTGCAGTCATTAAATATGCAGGAAGCAAATACTACAAAGCTTTAAGCAAAAAAGCAAAAATAACCGTTAAAAAGTAGATGAATTATCATCTACTACTTTTTCTTTTTTTTAAGCAATTTTTCATCATAGTTTATCTTTTATTTATTCATCATTCATCTTTTATATTAATGCTTTTTTTCTGTATAATTTTTAATAAGATATAATTTTATTGCATATTTTTCAATTTTTTATTAATTTAATTAACAATTTTATATACTTGTTATATGGATATAAATTTTATATATGCCCATTTACAAATATATTAATGTTCTAATCTTTTTATTTAGGATGATATTCATGAGGAATAATAAGTTAATATTTATGGCATTAGTAATCCTTGTAAGTTTACTGTGCGTTTCTGCTGTAAGCGCTGCAGATGATGCTGCAAGTGATGTTATTGCCGATACAGATACTAATGATGTAACTGTCTTGGAGGAAAGCATCGATGATGTAAGCCTTGCAGACAGTCAAAGTGGGGAGAACGTTTTAACAGATAATTCTTCTCAATCTGTACATACTTTTACAGATTTGGAGGAAAAAATCGTAAATGCTGAAAAAACTATTGAATTAACATCTGATTTTAATAATACTGAGGATAATTACAATGATGGTAATGGTATTATTATTAATCATGATTTAACCATTAATGGAAATGGCCATACAATAGATGGTAATAATAAGGGACGTATTTTCAATGTACAATCTGGTGCTGTAGTTACATTCAATGATATAACTTTTGTTAATGCGAATCCAGGTACTTGGAGTTATGGTGGAGCTATTTCTAATGATGGTCAAGCAAAAGCCAATAACTGTACTTTCATAGATAACAAAGCATGCTATGGTTCTGCTGTTGCTCATGTTGATTGTGAAAATTGTATTTTCATTAATAACTCTGCTGATTATTATGGTACAATGTTTATGGGTACTGCAAATAACTGTAAATTCATAGACAACTATGCTGATGCTTATGCTGCTGGAATTGATCAGGGTACTGCAATCAACTCTACTTTCATTAATTGTCATCTTTATAATGGTACTGATCATGGTGCAAGACGTGGTGCTGCAATGACTAATAGTACTGCTATCAATTGTAGCTTCATAGGTAATGTTGCATTGGATGAGGGTGGAGCAATCTATAAGTCAAATGCAACTAACTGTACATTCACTAACAACTATGCTAAAGATGGTGGAGCAATGTATATGGGTAATGCTACCAACTGTAACTTCACTGGCAATAATGCACAATGGGGTGGAGCAATATATAAAGTTGATGCTACCAATTGTCTCTTCACTGGAAACTCTGCAAATCAAACTGGTGGAGCAATGTTTGAGGGTATTGCTACTAATTGTACTTTCCAATTTAATGATGCTGCTGAAGATAAGGATATGCATGATGTAACTTATGATATTTATAGGATTATTATCCCTGCATTCTCTGCATCTGACCTTAAGACCTACTATGATTATGGAGATAAGTTCAATTTCACTTTAGAGGGCAATCAAGTCTTAAATGGTGTAAATACTACTGTCAGCATTTACAAAGATGGTGAATTTGTAGCTAATTATACTGCATTGTCTGGTGAAGGTTGGGCAGTTGATTTGCCTGTAGGTACTTATACTGCTGAATTGAGCCTTCCTGGGTCCAATGTGGCTCCGACAAATAGGACTATCACTGTAGCTAAAAACCCAACCAAGATAACTGCAAGTGCTGTTACCGCAACTTACAATGTTAACAAAAACCTTGTTATCACTTTAACTGATGGCAAAGGCAATAAGTTAAGTGGAGTTAAGGTCACTGTCACTTTAGCTACTGCTAAAACTTACACTACCGATAAGAACGGCCAGATCAAGATCAATGTTGCTAATTTGGTGCCTAAAACTTACACTGCTAAAATAAGCTTTGCTGGAAATGCCACTTCTGCCGCTGTCAGCAAGAACGTTAATGTTGTAGTGAAAAAGGCAAGTCCTAAAATGACTGCAAAAGCAAAGACCTTTAAAGTTAGTGTAAAAACCAAAAAGTACACAATAACCCTTAAAAACAATTTAGGTAAAGTGATGAAGAACACTAAAGTGACTTTAACTGTCAACAAGAAGACTTTCACTGTAAAAACAAACAGTAAAGGTGTTGCTACCTTCAAGATCACTAACTTGAAGAAAAAAGGCAAATTCACTGCAACCATAAAATACGCAGGTAGCAAATATTACAATGCCTTAAGCAAAAAAGTAAAAATAACCGTTAAAAAGTAGATGTCTCATATCTGCTAGATTCTTTATAGGTGATATTAAATTCTTATATTTGGATGATTTTTATGAAATATAATAATCTATTATTTATTGCAATGATATTCCTTGTAAGTTTGCTGTGCGTTTCTGCTGTAAGCGCTGCAGATGATGCTGCAAATGATATTATTGCTGATACAGATACAAATGATGTAGCTGTCTTGGAGGAAAGCATCGATGATGCAAGCCTTGCAGACAGCCAAAATGAGGGGAACGTTTTAAAAGAAAGTGATGATGAAGAGAGACAGTTAGGTGACACTGAAGAACCTACATTATTTTATTACTTAAATCAGGACGTGAATAATGGAAATGCGGTTGTCGACTTAACTCGTGATTATAGATGGTTTGATGGGGAAGTAGATTATCCTTATCAGCATGGTGTCAGTATTAATCATAATGTAACCATTAATGGAAATGGGCATACAATAGATGGAAATAATCAGGCACGTATTTTCCAAATAACTGATAATGCAGTAGTCACATTCAATGATATTAATTTTATTAATGCTAACGCAGCTTCTACTAGTTGGGGTGGTGCTATTTGGGCAAATAATGGTTGTACAGTAAAAGCCATAAATTGTAACTTCACTAAAAATCAAGCAGCGTATGGTTCTGCTGTAGCTGGTGTGGACTGTGAGAATTGTATTTTCAAACAGAACCGTGCTAGAGATTATGCTGCATTGATCAATGGTATCGCAATCAACTGTCAATTCATAGACAATTGGGCTTATAATTATGGTGCTGGAATAGATCAAGGTACTGCTACCAATTGTACTTTCATCAATAATCGTCTTCATGATGTTCAAGGTCAAGGTTACGGTCGTGGTGCTGCAATGACTAACAGTACTGCTATAGATTGTAACTTTACAGGTAATATTGCAAAAACTGATGGTGGGGCTCTCTTTAATTCTAATGCAACTAACTGTATTTTCATTAATAACTCTGCAAATGGAACTGGTGGTGCAATGGCTAATGGTACTGCTACTGGCTGTACCTTTACTCAAAATACTGCAGTAACTGATGGTGGTGCAATGGCTAATGGTACTGCTACTGGCTGTACTTTTACAGATAATACTGCAGGTGCTCATGGTGGAGCAATGGTTAATGGTACTGCTTTAGATTGTAAGTTTACAGGTAATATTGCAAAAGAGAATGGTGGAGCTCTCTATAATGCTAATGCAACTGGCTGTGTTTTCACTGAAAACTCTGCAAATAATGCTGGTGCAATAGCTTATGGTGAAGCTAAGAACTGTACCTTTACTGGAAATACTGCAAGAGTTGGTGGTGGAGCAATGTTTACTGGTGTTGCTACTGACTGTAATTTCACTCAGAACAGTGCCAGTGGCCTAGGTGGAGCAATAACTGATGTTGCTGCAAACAGTTGTACATTTACAGGAAATACTGCAGGAACTGATGGTGGAGCAATGTATTTAGGTAATGCTGACAATTGTATTTTTACTGAAAACTCTGCAAATAAAACTGGTGGTGCAATGGTTTTAGGTACTGCTACTGCTTGTACATTCACTGATAACTCTGCATATAGTGGTGGTGCATTAGTTGGTGTTACTGCCACCAATTGTGTCTTCACAGGTAACAAAGCTGAATTTATTGGTGGTGCAATAGTTAATGGTTCTGCTGCTGATTCTAATTTCACTGGCAATTATGCAGATTTCGGTGGTGCATTATATAATTCTAATGCTATCAATTGTACATTTACAGGAAATACTGCAGGAACTGATGGTGGTGCTATGAGTGGTGGTGTTGCTACCGATTCTACCTTCACTAAAAATGATGCAAATGAAACTGGTGGAGCTATCTATAATGGTAATGCTACCAATTGTACCTTTACTGGAAACTCTGCAATTAAAACTGGTGGTGCAATGCATTTGGGAACTGCAAAAAATTGTACTTTCCAACTAAATACTGCTGCAAATGATAACGATATGGATGGAACTAATGAAAATTGTATATTCATCATCCCTTCATTCTCTGCATCTGACCTTAAGACCTATTATAATTATGGTGATAAGTTCAATTTCACCATAGCTGGCTATCAAGTCTTCAATGGTGTAAATGCTACTGTCAGCATTTACAAAGATGGTAAATTTGTAGCTAATTATACTGCATTGTCTGGTGAAGGTTGGACAGTCAATTTGCCTGTAGGTACTTATACTGCTGAATTGAGCCTTCCTGGATCCAATGTGGCTCCAACAAATAGGACTATCACTGTAGCTAAAAACCCAACCAAGATCACTGCAAGTGCTGTTACCGCAACTTACAATGTTAACAAAAACCTTGTTATCACTTTAACTGACGGCAAAGGCAAAAAGTTAAGTGGAGTTAAGGTCACAGTTACTTTAGGCAGCGCTAAAACATACACAACTGACAAAAACGGTCAAATTAAAATAAATGTGGCTAAGATAGTTCCGAAAACATACACTGCTAAAATCGCTTTCGCTGGAAATGCAAATTATACTGCATCCTCTAAAAGCGTAAAAGTTGTAGTTAAGAAAGCAACTCCTAAAATGACTGCTAAGGCAAAGACCTTTAAAGTTAAAGTTAAAACCAAAAAGTACACCATTACTCTTAAAAACAATTTAAATAAAGTAATGAAAAACACTAAAGTAACTTTAAAAGTAAACAAGAAAACCTTTACAGCTAAAACAAACAGCAAAGGTGTAGCTACCTTCAAGATAACCAACTTGAAGAAAAAAGGCAAATTCACTGCAGTCATTAAATATGCAGGTAGCAAATACTACAAAGCCTTAAGCA
Organism: uncultured Methanobrevibacter sp.; assembly: GCA_902774685.1. Taxonomy (GTDB): domain Archaea; phylum Methanobacteriota; class Methanobacteria; order Methanobacteriales; family Methanobacteriaceae; genus Methanobrevibacter. The sequence continues at coordinate 8,429 of CACYJH010000003.1, forward strand.
AAAAAGCAAAAATAACCGTTAAAAAGTAGATGAATAATCATCTACTACTTTTTCTTTTTTTTTAAGCATTTTTTATCATATTTCATCTTTTATATTGATGCTTTTTTTCTGTATAATTTTTAATAAGATATAATTTTATTGCATATTTTTTCAATTTTTTATTAATTTAATTAACAATTTTATATACTTGTTTATATGGATATAAATTTTATATATGCCCATTTACAAATATATTAATGTTCTAATCTTTTTATTTAGGATGATATTCATGAGGAATAATAAGTTTATATTTATGGCAATGATAATCCTTGTAAGTTTGCTGTGCGTTTCTGCTGTAAGCGCTGCAGATGATGCTGCAAGTGATGTAATTGCCGATACAGATACTAATGATGTAACTGTCTTGGAGGAAAGCATCGATGATGCAAGCCTTGCAGACAGTCAAAGTGATGAGAACGTTTTAACAGATGATTCCAATCAACATACTTTTACAGATTTGCAGGAAAAAGTCTCAAATGCTGATAATGTGCTTGAATTGGCGTCAAATTTTACTTTTGATAAAGATGAAGATGAGTATGATCTTAGAAATGGTGTTACCATTGACCATGATTTAACCATTAATGGAAATGGATATACAATAAATGCAATTAAGTATGCACGTATTTTCAAAGTAACTGGAAATTCAAAAGTCACATTTAATAACATTAATTTTATTAATGGATGGACTGATGTTGGTGGTCGTGGTGGTGCTATTTGGTCAGTAAATTCTCCTAATGTAAAAGCAATAAACTGTAATTTCACAAATAACGGAGCTGACATAGGAGGTGCTGTTTCAGCAGTTACTGTCGAAAATTGTATTTTCACAGGTAACAAAGCTTTTGTTAATGGTGGAGCTATTGATAAGAGTAATGCTACCAACTGTACTTTCATAAATAATGGTGATTGCTATTATGGTGGCGCAATATACTCTGAGGAAGTACCTAATTGCTTTGCTATAAATTGTACTTTTATTGGCAATTATGCTAAACAGGGTGGTGCAATAGCTTATGTTACAGCTATAAATTCTACTTTCACTAGCAACCGTGCTGAAGGTGCTGGTGGTGGAGCAATATATGAAGGTAATGCTACCAATTGTAACTTCACACAAAATAAGGCCGTACGTGGAGGGGCAATTTATGATGGTAATGCTACCAATTGTAGATTCGATCAAAACGAAGCAAGCATTGATGGTGGAGCTTTATATGTTGGAAATGCAAATGACTGTATTTTCACTGATAACAAAGCAGAGTATGGTGCTGGAATGCACACTGGTATTGCTACCAACTGTACATTCACTAATAATGCTGCAGAGAATATTGGTGGAGCAGCATTAAAAGTAACTGCAAATGATTGTATTTTCATTAATAACACTGCTAAAAATAATGGTGGTGCAATATATGAATCTGATGCCATCAATTGTAACTTTACACAAAACTATGCACAAAATGGTGGTGCAATATATGATGGTGATGCTACCGATTGTAACTTCATAGACAACAAAGCTGAAGTGAAAGGTGGTGCAATATATGATGGTGGTGCTGTCAATTGTAATTTCACTGGAAACTTTGGACAAAGCGGTGGAGCAATTTTCAATACTTCTGCTCAAAAATGTAACTTCTTGGAAAATGTAGCAATTCTTGGAGGAGCAGTTAATAATGATGATAATAAGGAGAAAACACTAGATAATTGTAGCTTCACTAAAAATTCTGCAATTAATAATGGTGGAGCAGTCTGGAAAGGATATGCAAACAACTGTACTTTTACACAAAACTCTGCTGATGAAGAAGGTGGAGCAATGTACTTTTCTAGTGCTGTAGATTGTAACTTCACACAAAATTCTGCACAACGTGGTGGAGGAGCATTGTACTATAGTTATGCTACCAATTGTAACTTCGCACAAAACTCTGGACTAAGTGGTGGAGCAATGAGCTGGGCTAAGGCAATTAACTGTAGTTTTATTTTAAACACTGCTGAAGAGGAAGGTACTAATGATTTGAACTATGTAACTAATGAGGATTGTACATTCATCATTCCTGTCTTAAATGCATCTGACCTCAACACAACATTCAATTATGGTGGCAAGTTCAATTTCAACTTAAGCACTGAAGATGAAGTGTTTGATGGTTTAAAAGCTACTATCAGCATTTATAAGAATGGCACTTTTGTAAATAATTATACTGCATTAACTGGAAGCGCATGGACAGTCAATTTGCCAGGAGGTACATATAAAGCTGTATTAAGCATTCCTGGATCCAATGTGGAACCTCTTACAAAAACAATCAAAGTAGCTAAGGATTCCACTCAGATCACTGCAAGTGCTGTTACCGCAACATACAATGTGAACAAATACTTAACAATTAAATTGTTAAACAGTAAAGGCAAAGCATTAAGTGGAGTTAAGGTCACTGTAACATTAGGGTCTGCTAAAACATACAAAACTGATAAGAACGGTCAAATCAAGATTAATGTTGCTAAATTAGTTCCGAAAACATACACTGCTAAAATCAGTTTTGCTGGAAATGCAAATTATACTGCATCCTCTAAAAGTGTAAAAGTAACTGTCAAAAAGGCTACTCCAAAATTTACTGCTAAGGCTAAGACATTTAAGGTTAAAGTTAAAACCAAAAAGTACAAAGTAACCCTTAAAAACAACAAGGGCAAAGTGATGAAAAAGGTCAAATTAACTTTAAAAGTCAACAAGAAAACCTTTAAGGCAACAACCAACAGCAAAGGTGTAGCTACCTTCAAGATCACCAACTTGAAGAAAAAAGGCAAATTCACTGCAGTCATTAAGTATGCAGGAAGCAAATACTACAACAAATTAAGCAAAAAAGCAAAAATAACTGTTAAAAAGTAGATGAAAAATCATCTACTACCTTTTCTTTTTTTAAACCTTATTTATAAGAATTCTTAGCTATTTTTTAAATTCTTGATTGTTCATTCTCTAAATTCTTTTAAAAAAATAATTAAACCAAATATTTAATTGATTAGGATATTCTAGAAAAATTTGGGAATTTTTAATAAATTATTTTTATAATACATAAAATTTTAAATGATAAAATACTATTAATTATTATAAAAAAATTAAGTGTGAATTATGTTTGAAGAATTGCATGAACTGTTAAAGGATAAAAAGATTTCAAAGAATGAGCTGTTGGCTATCTTAAAGGAAAAAGCTCAAAAGATATCTGTTTTTGACTTGATGGATGCCCATAAGTATATACTTCAGGATGTGGAGTTTGTACAGGACAAATATCAGGATGACTTCCGTCAAGCTTATGTTAAGCAATTCATTGGCCATATAAACAATATTAAAAAGGACAATACAGATTATGACAGCAGAGGCAAAAAGAAGAGAATTGATAAAAAACAGTTTGAAGAGTCATTAGATGCTTTACATAATGTTTATGATGGTGTTGATTTTGATAAGGATAAGGTGCAGCTTATTTACTGTTTAGTTTCTCTATATGCTACATTTATATTGAATGAACCTATTCATTCACTGGACACTCCTTTCCCTGGCAATTTGAAGATTAAAAAGTTAGGAAAGTTTTATTATTGTCCTGTTAAGGCAACTCAAAAGAATACTGAAGGAGCAGTTTGCAATATCTGCATTTCACGTGAGATCGATTATGATCCGAAATTAAATGCCAGCAGTTAATGATTATTTTTTTAAAAAAAGTATTTTACAATCATATATAATAACAGTTTGTGATAGGATGTTTGAAAAGTTTGATGCATTGGTAGGTGAAGATGATAAGATATCAAAGGATGATCTTATGGTTGTCTTAAAGGAAGAGCTTGCTGATGTATCTGTTTTTGATATGATGATCATATCTGCTGAAATCATTGAAAACAACAAATATGTTCAGGAATCCTATCAGGAAAAAAGCAAAAAGATTTATATAGACTTTTTCTTAAACAGAGTAAAGGAAATAAGAAGCAATGATACTGTTTATAAGGATTATTTCGATAGAGATGACTTTGTAGAAAAATTAAACTATTTGAAGGATATTTACAAAATTGGTTCTATAGATAGAAAAAATAAAAGCCCACTAATTAATTTGGTGGTGTCCCTTTACACTACATTTGTGCTTGATGAGCCTATTCATCCTATAGGAACTCCTTTCCCAGGTTCTTTAGAGGTTATAAGGGAAAATGGAGTTTATTATTGTCCGGTTAAAGAGGCTAATATGGATACTCCAAATTCTGTATGCAGACTTTGCATAGCGGAACAGTTGGATTTTTAAAATAAACACTAAATTTTTTATGTGGGTTGAGGATTTTAAATAATTAGGTGATATTGTGATAGATGGAAAAACAAAGATATTGGGAGTTATTGGAGACCCTATTGAACACACTTTCTCTCCAGCAATGCATAATGCTGGACTTGATGCTTTAAAATTAAATTACATTTATCTTCCATTTCATGTCAAACCAGACCGATTGAAGGAATGCATCGAAGGTGCAAAGGCTATGGGAATACAAGGTTTGAATGTTACAATACCACATAAAACCAATGTCATGAAACACCTTGATGAAATCGATCAAGTAGCTTCAATGATTGGTGCAGTAAATACTATTCAATTCTCTTATGTTCAAGATAATGAATCATCCAATCAAGATAATGAAATCAATGTTACAACAAGAGGTTTTAACACTGATGGATATGGATGTGTCCGTGCAATTGAAGAAAAAACTTCAATTAATGATAAGAAAGTTACCATCACAGGTGCTGGTGGAGCGGCAAGGGCAGTTGCATTTCAGATTGCAAATAGTGGAATTGATGAATTGTCAATATTGAATCGTAATGCAAGCAAAGCTGAATCTCTTGCAGGTGATTTGAGAACTAATTTAGAGACAATCGGCATTGACATTGGCATTCATGCATATGGAATCGATGATTTGAAAAGAGAACTGTCAGATTCTGATATATTCATTGATACAACACCTATTGGAATGTATCCTAATGTAGATGATAAGCCAATAGCAAGTGCAGATATGCTTCATGAAGATCTTCTTGTCAATGATATTGTTTACACTCCAATGGAAACAAGCTTGATAAAGGAAGCCAAATTGGCAAATGCAACTGTTGTTCCAGGTTATAAGATGTTACTCTATCAAGGAATCAGAAGCTTTGAGATTTGGTTAGGTCATGAAGCTCCAGTGGATGTTATGGAAAAGGCATTATTGGATGTTTTAGGTATTTAATTTATAATTAAGATAATGTAATTATAACAACTAATTAAAAATTTTTATAATAATTCAATTTTTTATTTCATTCTATTATAAGTGATTATATGGATTTAGACTTTTTATCAAATTTTGTTGTGGAAAACAAAGAGGAAGAGAAGGTGGAAACCAAAAAGGACTTGTTGAAGTTCCTAAAGCAGATTGGTGTAGACACCCGTTTCGTCAGTTTCTATCAAAAAGGCAAATTGTCAGATGATTCCATCATTGATGATTCTGTAAAGTTATATATAGAAAATCTAAGGTTTTCCAAGTTTTCCAGAAAAAGAAGAGACCTTTTCAACAAATACTATCCGGATATGGAAGTTGTAATGTCTACCCTTTTTCAAAAGATATGCTCAAGGGCTTCTAAAACCTTGGCAAATTCCCTAAATCCTCAGGATACTGTAGTGATTCCTAAGATTGACAATGATTATGATGAGCTTTTGTATATTGTTTTGGAACCTTATTCAAGGAAGTATGGCATTGAATTCATTGAATATGATGAAAATATTGATTTAGATGACTTTGATTCAGTCATTTCTCCATTGAATCTTAACCAAGAGGTAAATCATATCTTAAATGACATATTTGAAGGAAAAGGAATAGAATGGGATAAGAAATATGATTTATCTGATATTTTTGATTTGAATCTTGAATGCAAAGACATTATTTTTCCATTCATAAATGTTCCTCAGGAATGGATCAATGACTTTTTAGGCATTGAAAGTGAATATAAGGTTGATTATGAAAACGAAGACATTGCAGAATCATTCATGGGATTTTTAACAGAGATTAATCCACAATTCAAGGAGAATGTATTGGCGGCGTCTTCATTTTTGGAAACTCATCAAAAAAATTAAATGTTTTTTAATTTTTGCAAAAAAATATTATACATAGTTAAATAATATAAAAAATATATACATATTTAATTATTGAATAAATTAATAATTAAGAGGTTGCATTATGGCTAATGAAATTACAGTTGAATTAAATGATGAACAATTTAAAAAATATCAAATCATGCAAGAAAACAAAATGACCGTCGGTGAACTCATAGATTTAGTTTTTTATTTACGTGATCATTATGGGGCTCGTAATAATCAGCTTCTTGAAGACAGGCTTGAAGAATTAACCAATAAAAAACAAGCTTTAGAAGAGAAAATGAAAAATTCCGATGAAGATGTGTCTGATGAATTAGATAGAATTAATCGTGAAATTGATGTTGTAGAAAAAATTACTGATAACTCATTAGACTATGACTCAAAAATGAAAATCTTAGAAAAGGAATATGCTGCTATCGATGATTCCTATGAAATGAAGGTTCAAACCCATAAACACGGAATCAAATGGGGTAAATTCTTCGAAGGTTTAAAAGGTGACAAATAACCTTTATTTTTTCTTTTTCTTTTTTTATTTTCTTCATTTCTTATTTTCTTATTTTCATTCTTATTTTCATTCTTATTTCCTATTTTTTCCTTAAAATTTTAAAGAAAATTTTTAAAAATTTTCATGCTTTTTAAATCATAAGACAAATTTTATATATAAAATTAAACTAATATTTTAATGAGTATTCATAATGAATTTTTTTATAAAAAAATTAAGGAATTCATTATTAAAAAACAATAAAAATCAATTTATTAAATTAATTAGGAGTGGATTTGTCTGACTAAATATATTATAATAACTGGTGGAGTAGTTAGTTCCATTGGAAAAGGAATTACATCTGCATCCATTGGCCGTATATTACGTTCTTACGGCTTGAAAGTTGCAGCGATTAAGATTGACCCATATTTAAACTGGGATTCTGGTACCTTAAACCCATACCAACACGGTGAAGTGTTTGTAACTTATGATGGTATGGAAACTGATCTTGATTTAGGTCACTATGAAAGGTTCCTTGATGTGGAGCTTCCTGGAATATCTAACATCACTACTGGTAAGGTCTATCAATCAGTTATTTCCAAAGAAAGAAAAGGTGATTTCTTAGGAGCATGTGTACAGATTATCCCTCATATCACAAATGAGATAAAAGAAATGGTTCGTGAAATCTCTGCTAAAGATGATTACGACGTTGTTCTTGTTGAATTAGGTGGTACTGTGGGGGATATCGAAAGTCAACCATTCTTAGAGGCTTTAAGACAATTGAGAAATGAGGAAGGCTCTGAAAATGTCATGTTTGTTCATGTAACATTCGTTCCTTACTTAGATGCTGCCGGTGAATTCAAGACAAAACCAACTCAACACTCTTCAAAAGAACTTAGAAGTATGGGTATCAACCCTAACATGATCGTTTTAAGAAGTCAAAAACCTATAGATGATGACTTGAAAAGAAAAATCGCTCACTTCTGTGACGTTGAATTTGATGCTGTTGTAAACACTCCTGATGCTCAATCAATTTATGAAGTTCCTTTAGTATTGGATAGGGAAAATGCTGGCCAATACATTTCAAATAGGATTAATTTAGGAATTGATTTTGAAAATGATAAGAATACTCTCAATGAATGGGCAGAAATCGTAGACTCCTTGAAAATACAAAGTCCTGTTGTAACAATTGGTATTGTAGGTAAATATGTGGAATTGGAAGATGCATATATCAGTATAAGAGAATCCCTACACCATGCAGCAGCTAAAATCGGAGCTAAAATGAATATTGAATACCTTAGTTCTGATGTTGATGTGGAAAATGAGGAAGAATTGAAGGCTTTCCAAGAAGAGCTTTCCAAACTTGACGGTATCCTTATTCCTGGAGGATTTGGAGACCGTGGTGTAGAAGGTAAGCTACAAGCTGTTGATTATGCAATAGAGAATGAAGTTCCTATTTTTGGTATTTGCTTAGGTATGCAATGTATGGTCATTCAGTTTGCAAGAAGAATCGGTATGGAAGGTGCAAACAGCAGTGAATTCAAGACTGACCTTAAATACCCTGTTATTGATATGATGGAAGAGCAAAAGAAAATCAAGAATATGGGTGGAACAATGCGTTTAGGTGCTTATGACTGTAAATTGATCGATGGCACCAAAACCAAAGAGGCATACGGAGAGGACCTCATTCAAGAAAGACACCGACACAGATTTGAATATAACAATGAATATAGGGATGTTCTTACTGAAAATGGACTTGTCATTGCAGGAACAACTCCAGATGATTTCTTAGTTGAAATCGTAGAGTTACCTGATCATCCTTGGTTTATTGGATGTCAATTCCATCCAGAATTCAAATCAAGACCAAACAATGCACATCCATTGTTCGCTTCATTTGTAAAGGCATCCTTTGATAATGCAAAATAAATAATTTTATTTATTTTTTTATCATTTTTATTTTACTTTTTAACTTATTTTTTCTATTTTTAACTATTTTTTACTATTTTTTAACTATTTTTAACTATTTTTCAATATTTTTATCGTATTTTAGCTATTTTTCTTTGTTTATTATTATTGGTGATTTTACACAATTGTGATTTAGTGCAATTGTGCATTTAAGATTTTTATTTTTTTCGCATTTCAAATCATTTTATATTAAATCAAACCCTATGTATTAACATATTAAAATCTAAATTAAAAGAGGGGTAATATGACAGAAATAAATAAAAACAATAAGGAAATCGGCAAGACAATTGCTACAAAAGTTCCAATTAACATACATAATCAATTGATAAATCTAATCGAAAAAGGGGATTATTTAAGTATTTCAGACTTTTTAAGAGAAGCAATACGGGAACAATTGAAGAATTATAAGGTTGCTAATTTTAGGCAAGTCAATTATTTTGAGGCAAAAAAGGAAATCTTAAGTTATTTTATTAAGTATAATGATTGCTTTTTGGATGAAATAGCTATTGATTTGGAATTGGACTTTGAATTGGTTTTCAATATAATCAATGATCTTGTTTTAGAAGGTAGAATTGAAAAAATTTCAAATGATGAACTGATTGAAAAAAGAGGGCTAAATAATCAAGATTCTGATAATTCTAAAGGCAATGCAAATATCTTGAAATTTAAAGGTAAGCGATTGATTGTCGAATCAAGGTCTAAGGATTATGAATTTATTAGCATAAGGCATAATGCAGATTATAAGGCCATCTTAAAGAACAATGGGGTTGTAGTAGATAATGCTACAGTCATCCTCTCTGAGGCATATTCATTTATCGAATAATCTTATTTTATAAAATTTTTCAATCTATTTTATTTTTTTTTAAAAAATTATCATTTCTATTTTTATTATAATATTTTATTTTTGCTAAAATATTGTAATTTGCTTTATTTTTTCAATTTAATATTAATTTTTCACTTTAAAATTAATTTAACAATCTAATTATGCCCTATTACCTATAAAAAAGGTTAAATTTAAATATAATAAAAATTTAATATTCAATTGTCTTTTAAAGGCAATTTAATTATCTTAAATTAGTTTTTTTAAGACGATCTCCATTACAATAATTCTGTTTATAGTATTTCTAATTTCTATTTATTCATAGAAAATAGGGTCCAAATGGAATTATTACTGTCTAGTTAATTAGTTCTATCTTTGGAGGTTTCCTCTTGTATAGTTGTATTTTTATTAGGATTATTCTGGATTTCTATATGAATTATATTCTCAGCAATCTTTATTTGCATATCAGATCACTATTAGTTGTCAAATCATTAATATTAATGAATTTTTCCATAATATTCTTATTTCTATTAATTGCTGATTATTATGATTTGAAGTTTGGAATAATCCCTAATAAACTAAGCTTGATTCTATTGGTTTATGGATTTGTTTTTAATATAGCATTGGCATCATCATTCAATGATTCTTCAATATTCTTATTTTCATTGGCTTTAACTGCCATAATCATGCTAATTTCCTTCAGTTTATGGTATATGGGATTTTGGGGAGGTGGAGATTTCAAACTATTTGTTGCTCTATCCTTTCCATTATCCATTCTTGATTTAAATCATTTGAATTTAGAAAACATTTATTTTAATGAAGCTTTGGATAGTCTGAATTTGGCTATTTCAAATCAGATGGTTTTCTATCCTAAAGTCTTTTCAATAGTTTTCAATTCAATTCTAATGGCATTTTTATTTATTTTCATAAGCATTCTATATAGAATTATTAAAGATAAGAAGCTACGGCATTACTCTCTATTGGCACTATTCAATTTCAATTCAGTCTTTGGTCAATTAACTACTAAATCAGTGGATATTGATGATTTATCGGAAGGCATGGTCTTGAAGGAATATTATTTTAAAGATAATGGTGTCATCAGTAAAATAAATCATGAAAAGGATAAAGAGAATTCTAATATTAATCTAAAGACATTCAAAGGAGCTGATCTTTATCATTTATCTTCTATGAATATGATGGGATTGACTGAAGAAGACATAATATTAATAAAGGAATTATATGAAAATGAATTGATCGAAAATCCTAATTTCAAAATCAAGATAGGGATTCCTTTCATGCCATTTATAACAGCAGGATATCTTTGCTTTTTAATATTTGGGGATTTAATAGCTATTGTTTCAAGTTATATAAAAATATTATTTTAATCGAAAATAGGGGATAATTATGGATTTAGATGTGGATGATAAAGGTCAATTGTCACTTGAATATGTTCTTCTTTCCATGATGGCAATCTTAATAATCAGTTTGGTTTCAGTTCCTATTTTATTGACAACAATAGATTATTCCCTGGATATTATCGATTCTATTAATTCTAAAGAGGAATTAAGCAAAATAACAGATGCAATTGATTATTGCTACAGTTCAGGAAAAGGATCCAAAAGGCTTGTTTATGTTGACTTCAATCGGGATGTTGATGTAAAGTTATCAAATAACGGCAAAAAGGGATTGGCATCAATAAATTTGAGTTTATCAGACAATGCAAAGGAAATTAAAAGTTCTTTTGACTATGTTGGTTTAAATGAAAACATTCATTTATCTAAGGGATTCAATAAAATTCTAGTAAAATGGGACGAGGAATCCAACAGGATTGAAGTCAATAGGGCAATTTAATGGTTTTCAGGTTTTGATTATTTTCTCCAAGTGAACAATTTTCCATAAATTCTCTTTTCATAAAATATATAAATTAAATATTTTAAATATAATAATAGAATAATAATTCTTAATTTTAAAATATTTAAATTCAAAATGTTTAAAAACTTAAATAAATTATTCATTTTATTTTTATTTTAAAAATTGGGATTTATTTTTTATTGAAAACAGTTTATAAATTTATTTTATTGGTTATTTGTAAAAATAAGATAAATTAAATAAATAATGGTGAAAAGAGTTGATTATATGGATTTAATTACTGGAATTATATTTCTTATCCTGTTCCTTATAATTATGGTATTTGCTTTCTCAATGGGAATCTTATCTCCCTATGTAGGTAGAAGGGAAATCTTATCCATAATTTTAATAGGTTTTGTTCTTGGGGCTATTGGCGGATATTTCTTTATCGACCCAATTTATGATGAAAGTCCTTATGTAATAGGCAATATCCAGGGAATGTTTTCAATGGATAGCGAAGTAATTAATCTTAATATCCCATCAACTTCTAACATCAGCGACATAACAAATAAGATCAATAATTTGACTGGAGTTAATTCTGTCACTACAAATGGTTTTGAGCTGAAAACAGGGTTTATAAAGAACACTACGAAAATATATGTTGAAGATTACTTGAGAAGCGACCCTGAAATTGAGTCTTTCAAGGTAACAAATAATTCAGTTACTGTAGATTTGAAAAATGACGCAAGCTCTACAACTACATTAGGTTCTCTAGTTAATTGGCTTTCAAATAAGGCAGGAGTAGGTTCCGAATTTGCTTTCGTTCATATTCAAGTACATGTGGATGCGAATGAAGTGACTGAAGTAAGGGATTACTTAAAGGATAACGATTATAATATCATATCCATTGAAGGGCCTGTTCAAAGCACTATTCACTATTTATATGATCATTTGCTCCCTACTTATGCTGTAATGATTATTACCGGTTTGATAGGTGTAGGTGTAGCAATTGCAGGAATCTTCGTAGAACCTTTAACCAAATTCACTAGAAGATTTAAAAAGAATAGGATTGAAGGAAGAGGAAGAAGACGAAGACCTTGATTAGTTTAATTGAAGGGGGATAATATGACTAAGTTCTGTCCAGAATGCGGCACTCAACAACGTGATGATAACGTTAGATTTTGTTCAAACTGTGGTTTTGACTTTTCTAAAATAGAAAATAAAGAGGATAGTAAAGGAATTGGTCCAGAGACAGTTAAGATTGACATAACTGGCTCTGATGATTCCAATAAGTCTTCACCATCTAGTGTTCAAAGTGCTGGGGTGAACAGTTCCAATAAGTCTTCACCTAAAGTGTCTATGCCAAGGACTAATAATTCATCATCTTCTGGTCAAATTAATAAGAATGCTAGTTCTAATGGTTTATTATCCAATTTATCCTTTAATAAATGCTTTTTTGCATTTGCAGCATTGCTGATTTTCCTGGTAATAATTGGGATGATAAGTGAGGCTACACGAACAGAACCTACATCCGATTATGGTTTGACTTCATTTATGGAAAGTTCTGGCGGTTATTCCATTGATAATTCATATTATTATGATGATTCAGATTCCAATTCCAATTATTTGAGTTATAGTATTCTTTCTTTTAAGAAAATCACTGATTTCGTTTAATTAATTAGAGATAATGACTACTTTTTTTATTTTATATTTATTATTTTATTAAATTTAGGTGTTAAAATGAATTCTGCAGTTTTATTTTCCGGTGGAAAAGATAGTGTTATGGCTTTAAATTATGCTATAAACAATGGAGATGATGTTAAATATCTTCTTTCCATCAAATCGGAAAATGATGAGTCCTATATGTTCCATGTTCCTAATATCCATTTGACTGATTTGATCTCCCAAGCGGTAGGGATTCCAATCATTGAAGTGAAGACATCTGGAGTAAAGGAAGAGGAACTGATGGACCTAAAGGAAGGTTTCAAACAACTTAAATCCCTTGGCATTGAAGCTATCTACACAGGAGCATTGTTTTCAACCTATCAAAAATCAAGAATAGAAAAGCTGGCAGATGAAATTGGCATTGAGGCCATTTCTCCATATTGGCATAAAGATCCAAAGGAATACATGGAATTGGTAATAGATTCAGGTTTTAAGGTTATCATCAGCGGCGTTTTCGCAGAAGGTCTTGATGAGTCATGGTTAGGTCGGCTAATCGATGAAGATGCATTAAGGGAATTGGAGAAAATAAGCGAAAAAACCTATCTCCATCTTGCTTTTGAAGGTGGTGAAGCTGAAACATTAGTTATCGATGGACCTATCTTTAAAAAGAGAATAGAAATCATAGAAGCTGATGTGAATTGGCATCGAGATAGTGGAACATATAATGTGATTGATGCAAAATTGGTGGATAAGGACTGATTTTTTTATTGTTTGCTTATCTCATTTAGAAAGTTTTATATTAAACGATTTCTAATTATTTTATAAATAAAGGGGAATCATCATGAAAAATAAAGGTTTTAAAAGAAGCATTATAGCTATTTTTATTATTATAACTATTCTTTTGTCTGCAATTATTGTGGTTGATTCAGTTTCAGCAGAGGATAATGCACCTAAAGGATATGAAACTTATTATATGAGAGGATATGGATTCAATGTCCCGACTTCCTATAAATTGGTTGATGAAGGATGGGATGAGGTAAATCGCTTGAACTATATGAATTTCCAAAAGGGAAAAAATTATGTTAACATCAGTTTGGAAAGACATTCAAACAGCTTCAATAAGAATGTTATGGATGGATTCAGTTCATTTAAGTTAAATGATGAAAAATTGTATAAGACATCCATATCTGGAATTACAGGATTCTACAATAAAAGAAATAAGGTCAAGACTTTTGTATTCGCATCTGAAGACGATATGGTCTATTTGCATGTTAAAGGGCCAAAGGTTTCAAAAGTAGTTTCTTCCATCACTCAGAGGGATTACAAGCCATACCATAGCAATGAATATGATTTTGATGATGATGCATATTATGAAAGCGATGCATATGATGACTCTTTTGATGATTCATTCGATGATGCGTCCTATTACAATTATCGTTGGTAAATACTAATTCATTTTTTATTTTTTTATTTTTTTTTAAGTAGGAATATTTTAAAATTAAATAACCATCTTTAACTTTTTCTTATCTTTTTCTCTTTTTTCAGAATCCATTTTGATTAAGTCAAATATCAATTTATCTTCAATCAATCTTTTCCACATTTTATATACCTTTTTTATGAAATCTTCATCTAAATCAAGTTTTTGGCTAATGATAGGGCATTGGTATGTCATATCATCCTCATCATAAATCAGATGCAGGTTGTCATCCTTATCCAAATGAGGGCTCAGAGGAAAAGATCTGCATTGAATAGGTCTTAATCTCCTATTGCAATATGGTGGATTGGTGCATTTTATGTAATATACTTCACCATCCCATGAATCCGGATATCTGTATTCATCTGTAGTTTCGTAATACATTTCAAACCAATCAGATTCATTCTCCAGCATCTCTTCTTCACCTGGAAGCATATACAAGACCATTTCAGAGTAAATGTCCTCCTTGTTCTTGCTTTCTACTGTACAGCAAATGGAATCACATAGCTCTCCACAATTGAATTCGCCTAAAGGAGATGCATTGTTGGTCATATTATAAATTTTGATATAATCTTTTTTTCTAATGGAAGACTTCATTTTATTCACAGTTTCTTTTCATTTTTGTTAATATTTATGTATCTATTTATTAAAAACTTATTGATTTTTTAAAAAGGGATTAGATCTCATGTTTTTTTAAAATAAACTTTTTCAAGGATTTTTCTTGGAAAAAATATGCACCGTCAACTTAACGGAAATCCTTGTTTTTTTAACAGAAAACGATAAATTTGCTTATAAAAGTTTCGATTATGTAAAAAATACATTACATTTATATACTAGTTCGACAAAATAAAGTTTAGAAATGTGTAAGAGGTGATAAAATGCATAGAAAAATTCTAGCTATATGTTTAGTAACTATACTTTTAGCTGTAGCTCTTGTTCCAACTGGCTTTGCTGCTAGTGACAAGCAAGTTGTAATAACCTATGGTGAAACTACATATAACAGTCAGCAATACAAGTCAATTGTTGACAATTACTTTGCTGGCAAAACAAATTATGACATTAATGCTATAGAATCAAAAGTGATCACTGCTGGTGATGTAAATGAAATTTCCAGCGGTTTCTCAGGAAAGACCTATAATTCCAACCAAATCTTTTCCTCTGCTTTGCTTGATTTAGATCAAAATGGGGAAATTACAGTGGAAGTGGATAATTCAATCAATACCATCACTCCTAAAATGTATATGTCTGCACTTAAATCTGCAGGTATTCAAGGAGGACATGTATACGTAACAAGCCCAGTTTCCGCTACTGGTGAATCCGCTCTTGCAGGTATTATGGATTGTTATGAAGAAGCTACCGATGTTGAAATTCCTGATAATGTTAAAGAAGCAGCTAGTCAAGAGATTTCCACTCAAGCTGAAATCATAAACAACTCTAATGTAAGCGCTGATGACTTATCCAATTTGGTGGATGACGTTAAGGAAAAAGTAAGCGAAGAAAACATTACAGATCATGATACAATTGTAACCATAATCAATGATTACAGTACAAACTACAATATCAATATTTCTGATAGTGATATAGAAAATCTTGCAGATACCATTGAGCAAGTTCAATTGGCTCAAGATGATGCGAATGCCTACAAAGAACAAATCAGTGATTTTGTAGACAGCACAGCTTCTGATTCAGGATTTTCTTTAGATAGTCTATTCAACAGTTTATTTGATATTTTCAATATAAAAAGTTAAATTTAAACTTTAATTTTAAACTTTAATTTTAAATTAAAATTTAATAAATTTGATAATTATTGTAGTTTTAAGCTACTTTAATTATCCAAAATTATTTTTTGTTTTCTATTTTTTTCTATTTTTTCATATTTTTAAATTCTTAAGATTTTAACTTATTTTAATTTTTATTCATTTATTCCAATCAGATTATAGGATTTCTTTAAGATAAAACTACTTTACTAAAATAATATCAAAAATTATTTATTTATAATTGAATAAAATATCAATTAATTAGTCTTAAATAGATTAATATTTTATAGTATTTTTTGTTTTTTAGTATTTTTTGTTAAATTAAGGAGGAAAAATATGAAAATTAATAGGATTGCAATCATAGCTGTTTTAGCTATTTTAACTGTTGTCTTAGCAGGTTCTGCATCTGCTTTTGATTTAAGTTTCTTAACTGGATCTGATGACGCTGCTCAAGACGTAAACATTGGAGGTATTGACTTTACAATCCCTGCAGGTTTCACTGAAAATGAAGACTATAAAATAGATAATGAAACCAGTTCTTCAAGCAATGATTTCCACATGAGTGCTGCAGGTTTTGAAGATGATTCAAAGAAAAATGCTGTTTATATTATGGTCGCTGATTACGGTGGATACAATGTAACTAATGAAGTTATTGAAAATGTTTTAGACTCTGAAGATGCTGTAAAGAAAACAATCAATGGTCATGACGGTTATTTCATGGAAGTAAGCAATGATCAAGCATCAGAAGTTAACGACCAAACTGAAATATTGAATATGGAAACCATGACTTCAGATAAAGTTTACATGTTCATTTATGAAGAAAACGGTGATTTAGTATACATTGGTGTAACTGATGAATCATACTTAAATGAAGTCATTCACTAATTAATTTAATTTTCGTTAATTCTTTTTTTCTATTTTTTTTATTTTTCTAATTCCTTTTTACTTTTCTAGATTATTCTGTTATTTATACTAATTTTTAATTTTTTATAAAAATTTATAATATAGTTTTAATAAAAATAATAGTTAATTAAGTTTAATATTTGTAAAAAATTCTAATTATTCAAATAAAATTATGTTTATTTAAATTAAAATATTGATTAATTATTTTTATAGTTTAATGATTACTATATGATTTAATTAACTAAATTTGTAATTATATTAATTGTCTGTGAGATGTTAGGATGAAGAGGTTTATTGCTATAGATGGGCTTGATGGTTCTGGCAAAGATACACAAGCTAGACTTATCAAGGAAAAATATGAAAAGGAAGGAACTGTCATAATTCGTTCACATCCAACATCAGACAACTTTTTTGGCCGAAATTCAAAGGCCGCTTTGGAAAGGGGCGGAAAGCTTAATAAAATAATTGCAACATTATGCTATGGTGCAGATGCTATCAGATCCGTTATTAAATATTATGGAAAGGCAGATACAGTTATCTTTGTAAGGTATACATTAGCGGTTTCCTACTTAAGCAAATCAATTTCTGTACCCGTCTATAAACTTGTATGTTTTGCATTGCCTGTCTCTGAATATTTCTTCTATTTGGATGTTTCTCCTGAGAAATTGGTGGAACGTGTAAAGAATCGAAATGAGAAAGAGGAAATGTTTGAAAATTATGATGCATTTGTAAAAGTCAGACAAAAGGCAGAACCTGTTTTATATAATTGGCATGTCATACCTGCAGATGATTCTCCAGAAGAGATATTTACAAGAATCGAAGTTATTTTAGATGATTTGGACTCCAAATTATTGGATGAGCCTAAAAAATTAGAATAATATTAGAATAAAAAATAAAAACTATTTTTAAAAATTAGTATTTTGCCTTTAGTAAGACAATAAAAAAAGCTAATAAAAAGCTAATAAAAAGCTAATAAAAAGTAAATAAAAAAAGTAAAAAAAGTAAAAAATGGATTTAATCCATTTCTTTTTCTATAAATTCAGCAACTTTCTGTTTGAATTCTTCAAGAGAGCACTCATTTTCAATTAAATAATCGGTAGTTGATACCACATCACCAATACCGAAACCTAATTCTCTGTTTTCTCTCACCATAAACTCATCAAAATTAGTTGTATCGTCTTCTCTTCCTCTTAAGGAAATTCTTTTGAATCTGGTTTGAGGGCTTGCATAAATTGAAACAGAGATGAAATTATCAAAGTTTTCTTTAAAAAGTTCAATTTCATATGGGCTTCTTATTCCATCAATCAATACGGTTTTAATATCCTTATCTTGTTCAAAAAGATCTTTTATTTTTTGTACAGTCAATTCAGCTACAATATATTGTCCAAATTCTTCTCTTAAAGTTCTGGCAGTTGTACCTGTGTCTTCCCCTCTTTCTGCAGCTTTTTCTCTAATTATGTCACCCATACTAACTACAAGTGCGCCTTTTTCCATTGCAGTGTCGAAAAAAATACTTTTTCCGGAACCTTGTAAACCAGTTACGCCTATTACTTTCATTATAATCCCATTTAAAATATTATTTATATAAATCGTTATTTTGTTAAAATATTACATATTGAAAAGTATATTTATATTTTTAATTGTTATTAAGTTTATCTTAAAATTGTAATAAAAAAATAAACCAATAAAAATTAACCAATAAAAATAAAGAATAATTCTATTATTTCAATTTAATTGCGGCTAAGGCATCTTTAAGATTTTGTTCATTGGAGAAATTCTCAACAATATTTTCTAAAAATTCCCTATCCTTATCCTTTCCGGATTCCTTAAATTCATTTGCTATTTTTGTCATTAACGGCACTGCCCTTACAACATTATCTACAATTGATATTGTAGACATTTTAGCTGTTCTTGAAAGGGGATTTAGATCTATGCATATGATTTTCTTACCATTTTGGACTAAGACTTCAGCCCTATCTCCATCTTCAAGAGGCACTAACATCACATCAGCTATGTAGCTTCCTTCACGACTTGCAGTAGCTCTTGGGCTGTTTAAGTTGTCGATATAAGCTAATTCCTCGTCATTTGTACCGAGAATGTCTTCCCAACCTCTTTCCTTGAACATTCTTGTAATTATTTCTACACGTTCTGGTGTTCTGTAGAATAAGTTGATTTCAATTTTGGAATCGGTTGCCTTTGCAAGTTCGATTATTTCATCTATAGCAAGTGCAGTTGTGTTTCCGTTCACTGATAAAACAGGATTTTCAGCAAGCAATATGGTTGCAACTGCAGCTTCACAAGCTTTTTTAGCAGTTTCTGTAGTTTTTTCCCCAATCAAATAGTCAAAAGTTTCTCCTCTGCCATGGGCAATCATACCTGAATCTGCCAAATATCCTTCCTTAAAAGCGTTTTTTACTTTATCTCTCAATAATAATGATTGATAACGTGGATGAGTTTTTGGTATCATAAGTTATAATATAGTTAAATTGATTAATAAAATTAATTAAAAAAATGATTAAATATTAATTAAAAAAATGATTAAATTTTAATTAAAATGTATTGTATTTATATGATAACTTATAAACTATTATTTAATTAAAAAACTTTTTTAAAAGGAGATTTTTTATGGATGAAAGAATTGAAAATCCAGAATTAAAAGAAATTATGAAAACTGCACCTGAAGACATGACTGAAGAGCAATTAGAAGATTTTGTAGATGCATTTATGGAAGCTACATTCATCATTCCAGCTGAATTGAACTCTGACAGTGAAGCTCTTGAAGGTAAAACAGATGAGGAAATAGCTCTTGATGAGGAAATTGACCTTGAAATCATGAAACTTGAGGATGAAGACGGAGAAGTCTTATTCCCAATTTATACCGATGATGATGAGCTTGAAAAATTAGCTGCTGAAGAGGACACCAACATATATGGTTTAGTTATTCAAGCTGAAGATTTAGCTCAGTTCCTCCATGAAATCGTTGATGATGAGTTTGATGCAGTTATTGTAAATCCATTCCATGAAAATGCAGTGGAACTTCCAATAGAATCAATTTTGGACCTTTTTGACATAGAAGTATGTGATGATCCAAACTGTACAGATCCAACTCATAATCATTAAAAAAATTATTATTTATTATAAAAATTAAATAATCGAAATTAATTAAATGTTTAAATTTAATTAATTTTCTTTTTTTATTAAAGAAGGTCAAATCTAATGTTTAGCAGATTAAGAAGAAAAAATAATGATTTAATGGTTAAAAGACCATCTGAAGAGGTTATAAAAGCCCATGACGATGCTGAAATAATCATTAAAGAGAATAATGTTGATAGGTTTCTTTTAAACATGTTCTTAGACAAGAAAGGAATCAATCATTATCATACAAGCCCTGAACTTGTAAATGAATTCTTATCTTCTGATTGGATATTAGGCATGGATTTGAAATGCCTTCTTCAAATAAACAATGAATCTAAAAGGCTTCGCACAAATGCCTATTTAACTAAAAAAGAGCTAATTTTTAAGGAAGCAATCAACAAAACAGATGTCATAATTAATTTAGACAATATAATAGATTGCGGAATAGATGGAAAAAAGGTTGATGTAATCTGTGATGATGTGAAATATAAAGTCATGTTCATTAATAAAAATCTGGCTAAACTATTTTTTGATTACATAAATAAAGATTAATAGATCTTTAATTTCATTAATGAACGTTAATTATTCTTTATGGAAATATTCATAAATGTTATTCGCTACCTTTTCATTCATTCCTTTAACTTCTTTTATCTCATTTACACTTGCTTTCTTGACTGATTCCAAATCTCCAAAGTGTTTTAGCAATTCTATTTTTCTCTTTTCACCTACACCTTCAATATTATCCAATGGAGACTCTTCAATCTTTTTGGATCTTAATTTTCTGTGATAGGTTACTGCAAATCTGTGGGATTCATCCCTAACCTGCTGAAGCAAATGAAGTGCCTCATTGTTTTGAGGAATTCTTATTGGAAAACTGCTGTTAGGTATATAAATTTCTTCAAATTCCTTAGCAAGGCCGATTATAGGTATATGTGTTAACTTATATTCCTTCAAAACATCAACTGCCATGCCTAATTGTCCTTTTCCCCCATCGATAACGATAAGGTTAGGTTCATCTCCTAATTTTAATGGCTTGACTATTTCAGTTTCTGCTTCGTTCTTTGATAGGTGTTCCTCATTGATCCTTAGCTTATCATAATGTTCTTTAAGAGGCTTGAGTCTTCTCTCCAATAATTCCTTCATCATGGCAAAATCGTTAGGTCCTGGAGTGTTCATCCTAAACCTTTTATATTGCTTTTTGTTAGGCTTTCCATCCAAAAATGAGACTTTGGAACCTACAGCCAATTTTCCGGAAATGTTTGAAATGTCATAACCTTCAATGACCCTTGGCATCTTTTCCAATTTCAAATACTTTTTAAGTTCAATCATGGAGTTTTCCATTTTTTGCTTTTGATTTTTGATGATGTCAGCATTTTTACTTGCCATACGGACTAATCTGAGCTTATTTCCTTTCTGTGGAACTTTAATGGATACTTTATTTCCTCTTAAATCACCTAACCATTCTTCAATCAATTTGCTGTCAGGTATATCCTCTTCAATTAAAATCTCCTTAGGAACATGCCTGTTTATTCCATAGAACTGTTTTATGAATGCTGATATGACTTCATCAGAGGTTGTATGCTGTGAGCCATCCATAAGGAAATCGTCCTTTCCTATGATCTTGCCGTTTCTGATGTTCATTACAACCACAACTGCATTTTGAGTGGTGTATGCAATTGCAATGATGTCTTGGTCGAGTTCATTGTTAAGCTCTACAAATTGCTTCTTCATCACTTCGTCAATGGAATTGATTTGATCTCTTATGACTGCTGCCTTTTCAAATTCCTGATTTTTAGCAGCTTCCTTCATTTCAATTTCCAAATCCTTTATGATCTTGTTGTATTTTCCTTGGAAGAAGAGGTCTATCTTTTTGATGTGTTCCTGATATTCCTCCTTGCTTATTCTCCCATCACATGGAGCATAACAAAGGTCAATTTGGCTGTTTAGACATGGCCCATCCATTCTTTTGCAGGTTCTAATTCTAAATAGCTGCTTCAGGAACTTAACTGTTTGACGTACAGCGGTTACATCGGTAAAAGGACCATAGTATGTACCATTCTTTCCAATATCCCTTGTAATGACTATCTTTGGATAATCCTCTTCTGTAATTTTAACGTAAGGGTATCTTTTATCATCCTTCAGGTTAATATTGTATCTAGGCTTATGCTTTTTAATCAGGTTAGCCTCTAAAATAAGTGCCTCTTTTTCTGTATTTGTTACAATATACTCGAGGCTGTTGAAATGACTCATTAAAATTTGAGTTTTAGGTCTATCAAGGTTTTTTTGAAAATAGGATTTCACTCTATTCTTAAGAGATTTTGATTTTCCCACATAGATGATTTCCTCATTCATATCCTTCATTATGTATATTCCTGGCTTTTGAGGAAGTTCATCTGGTGAGTTTACTTTAGTTGACATTTTATTACCTTGATATCTGATTATTGATTTTTGTATTTTATAAATTAATTTTAATTTTTACAAATATTATTTTAATTTTTATTAATTATAATAATTTTCATATTTTATAAATCTTTCATATAAAATATTAAACATAAAAATTTAAACATAAAAAATTTTATAATTGAAAAACATATATGATATTAGATATTTTTAAAATTTGAGGGGGAATAATATGGAAAAAACATATTTCAATTCAGCAGAAAAACTTTGGTTAATATTAATAGCTTTTATTCCTTTAATCAATGGATTAGGTTTTGTTTATATAGGTGCAAAAAAATCCAATAAGAACTGGATAAAAGAAGGTTTAATTTATGAAATTCCATGGATTTTACTATTTTTAAGTTTATATCATGACGATATCGCTGTTAATTTTGTATTTCTTGGATTTATTGGCATATTGATATGTTTCATTAGGACATTAATGGTTTTTTCAAAGTTGAATGAACCTGTTGGAGCTGATTTGGAACATAGCATTTTAGGAAGAAAGACTTCAAGCTCCTATTGGGTGATCTTTTCAATAATCCTATTCTTGAATGGTGTAGGTTTAATGCTTGTTGGTACTAAAAGAAATGTGCAACGATGGGTTAGAGCAGGTGCAGCATTTGAAATCCTATGGGTATTATACATACTATTATTCAATGCAGGTGAAGGCATAAGGAATTTCATTATTTCATTGGCATTCATTGGTTGGCTTTTATCAATTGCTTTAACAATCATAGTATACTTTGAAGAGAAAAGAATGGATAACGGAGGCACATTAGTTTTCGATAGTCCAATTG
Organism: uncultured Methanobrevibacter sp.; assembly: GCA_902774685.1. GTDB lineage: Archaea > Methanobacteriota > Methanobacteria > Methanobacteriales > Methanobacteriaceae > Methanobrevibacter. Next base: position 31,865 of record CACYJH010000003.1, read on the forward strand.
AAGAATCTCCGATTAATGCTGAACCGGAACCTGTTAAAAATATTATTAAGGAATCTCCTAATCCTGAAATCATTCCACAATTCAGACCTTATAATACTCAAATAAATGATTTGAAGAATGAATTTAATCATAAAGAGGAGAATATCACCAATTTAATCAATAATCGCTTCAACAAGGAAGAATTAAGCTATGATAGATTCATGACAGTCATTGATAACTGCCATAAGATATTTTATCATCAAGCGGATTCCGCTTCAAGCATAATTCAATTGGCTCCTGAATTTAGTGAAAGGCTAGATGAAAGCGTCAAAGGTAAAATAAGCATTATGGAATCTATAAATGATGAGATGAATAATCTTTTAGAAGAGCTTATCCTTCATGATGGTGATGAAAAGCAGTCAGATGAAGATTTAAAGGAATTGTTCTCCAATATGGACAATCTTATAAATTCAGTAAAGGATTATAGATAATAATCCTTTCATCTTTTTTTTTAAAAAATATATGAAAAATATAATTATATTCTCTTAAATAGTCTCTTTTTTAAAATTTTTAAATAAATTTATAATAAATAAAATTATAATTTTAATTATAAATAAAAAACTTTTCAAATTCAAATATCAGAGGCAAATTATGAGCTTTTATCAAAACAACAAGTTTAATTTCTTTTTATCAGTGCTGATTATAATCGATTTGATCTTGATAACATTGACATTGATTTCAGAAGTGGATGCGAACCTATATTTCGGCATAGTTGTCTTTGATACCGTTTTATGTATTATTTTGATTATTGAATTCATTACAAGACTAATGGATTCAGACAATAAAAAGCGATTTTTATTAAAGAACTGGACAGAATTGATAGCTGCAATACCATTTGATTTGATAATGTTGCCATTTGCCTTGAATAATGCCCATTTAAGGATTTTTAAGATATTGAAATTCATTAAGGTAATTGCTCTCTTTTCACAATTCTTTGAAACTATTGATGTTTTCTTGAAAAAGACCCATTTGGATGAGATTTTTGGTGTGACCCTTTTGGTTGTGCTTGCTTCGACACTTGCATTATATCTATTTGATCCAAGCATAAACAGTTTATTTGACAGCCTATGGTTTGTGCTTTCCACCATTACAACAGTTGGTTATGGTGATGTCCTGCCACAATCAGGTCCTGGAAAAATAATAGGATTGATCACTTTAATCGTAGGAGTATTGATTTTCAGTACAGTCACTGGTGCTATAGCTTCTTATTTTGCAAGAAGAGTGTTGATGAATGAAGACTTCAACATCACTGAACACGATGACAACATCGAACTTTTGAAAGAAAATTTAAGCTTCAACAAGAAAAATCTAAGTGAAGTTCATTCCAAAGTATATAAGATAGACAATGATGTTGAATCTCTCAAAAAGGAAGTAAGTGAACTGAAAGAGATTAATAAAGAATTGACTGAAGAGATAAAAAATCTCAATGAAAAATTAAATAATTAAATTATAATTTTTAAATAAATTAAATAAATCATCCAAAAATTAATAATTTTAATCCCTATTTTTTTTTAAAAGTATACATTTTGGAATAATTGATGCTATTTTTTATGATTTTTTAAAAAAAGTATACATTTTTGAAAAATAAATACAAAACCTTATATACTAAAAATATTATAGTAACTTTAGGATATAAAAATGTCCTAACAAATACATTAGAAAACTAAAAAATGAATTAATTATATAATTAATTAGAATGTTAAATTTAGAATTTGAAAAAAAGTTGTAAGGTGGGGGTTATGACACGAACTATTTTTCAAAAGATTACAAGCTCTTTATGGGTTTTGTGTTCCTTTATTCCATTTTTTAGTGGTTTGGGATTAATTTATGTAGGAAACAAGTATGCAAATGCCAAATGGTTTATGGAAGGGATAGCATATGAACTGCCTTCTATAATCGGAGTATTGGCTATTCAAAGAATTGAAGTGGCAACAGTATTTTTTGTAATAGGATCCTTAGTGCCATATGTTGCTTTTATCAGAAGCATCATGGTGGATTTCACTCTTCAAAAGCAGCTTGATAAAACTGAAATGGTTAGCACAAGCTTTGAAGAAAAAATTGATTCAATTATAGATTCCCTGTGGGTTTTGATTTCATTCATTCCTGTTTTCAACGGTTTTGGACTTATCTATAAGGGAAAAACAAATCCTAATAAATCCTTGTTGACAGAAGGGATTGTCTATGAAATCCCTTGGGCTTTAGGAATTTTATCCTTAGCTGTTCCTCCATTGAGATTCATATCATTAAAATTGGCAATTGTTTTCTATTTCGCATCTGTCATCAGATCAGTAATGGTGGCTAATGAACCAAAACCATTGTATGCGAATAAGGATATAAACGCTAAAGAAGCTGATTTTAAACTTAAATCTAATGGATGCAAAGAAGAAAAAATTAATCTTAAAAAAGAGTCTGTTGATGTAAAAAGTGAAGATGGAGTTGTTCCAGCATTCCAATTTTACAAGAAACAGTTCAAGGAATTGGAAGAAATCTATCCTCAAAAAGAGAAGAATGCAATGGAGTTAATTGAAAAAAGATTTGCTCCTCCTCAATTGACTTATAATAGGTTCAAGAGGGTTGTTGATGATTCTCATGAAACATTCTACAGTCAATTGAATGCAGGATACAATATTCTCGAAATGAGTAATGAATACAGTACAAAAGTAGAAGATGAATTAAAGAATAAGTTATTGGTCTTGAATTCAATAATCAAAGGTTTGGATAAGCTATCTGAAGAATTGATTCTTAACATAACCAAAATAGAAACAGAATCTGAAGATGAATTGGATAACTTATTTGAAGAGGTTTCAAGAGCAACAGGTTCTGTGAAAGCTTATAATTAATTTTCTTTTATTTTTTACTTTTACTTTTTTTATTTTTTTATTATTTTATTATTTTTATCATATTCTATCTTATTCTATCTTATTTAACCTATTTTTAATTAACTCCTATTCTCTAGTCAATATGTAAATTGTAAAGATATATTAAATATTGGCAATATATATTCTATTGAATTAATGTAAGTGATAATATGACTATGAAAACAGGCAGCAATTTAAAATTCAATGATGAATATGAATATCTCACTTTTGATTTAGACCAGGAATTCCTATTAGGTGAACTTCAAGGGGAAGAGATAAGGGATAAAATGATTTCAGCACAGGAAATATTGGACAATCATTTGAAAAACAACTATTCTCCTGGTGATGTTATAGAAATTGACAATCCTTTTGAAGATCCTATACTTAAGAAATTCATTAAGGTCAATGATGTAACTGATGAAATGTTGGATATAATCTATTATCAGCATCAAATCAATAAGGATGTCTATAAGTTTGTTACAATGACAGAACCTCCTGTAAGAGGCCGTATTTTAATTCCTAAATAATTTGTTTTCATTAGAAAATTAAAAATATTACGCCGTTATCATAAATTTTATTAACACGTGTTAACATAATAAAAAACAACTAAGGTTATGTAATAAATATTTTATTTATAATTCTTATCCAGGTGATTCTATGGATTTCGATGAATTGATGGAGAAAGGAAATCAATTAAGAAAAGAAAACAAGTATGAAGAGGCATTGGATGTTTATCAAGCTGCATTAAAAGTTGATAAAAGACGTCCTGAAGCTTGGAATATGAAAGCAAGCACTCTTGGTTTATTGAATAAAACAGATGAAGCAATTGAATGCTTTGATAGGTCATTGGAGCTTGACTTTGAAAATGAACAGACTTGGTTTTTAAAAGGAATGACTTTATTTGCCATTAATCGTTTTAATGAGGCAGATTCCTGTTTTGATAAGGCGGTGAATGCAGACCCTCATAATCCTGTTTATTGGAAATATAAAGGTATGGTTTTAAGTCAATTGAATCACAACGCAGATGCCTTAAAATGTTTGGATAATGCTTTAGAACTAGATCCGGATGATGAAGCGGTTCTTGTATTCAGACATACAGTAGTTGAGGCTTTAGAAAAAGAAGAAAATATTTAAGTCGTAGGATTAATCCTACAACTCTTTTTTATTATTTTTATAATTTTTATAATTGCTTTTTTTTAAATATCAAATATTATTATCTAATTTTTAACTAATTTATCTCTAAATTAAGCTAATTTACTAAATAATTCGTTATCTAATATTTCTTATTAATACTCTTTAAAGCAACTATTTGATCTCTTAAGACAGCAGCCCTTTCAAAGTCCAAATCGTTGGCGGCTTCTTTCATTTCTGCTTCCAAGTCTTTGATCAATAACTTAAGCTCATCCTTAGGCATGCCTTTGAGATCATCTCTGGATGGAGTCTTTTTAGTGGACATCTTCTTGTCCTTAAGGGTTCTGTAAGTTGATTGCGGAGTAATGTTGTATTTCTCATTGTATGCCATTTGAAGCTTTCTTCTCTTGTTTGTAATGTCTACAGCATTCCTTACAGAATCGGTCATGTCATCAACATACATAAGAACTTCTCCGTCTACATTCCTTGCAGCTCTTCCTATTGTCTGAATAAGAGAAGTTTCACTACGTAGGAATCCTTCCTTATCAGCATCTAAAATGGCTACAAGTCCTACTTCAGGTAGGTCGAGACCTTCTCTCAATAGGTTTACTCCTACAAGAACATCAAACTCTCCACGCCTTAAATCGTCAATGATTTCCACTCTTTCCAATGTATCGATTTCTGAGTGGAGATATCTTACCTTGATTCCTATTTTAGCGTAGTAATCTGTTAAGTCTTCAGCCATCCTTTTGGTAAGTGTTGTAACAAGAATCCTTTGGTCTTTTGCCACTTTCTTTCTGACTTCAGCAAGAAGGTCTTCAACTTGCCCTTGAACTGGCCTAATTGTAATTTTAGGGTCTACCAGTCCAGTTGGCCTTATGATCTGTTCTACAACATTCTGGCTTCTTGACATTTCATAAGGTCCTGGAGTAGCTGAAACGTAAAGGACCTGATTTTGAATCGCTTCAAATTCATCAAATCTCAATGGCCTGTTTTCCTTAGCGGAAGGCAATCTGAATCCATATTCTACAAGGGTTTCCTTTCTTGCTCGGTCTCCATTGTACATTCCCCTAATCTGTGGAACGGTTACATGTGATTCGTCAATGATTGTCAAATAGTCATCTGGGAAATATTTTATCAATGAATAAGGCATGTCTCCCCAATTTCTTCCTGACAAATGCATGGAATAGTTCTCGATTCCTGGACAATAACCCATTTCCTGAAGCATTTCTATGTCAAAACGGGTTCTTTGTTCCAATCTTTGAGCTTCAACATATTTTCCATTTAGATTCAACTCTCTAAGTCTGCTTTCAAGCTCTTCATTGATGTCTTTTAATGCTTGGTCCATTCTGTCAGCACCTACAACGAAGTGCTTTGCTGGAAATATCATGTATCTTTGCAAGGATTCTTCCTTTTTGCCTGTTACAGGGTCAATCAGACTGATTGCATCAATTTCATCACCAAACAATTCAATTCTTATTGGAGGTGTTCCATGAACCGGATTGATTTCAATGACATCACCCCTTACCCTGAACTGACCTCTTTCAAATGCAACATCATTTCTTTCATATTGCATAAAAATGAGTTTTCTAAGAATGTCGCTGCGTTCGTAAATATCACCTACAGCAATGGAAAATGCGAATTCACCATAATCTTCAGGTGAACCGATACCGTAGATGCAGCTTACACTGCTCACTACAATGACATCATCACGGGATAGGAGAGATTGGGTGGCGGAATGTCTCATTATGTCTATCTCTTCGTTGATTGAAGCTTCCTTGTCAATGAATGTATCAGTTCTTGGAACATAAGCTTCAGGTTGGTAATAATCATAATAGCTGACAAAATATTCTACCGCATTGTCAGGGAAAAACACCTTGAATTCCTCGTATAATTGTGCAGCCAATGTTTTATTGTGTGATATGATTAAGGTTGGCTTCTGAACCTTTTCAATAATGTTTGCCATTGTGTATGTCTTACCTGAACCGGTAACACCTAATAGTGTCTGTTCATGCAATCCCTTATTTATTCCATTAACTAAGGATTCAATGGCTTGTGGTTGGTCACCAAGTGGCTTATATGGAGATTTGAGTTTAAATTCTTTCAATTTATCACCTAATAAAAAAATTTTTTCTGTTAATTTTTTATTAAATCAATAATTCTTTAGTATATAGTACTTTGAGCATTGTTTAATATAATAGTATCTATTGCGATTATTTTTATTAAAATAATCAAAATTTGTCCTTAAATAGGCTAAAAAATAATTTAGGTAAACTTAAATTTAGAAAAGTTAAAGCAAAAATGATATATATTAGTATTTTATAAAAATATATTACATATTATAATAGTGAAATATTTTTAAAATATTTAATATAAGGGGTAAATATGTTTATTTTCACTAATTTTAATATATTCTAAATTCTATGTTTGTTAATTCATATAGAATTTATTGGAAACTAGAAATTATATGAGGAGGACTTAAATTTATGAAATTAAAGAGATCATATGTCTTCTTGATTTCATTAATATCCATATTTTTATTGTTAAGTTTAAGTGCTGTATCAGCAGCCAGCGATATGGATAATCAAATATCTGATATTTCTGCTTCAGATGTTGTTGATGATGTTGATGAAATTGGAGACACTAATGATAATATTTTATCTAATTCTAATATTTTAACTGATGGAGACTCTGATGAACTTGGAGAAGATTCTGTAACAGATCCAACTCCTACAACTGTCGAATCAGAGGATAAAACTTATAAGTTCGGGGACAATATCACTGTTCCTGTAAGCGTTAAGGACAATGAAGGTCAAGAAATAACTTATACACAAGAAAATCTTGTCGTATCAAATGATAGTGATTATAATAATACTTACAATTTTACTGTAAATGGATCAAGCATTACTGTTAAAAACACTTTTGTCGTTGGAGAGTATACCCTTCACATTAAATTCTTAGGAAATGCTACCTACAGCGCTAACGAGACTACCGTTGCTTTAACAATTGACAAAACAGAAACTATTATGGAAGCAAGCAATGGAACTGGAAGAGTAGGCGGCAACGTCACTATTCCTCTTGTTATTAAGGTAGAATCCGGAAGGACCTATAATTTCAATGCGAACAATATCACTGTTTCATATGGTGATGAAGTATACAATGTGACTAAAGTTGATGGCGGTATAGCATTAGTTAATTTTACCAAAGAACCTGGTGAATATCCTATTACAATCCGTTTCAATGGAAGCCAAAGCTGTTATCCATCTGAGGCACAGGTTACAGTAAGAATTCTTGCTAACAATACCATAAAGGCTAATAACACCATTAAGGTGAATAAGAATGATGGTCATAATGTTGTAATCCCTATTGTCATAACATACTCAAATGGTACTGAAATTACTAATTTGACTGTAACTAAAGATGATTTGAAATTATATCTCAAATTTAATAATGGAACTGAAAATATTACCATTCCAATTGAAGAATTTGTCTTGGATGGTCAACCTGGTAACTATACCATTAGTTTCGTTAACGAAAATATTGATAACAGTCAATTGACTATTGTCTATAAAGAAGGAAGCATAGATGAAACAAATAAGACAATTAATATAACTGAATTCATCAATGCAAAGATTGAAGTGGTAAATGCAGTTGCTGATTACCAAACCGGTAACTTTACTTTTGTATTGAAAGATGCAGACACCAACCAAACTTTGGCTAATACAACAGTTACAGTTAGTGGAGTATATTTCTTCTCTAATGTAAATGGAAGTTCTGCAAGACCATCTTTACAATTCACTTCAGATGAAAACGGTTTAATTTTCATTAATAACGTTAATATGAATAAGGACCTTGACTTTTCATTCTTTGTTTACAATTTCACAGCTTTAAAAGCAGGCAATTATAACTTAACCTTTAAAGGAAACAGTTCAATTGACTTAAATCAAATTGTTGGAATTACTGTAAAAGCTGTAAAAGTGAAAATTGTTGCAGACAATTATAAAGAATATGTTGGAAGCACCAAGAAATTCACATTCAAATTGGTAAATGCTGCTACTGGTGAAGTATTGAAATTAGTCTCAATGCAATTCAAAGTAAAAACAGGTAACAAAACAACTACATATAATGCTACTACCAATTTAACTGGAGAAGCATCATTCAATGTTAAGTTATTGGCAGGAACTTATCCAGTAACTCTTTTAACTAACAGTGCTGATGTAGTTAAAACAACATTAAACAGAACAATTACTATTATTAAAAAACCTGGTGTATTGACTGCAAGCAACAGAACCATCAAATACGGTACTGATCCAACTGCAATTATCAAATTTACTGATAAGAAAACAGGCAAAGCTGTTGTTGATGGAATTGTAAAAGTAAGACTTTACACTACTTCCAAAAAATATGTTGATTTAGCATTCAGAACCAATAAAACCGGTTATGTCAAATTCAGTGCTGCTTTATCTGTAGGTAAACATAAGATGATTATCAGCAGTTTAGACAATAATTACACTGCATCAAGCATAACCAGATATGTAACCGTTAAGAAGACAACTGCTAAGTTCAGCGCTTCTAAAGTAACCACTTATTACAGATCCGGCAAATTATACAAAGTTAAATTAATCAATACCAAAAACAACAAAGCCATGTACGGCGCAAAAATGATCATTAAGGTATTTACCAGCAAAACCAGATACTACAGATATGATGGTACTACCGCTGGAAATGGTATTGTTCAATTTAAGATCAATTATAAGCCAGGTACCTATAAAGTTGTAATAAGTGCAAATGACAAAGGTTACACTGCTAAATCTGTAACTAAACAGATTAAAGTAACTAAATCTCCTATTAAAATGACACCTACCAGCTTAAAAGTCAAAAAAGGTAAAGCTTTCAAAGTGAAAGTGACTAGCACCAAATCCAAAAAAGTCATTTCTGGCGTAAAGGTTAAAGTAAGAGTTTACACTGGTAAAAAGTATTCTACTTACACTATTAAAACCAATAAAAAAGGAATTGCTAGTTTAACCATCAAACAAAAAGTTGGTAAGCATAAAATAGTTCTTTCACCTGGAAGTCCTAAGCTTTATTCCGCTAAAGCACTTACCAAAACTTTAGTGGTAACCAAATAATAGGATTAGTTTAAATCAAAATTAGTTTAAATTAAGAGATAATTTCTCTTAATTCTTTTTTTTATTTTTTTAAAACAATTAATGAATAATATTGAAATCTATTTTTTTACAAATAATATTTTTATATGATCAATTTTATAAAATGATTATTTATTTAAAAAAAGCTTATTTTATTGCAAATCATCTGTATTGATCAAGTCACTATTCATTAATGATTTCATTGTGTCAATATCAATTTGTCCTGGTGCAGTATTGTCATTAACCACTGCAAAGGTAAAAGGAGCATTGAATTTTGCTGCAATAACTCTTGTATAGCTTCCTAATTCACCCATTGAAATAGCTACAACGTTATCGAAGTGAGATAAGATAGGGAGAATTGTCAAGGTATCCTCAAGAGTGTTTGGCATAACAGCTATCTTTGCTATGTCTCCAAGCTGTTTTTCTTGAATAACAATATCCATTAATATGTCAAGCTCCGGTGTTTGCTTGAAGTTATGATAGGAAATGATGGATTTTACACCAGTTTCAGTAATTGATTCAATGAGCTTATTATCTGTTTGAAGCTCAACATCAACATAATCCGCTACATCACAGCATTCTCTAAGAATTGCTATTCTATCTTCATCGCTACCTCTAAATGATCCTCCTTCTTTCATGGACCTGTTTGTAGCTATTGTTGGAAAATTGATCTCTTCTATAATCTCTTTTACGATTTTAGGATTTGGGTTTTCCATACCATCAATTCTAAGTTCGAGAATATCTGCACCTTTTATAATACATTCATTAGCTACCCTTAAGATATCTTCTTTATCTTTTTGAAATATAGGAATAGCTATTTTTGTTTCACTGTACACGCTGTAACCTCTTCATAAAAATTAAATGGATTTTGTCAAATGTTTTTTTAATCTTATATAATATATTTTATTTAGTTCATTAAATACTTAATTGATTTAAAGCTTTATTTTAAGGTATTTTTTTATTTTTTTCACAGTTCAAGACTTGTATTAGTCTATGTATCTAAAAATAATAATTAAAATTATTAACTATAAAATCAAAAGATATAATTGATATTATGAAAGTGGTAGCTATTGGTGCAGATATTTCAAGCAATGATGTTTCTGTTTCTGATTCATTAGTTAAAAATATTGAAGAGGATATTCCTAAACTTTTGGAATTGGGAGCTAGAAAAGCGGCTTTAACAAATATTACAGGGGATGATGTTGTCATCACTGCTTTTGTTGAAGATGATCTTTTAGAAACAATCAATGCAGGTATTGTAGAAATATTAAGAGATAATGCAGAGCATACTGGTGACTTGGATGGAATATCACAAGATCCGGATGAAGGTGGAGAAGGAATCTCCTATGCGGAAGCAAATCTTGAAGATGGATTCTACCAAGATGCAATAGTCATGGCATTTGACACTTATGGTGGGGAAGGATTTGTTGCTGAAGTAGCAAATTCTGCCATTGATGCGGCAAGTGGTATGAAAGCAGTAACTGGAATAAGTGATAAGATAGGCACTAGAAAAGATATTCCTGGAGTAGGATATGTATCTACAAGTGCTACAGATGATCCTGTTGTTGTGGTTTCCGTCAATGAATTGGAACAGATTGCTGTAGTTGCAAGCGCAATGATTGGCGCAGCTTTAGGTAATAAAAACACTTATCTTGTAAGAAAACACACCCCTTGCAATGTGCTTCCAGGTAGTGTATTGGTATCTGTAACTGCAATAATGAATGGAAATATGATTGACTTATCTATACCATTTGAAAACAAAACAAGAATTTTAGGTTAAGTGTTATTTTAATTAATTTTAGATGCAATTATTTTAAAATTTTTTAATAAAGTATTATTTTAATAACATCTCTATTAGAGTATTCTTTATTAAAATTTTTTTCTATTTTTTCTTATTTTTCATACTTTTTTTTATAAATAAATGATTAACTATTTAATATTTAAAAACTATATATAATATTGATTAATAATTTTTTAGATTATTATCCATTTAAAATTAATTTCAAATAATTATCAATTAAAAATTATTAAAAATAATTAAAAATAATTAAATTATTAAAAATCGATTGTGATAAAATGATAATATTAAATGAAAATACAAAATGTTTGGTACAAGGAATCACTGGTAAACAAGGACAATTCCATACCGAACAAATGATGAAATACAACACAAAGATTGTAGCAGGTGTAACTCCAGGTAAAGGTGGTCAAGAAGTTTGTGGAGTTCCTGTTTTTGATTCTATTGAAGAAGCTAAAGAAAATGTTGATGTAAATGCATCAATCATATTTGTACCGGCTCCTTTTGCAAAGGATGCTGCATTTGAATCCATTGAGCATTTGGATTTGGTAATTATTATTACAGAACACATACCTATTCATGACACTATGGAAATCATGGCTTATGCAAAGGAAAAGGGAGTAACTGTAATTGGACCTAACACTCCCGGAGTAATCTCTCCTAAAGTTGGAAAACTTGGTATTATGCCTACCCACATCTTTTCTGAAGGAAGTGTTGGTGTAATCTCCAGAAGCGGTACCTTAACCTATGAAATTGCAAGCCAATTGACTCGTGCAGAAATTGGACAAAGCACTTGTGTAGGTATTGGGGGAGATCCTGTAATCGGAACTCCTTATATTGAAGTCCTAAAGATGTTTGAAGAAGACCCTGAAACAACTGAAATCGTATTGATCGGGGAAATCGGTGGAGGAGCTGAAGAAGCTGCAGCAGAATATATTAAGGACAACATAACAAAACCTGTTGTTGCTTACATTGCTGGACTTTCTGCACCACCTGGAAAAAGAATGGGTCACGCAGGTGCTATCATTGCAGGTAATTCAGGTACTGCAAAAAGTAAAATGGAAGCTTTAGCTGCTGCTGGCGTTAAAGTAGCTAGCAAACCTTCTGAAATTGTAGAGTTTATTAAGGAAGCTCGTGGAGAATAAATTTCTCCTTTCTTTTTTTATTTTTTTAATTTTATTTTTATTTAGAATCAATACTTTAAATTAATGAGAATCAAAACTATTTGTTTAAATGCTGTTTTTATAAATAAACTATTTCTAGAGTGATATTATGGATAAGGAAGAAATCATTGAAAAATTATTGGCTGGTGAAATGAAACTTTATCAGATAGATAAGTATACTCAAACAGCTACCGAAGCTTTAGATATTAGAAGAGAGTTTATAGAAAGATATTCCGATTGCAAGCTTGATCAAATATCCAACTATACATTGGACATGGAACTTGCATTTGCTAAAAATATTGAAAATCCTATAGGAACCATACAAGTGCCTATTGGTGTTGCAGGACCTGTAACAATCAATGGGGAACATGCAAAAGACGATTTCTTCATACCTCTTGCAACATCAGAAGGTGCATTGCTTGCATCTGTCAACAGAGGTTGTTCTGCGATTACTGCAGCTGGAGGAGTTAATGCAAGAGTCATCGGGGATAAGATGACAAGAGCTCCTGTAATAAAAACAGAATCTGTAGTCGAAGCAGTTAAAGTCAAGCAGTGGTTTGAAGAAAAGTTTGATGAGCTAAAACAAATCGCTGAATCAACTACCAGTCATGGAAAATTAATCAAGATTGATCCAATTATCATCGTAGGAAATTATGTTTATCCACGTTTCTGCTACTCAACTGGAGACAGTATGGGTATGAATATGGTAACAATAGCTACTGAAAAGGTTTTAGAGAAATTATATGAAGATTTAGGTGTTCATGCCATTGCATTAAGCGGAAACCTTTGTGTAGATAAGAAACCAGCAGCAATCAATGTTGTTGAAGGCAGAGGTAAAACAGTTGTTGCAGATATATTGATTCCTGAAGCTATTGTAAGAACAAAGCTTAAGACAACTGCAAAAGCTATTGAAGAGGTAAATACAGCCAAAAACCTAATCGGCTCTGCAGCAGCAGGAAGCATGGCTTATAATGCTCATTTTGCCAATATGATTGGTGCTCTTTTCCTTGCTACAGGTCAGGATGCTGCTCATGTGGTGGAAGGTTCCCTTGGTATAACAACTGCTGAAGACAGGGATGGAGACTTATATTTCTCTGTAAATATGCCTGATTTGCCTATTGCAACCATTGGTGGTGGAACAAGACTTGAAACCGCTAATGAAGGATTGCAGATTCTTGGATGTGCCGGAAGCGGCAATGTAAACAAATTTGCTGAAATTGTTATTTCAACTGTTTTAGCAGGTGAATTGTCATTGGTTGGTGCATTAGCTGCTGGCCATTTAGCAAAAGCTCACCAAGAACTAGGAAGATAATTAAATTTTAATTATTATCTTTTTTATTTTATTTTTCTATTTCATTTTTTTTATTTACCCTTTTATAATTTATTTAACTGATTTTAACTTATGATTATTATGTCTGAAGAAGAGTATATTGATTTTAAGAAGGAATTTGAAGATTTTAAGAAAGAATTGGAAAATAGCAGACCTATTTTTGATGATGATTCAATAGAATTCAATGATTTTGATAACTTAATTTCTTCTTCTGAAGATTCTAATGATTTGGATGATTTAATCAATTATAATAATTCTAATTTTAATAACTCTGATTTTAATAATTCCAATAATAAATTAAATGATTATCCCAACTTAGCTCTTGAAACAGACGATATATTATTAAATTTGATTATTAAGAAAGATTATTCAAAGATTGAAGATTTCGACGAAAGAAAAAAGGAATTTTTCAATGATTTAAGAGAATTCATTGATGAATTTGAATCAACTGAAGAGTCTAATCAATTGATGAAATACTATGAAAAATAGAATTCTTGCATATTTTTAAGAATAAATTATAATAATATAAATACTAAAATGAACATAATTACAATTACATAAAAACAATAGTTATATTTTTACAACTATTGAGGTGATATTATGTGTAGTTCTGGAGGCCCAATGGCTGAACTTTCAATGAAAAAATTGAAAACAAAAAAATATAAATGCTTGGATTGTGGAAATGACTTTAAAGGATTAGGTAAAAAGGTTATCTGTCCTTCATGTCAAAGTGACAATGTAGAAGCACAAGAATAAGTATATTGCTATTTTAAATTGTTTTAGAGTAAATTCATATTTACTCTTTTAAACTTTTTTTATTAATTTTATTTTTAGCTAATAGTTATTTAGCTATTTTAGCTATTTTAGATTATTTTTTAGAATTTTATTCACAATTTTTATCATTTAGGCGATATTATGCAAACGGAAATAAAATTTACTAAAGATGAAATACTGTTTTTGATTGGTGAAAGCGGTATGGTAGGAATCGCTAAGGCTGGAGAAGATAAGATGCTTTTTATAGGAACTCCAGATAGTGATGAAATCGTTCAATATTTGGAAGAAGACGATTTGATAGCTGTTTCTTCATTTAATCTTGGTGAAAAATACGAAAAGGGAATAAGATCCTTAATTTATCTTACAAGGGATATAGAATCACCAATACTTGTTCTTCCAAAGGACCATCCATCTTCAAAAAGGCTTAAAATGGTATTGTCAGTAGGTGAAAATGTCAGATTGGATTGTGGAATAGTTCCTGGAACACACCCTGAACAGGATATTTTATGCTCCTGTGACAGCTTATCCGGTTTGAATATCATCAAATCTGCTGATGGTGTTGTTATAGAAGGGGAAGTTAAGAATTACAAAATTGAACCTTTTTAAATATTTATTTTAAAGATTTTTTAGATTATTTTTTATATTTTAAATATTTTTTTTGAAATATATTGATTTTTATTATTTTTATAAAAAATATTATATATATAAAACAAATTATTAAATAATAGAAAATAATTATTTTGATTTTAAAAAACTACAGATTTGACAATTATGTTATTGCATGAACAGGCATTCCAATTAATCGGAGAAGGACTTGTGCTATTAGTATTTATAATAGTGCTGATCTTAATTGTAGGCCTTATATTAGGGATTATCTTAATTAGGAGGAATAAACTACTATTTCCATCATTGGTCATATTCATTGTAAATGTATTTTATTCTCCTCTGAAAAGTTTCGCAAACCTTTTAGGTCTCGATGATTCATTAGTAGATAATATTGGAATAGAAGTAAGAAATAAGGTAAATAAGTCTAAATTCGATGAGATTTCCCCGGAAGATAAGATTATAGTATTGCCTCATTGTCTTAGGTCAGCTCAATGTGAAGCAAGCCTAAAGGAAACTGGTATCAAATGTACCTATTGCGGCAAATGTGCTATAGGTGTTATTAAGCAAAAAGCCGAACCGATGGGTTATAGGGTGTTTATTGTACCTGGATCCAGTTTTGTCAAGAAGATAGTGCAGCAAAACAAGTTCAAGGGCGTTGTTGGAGTAGCTTGCCATGTGGACTTGAATCAAACAATGATGGCTTTGGAAAAGTTTTCTCCACAGGGAGTTCTTTTATCCACTTCAGGCTGTTTTGAAACTAAAGTGGATGTTTCGAAAGTTCTTGAAACCATCGGATATTATGAATTTAAGGAAAATCAAAATAATGAAAATGTGAATCTAAGTGAAGTTTCAAAAGATGATGTAATCATAGAACCAAGCAAATAATGATTTTTAAGCAATAAATTATATGAGGTGAAAAAAATGACTGATAGTGATATTAATCCATTCTTTATCTTAAAGAAGATTAGAGAAGGGGAAGAATTGAAAATGGACCAAAAGAACATTAAAATCAGAATGAATTCCGATAAAGTAATGGCTATCCACTATAAGGCACCTATGGAAAGAACAATTGAATTGGAAATGTTCTTTGATAAGTTTAATCCAATTGATAGAATCAATTATAATATAGGCGGAACTGGATGGGTTGGCGCTAATTTCAGAGGCATAATTGATGGAAAGGATGCAGATTTGCCAATTGATTATGACTATAAGATCTTAATGCTTGAAGAGTATAAATGCCCTACAAAAGTAGAACTTAAAAACTTAAAAAGAAGTTCTAAATTTAGGCCTAATTATACTATAGCTGATTCAAAATAAGTTTTAAACTTATTTTTATTTAATATTCTTTTTAAATTAAAGATTTTTTCTATAATTTATAGGAGGAAAAGTATGCTTAATAAAAAAATAACTATCATAGCTGTTGCTATCCTAGTGCTTATCATAGCTTCTATAGGATCTGTTTCAGCATTTGAATTATTCGGTATAGGCTTGTTTGGCGGTCCTACAACTGACTTTGACACCAATTTCATGTCAGGTACTTTTACTGGTGATTTAACTCAAAATGAGGTCGATGATAATGGTCCTGCTAAAGGATGGACTGCTTCTTATGAAAATAAGGAAAATAATATTACTTACAATATGTCTTGTGTAAAGGATGGAGACTTCATCACTGATGTTTATCAATTGCAGGGATTAAGCCAACCTGAAATAAGGAATTATAATGGTCAGCCTTGGAAAATCTTTTTCTCACAAGCTGTTCCTGATACAAATATCACTGATAATAAAACATCTTCAGATGATTCCAACAGCACTAATGACACCATAAACGTGTACATTTGTGAAGCAGATATCAATGGAACTGCATACACAATCAATGTAATGTCCTATGACAATAAAACCGAATGTGACGGTACATTGTTCTGTCCATTATATAAGGACCATATAGAACCTTTAATCAAAAGCATTGAATTTAAAGATTCTAAAAAAGCTCCAGAGATGTATGAAATATTAAATATGTCTAAAGAGGAGTTTAAATTTAATCGAGAATATGTAGATAAAATATTTTCAGGTGAGATATCTTTAAATGGATAGATTTTGCCTATTAAGGAGAATATAATTTATTTATTTAATTTATGAAAAATGATAAATTTATTCTCTTTTTACTTATTTTAGAGATTTGAAGTGATATTTATGAGAGTTACTGTTTTTCATGCCAATGAATGTGATAAGAGGAAATGCACTGCATTTAAAATGGAAAAGCAAGGAAAATGCAAGATAGTTTATAAAATTCATCAAATTCCTCGAGGTGCAGTTGTTTTAAATCCATTTTCTGAAAAGGCAGTTTCATATGAAGATAAGCCTCTTGTTGAATATAAGGGCATAGTTGGGCTTGATTGTTCATGGAATAAGGTATCAAGCTCTGCAAGTTTCTTTAGCTTATCCAAATATCATAGATCTCTTCCTTTTTTAATTGCAGCTAACCCAGTTAATTTTGGAAAGCCTTGTATTTTATCAACAAATGAGGCAATTGCAGCAACATTTTATATAACTGGATTTAAGGAAGAAGCCCACCATATTATGGATGGATTCAAATGGGGTCATTCATTCATTGAAATGAATTATGACCTATTGGAAGCATATAGTTCAGTTAAAACAAGCGAAGAAGTTGTTAAAATACAAAATGAGTTCTTAGAATCTCATGAAAATAAAAAATAATAAACCTAACATTTATATACTATTAAAATCATATTTTATATTAATAGTTATGATTACATGCTTTGTAATTCATGATTTATTCTTTTTAAAACTTTTATTATGAATTTTTGAATTTTTTCATAAATTTTTATTTAAGTTATATTGATCAATTAATTTAATAATTATGGAGGAATTTTTAATGGCAAGATTTGAAGAAGCAGAAAACAGAATGTTTAATGTAAAAATCTGTTTAAAATGTAATGCACGTAATCCTGCTGGAGCTACTACTTGTAGAAAATGTGGTTACAAAGGTTTAAGATTCAAAGCAAAAGAACCTAGAGGATAGATTCACTCTATCCCTTTAAACTTCAAAGGGAATTTTATATTCTCTTTAGATTTTTACTATTTTTATTATAATATATATCTACTAATTTTACTAATTTTTACTAATTTTATCAATTTTTACTAATTTTTACTAATTTTATAATTTTATTTTATATACATTTTAATCTATTTTTCTTAATTTAACTATTTTTCAATTTTCTCATCTATTTTCATTGGATTTTAATAAAAATTTTAAATACTAATAAGTAAATAAATATAAATAATTAATAAATTTCAATAATTTAATAACATTAAAATACTAATTCAAGAAAATTATAGTGTGATTTTATGGAAAATGTAGAAGCTCATTTTAAAGAAATATTAAAAACTCGTAAAATTCATTTAACTTTAATCGATCCAGATGAACAAAGCCCAGAAGAAGCAGTAAAGATTGCTCAAGAGGCTATTGCTGGTGGCAGTGATGGTATAATGGTAGGAGGTTCCACTGTAGATACTGCAGCACTTGATGGAACTTGTAAGGCATTATCTGAAAATATTGACCTTCCTATTGTTTTATTCCCAGGAAACATCAATGGTGCAAGCAAATATGCAGATGCGATATTCTTTATGAGTTATTTAAATTCAAACAATCCATACTGGATTATCGGTGCACAAGCATTGGCTGCACCAGCTGTTAACAAAACTGGAATTGAAAAGATTCCAATGGGTTATGTTGTTGCAGAACCTGGTGGAACTGTTGGTTGGGTTGGAGATGCAAAATTAATTCCAAGAAACAAACCTAAAATTCCAGCAATCTATGCTATGGCAGCTGAAAACTTAGGAATGAGATACTTCTATATTGAAGCAGGTTCCGGTGCAGATCAACCTATTCCTCCTGAAATGGTTGCATATACTAAAAGAGCTACCCAAGACATTGTACTTGTTGTAGGTGGAGGAATCAGAGACGCTACAGCAGCTTATACTGCAGCAAAAGCAGGTGCAGACATTATTGTTACTGGTACTGTTGTAGAAGAAACCTCAGATGTTAAAGGTAAAATTCAAGAGATAGTAGCAGGAGTCCGCAAGGCTTCTGAATAATTAAACTATTTCTTTTTCTTTTTTTATTTTAATTTACTTCTCATTAATCTTTTTTTATTTATTTCTAGTTTTATCAATCTATTTTACTAATCTATTTTACTAATCTATTCTTACTAATCTATTTTTTTATCCTAATTTTATTGAAATATTAGTTTAATATCATATTATTCTTCAAATGCTCTTTCTAAAATTTAATTTATATATAAAAAATATATTTAATTATAAAATAATTTATAAGATTAAATTTATAGTTATTATATAAAAATATAAGAAAATTATAGAAAAATTTCAGGTATTATCATGTTAAATTCATTGTATACAGAAGCTATTAGAAAAAAAGGATTAATCAATGAACCTTTAGAGGAATATGCAGAATCCAAGATTGATATTGAATCCAATTGGCATGAAGAGGAAATAATTCAATCAGATTCAAAATTCATACTTGCTGCAGGAGATGGAAGTTATAATAAAAAGAAGTATTTGAGCTTTAATTTCTATGCTGTAGCTGCACAGTCCCTCATTTATAATCCAAATGACACTGAATCTAAACTAAAAACAATTGAATCTGCAGAATTGGATATAATTCCACATCAATCATTTTTAGAGGATAGGCTTCGTAATATGATGAGCATCTTTGAGATAAAGACTGCTATTAAGACATTCAAAGATTTTGACATTGATTATTATATGGATGATGGATCCATTTTAGGAGACCTGATTCGTCCAATTCCTGTAGAGAAAACCATTTCTCCAGAATATAAAGCAAATATAATTTCTCAAGTTAAGGAAAAACTGGAAACTGAGATACAGTCAGATGAACTAAATCTGTCTTCATTTAACTTCAAAAAAGAGTTTAAAGACTTGTTTGAAGATGACAATATTGATGAATATGCTTTGGTAACATTCTTGGAGAGCTTGGAAAACTTGATTGCCCTAAAATATCTTTTGGAAAACAAAAAGAAAATAATTGCAATTTCCAAAACATCTTCAAGCAATGAGATTTTCCATGCAAATATTCCGGATATGGCTATTTTAGATGGAATGACTAAAAAACAAGGATTCAGCGAACCTTATTATAGGAAAGTAACATATAAGACAAAGCATGACTTTCCTATAGAAAACGAATTCTTCAGAAATCTTTGGTTTACAATATTCTTTGCAAGATTGGATGACAATAAGAACATAATTAAGATAGAATTGCCTTATTATACTGATGATTTAGATGAAATAAGAGAAATTTTAAAAATTCTTAAATCAAATTCAACAGAAGGATATCCATTTTTACTTAAAAAAGCACATAAAGATGTTGTTATTTCAAATCAGGATATGAATAGCTTATCTAAGATTATTGGATTCTTAGATAAAAGTGGGCGTGAAATGTTAAATTAAATTATGATATTAAATTTAAATTAAGGCAATGATTTAGATTAATAATATAATAATAATTATAAAAAATATAAAAATATTGAGTTTTAGAGGTTTAAACGATGATTGGAAGATGTATAGGAGAGACATCTCTTATTGAAGTAAGTTTTATTTCAAAAGAAATGCCACAAGTAGGTGAATATGTCACACTTGAATATGATGGAAAGATTATCCTTGGAATGATTGAAACAATGGTTCGTGGAAGCGTTTCATTGAATAATGAAATATACGACCCGGATACAATTGCAAAGATTAGGGAAATCGAAGGTGACGATTACTATATTAAAGGAAAGATAACAATTCTTGGAGACGTAAATGACAATCTGAAGTTACCGCGTACTCCAGCACCTCCTGGAACTCCTATTTATCTTGCTCCAAGTGATATACTTGAGAAGATATTCCATATTGAAAACTCTTTAAAACTTGGACACCTCATCAACAATGATGATGTTGAAGTGGGTGTGGACATAAATAAGATGGTTTCACGCCATTTGGCGATTCTTGCTATGACTGGTGCAGGTAAATCAAACACTGTATCTGTTATCATTGACGGTTTATTGGAGTATAACGGTTGCATGCTTATCTTTGATATGCATTCAGAATATGTTGATGCTGAATTTACCAATGGCAAAGTAAATGTTATAGAACCTATGATCAACCCGCAATATATGGAATTTTCTGAAATCAAGAAATTAGCAAGCATTCCTTCCAATGCTCCTTTGCAAGAGAGATACTTTAGAAGAGCTTTTAACGAAGCTAGAAGATTGGTGAAAGAGGGAACTGCAAGCACTGCTGATTTTATAGAATTATTATACAGAATCCTTGATAACTGGTATAATGATGAGGACTATGATGCCAGCAACAAGAAAAACATTATGGATGTAATCAATAAGATAGAAGATCTGAACGTAAAATATGACAGATTATTGAATGTTAATATAGGTGACTTCCTAACTCAAATAAAACCTGGAATGGCTAATGTTCTTGATTTAGGACAAGTTGATGAGAATATGGCTGAAGTATTGGTTGCTCATGTGCTTAGAAGATCCCTTAGAAGCAGAAAACAATATGTAAGACATAATGATAGTGATGCATTATCCTATCCATTGTTCTTTGTAGTTGAAGAAGCACATATTTTAGCTCCTCAAAACAGAAGCAGCAACAGCAAATACTGGATTACACGTATAGCTAGAGAAGGTCGTAAATTTGGTTTAGGCCTTTGTTTGGTTAGCCAATCCCCTAAATCCGTTGATGCTGAAACATTATCACAAGCCAACAATATGATAATTCTAAGACTTGTAGAGCCAAAAGACCAAAAGCACGTTCAAACTGCAAGCGAAAGCCTTAGTGAAGATCTAGTGAAACAACTGCCTTCCTTGAATATAGGTGAAGCTTTGGTTTTAGGGCTTATGACAAAGGTTCCAACACTTGTTAAAATCAATGAATTCAAAGGAAGACAACGGGGTGGAGACTTGGATATCATTGAACAATGGAAAGCAAATAAAGAAACAGAAGAGGAATCTTTACAATTGCAATTAAGCCAATTTAAAGATTTAGGCGGAGGATATTAGATTTACAAAGATTTATAAATTACGATATCCTTATTACTTTTACTAAATAATTTAAAAATTAATTTAAAACTAATTAATTTCAAAAAAAAAATAATTTAAAAAAAAAATATAGGGGGAAATATATGAGATTTGCACATTTATCAGATAGTCACTTAGGAACAAGACAATTTGGCCTAATGGATCGTGAAACTGACTTTTATGATGTATTTGCTAAAAATATAGATAAAATAATAGAAAAAGATGTGGATTTTGTTATTCATAGTGGAGACTTATTTGATAACAACAGACCATCAACAGAAGCTTTGCTTGCTTTCCAAAAAGCATTGCTCAGATTAAATGAAGAGAAAATACCTATTTATGCAATTGCAGGAAACCATGATTCAATCTTAAGAAAAGGAGCAATGCCTCCATTGGTTTTGTTTAAAGACTTAGGTTTAAAAGTTCTTAGTCAAGATAATCCTGTCTATACAGAGGGACCTGTTTTAATCTGTGGTATTCCATATGTGGCTAGCTCTCAAGCTTTGGCTTTAAAAGATTTCTATGCCCAATTATCAAAGCTTGCAGATAAATATCTTAAATCAATTTTAGTATCCCACCAAGGTATTGATAAATGGATGCATGAGGACACTCATGAAATTGAATTGTCTGAAATGCCTAAGAATTTTGACTATTACGCTATGGGACATATTCATAATTATATTGAAGAGGACTTCGGTAAAGGCAAATTGGTTTATCCGGGGTCTATGGAAATATGGAGAACCAGTGAAAATAATGATAATTATAGGGAATATGGTAAAGGATTCGTTGTAGTGGATTTAAGCTATGATACACCAGAAATAGAAAGGGTGAAGATAGACTTGCCAAGAGAGTTTTATAATGAAATCATTGACTATAACAAATTTGAGGAAAGGTTACCTATTATTAAGAAGGAAATAGAATCTTTAGAGAATAAGCCTATGCTTGATTTGACTGTTGTTGGCGGTGACTTTGAAAGTTCTGAAGTTTATGAAATAATTAAGGAAACATTAGGCGATAGTGTTTTAAATTTAAGACCAAGTTTTAAGCCTGATAAGGTTTTAACTGAAGAAGAAAGCATTAATCCAGACAATATATTGGATCCAAGAACCTTATTGCATATGAAAGTCAATGACAAATACGGTAAAGATGCTGGAAATTTATCCATTAACCTTTTGGATAATCTTTCTATTGGAAGAGTTGATGATGCTAAAATAATTTCTGATAGATATTATAGTGAACATTACCATGCTGTAGAAGAAAATGATTCAGACTCAAATCAAGATAAAATAAAAGAGTCTGAGGAAATTAATGGATCTGACAGCTTAGATGATTATTTAGAAAAGAATTTAAATGCTGCTGATGAGGAAATCAATGATGAAGATTCTTCAAAATCCAAGCAGATGAGTTTTGATGACTTTTAGGGGGATGATATGGTGATATTTAATAGATTAGAATTAAAAAACTTTAAATCTCATGCAAACACTACATTGGACTTTAATCCTGGCATCAGCTTAATAGTTGGAGAGAATGGTGCAGGAAAGTCTACAATATTTGAAGCAATCACATTTGCATTATTTAAGGAATACAGCACCAAAACAATTACTGATTTGGTCAGATCAAACAAGAACATCAATGAAAAGATGGAAATGATGGTTAAACTCACCTTTTATTCAAATGGACATACTTATAGGGTGGAAAGAGGTGTTACCTTAAATAAGTCATCTTCCAAGTCAACATCTGACCTATATGAAATCACTAATGAAAGGGATGTGATGCTTGCTTCTGGAAATAAGCAGGTTGACAATGAAATAGAAGATATCTTAAGTATGGATTCTTCCACATTCTTGAATGCAATTCACATTAGGCAAGGGGAAATATCTGATTTGATTGATAAGACTCCTGCAACCCGTAAGAAGTTAATCGGTAAGCTTTTAAAACTTGAAGAGTTAGAAAAGGCTTATGACAATCTTCCAAGAATCAGCGAAGAATACAAAACAAGAAAAGCGGTTTTGGAAGATAGGATACAACCTGAATCTGAGCTTAATTTTGAACTTAAAAAAGCTAAAGAAGAGCATTTTAATTTAAAAGAAAAGAATAATGGCCTTAAAGAAGAGTTTGAAGTTCTAAAAAAGGACATTGAAATAAAGAATCAGGAAAAAGAGAATTTGGACAAGCAAAAGTCAGAATATGAAACTCTGCAGATTAAGCTAAAGCATGAAGAAGAGAATCTGAATGGATTGAAGAAAACAAAAGAGGATTTGACTAAGAAATATGATGAAATCTTAAGAAATGAAAATGAGATGAATCTTTTAAAGCCATTCAGTGAAAAACTCCCAATCTATAAGGAGTTCAAAGAATCTTTAACCAATTTGAACAAGTTTAAAGAAGAAGAAACCAATAAAAAAGAGATTGTCACTAAAATTGGTGAATATAAATCAACAATTGAGTCTGAAAGAGAAAATCATGAAAAGTACATCTCTTTAGAAGGGGAAATAAAGGCTTTGAACAATAAGAAAGTGGAATTATCTGCCGATTTAAAGCAAATCAATGAATTAGGATCCCAAAGAAACACTTTAGTAAGGGATATAGATAGGTATAATAAAGATTTGGATAATTTCTATAATGATTCAAAATTGGTTTTATCTGAGTTTGAAGTGGATATCAATCCAATTAAAACCAATGATGATTTGAATGAATTGGAAAGTACTGTTGAAGGTCTTAGGACAAGCCTTAGAAATGAGATTGATAAGATTAGTGATGAATTGGATACATTGAATAAGGAATCCATCAGTTTAAGCCAAGAGATCAAATCTTTGGATGAACCATTGTCTGACATTAAGAAAGTCGAAAACAAATGTCCTGTTTGTCAGTCTGATATTAGCGAAGATAAGAAAAATGAACTCATTCATATGTATGAGGAAACAATATCTACCAATACTAAAAAGATTAATGAAAATAATGAAATTGTCACTAAATTAAATAAGGACAAATCATTAAAAGATACAAATTTATCAAAGCTCGATTCAATTAAAACAAAGATATATCAGAACAAACATTTGGTTGGAGATTTGGATAAGTTTAGCAAAAGTCTTGAGACAGTAGAAGAGAAAATTAATGATCTTATGGGTAAAAAAGAAGAGCTTATGCAATTGGATAAGATTATTGAAACTAAAAATAATGAGTTCAATGACCTTGAATCCCATCATAAGAAGTATTTGGAAGCTAACACTCTTCTTAAATCCTCTCCAGATGAGTCAAAAATCAAGGATGAACTATATTCCATCTCCGGCAATATCAAAAGTGAAGATGAAAAGATTAAATCTTTCATTGCCTCTGATTCCCAGCTTTCATTGGATTTAAGTGAAGGAGAAATCGATGAAATGATTAATGACTTGACTTTAAAGGATACCAAATATCATGTTCTTATGGGTTCAATTAAAGGTAAAGATGAATATGAAGGAAAATTAAAAGCCAATAAGGAAGAGATTGAGACTAAGGAAAAGGAAATTCTTGAAATCAATAAGGCAATTGAAACTTCAAGCTACAATGAGGAAAACTATCGTAACATGACATTCCTGATTGATAGGCTCAACAATAAATTCAACCAATATTCCCAACTGATTGCTGTCAATGACAATAATTTAGAAATCTATGAAAAGTCAGTTGTTGATATTGAAGAGCGTATCGAAACCAACAGAAAAAATAAAAAGGAATACATTGATGTAAAAGAATATTACTCATTGCTTGAAGAGTTTAGAACTCTCTATGGTAAAGATGGTATTCAAGGAGACTTAAGAAGCCAGTCAAGACCATTGATTCAAAAGTTCACTAGAGAATTCTTTGAAAAATTCAATTTCAACTATTCTGACTTGATATTGGATAATGAGTACAACATTTCCATTTTCGGTCCTGAAGGTGAAGTGAATTTAGGAATGGTCAGTGGTGGAGAGAAGATTGCTATCGCTCTTGCATTGAGATTGGGTATTACACAGGCAATGTCTAAAGGTAATATTGAAACCATTCTTTTGGATGAGCCTACAATTCATTTGGATAGTTTCAGAAGGCAGGAATTGATATCTGTTTTACGCAGCATGTCTGTAATTCCACAAATGCTTATAGTAACTCACGACAATGAATTGGAAAATGCTGCAGATACTCTAATTAGAGTTACAAAAGAAGATGGCATTTCTAAAGTTGAAATAAACAGTTAAAAATAGCATTATTCATTGATAAGTATTTATACTTATTAATGAACTTTTTTTATTATTCTTTTATTTTTTTATTATTATTCTTTTATTTTTTTATATTATTTTTTATTTTTTTATTTTTAATCTTTTAAAATTAGTATTTTTTAAAAAAAGAAGGATAGTGGATTATTTAAAAATCATCACAGATTTCATCATAGTCTCCACTTACAATGGATCTTATATCTTCCACAATACAATTTGCATTCCATCCTACAACAGAAGTTGCTTTAGCTTCAAGTTCTTCAGGCACGATTTCCATACCATAAGGACGTACTAAAAGTATAGGAATGTCAAACTCTTCTGCTTTTTTAATTAAAATATCAATATACATTTGATTATAGTTGTAGATTCCAGATAAAATTACAATCACATCTACCTTTTTAAAGAAGTCTTCACCAAATGGAGCATAATCCTTTGCCATTGATTCAGTCCATAAGAAATCAGGTTTTGAATATAGTTTTTCAGTAAATTGCCCATATTCGTTTTCTTGATCAATTCCACGGGTTATGATGAGATTATAAATTTTATTGTCTTGCTCTTCTTCAAACATTTTATCCTTCCTTTTATTGAATTAATCATATATTTTATGCTTATGTTTAATAATTTTTTCTAAATTGTAAAATTTTAATTTAAAAATACGGGAAAATTTTCTAATCAATCAAATAATTTTATTTGTAATTATTAGCCAAACAATCAATCCAAATTGAATTATGAAAAAATAGAAAATGCTATTTTGTAAAAAATAATTGAATAAAATTAGAAAAATAGTTTAAAAAAAGATAAAAATTAAGTATTTTTATTTGTTTTATATGGGATAACTTTTTTTTTAAAAATAACTTAATTTTTATTCTTTAACTTAGTGTAGAGTCTTACCTTAAAAGGTTATCTTCATATTTTATTTTATAATTCATTATTTATAAATGTAATGTTTATTTAAAGTATTATTTCTTATTGATTTTGACATTTGAATTAAAATATTAATTATTATTTGGATTAAGGCAATGTTTAAAAGTTATATTATATTTAGGTAAATATAATTTTATTTAAAAAAACATTCTTACTCAAATGTATTTTATATTATAATAAAATGAGATTTATAAATTATTCCTTATTCCTGATCTGATTTAAAAGGATTCTTCATATTTTTTCTTATTCTGGATTTGATTTAAAAGGATTCCTCATAAATCTTCATTAAAAAGTCAGCAAGGGAGACTATATCCATACGATTGTGCTCAATGATTGGAATAAGTGGTCCTATGTTTTTAGTAGCCAAATAGCTTTCATAATAATCTGGAATGAATGCTCCTGGAACATCGTCTTCACGTTTTATATTAAATATTTCTTCTTCTATGGTGGTTAACTTGCAATTTGGCAATATATCCTTCCATAAATTCCTTGCAGGATACATCAAATCAAAATGGGTTTGATTCAAATTGCAATCCATTCTATATAATCTGGCTCTATTTTTTATGAAAGGAATATCAAAGCTTGCTCCATTATAAGTTACGTGAACGCTTGCCTCATCTATATGGGATAGATAAGCCTCAATAAGTGCAGGTTCCTCTTCCTTATCTCTTAGCAAATATTGATTGGATTCAATGTATTTTCCCTTAATTTCAGCTATGCCAAGCAATATTATTGGAGCGCTTGACAAACCAAGGGTTTCAATATCCATGAACTTAAGATTAAATGGATCAAGTGAATTCAATGATTTTAATGTGCTGTTTTTAAATCCAGGATATTTGGTAAGCTGCTTCAATAATTTGAATTCCTTAATGAAACAGTTTTTCTCTATCTTTTTAATCAGTTTCTCAGCCTTATAGGAGTATCTGTCATGTTCCAATAGATCATAAAGATTCTCGTATCCTTCTCTTTTGAGTCTCATTTCTGTTTCCAGCCCAACTCCGGGCATCAATTTAAAATTGGATAGCAATTCATTTTTAATGGATTCTTTTTTATCCTCTAAAGAGAAGTCAATTGCTTGTCTTCTTGTGATTTTCAATGTCTTGCCATAGATATTTTCGATGACTTTGCTGCCTTCGATATCCATCAAATCCCAATCCTTATATTTGTTCATCAGAGCCATTTTTAAATTATTAAAATAAGTTGGAGATTCTTTTTTAGCTCTTTCAAATGCTTCCTTAGATGGATTGGCTGAAGTTAATGAATTTGATAGGATACGCTCCAAATATGCTTCATGCTCTTCTCTACGGCTAGACATAATATCATAAATGATTAATTATTTCTAAATTATTTCTAAATTTATTCTATTTTTTCTAAATTACTTTTTAATTTATTAGAAAAAAAGTTATTCCTCTGTAAAATGAATATGGAAAGTAATGTATGTATATGGTAATTCACAGCAAGGAACAACATCCCTTGAGTTAATAACCACTTTTCCAAATTTGTCCAAATAATCTTCAATCTCAGCTCGAACTGCCTTAACCTTATTTGGGTCATGAACTCTGACATTTCCTAAAAAGCTGGTTCCTTTAGAGGTTTTCATTACAGATATTCCATCCATTCTATAAGGCAATTCATGTTTTTCTAGAATATCGTTAATATCTGTATTGATCTGTTCCTTAATTTCATCTTTATTTTCATTAGTGATTTCCATACTATCCCCTTGATATTAAGTTAATTAATGTTTTTATTCTAATTAATGTTTTAATTCCAATAAGAATTCATTAGCCTCTTCATGTCCACTATCAATAGAAATGGCTTTTTTTACAAAAGATAATGCACCTAATTTATCATCTTGTTCATAAAGTATCTTTCCTATGAGATAATAAGCATCTGCACTATCTTCCTTGATGATTATATTGGTTAAAATTTCCTTTGCAATACTATAATTTCCTTTATCATATTCTTCTAAAGCATCATTATAAGCTTCTTCCATTGGGTCTCTTTCATTTTCTTCCATTACAATATCTGATTCATGATTTTCATTCAAGATATCTGATTCTTGATCTACTTCCTCTTTATCTTCTTTTTGATTATAATAAGTTTCATTATAAGAAATATTTTCTTCTAAATCTTGATTTTCCAATTTTGAAAGCTCTTCTGGAGATAACTTATTCATCTCATCCCACATATAATCTAAAATGAACTCAGTTGCTTTTTTATGCAATGGCTTATTGTCATTTCCACATTTTGGAGAGTAAATGCAGGAAGGGCAACCATTTTCACATTCACAAGTCTTAAGAAGATTCCTTGTTGAATCTGTCAATTTGCTGAAAACATCAATTGCCTTTTCGCATATTCCTATTCCGCCTTCATATGCATCATAAATAAATATTGAAGCTTCCTGTGTATCTTCATGATAATTGGTTGAAAGTCCCCCAATATCAAATCTGTCACACATTACATGAAGCGGGAACAATCCGATAAGTGCATGTTCGGCTCCATGAAGACCTCCTGCGAAAACTTCGTGTTCATTCTTATATCTTTCTTCAACAGCCTCTTTGACACTGTCCGGAATGGTAAACCATAATCCTTTGGTTTTGAATTTTAAAGGTGGCAAATCAAGTATGAATGTGCCGATTGTTTTGGAGAATTCCATTCTTTTATATTTATAATAATCCTCTTCCACTTCCAATTCACCATAGTGAACAGTAAAGTCTCCGATTTTAACCTTTTTGATCTTTTTGATGATTTTTGTCTGTGTTCTTTTAAGTGCAACTGTATGTGCATTCACATCTCTTTTTATGACATTGATGAAATGTGTCTTGAAATTGACATCTGTTACAATATAAGTCTGACCTTTATTGATTAAAATAGCCCCTTCATGAGCTTCCCTATACATTTGTGACCTTTCTATCTTTTCTATCAACTGATTGCCGTTCATGACGCTGAATATCTCATTTGATATTTGGTCCAGTGAAAATTCAAATGCTGGATTGTCGTCATAAGGATAAATATAGAATCCTGCACTCTTTTTGATATCCCTATTTTGAACGATGCCATAAATGAATTCCTCATCTACATTGAACACGTCCTTGATTTCCTCTAAGCTTAAAGGCAATTCATTAGCTGCACAAATGATGTGGTTGTTTAACAGCTTTTCATTATTCAAGTCAATTACCACATTTTCATGAGGCTTGTCAAAGAAGAACTCTGGATTTTTCATAAAGTATTGGTCCAATTGATTCTCAAATGCAACCAAAATAACAAGAGACTTCTGGTTTCCTCTTCCTGATCTTCCTCCTTGCTGCCATGTGGATATCATAGAGCCTGGAAAACCTGAAATAATTACAGCATCGAGGCTACCTACATCTATACCTAATTCAAGTGCATTTGTTGAAGTGACACCTAAATATTTCTTTGATTTAAGGCCGTCTTCAATCTCTCTCCTATCTTCAGCCAAGTATCCTGCCCTGTATGCTGAAATCCTTTCCACATATCTCTTTTTCATATGTTCCATATCTCTTTTTGCCCATAATGCAATCAGTTCAGCAATCTTTCTGCTGGATGTGAAACATAGAGTCTGTATGTCCTTTAAAAGTAAATACAAGAATATCTTTTCTGTTTCCTGGTGTATGGATAATCCTTCATCATCTGAAGTAATTTCCAATTTTTTATATGGGTTATATAGGATGAAATCCTTTTCACCGCTTGGAGAGCTGTCTTCATCAATAAGCTCAAATTCCTCTCCAGTTAATTTCTCTGCAAGTTCCAATGGATTTGCAAGTGTTGCAGAAGACAATATGAATTTAGGGTTTGATCCATAAAAATTAGCAATTCTTTTCAACCTTCTGATTAAAAAAGCAACATTTGAACCGAATATTCCCTTATAGTAATGGGCTTCATCAATAACAATATACTTTAAATTGGAATAAAAGCGCTCCCATTGATGATGCCATTGCAATATCAAATGAATTTGGTAAGGGTTTGTAAGGATTACCCTTGATTCCTGACGAATCTTATATCTTTTGGCTTTTGGAGTATCTCCATCATAAGGATTTGCATTCAAATCAAGCTCAAGCTCTTCATCGAATTTCCTTAAAACCTTTAATTGGTCATAGGATAATGCCTTTGCAGGATAAATGTATAATGCACATGCATCATTATCCTTGATGAGTTCTTCCAAAACCGGCAAATTGAAGGATAAGGTTTTTCCACTTGCGGTTGGAGTTGTAATAATAATGTTCTTGTCTTCTCTTGACTTTTCAATAGCTAATGCTTGGTGTTTGTATAGTTTTATATTATTTTCTTCAAGATAGTCCAATATCTTTTTCTCTAATTTATCGACCTTTTTATAGCTAGCTTCTTTAGATGGAATTGTTTCGACATGTTCAATCTTTTTCCTAAAACGAATATCGTTTTTAAACTTGTCGATATTTTCCATTTCTTCCTTATCTTTAGCCATATTTGTCATAATAATCAATATAAAATTTAATTTTAATTACTTAATTTATATCCTGCTTAAATATAAATCTTTTTAAATGATGGTGTTTTAATTATATTAGAATATTTCAAAATTATAATTATTTCACTAATAAATATATATTTGCCAATTAAATTTAATAAAACTTATCATTAATTTATTTAAATAAAAAATAACAATATATAATTAATTGAATTTAAATTTAAAATATTATTTTTCATTTGCTCAGTGATAAGTTATATTTATATAAAAAAATAAAATATTTATAGATTATTAAATAATTTAAGATATTGTTCAATTTAATTAAGTATAATCAATTTAATAAGATATAAATCAATTTAATTTAGATATTAATCAATTTATTAAAATGTAAGCGGGGTAAAAAATTGATAGATTATGAAGAATTTGAAGAAATCGTTGTAAACGTTTTGGAAAGGGATATTTCTTCAAATGAGGACCAAAAATTAGCCATATCTTCACCAAAAGACCAATCATTGTTTATTGTAGCAGGACCAGGTTCTGGAAAAACAACTGTTATGGTAATCAAGATATTGAAATTCATTTTTGTTGATGATGTTTCACCAAATGAAATATTGGCCACCACTTTTACCAGAAAGGCTGCTAGCGAACTCTTGTCACGTATTCTCAGTTGGGGAGATAAGATAAGGTCTAAGTTAATTGCCCATTATATGGATAAGATGTTCAGTGGTGAACTCATTGATGATGCAATTATAAAGGAGATTCATAGGATTGATTTCAATCAAATAAAGGTTGGAACAATAGACAGTGTGGCAGATGAACTATTGCGTATACATAGGGAAGCCGGTACCAGCAAACCTATTTTGATTGAAGACTTTGTTGCCAATTCCGTTATGATCAACGAATGCCTGTTAAAGGAAGACAGGTATAAAAATGAAGCATTGCAGGAATATTTGGCTGAAGTGACTGGAAAGGAATCCAATAATGAGAAGAAGCCTAAGATAAAGAATCTAACTATTATGGCTGACACATTGCTTAAAATAAAGGAGCATATTTACTATAACATGATTGATATCAATGATATTCTAAAGGATGTGACTCCAGCTGAAAGAGGCAAGCAACTGGCCTTAAAGTTAATTGCAGAATATGTTGAAAGGCTTCAAAGCCAGAACATATATGATTTTGCAATGCTTGAAACCAAATTTTTAGATAGGTTAAATTCCAATAGTTTAGATGTTTTCCTTGATGAAATAAAGATTATATTAGTTGATGAATATCAGGATACCAATTTGTTGCAGGAGAGCATATACTTTAAGATTGCTGAATCAGCCCTTAAGAATGGTGGAAATATTACTGTGGTTGGTGATGATGACCAATCATTATATAGATTCAGAGGAGCAAGTGTAGACCTCTTTACAAATTTCATTGAACGTGTCGGTAGAATTGGAATTGAAGCCAAGGAAGTCAATCTTAAAACCAATTATCGTTCTTCATCCAATATTATTGACTTATGCAATGACTTTGTTGAATTGGATGATGAATATCAATCTGCACGTGTAAACGAGAAGCCTAAAATTGAGTATCCTAACTTAGGGGATACTGAAGATAGTGATGATGAAGGTGAAGATGCTAATGCTGAGGTAAATAGAATACCTGTTTTGGGAATGTTTAGAAAAAGTGAACAGCTCCTAGCATCTGATTTATCTAAATTGATAGATGAATTGAATAGAAACGGAATTGTAAAGAGAAAGGTCAAAAGGGTTTTAACAAAAGAGGATAATAAACGCTTGAATTTCGATAATAAGGAAACTTTGCTGAATTATAGGGATGCTGGATTTAATTTGGCTAAAGATGAAGAGGAAATTATCATAGAACTTGATGAAAAGGGTTCTCCTGAAGATATAGCATTTTTAACTTATTCTCCAAAGGAACTTTCTTCTAATGGTCAACGTACTTTTCCTTTTGCATTAAAGAAATATTTAGGAAAATTAAGGCATCCTATAGAAGTATTCAATCCAAGAGGTCAGGATTTGCAGAATATCGATGCTGTAGCAGTTTTCTGTGGTCTTATGTTGGAATGCATAGATCCTAGTTCAAATTTCCAAAAGATAAATGATAAGATACCAAATTCTGCAAGTATGAAGATGACCAAATGGCGTAAAAAGGCACAATCCTATGTGAATGATGTCAATCCGGAACCTCATTCCCCAGTTTCACTTGAAAAGTTCATTACACATTGGCAAATGAGATATCCTTTTTCATCAGATGAATCTGCAGATATTAAATGGCCTGAAAAGGCAAGCTTGATGGAATTGGCTTATAAATTGGTTACATGGATTCCAGACTTGCAGGAAGATGATGAGGGAGTTGTATATCTTAAGGCAATTACTCAAACCATCACCCAAACAAGCTTTTTCAATAAATATTCTGCAAATATTGATTTTTCCTCAATGGAAGATGAGAAGGAATCTGTAAATGAGGCATTATTAAACATTTTTGTTCCTATTGCCACAGGTGGAGTGCAGATAGATGAGAACTTATTTGAAGTTATTCCATCAAACAGATTCAATATAATGTCCATTCATCAATCAAAAGGATTGGAATTTCCATTTGTCATTGTTGATGTAGGCTCACGGTTTAAGAAGAACCTATCAAAGGAATCAAATCTTAGATTCCCTAAAAAGGCAGATTCAACATCAATTCTTCAAGATAGGATCAAAAGATACAGTTCATTGTCAATAAATGAAAGGGATTCGACAGATTGTGCATTTGATGATTTGACAAGATTATACTTCGTTGCTTTTTCAAGAGCAAAAGATGTTTTATTATTAGTTGGTTTAAATCAAAGCATTGATGGATATAGTCAAAAGGATAAACTTATAAAAATACCTAATGTTGCTTTAGGTTGGAATAGGGATGAAGAATTTATAGGTTTTGACAATATATATTTGATTTAATTCATCGTTATTTTAAGTAAAATATATTAAACTTTATATGAATTTTAGGATTAATTAGAGAAAAATATTTTAAACTGGTGTAAGAATGAAGCTTTCAACAAAATCCAAAGAATATATCATACCGGAATATAGTTTAACCGGTGATTTATTATCATTTTTAACTTGTAATCTTCAGTACCGTTATCAAAATAAGGGCAATCTTCCACCTTCAATGCCTGTGCAATTATGGTTTGGTGAATTCATTCATGGAGCATTGGAAGAGGCATATTTAAGATGGGAAAGATGTCCTGAAGATAAAC
Source organism: uncultured Methanobrevibacter sp. (assembly GCA_902774685.1). Taxonomy (GTDB): domain Archaea; phylum Methanobacteriota; class Methanobacteria; order Methanobacteriales; family Methanobacteriaceae; genus Methanobrevibacter. The sequence continues at coordinate 66,709 of CACYJH010000003.1, forward strand.
GATTGGAATTTCCTTGGGACTGGGAAAAGGATATACATCCTATTGAAGAGCTGATTACAAGCAGATTAAAGGTTAAGGGATTGAATCCGCCTATAGAATATCAAAATAATTATGGGCCAAAGGATAACATTTACAGTGCAAGATTGGAAAGGTCCATTAATCTTTGGGGAGCTCACTTATTCCCTTTAATTGAGGATACGGAAGTATTGATTAAAGGTTTAAGAGACTTGGATGATGAAAATGCAAGGTCTGATTATTATTCAATCAATGGTGTAGTTGATGTTTTAAGCTCAATGAAGATAGAAAGGGAATCACAAAGAATCAACCAAAAGTCATTCCAGGAAACATTGGATTTCTATTTTAATAATGATGATAATGATAATGAGAATGATCATGAAGTCAATAATGGAAATAAGATTTTGGATTACCTCTCTAAGAATAAGGAATTTAAAAAACTGTTGGATGATGGATTAGATGAATATGAAATAATCATTGACTATAAAGGTATGAGAAGACCTAGTGCACCAAACAATGAAGAGTTTTCCAATATCCAATCCATTATGGTCGATGGAGATTTGGATGATTCAGAAGAATATTTGAAATATAAGGCTTGGATTCAGCATGAATGGCAGATTTTGACATATGCTTGGCTTAGAAGAAAACAAGAGGATTCTGAAAAACCAGTAGTGGGCATTATCTTTTATTTGAATGAATTAGTTCCTTCAAATGATGACTTAAAAGCAATCAAGGAAGATTTAATCAATAATGAAACAGACATTTCCATTCATTCTATCTCTTTAGAGGATTGGGAACTCATTAAGAATTGGAATGAAGACGATGATTTAGCAATTCACAGAGATTTATCAGATAAGTTTAAGATGGATAGATCAATTAGGATAATCAATATTGATGATGATCTTATGAATGATTCCTTAAAGGAATTCGATAAGGTTGTAACTGATATTGAATCATCTTTAGTAAAGGAAATGAATGGACTTTCAATTAAGGAAGCTTGGAAAGCTGATGCAGAAGAGAGAACATGCACTGCATGTGATTTCAGAACATTTTGCAATAAGAAAAAAAGTGAAGAAACAGAAAATGAACAAGTGTTTACAATTCCTTAAAATAATAAAAAAAGAATTAGTTATAATTTCTTATAACTAAAAATATCATTAAATCTATTAATTCTATTAAGACTATTAAACAATTTAATCTATAAAGTCTAATTAAATCTAATTAAATTATATATTTTCAAATGCATCCAATAATGGTTTAAGACTGTCACAAGGTAAACCGATGATGATTTCCTCATCTACGATTCCCGCATAACCTCTGGAACCATTACAAGCTAAAGTAGTATTGACCTTATTGCTTACATAAGGAGCACTTACAGCATCTGCACATAATGATTGAATACCTGCACAACTGTATTCTGCTTTTCCTCCTTGGTTGTATACAATTCCTTGTGTAATATACATTCCATATTTAGGAAGTGTTATGACAACCACTACATCAGGTATGAAATCCGCCTTTTCAAGAGGTGCATAGATGATTCCTAAGCTTTGCTCATCTTTTCTTGGTATGTTATCGATTACTGTTTTTGCAGTTTCAACACTATCGAATCTTCCTAATTTATAGTAGAATTCTCCTGTTGCAATCTTAGGAGGAAGCGGTTCCAATCCCATTGCACTTGATCCACCCTTACATTTTTGTTCAGCAGCAGTTGAGTAGAACATAGCGCCATCAGCTGCTTTTGTAACCATTTCACAATGTCTAAGGGTTTCATCTATTTTTTCAATTCCTTCAGGAATTTCATCTAAATCATTGAAAAATTTAATTGCAACAGGAAGTCTGGTTAAATTAAGCTTTTCTTTTAATACTTCTGCTGTTTTAGCATTGTCTTCTATAGTATAATCCATAATAATCACCATATCTTTATTTTATAAAAAAATAAAAGTTAATAAATAATATCTCAATAATTATATATTAATGTTATGAATTATTATTCATTATGATCTTTTAGAAAAAATAGATAAAGCCTTAAAAAGTATGAAATTTTTTATGTATGCTACAATAAGTTTATATTATTTAAAATTTAAAATTATATTGTTAATATAAATTTTACAATAAACAATTTATAATAAACAATTTATATTTATTAATTTTATTTAGTTTTAGGAAGCAAAATAATGAGTGAATTAAAGTTAATTTCATGGAATGCAAATGGTATAAGAACTCGTATAAAAAATAAGGATGTAAATCCTATTTTGGAAAGAGAACCAGATATGATTCTCTTCCAAGAAACAAAAACATCTTATGAAAAAATGGATAAGAAATTCTTGGAAAACTGTGGATACGAATATTATTTCTTAAAAGGAGAAAGTGCTAGAACTGGTGGATTAGCTACTTTTACCAAAGAAAAACCTTGTGTAGTTAGAAGGTTCTTCATTGAAGCTGCTGATGCATTAGGCAGAGCATCCATCTTAAATTATGAAAATTTCTCTTTAATTCATGTTTATGCTCCTGCAGGAACTGGCACTAAAGCTAAATTAAATGAAAAGCTTGATTTTCTTAATAATTTTTTATCTTTTGCAGAATTAGCTAAGGATAAGAACATAATTATTGCTGGTGACTTTAATATCGCTCATAATGAAGATGACATTTCTGATTTGGATACCAAAGCTACCTTTACTGAAGAGGAAAGGGAAATATTGGATAAGTTAGAATCTTTAGGTTATGTTGACGCTTTCAGATTATTCAACAAGAAAGCAGGTCATTACACTTCCTTTAAAAACCAAGAAGCACGTGATGCAAATGAAGGATCACGTTTAGATTATTTCTTTGTTTCCAAATCATTAAGCGACAAAGTCAAATCCTGTACAATTTTAGATGAAGTTAAAAGTTCAAAACACTCTCCAATTGAGTTAATTTTAGACTTTTAAATTTTCTCTATATTTTTTTCTATTTTTACTATTTACTTTTTTTCAAATTTCACTTTTTTTATAAATCTTTCACTTATATTTTTTAAAATAATTTTAATTTTCTTATCAAATTATTAAATTAATTCTAAAATATACTAACTTTTATTAATAAGAATATACAGAGATATATACATATAATCGATTACTAGATTATTTATATAAATAAAGGTTGAAAAAATGTGTTTTTTTAATCTTTTTATCTTTAAGATTTATCAATTTTTAAGAATTTTATAAATTTTATCAGATAAAAATAATTCAAATTCGAAAGTGAAATCATGAAAGCTGCTGTTATCGGTTTAGGTGTTGAAGGCAAAAAGGCTACAAATTCCTTATTAAAACATGATTGGGAAGTTTATGCCACAGATTTGAATATCAATATAAATCTTGATGATTTATCAATTTCCCTTAAAGGTCTTGATACCTCCCTTCTTAAAGATAATGTTAGTTTTACTAGAGGAAAATTATCAATTGATTTGGGATTCAATGACCAAGAAAAGGTAGATTCATCTGATGCAGTAGTTTTAAGTCCAAGCATTTGGGGAAGCAAACTTGCAGAACATTATAAAAACTCAGGTAAGCTTCTTTGTGATGTTAAAACCGACCATAGAAATATGTTTACCATTGGAGTTACAGGAACCAATGGAAAAACCACTACAGTTACAATGATCAAGGAAATCCTTGAAAATGCAGGTAAGAAAGTCTTAGTCGGAGGCAATGCTGGCGGTGGATTTGAAGGTTACTATGACCTTATTCTTGAAGCAGATCCAAATGAGTATGATGTCTTGCTTGTTGAAGTGTGTGATATGACAGTAGGTTTCTGCAGTCATTGTTTCGACTTTGATTTGATTGCATTAACCAATATGGGCAATGATCATATGAATGTCCATGGTTCTATGGAAGGATATAAAAACTCCCTAAAAGGATTCTTTAAGGATAAAACAATCTTTATCAATGAAAATCAAGAATTTAAAGAGGAATTTAAGGAAGTTTCCAAACTTGCAATTGAATATGATGAAACAAACTATGATTTGAATCTTTTCGGCAGATTCAACAAGTTAAATGCAGGCCTTAGTGAAACCATTGCCAAATACATAGATGAAAATACTTTTGAAATTGATGAAAATATAATAAAAAACACTTTAGAGAAGTTCGAACCGGTTAAAGGCCGATTGGAAGTATTGAAATTGAATGATTGTGAAATCTATATAGGAAAATCTGATAATTCAGATGCTATTAAACCATTATTGGAAGAAGTTGATTTCACAGCAATATTTGTAGGAACTCCAAGACATAATGAAAATCACAGGTTCGATATACTAAATGAAGTTGTTGATGCCAATCCGGAAGCAATAATTCTCTTCCCAGGTTTAGAGGATACGTTAGATCAAGCTAAATTCAGATTAAATAGCTTAGATTATGATGGAAGAGTTGAAATAGCAAATAATCTTGATGAAATTATTGCTTTTGTTGCAGAGTTCTCACATGATCCTGCTATTCTAATCGGAGGAAATGGTCAAGAAACAATCATAAAAATACAGGATAGGTTAAGACAGATTTGTGATTCCTGTAATAACTAAAAACAAATTATTGTTTGAACATGATTCAATTTAAAATAAACAAATGATATTTATCAAATAATTATAATTAAATGCAAAAAAGGAAGTGTAAGTATTAGCTCAGATAGTTTAATGAAAAGAAATTCATTTAAGATTTTTATTGCTTTACTCGCAATAATCATTGTTTTAGTACCTGTCTCCATGGCAACTATTACTACCCATAATCAAAACATGAATGAAATTTCAAAATACGATAATGGTACTACAGTATTTGCTGGAGATAATATAATAGATAAGAATAAAATTAACAAGTATCCCATAGTTTCCAATCTGGGATCTGTATTTGAACAGATAGGTAATGGAGAATTCTCTGATGCATTTTTCGCAATAGCTACAGGTGCAGTTCCAACTCCATCATCAAAGATCCTATCAGGAAATGTCAGCAATGATGGTATTGTTGATGATTTTGAAGGTCCTGGATATGTTAGAGTTGATGATAACCAAATCACAGTAATTCCTCCTGAAGAGTTTGTATGGGGATATAACAGCCCATATCTACAAGCTAAAATTGTTCCTGATGGAATTGATGTCATCAACAATAGAACCAACCAAACTGTTGGTCATATAGACCCAAAAACTATGGACAATGATACAGTTCCTGGTGATGTGGTTAATGCAGAAACATTAAAATATTGGTACAACCATTATGGCCAAGGTTCCAAATATACATTGGAATACTGTGTGGCAGGCATCAATGACAACAGAACCTACATTTCTCCAGATATGCTTAGAGAACATTTCCCAGAAGCTTACGATTACTCAATCAAATATCCTACAGGTTCTCCTGTACTTGTATACGGTAAAAATTACACAGAAACCAAAGTTGCAAGCACATATACCTATTTGGATTCTCACCCACAATACAACGATGCAAATAGGGAATATAATGCTAAACAATTCGTAAAAGCATGGAACGGTACAATAATTCCAGCTAATGCAAAAGGTTGTGGAAGAGATAGAATCGGTTTCAGTGCAGTTCCAGAAGATGATGCAGAATCTGGTATGGCTACACATGGTGTATGTCCACCTGCAAGATCATTAAGAAATGCTGTATTGTCCCTTGGATTTGCATTACCTGTTGGTATGGATTCCGGTCGTGATGCAGTGCTTTATGGTTTCAGCCCTTCCACTGGAATTAAAATCAATAACACACTTAAATATCCAATTAAGATACAAATGTGGACAGAAGGTTCTGGTGCAGGTATGAGAAT
>CACYJH010000004.1 GCA_902774685.1 uncultured Methanobrevibacter sp.
TTATAGTCATTATAATATTTAAGTTTTTATTTATATATAAAAAAATGATATTACACTGATATTATCATACAAAATTTGATATTAACAATGCAACATCAGAATTTTTAATTAAAAAATAGAAAAATAGGAATAATTTTTAAAAAAAAAATGAAAATAATTTTAAAAAAGAAGAATAGAAAAATCTTAAAATTGAAAAATAAATTCAAAAAATAGAATAAAAAAGAATTGAAAATGAAAAATAAATTCAAAAAAAGGAATAAAAAAGAATTAAAAAAGAATTAAAGAAAAATTTAAGTGATTAAATACTATAATCATTACCAGTCAATTCCTTAGCTATTTCAAAAGTTTCTTCACGAGTATTTCCTCTAATGGTTATTCTTTGGTAACCTTTAGGGCCATGGACTATGAAATTGCCGTTAATGTACTCTTTTAAAGGTTCTTGAGGATCAGGACCTTCATAATCACCAATAGGAATCTCCAAAGTATAATAATCTTTCATATCCTTTTCCAATGCTTCTACATCAAAATTTCCGATTGCAATGTCTACAAGGAGATTCAATGGATTCAAGTCAGTGCAGGCAAATGAAAGGTATCTGGTTCCACTTGGACGAGTGTTTATTTCAATTGCATAAACCTTATTTTCCTCTTTTGAATAGATCAAATCCATATCTATGGTTCCTTCAGATTTAAGGTTAGTTGCAATGTGTTTGGCTATTTTCCTAAACTCTCCATTATCAATATCTTTAAAATCACAAGGACCATATCTAAGACGTTTAATTGGATGTATTCCTTCCAAATTGGTTTCTCCCTTATAAACAGGCACCAATGGTAAATATTCTCCATTCCATCCGATAACCTCTATTGAAACTTCGCTTCCTTCAATGAATTTTTCAATTAAAGCTTGTTCAAAAGTGTTAAAGTAATCTAAAACATCCTCAAATTTATTTGTAATGCAAATGTCCTTTCCACCTTGGCCTTCACCTTGTTTTAAGACAATAGGGAAACTGAAACCTAATTTTTCAATGAATTCCTCTTCAGTTTCAAAGTCATCCCTTTTTAAAACATTTGCAGGTGGAACATTAAGATCAATTGATTTAAAGAATTCTTTGGTTTTTATCTTATCGGATGCTATTGCAACTGCATTAACATTTGAAGAGATAACCGGAATATTATGTTTTTCCTCAATTTCCTCTTTCATAAGAGCTACATCCATCAATGGAGGATCAATACCAAGAAGCGGAACTATTGCATCTACTTTTTCTTCAATAGCTACTTCCATTGGTTTTTCCATTCCTCTTGGAACGATATAATATTTTGTAGCCAAATCCAAATTAGGAGCTTCTTCATTTGATTCTGTAATTATGCTTTCAATACCTAATTTATCAACATGATAAGCTACATCATCATATAATCTTGATCCGATAAACAAAACTTTCATAAAATCACACTTGAATTCTTTAATCTAATAATATATTTAAAATCTTATTAAATAAAATTTACTTAAAAAAATAGCAAAAAACTAAATAAAACCAAATTAACTAGCAATTAATTAATGAAAAAAATAATTAATATTCTAAAATCTTGTCAAACAATAGTTTAATAAGCATATCTGAAGAATTTTTGATTTTAGATGATAATTCAAAGGACAAATCCATGATTTCAGGTTCAATTCCAATAAAAAGAATATTATAGTCCTTTTCCAACTCAAGATATTTAATCAAATAGGATAATGACATTGAGTGAGTTGAAATGCTGATATCCACAATATTGTCCTTATTTACAATATTTATTTCACCAGCATCGAGGTTCATCAAACTGGCATCAATAAGAATAATATGAGAAGGATTGCATTTTTTTATCAATCCTGTGAAATTTTCAGGGACTGAACCGCCATTGATCAAAAACGTATTATTGAGTCTTTCCACCAATGACTCATTTACATCAACATTTAATTCGTTAAAATACGAATCAAGACCTTCATCTAGACGTGTATTTCCAGTGTTAATATCATATACATTATCAAAAAACTCAAATTCATTATCTTGATTCATAAGTTCTTTTTGATTAGTTTTTTCCCTTAAATCATTTTGATTTTGATTATTTAAAATAGAATCTTTTAAAATAGATAATTGATTAATAATATAAGGCCCTAAACCATCATCTCCGCGTATATCATTCCCAATACCTAAAATAAGAAGATTATCACAATTCTCTAAAAATAAATTTATCTCCTTACTTATTTCATCAAAATTATTTGACATTTTATCACTTTAAAAAATTCTTGAAAATCCTAAAAAATTTTACACTTGAAATGCAACTAAAAACTTTATATATTCAGACTATGATAGAATCATTTGAACAATGTTTACACCATATCATTTAATTATGAATAATATCCAAAACCTCAGTTTTTATGGTTTCAACACCGCCACCCATAACATATTCCAACTTGATTCTGACTGAATCTCCACAGCTTACTTCAATCTCTTCAATTGGAACCAGCATGGAAGGGTTCAGCATAGGAGTCGGTCCACAAATAAGGTTTTCATTCAATTTGGTAAAACTTGTAAGTTTTATACCATTAATCTTTAATTTATTTTCCTTTATATTAAAATTATCCTTGAAACTGAATTTTTCATACCTTTCCTTTGAAATCTCCTCTTCAAATCCAATCTCATTTAATTCTTTTTTATCAAAAATCTTCAAATCAACCATTGCACTGAAATTGCAATCTATATCATCCAAGAAATCGAATTCACTATAGATCATTGAATCCCCCAGAGCAATATAGACTGGAGAGTATTCATCATCTTCATACTGAATGAAATGATTGTTCATAAAAACAGCTTCGGCAGAGTTGAGTATTCCTTCAGGAATTATTTTCCCATCTTCTTTCAAATATTTTTTGGCATGATTCAATACAGGAACCTCTTCCTCATCAATCAATGCAGTGTCCAACATTTCACAAATAATAAGGTCTGCCTTTTCATTTAATTTACTGAAATCAAAGCTCAATATATCATCATTGAAGACTTGAATCTTATCAAATTCTTTAAGGTTCTCTTTAGCTAATTGATAGCTTGAGTTATTTAATTCAATTGCTATAACCTTATCCATATGCGGGCAGGCAAAATAGCTTAAAACACCAGATCCGCATCCCAAATCAAAGGCCACCATTTCACCATCAGGACTTTTATTCCCCTCACAAGATTCAGCATAGTCATCAATGGCTTCCTTAAATGCACTTAGCCTTTCATAATCTCTCAAAAGCTTAAAATGATAAGAATTGACTTTAAATTTCATAGCAGCACTCAAAATAATTTAATGATTTTTTGATTTAAATAAAAATAGAAAAAATAGAATAAAATTAAAAAAAGTAAGAGAATTTCATATAATTAAAATATAAAGAAATCCCTTTGCTAATTAAACAAATAAAAATTAATTAGTAGTGGTCATGATCATGATCATGGCCATGGTCATGGTCTAATGACTCACCATTTGCTGTAGAGGTAAGTTTTACGTGTTCCACACCTTTAAGTCTCATCATTCTTTCAGTTAAGTCCCTAATATGTGTAACATCACCGTTTACAACAATAACTTCCATACAGTACTTTTGAGTCATGTGAATATGCATACTTGCATTGATTTCCTTTCTAAAGTCGTGTTGGATGTTTGCAAGGCTTTCCATAACGCCTGTGAAATGATGATCGTAGATGATGGTTATGACACCTACCCTTTGACCTTCCATTTCATTCATCCATTGGTATCTTAAAATATAATCACTTAAAGCATCACGTATACCTTTTGAACGTGATTGGTAACCTCTATCTTTTAGAACTTCATCAAATTCTGCCAAAAGCTTTTTTGGCAAAGACATACTTATCCTCATCATATTAATCACCTAAAACTACAAGCAATAAATAATTTTCATAGCCATTAATTATTACTAATTTAATATTAATTTGACAATTATTATTAATATCAATTATATATTATTACTTTCTATAATATAAATATTACTAAAAATAATACTAAAACAACAAGATATTATTAAAAAAATACTAACCTTAGTTAAATATTTACTTATTCATCAAAATAAGAATTCAAAATTATTCATTAACAATATTAACAAAAAACAATATATTAAACTTAAAATAAAAGAATAATCATGACTGAAATAAATGTAAACAACATAACTATAAATTATGAACTTGAAGGAAAGGGAAAAACAATTGTTTTTGTCCATGGATTATCTGATAATTTGGAATATTGGAGAATATTAGCAAATGAATTCAAGGAGAAATATCAAGTTTTAATCTATGATTTGAGAGCTCATGGAAACTCAACCGGTGATGATGAAGAGATCTCAATTGACTTATACCAAGAAGACCTCTACCAATTATTAAAAGCATTGAATATAACTAATGCAGTATTTGCTGGACTTTCCTTAGGTGGAAATATTATCATGGATTTTGCCATAAATCATCCTGAAATGGTCAATGGCCTTATAGTGATGTCAAGCTTTTCCGAACAGAATGAAAGACTAGCTAAAATATTCAATGACTTCGAAGAAGGAATAGATAAGGGTTTTGTTGAATTCTTTGATGTGATTGTCCCTTACACATTAACTGAAGATATGCTAGAAAAGCACAGTGAAACATTAAATCATGTTAAATATGAAGCGGCAAAAGTTGCAAACATAGAAGGAATTAAAAAAGGAATCAAGGCAGGAAATGATTTCAATATTACTGACAGATTATGTGAAATAGATGTTCCAACAATTGTAATGGCTGGAGCAGAAGATGATCTGACTGATTTGGAGATTCAAAAGAAAATCAGTGACAACATCAAAAATTCAGAGTTAATCGTTCTTGAAAACACCAAACATAACCTTTTGGTTGGGTATAATATTGAAAATATACTGAACATAATCGATGAGTTCATGTCAAAAATAGAATAATCATAAAAAAAGAAATATTTCTAAAAACGTTTAAAAAAAAAAAAAAGCCAAATGAGAGATTATAAAACCTTATAATAATCTCCATTTTTTCTATAAACAGCTTTAATTAGTCCCTTATTTTCCAAAGACAATAATATATGATACATTCTAAAGTCAGATAATTTCAAATCACCATATAAAAGATTTCCTTCAATCTCATATCTTGAAACAAAACCATCATCATCCATCAATGATTTTATCAATGCAAAGGAAGCCTTCTCCTTTTGGTTTAACTCAGCGTTTTTGACGTCCTCTTTGGAATCTACAGTATTGATCTTTGCGTCCACTTCCTTCAATTCAACTGTGGAACCATCATAAATAGCCAAACCTTTAGACTTTAGGCTATTCAACAAATCATTAAGATCATGTTCATAGATTCCTAAATCCTCTTTTAAAATAGAAACATCAATTTGAGCTTCAGAATATGATTTGATTTGATTTAAAACTTCTTCTTCCGCTTTAGTAATAGTAATCATAAATAAAACCTTTCTTTCTTAAAATGTTTTTTGTATTTAATTATATTATGTCAAGCATTATAAATAAACTTATAGACAGCAGTTGAAAAGTAAATTTTTTAAAAATAATTATACATTAATGAAATAGTAAAAATAGTTAAAATACTTTAAAAAGTTAAAATAAAAAAGAAAAAAAGAGAAATGAATAAATTACTTATTCATTTTGTAATCTGTTGATAGCATCTTTTGCACCGTATTGTACAAAAGAACTTTCATCATTCAATAATTCTTCGAGTTTTGGAAGAGCTTCTTCAGCGCCAAGTGCACCTAAAATCCAGCAAGCTGCACCTCTGACTCTCCATTTAGGGCTGTCCAATTCTGCAAGAACAGGTTCAATAGCTTCATCACCCATAGTGGTTAAAGCGGTAGAAGCTTCTCTTCTTACCAATTTGTTTCTGTCTCCTAAAGTTTTTACAAGTGCAGGAATAGCTCTTTTATCACCAATAGCTTTCAATACTTCAATTGCACCAATCTTAATGTTTTTATCTCTTTCATCCAAAGCTGCAATAAGAGGTTCAACTGCTTCTTCTCCTTTAAGTTCAAGTGAACCGATTGCTTCTTCTCTAACGAAATCATCAGAATCCTTTAAGTCTAATATAAGATCATCAATTGATTTTTCCATAATATTACCATCCTAAAACATTATAAATTTTAATTATTAAAAATTCATCCAATCATAATGAATATTCTATATCTTATCTTTACAATTGAATATACTTAATTATTATTATAATTTACAAGTATATAAATATTTCGACTTATTACGAACAATATCATACCATACAAATGAATTAGATTTTAAGGCTTTATGAAATGAGAAATTCCAAAGAAATGCCAATGCAATGTACATTTTTATACATCAATGTTTTATTTTGGAAAGATTAATATATAAAAAATGCATATAATATTATTAAATAAAATAATTTAATATAATAATTTAATAAAATAATTTAAAAAAATTATTTAATAAAAAATTTGATAAAATAAAAGGATTATGTGAATAATGATAAATATAGCAAGAATTGATGGAGATGGAATAGGAAAGGAAGTGACAGAAGCAGGAGTGGCTGTCCTTGAATCATTGGATTTGAACTTCAATTTTGTAGAAGCTGAAGCAGGAAGGGAATGCTTTGATAAGAATGGAACCACTATCCCTGAAGAAACTATAAAAACAGCTAAAAATGCAAAAGCCACACTTTTTGGAGCAATCACTTCAACTCCTGGACAAAAAAGTCCAATCATTACACTCAGACAAGAATTGGACACCTATGCAAACTTAAGGCCTATAAAATCATTCAAGGGAATTAATTGCCTATTTGACGATTTGGATTTTCTCATTGTGAGGGAAAATACAGAAGGGCTATACTCAGGTAATGAGACAATAGATGACAATAACAATAAGGCAATAGCTCAAAGAGTCATTACCAAAAAAGCCAGTGAAAGGATTTCAAAGCTTGCTTTTGAACAGGCCATAAAGCTTGAGAAGGAGTCTGTAACCTGTGTGCATAAGGCAAATGTTTTGAAAAAGACTGATGGAGTGTTTAAAGACTCATTCTACAAAGTTGCTAAGGATTATCCCAACATAAAAACCAATGATTACTATGTTGATGCAACTGCAATGTACCTTTTGACAAAACCTCAAGAATTTGATGTAATTGTCACCAGCAACCTTTTCGGAGATATACTGTCTGATGCTTCTGCAGGTCTTGTTGGTGGATTGGGACTTGCACCATCTGGAAATATTGGAGATGAACATGGACTATTCGAACCTGTTCATGGATCTGCACCTGACATTGCAGGAAACAATATTTCAAATCCAATAGCCATGTTATTATCAGTTTCCATGATGCTTGAATACTTAAACGAGCCATACTGGGCAGAAAAAGTAAAGACTGCATGTGAAAATGTATTGGAAAAAGGAAAAGTGAAAACACCTGATTTAGGTGGAAATGACAAGACAATGGATGTTGCAAATGCAGTCATTCAAGAGATAGATAACTTAAAATAAATATTAAACCTTGAAAAAAATACTAAAATAAATACTAATAATTATAATTCATTAAATGAGCGAAAGAGGTAAAATATGTTAAATATAACCACATTTATAGATGCTAATGCACGTAGATTGGATAAGGATGTTTATTATTGTCCAAGCAGAAACATAAGATACAATTCAACAGAAGTATTGGAAATTGTATCTGGAATAGGACAAAGCCTAATTGACAAGGGCATAGAAAAGGGAGATAGAGTCTTAATCTATTTGAACAATTCACCGGAATACCTATTTTCATTGCTTGCAATATGGAGAATCGGTGCAATAGCTATTCCAACCAATAGAATACTTACTGCTTCAGAACTGAACTATATGATCAACGACTCTGATGCAAAATTAATAATTACTGATCTTGATGCAAAAGAAACCGTAAAAGAATTAAACACAGAATCCTACATCATAGAAGACTGTGAAAGCTTTAAAGGAAGCGAAACATTGCCTGCTTGTGAAACCGAATGGGATGACTTATGTCAATTGCAATACACTTCAGGAACAACTGGAAAACCTAAAGGATCAATGCTAACCCATGGAAACTGGTTTACAGCTATTCACAATGCCTGTGATGTATTGACATATAAGGAAAACGACACATTCCTCTGCATCTATCCAATGGCGCATGTAGGAATATTATGGGCAATTGGTGCACTTAGAGCTGGAGCATTAACCATTACCATGGACTTCTTTGAAATAAATGAATACCTCCAATTATGTAAGGATGAAGAGGTTAGCGTCTTGTCAGGAATGCCTCCAGTAATCCATACCTTGACAAATCTTGAAGAGGAGGAAAGGAAAAACCTTTCAACAGTAAGGGAAATCATCAGTGGAGGAGGCCCATTGCACAGAAAGATTTGGAAAAAGTTCATGAAGCAATACAATATCCCAATCATAAATGCATATGGTCTTTCTGAAACCATTGTAATAGGTACAGGAACAGTAATCAGACCTGAAGACTATGCTACAGCAGACAGATACGAAAGTGTAGGACACCCAGTATGTTTTTCTGAGCTTAAAATCGTAGACGAAGCGGACCCAAGCATTTCCTTAGGCCATTATGAACATGGAGAAATCGCTCTTAGAGGTCCTGCAATAGCTAAAGGATATTGGGGAATGGAAAAGGAAACAAAAGAATCATTCCTCGAAGATGGATGGTTCCTTACTGGAGATATAGGTTACATCGATGATGATGAGCGTTTGTTCATTACAGACAGAAAGAAAGACATGATTGTAATGAGCGGATGGAAAATCTATCCAACTGAAGTTGAAGAGACATTGATCAAATATCCGAAAGTGGATGAAATAGCAATTTTCAGTATTGGTGACTGCCATAGAGGAGAGCTTCCTGTAGCTGCAGTTGTATGGAAAGATGAAGAGGACCCTGATGGATTGATCGAATACTCTAAAGAGTATTTGGCAAGATACAAGGTTCCTAGAAAAATATTCACTATGGAAGAGCTTCCAAGAGTAAATGGATGGAAACTCCTCAGAAGAGAATTAAGGAAAATGTATTCTACTAATTCAGAAGAATAATTTTTCTATTTTTTTCCTTTTTTATTATTTTTTTAATCTTAAAAAAAATCTTATTTTATCTTTTTAATCTTAAAAAATCCCTATTTTTTCTTTTTTTATAAAAGTAGTTTTTTCTAAAAATAGTTACCTAATACTTTTTTTAAAATTTGTAAAGAATTACATTGTAAAAATAGCTAATCAAAGAGTAATTGAAATTAAAAAATAAAAATAGTAGTAGAGGATAAAAATCCAACTACTTTAAAAAACTTAACACTCAAATCCGCCGTCACATCTGATGATTTGACCGTCTACGAATTCAGATTCGTCAGAAGCAAGGAATAATGCTAATGCAGCAATATCTTCTCCTTGACCTACTCTTTTCATAGGTGCTCCGTCAACCATCATTTGTAATGCTTCTACTCCACCAATACTATCTACCATAGCAGTGTGGATAGCACCAGGAGCAATACCGTTACATCTTATTTCAGGACCAAGTTCGAATGCCATGGATTTGGTAAGACCAGCAATAGCGTGTTTGGATGAGATGTAACCTACAAATCCGAAGTGTGCAGCGTAGGATGCTACTGAACAAGTGTTGATTACAACACCTTTTCCTTTTTCTTTCATTACAGGAGCTACTAATTGGGTTAAGTATAATGGAGCGTATACGTCAACTGCAAATACTTTGTCCCATTCTTCTTTGGTAATGTCTAAGAGAGGTGTTACACTTAAAAGTCCTGCATTGTTGAATAAAATGTCGACAGTACCATATTTTTCCATGGTTGCGTCAAAAATCTTTTTAATGTCGTCAACATTAGCCATATCTGCAATTACTGCAAATGCTTCTCCACCAGCTGCTACAATGTCATCTACTACAGCTTGTGCTCTTTCTTCATTTCTTCCAGTTACAACTACTTTTGCACCTTCTGCAGCATATAATTTAGCTGTAGAACGGCCCATACCTGAGGTTGATCCAGTAACAATTGCTACTTTTCCGTCTAGTTTACCCATTTATTTCACCTTCTTTAATAAAAAAAATTTATGTTTTTTGTGATTAATACTATATATGATTAAGTATTTAAATATTTTTAAATATTTTTAAATATTTTTGAATTTTGTTTAGGTTTTTTTATAATTGTACAGTATTTAACCTAGTAACATTAATATTTTTTAATATTTTGTTCATTTTATTATTTTTTTATTAACTGTTCATATAGAAAAAATATCAAATATTTTACAAAATGAGAATATTGAAAAAATAACTTTTACAAAATGAAAAAATGAAAAAATGAAAAATTGATTATAAATTAAAAAACTATTTTTGAAATTGAAAAAAAGAAAAGATATTAAAAAAGACCATTATAAAAAACTTCTTTAAGTGATTTTAATAGTCCTTTTAACAGTTAAATTGCCATAAGTTAAATAGACTGAATATTTGCCTTTTTTCAAGTATTTAAGACTTAAAGTAGCTATTCCTTTGGAATTGGTTTTTCTTTTGTATGTTTTGGACTTGAACTTAAATTTAAGGTATTTGCTTTTTATGATCTTTCCTTTGGAATTAAGCAATTTAGCAGTATATTTAACTGTTTTAGCTCTCTTCTTAGTAAGATTCTTTGCAATGATAGTGGGTTTTACAGTTACATTATTCTTTACTGTAAATCCTTTATAAGTAACTGAAATGGCATACTTATTTGGTTTTGAACTTATTTTCAGATAAGCGTATCCTTTACTGTCGGTACGTTTATTATAGGTTTTGCCTCTATAACTGAATTTTACAGAGACGTTCTTTGCAATATTTCCGTAATCATCAAGAACTTTAACCTTATAGCTAGAACCAGACCCATAATACATGACCAAATTCTTATTTTCAGTGATTCTGCTTAAGACCTTGATTTTTTGAGTCTTCTCTTCTGATGTATTTGGATTTATAATCTTTACAGTATAGGTTCCTGGCTTAAGTTTCACATCAATCTTAGCCACTCCATTTGCATCTGTCTTGACATTATATGCTTTTCCTGCAAATACAATGCTTACTGTTGTATTCTTTAAAGGATTTGAATCCTTGTCTAAGAGTTTTACGCTATACTTTGATCCATAGGTATAATTGCTGTATTGAGGAGTGACACTTGTCTTTACAGTTATGGTTGAAGTTCCATTTGATGCAATGTAAAGCTTTTCTCCTAAGAATTTTACATTAAGCTTGTAGCTTCCTGTTTTTAAGCTGATGTTCAAGTAAGCTTCACCGTTCTCATCAGTAAGCAATGCATCAGTGAAATTGTTTAAAGTGTATTCCAAGACTCTTCCACCAAGAGGATTTCCATCCTCATCAGTTAATATGATTTTATATTCTTTGCCACTTTGATAAACTGTTTCCATATTGTCAAGAGTTATTATGGTTCTTCTTGAATCAATGGTGAAATTCAATTCAACATCATCAGCTTCATAGACAGCATCATAAAGTGAAATTCTGACATTATATGAACCAGTGTTCAAATTAGTCAAATTAATTGATGCAATGCCATCAATAGACTTGATTGTGTAATTTGCACTGCCTAAATCTATGAAAATGGTTTCATTGAGGGAATCGTTAAGGTTAATGTTGACCAATGCATTGTCTAAATCAACAGAAATGTCTGCAATCATATCTACAGGTATTTTTCTTATATCTACAGTTCCATTATCTTTTGAAGTGACATATCCGCAAGCAACAAACTCTGCTACGATTGTATTCAATCCTTTTTCAAAAATATGAGTGATTTTTGCTACCCCATCAGAGACATTCACAGGAATGACAACATCTGATAAGTTAAACAATACAATTCCACAGTTTACTGGGTTTCCATATTGATTGATAATATGAGCAGTAATGTTTACAGGATTGAATCCATCATATTCAATATCCAATGAAGTTACAGTATCTACTACATCAAATACTGTAAATGCCTTTATGCATGCTACCTGAGAGTTATTGTAATGATGTCCAGGATAATCGCTCCATACTATGCTGTAGAGGTCAGACCAATTTACACCATCATAACTGAAGAATGAAATTCCTTCCCTGAATAATCCGTTATTCAGGCTTACCTTCTCTGCAATAGGGAATCCTGCATCACCTGTAACGTTTATCTTGAATATAACTTCAAAGATGTCTCCTTTAATCAAAGGAATATGTTCAAAAAGATCAATGGTCCAATAACCAGGATTTGAAAAACCAGATTTTGTTGATTTCAAGACATCATTGACGTAAACTGACACTTCCCAATTGCTTGGCTTTTCAAAATAGGTTGAAACTGCAGACAAATACTCATTGTCAGTAGCTGTGAAAACATTCTTATACCATACTGTGTCGGTTGTATTGAAGAAATAATCTGTCTTACCTATATCATACTGGTAATTCTTATCATACTTAATAGAATCATTTAAAATAATTGCAAAAGCGCCATCATTTTCGCCAAGTCTTAGGGCACTTATATCATAATATGAAAGGTAGAAGTAACCATTATCGTTACCCCAATTTTCTCCCCAACTGTTTTTGACTATCCATGCACCTGGCCCTGGAGCATTTGGTATTTCTATAGTGTCATTCCATCCAACTATGGCAACTGCATGATTACAGGTACTATTATCAGTATTATAAACATATGCTCCAATATTTGAATCATATTTTGTTTTCATCCTAACGGAAATGAAAACTGCACCATAATCAATCAATGCTCTTTTGACCATATCATTTTCAGTGAAATTATCCCTTTTTAAGTATACAATATTTTGAACGTGCATCATACTGTTTAAGATTGGAGAAAAAATACTATAATCTCCGTATAAGTCATCTGCATCATTGATTGGACCTAACCAACTGACAAGATAACCTACACCCATATCATCATATCCTCCATTATTGGTTTCCATTTGCCAACCGTAAGGAGAATATAATGCGGCTACATTCTTCATATTCTCTTCTGAGAGGTCAATCAAATCAGATAAATTGCCGCCATTATTCAAAAATTCCAATATGTCTGCATATTCTGAATAATTATAAATCAATCCAGAGCTATTCATATCATAAATGGCTTTAATTATAGCAGATTCAAGACTTGCCATTGTTGCAAAAGCCCAACAGTTTCCACCGTTTGCCTGATTTTTAACTGAACTTACAAAGCCATAATCTGCTAAATTATAATAGCTAGGAAGTGTACCATTTGTGCTGTCTCCATTGAAAACAGCCCTATAAAGAGTATAATTATCTGCTAGAACAATTAAATCAGATTTTTCATAAGTATCATTATATTCTCTTGCAGAATTGTTTTCATAAAAATTATTGACTATTGTGTAATTTTCATTATAGAAATAGTAGATAGCACCTGCTGAAGCATTTGCATAGTTATTGATAAAATTATTGCCTTCAATTGAGAAGTCATTCTTGCTGAAGACATAAATGGCTCCACCTTCATTTGCATGGTTTTTATCAAATTCAGACTCAGTAAGGCTCATATTACCATAAATCTGATAAATTGCACCACCATAATATTTTGCAGTATTGTTTACAAAATGGCAGTCAGTGATCTTCAAATCAGCATTTGCAGCAAAAACAGCTCCACCATAAAGTGCATAATTGTTATAAAAGCTACAATTTTTTAGAATTAGTGAATTGTTTTGACCAAATGAATATATGGCTCCGCCGCAAGAGTCGACATAAATATCAGATTCTAATGCAGTGCTATTATAAAAATTCACATTTGAAGCGTTTAAAAGAGAATTGCTGCCCTTTAACATGATTTGAATATTATTGAATGTAATATTTGCAATATTGAATAATCTTGTAACATTAAATGTTTGATTCTCTGAAGGACAATTTATTATTGTATTAGAGGAACTTTCTCCATAGATAGTGATATTTACTTTATCATCTGAACTAATCGGAACATAATTGTAATTACCACTAGCAAAGTGTAAAATAGAATCAGGCATTATCTTATCATCATCAAGTGTCTTATATGGATTGTCTATTGAACCATTTCCATCCGCTTCAGCATTTGAATCAAAATAATAATGATTGCCGATAGGCTCATCGCCTAAATAGGAGTCATCATCATTTATAGAAGCCTCCAAAACATCTTGATTAATTAAATCATCATTAGCCAAATCATAATCAATTAAGTTATCATCTGCCAAATCTGCACTACTTTCAGCTGCAAAACCAGCAGGAATAATGACCAATAATGATAAAATTATTGATAAAATAATAATTTTATTCATATTTTTTAACAAAAAGTTTCCCCCAAAGTGTTAATATTATTATTTTAATTTGTTATTATATATATAATTATATAAAATAATTTGACAGTTTTATAAAATTTAGATATGAAATAACAAATTATTAATCAATGAATAATTAAAAAAAAAAAGAAAAAATAGGTAAAAGAGTGAAAAATAATAAAAAAGTTAAAAAAATAAAATAAAAAAAGAAAACAAGAATTAACCTATTCTTGTTTCATTTATAGGTCCGTTTTCAGACCAATAAGCTTCATATATACCAGGATCATACTGACCGCCAGAAGTTGAAAATACAGAACGGTAAATAGGACTTCCGTATTCATCAACCAAACCGGTATCATAATCCTTTTGCCAATCATCATAATGCTTTTTTGTGGATGATGGTTCTAAACTTGCATTTTTTATGTCAGAGCTATTGTCATCCTTAACGTCAGATATGTTTAAAGTGTCATTGGTAACAACATTGACATCTTGACTATCATTTGAATTAATTATATAAAATGCACCTGCAAAAATGGCTAAAACTACTATTATGGTTAAAATTATTATCAATATCCCCTTATTATCCATTTAACTCACCTAACAGTTTTAAAAGTTATAATTATTACAATAATCGATTTAAAAAAAATGAAAGAATAAAATATAAGCAAATATTAACTATTTACTTATAAATCATTGTTCCGATGCCTTCTTTTGTAAAGATTTCAAGAAGCAATGTGTGTTTGATTCTTCCATCCAAGATATGTGCTGATTTTACTCCATTGTTTAAAGCTTCAACACATGTTTCAATCTTAGGAATCATACCTCCAGTAATGACTCCTTCTTCAATTAATGAAGGAATTTCATCAATGTGAATTCTTTGAATTAAAGTGGAAGGGTCTTCTGGGTCTCTTAAGACACCTGGAACATCAGTCAATATGATTAATTTTTCTGCATCCATCTCACCTGCAATTGCACCAGCTACAGTGTCTGCATTAAGATTTAAGGTAGTACCATCTTCAGCTATTCCAATAGGTGAAACAACAGGTATGAAATCGTTTTCAGTATACAATTCAAGAATTTCAGGATTGATTTTCTTGATTTCACCTACTAAACCTAAATCTATCTCTTCAATTTCACCTGTTTCCTCATCTTTTATCTTATGGATTTTTTTGCATGCTTGGATTAATTTATTGTCTTTACCGGACAATCCAACACCGTTTCCTTCATGGAAGCAGATTTGAGAAACAATGTCTGTATTGATTTGACCAACAAGAACCATCTTTACAATAGCCATGGTCTCTTCATCAGTTACTCTTAATCCTTTGATGAATTTAGGGTCTTTTCCTAATTTTTTCATGGATCTGGTGATTTCCGGACCTCCACCATGAACTACTATTGGCTGCATTCCAACATATTTTAAAAGCACAGTATCACGTGCTGTAGAAGCCATAGCCTCTTCATCCACCATAGCATGGCCTCCGTACTTAATCATGACCTTTTTATTATAAAATTGTTTAATGTAAGGTAGTGCCTCTACCAAAATATTTACTCTTTCCATTGTATCACATAAATAAATTAATTTGATTAGATTTTAATTTGATTAGATTTTTTAAAATCCTTAAACAAAACTTCTTAATTAAATATCAATAGATAATTTTGTTTATAATACTATATAAAATATGAGTATTTTTATGAGTTTTAAAGAATTTCATGATGATTATAAAATTAAAATTAGCTCAAAAAATTAAAATTAATCTGTTAAATTCCAAATAAAGCATAAATTATAATTAAAATGTAAAATAAAAGTTAAAAAAACCTTAAATTTAAATATAAGCAACTCAAAATTAAGAATTAACTTAATTTTAGAAGCAAATTAATTTAAATTAAAAATAAACTATTTTCAATAAATAGTTTACGAAAATAAAGATTTATACATAGTTAACTATTTGTTAAATTAAGAAAAACATTTTTCTAATTGATTTGAATTAAATTTTGCTTAAAACTAAGTTAATAAAAATAGGAGTTCAAAATATGTTAAAGATAAATAAAAGCATTTTAATTATATGTATTGTGTCTTTATTTTTGATTATCGGACAAATAAGTGCCAGTGACACCGATTTGATAGAAATAAATGAATCTGATACAATAGATAATCAAATAGATAAACTAATTGATAATCAAATAGATGATTTAAAGGAGTTGAAAGATTCCGATTCAATTGATGATAGTAGAGATGAAGAGATTATAGAAAAAATTGAAAAACAGACAAAGGAAAAGTCAGAAATCGTCATGTCCAATGATGATTACAGTTGCGGTGCGGCCTCATTTGCCATTGCATTAAAAAATATGGGACTGAATATCAGTTTAGATGAAGCCAAAATGGCAGCTAATACAACCATAAATGGTACAAGCATGAAAGGACTTGTTGATGCTGCAGCAAAATACAATTTAACCGCATATGGAGTTTATGCAGATAGTTCCAATCTAAAGGAAAACTTCATAGTCCATATGAATATCAATGGTGCAGAGCATTGGTCCGTGATTAAGGAAATAAGCAAGGATAGCATTACTTTAGCAGATCCGAGCTTGGGATGTATTGAATATGATTTAGGAAAGTTTAATGAATTCTACACCAACAATTCTCTGATAATTTTAAATAAATCAAAAGCAAGCAGTTTGGATATGTCCCAATATACAATTATAGATAATGATAGGCTCAATTGCATTTCTGGAAAGGGATATGCTTACTATTATTCTAAAAAAATAAGCTACATCCACAACAAGGTCAAGCCAGGATATGCATTTCTAGTTAAGATCATTGTTCCGAAGTGGGGAGGAAACACTGTCAGAGTAATTACAAAAAAGATAACAAGCCATAAGATATGCTGCAATGTCTACTATAAAATTACTTATTTTAAAAAAGCGAAATATAAGGGTAAAAGCACAATCATCAATTATCCATGCATTTTTAATTTAAGTATGAAAAAGGGAAAGACTGTTTCAGTTAATTTGCCTACTCCAGGAATAAGAAGTTTCAGATTTTATCATACAGTATGCAAATTCCCTTAAATAGAAAAATAATATTATTTATGATTTGATTAAAGGATAAATTAATAATTTTTGGTGATGAAAATGATTGAAATGAAGAAATTATTGATAATACTTTTAGCAATTATCTGTATCCTAATAGCTTTAGGAGCGTATTTGAATTCAAACAGTCCTAATGATACTAATATACCTCCTGAGGACACTATTACTGTAAACGATTCCATTACAGATATTGCTAACCCAGATGAGAATGGAACAGTTTGGCTTGAAGAAAATGGAACATTGACAGAAGCAAAAGTTACAGAATCAACAGGCAATGGCTCTGCTTCAAGTTAAATTAAAATGAAACTAAAAAAAGTAAATTAAACTAAAAAAAGTAAATTAAACTAAAAAAAGTAAATTAAACTAAAATAAAAAAAGAAAAAAAGAAGAATGAAAAATTAAAAATTAAAAAAAATAAAGAAGAAATAAATTCTTCTAAAAGTTATTATTTTCTACGTCTTAAAGACACAGCTGAACCTAATATCACAGAACCAATAAGCAATAAGACTACTGGATTTCCTGCTGCAGGAATAGCCTTTTTAACCTTTTCAGTTATTGTGGAATCCTTTGGTTCCTTAGGATTGGAATCAGTTCCATTTGTATCAGTGTCATTTGAATCTGAACTTGGTTCATCTGGCTCTGGAGTGGAATCGTCATCGTCCTCTGGCTCATCAAGTTGAGTAACAGTAACTTGTATAGTGGTGTTGGAAGGATTATAATAATCATTTCCTTCATACTCAATAGTAGCTTCTGTACTTTCTGATGGTAATTCTACACCTTCAAAAGTGGCTTTTCCATTCTTCACATCAGCAGTGTACTCTTTGCCATTGATTTTTAAGACAGCAGTACCGTTTTGGACAGGGTCGCCATTTTGATCTGTGATGTCTGCAGTAATGTCGACCTTTTCTCCAACGGTACCTGAAACATCATCACTTTCAGTAGTGGTGTTTAATGGCAATACATGCACTTCAGATTCACCTTCTGAAGCAAGATAAGCATTTCTTCCTTCTGAAGAGTCAGGATCGTCATAACCAGTATATTCCACTTTAGAAGGATAATCTCCTGGAGCACCAAGAGTGATATCCTTAAATTCCGCTTTTCCATCCTTCACATCCGCAGTGTAAGTTTCTGCATCGTTAGTGCCATAATCTATTGTTAAAGTAGCAGTTCCACCATTTAAAGGGTTTCCGAATGCATCTTCAACATTTGCAGTAATATCCACAACATTACCTGTATAATCAGTTACTTCCTCAGGAGTGACAACGGTTTTGATGTCATAAATTGCATTTACTGTGATATTTAACTCTATTCCATCAAATTCACTTGCTTTTACAGTGAGAGTGTCACCAGGATTGAATTTTTCACCAGTGTCTTCTCTTTCCCAGTATTTGAATACGACCTTATCTTCAGGATAGTCTGCAGGAACCTTAAAGGTATGCTTATATGCAGTATTATGGTCAGTATAATTCATACTGCCGCCACCGTTACCGAAGTTGTCATTGTATGTTACACGTAAAGTTCCAAGAGGAGTGTGTGTATATTTTGCATAATAATGCACTTCAAAATCTTCTCCAGTAGCTACAAGGGTTTGGGTTCCGGTAATTTTGTTTCCATCTGCATCTTCCCAATGGTCAAATACCCAATGTTCATTGTCATATTTAAAATCACTGTATTTCTTATTAGCAACTTGGTTGTTGAATTTAGCCATACCAATTCCCCAAGTTGAGCTAATTACATTACTGATACTGTCAGTCACTTCCCCATCACTAGACATTTTATGGAAAATAACTGTGATTTTACTGCTGCCAGCACCTAACTTATTTTTGGTATTGGCAGACTTTTCATCTGCTATATCATCAGGGGCATCTGTATCCACTTCTGACAATGCAGCATCATCTGAAAGATCTTCAGATAACTTCACATCATCTGTAATTGTATCTTCAGATAACTTTAAATCATTTTGAGTGTCACTGATTACACCATCGCTTTCTGCAGCAGTGATTGCATAAACAGAAAGGAATAATACAATAACCAATGACAATAATAAAAATTTAGTTTTTAAATTATCCATTTAATTCACCGTTTTAAATTTTTATATCATGAATTATCCAAATAAAATTTATTTTTTAAATGCTCTTAATTTGATATGTAGCCATATTAGAAAAAATCATGCTTTAATTCCTAAAATTCTTCATTGACTTTAGTTGAAAAATTAACTTAACAGAATCAATCAAAAATCAGCCAGCAACAGACTAATGATGATATATACAATCAATTAATCAATTAAATCAGCTAGCAAACAGACTAATAACGATAAACAACCCATAATTTTATCTAATAATAAAATTTTACCATATTCTTAAAACATAAAATGTTTAGTTACTAAAACTAAACCCCACTACATACATTACTAAATATATCTTTCTTATATATAAATGTAATGTAAAAATAGACAATTATAGAAATTATTGTAAGATGTTAAAAAAAAACTTAGAAATAGTAAAACAAAATTATCAGGATAAAATGTTAAAAAAATAAAAAAAGTAAAAAGATCAGATAAAAAGCATTATAAACTTAATTTATCTATTACATGAATAAACTGATTAGCTTCAGTTTCTAAACTATGGTCCGGATTTCCACGCATTTCAAATACAATAGCTGGAACTCCACCATCATCTATAGGAATTGTAGAGTACTGTGGGCTTGAATAGCTCGCAGGCTCATAATAAATAACATAACTTAATGCATTTGTCACATTATTTGCTGCTTCATAAGCTACAGTATCATTTGAACGTGGTGCAAATATATAAGGGTCCTGCACATATCCACCATTAGAAGCATGGATGTCAATAGCCAAATCATATTTATTTTTCAAAATATCATCGACTACAAATTCCTGAGCAAGCAATTGACCATTCATTCTGCTTTCTTCAAAATCATTACTTTCAGCGCTTACATTAATTCTGTAAACATAATAGGAATAATTCAAGCTATCAGAACTGTTTAAGAGATCATTGTAGATCGCATCATGAGCATTGGATTCCCTTGGATGCTGGCCTAAAATATATGCAACCTTAACTGAGGAATTTTCATTGCCATAAGGACCTTCACGGGTTACGGTTCCTATGCTGTTTTTACCTATTTTCTTGACTTGCTTTTGCAAGGCAGAGTCAGCATTTCCAGAATCTGTGAAATTAACCAAATCAGTTAAATTATCCAACTCAGACATATTATTTGGCAAATACTTTAATGCATCATTTAAAATAGGATAATCAGCTGAAGCCTCATCTAAAAGACTGTTCTCATTAGTCAGATGATCATAAAAAAGAATAGATCCTTCTGCTAAAACAACAATTAGAATGATTAAAAAATAGAGTAATTTTTTAGAAGGTTTTCTTGATTTTTTCTTATGTTTATCGTCCTCATTAGCCATAAAAACACCAAAAAATAATTAGTTTAATTTAAAAAATCTTAAAACCCAATAAAAATATTTTCGGAACGTATTCCAATGTAATATATAATAAAATTCATTAAATTTGTAAATATAACTTTTAATAGAAAATTTAAAGATAGGAAATAATCAAATTGGAAAAATTATTTTTTCCAAGTTTGTCTTACTCCTCTTCCTTTCTTACTACCAGGCTTTTTGTAAGATCTTTTAGGTCTGGTTCTTTTGTTAGTACCTTTAACTTTTGCCATTAATAATCCTCCTTTAATTTTTAAAAAAATATTATTCATCAGATTAATCTTAAATAATATCTGGAAAACAATAAATTAGAAATGACCATATTTTATTAAAATATGCCATAATTCTTTATAAAAATAGCTTTAATAATAAAACCTAATAAAATATTTATTTTTAATACATATAAAGTTTTTCCCTAAATAAAGTTTACATAGAAAAATATGTAATTAATACTATAAAAAACTATCAAAAAAAGCAGCACAAAAAGACTATAAAAAACATTTAACTTTTTTATAAATAACTATTTAAATTAGAACGATAGGATCTAAACTTGCCTAAGGAATCCCTAATCTGATCTTTAGTATTAATATACTCATAAGTAGACTCACTTTGACTCAACATATCCTTATACTTATTTGCCTCCAGACCTATACGTTCAGTATTAAACAACTTTTGAGAATCATAAGCCCTCTTTTTATTAATAGCTGGATTGAAACTATCCAATGCTATACCTGTTTCATCATAAGGATACATCCCTATTATAGCATCAATATCAGAGAATTTATAATGACCATAATCCTCACTATTAAACAGTCTAATATTTAAATCGTTACTAGCCCTTTCCTTCATTTTTTTCACAACATCAGGATGCATTCTAGGTTTGATATGAGAATCCCCCATCACATCAAAACCATAATTATAAACAGCAATATCATTACCTTTAATGATAGAAGATCCCTTGGTAACCTTACCTCTTTGAGTATTGCAAGAGTACAGGAAAGATTCTTTGGAAATATCCAATTCTAAAATCTTCGTAATCATCGCCCTTATGTGAACCTCAAAATTTTTATGAATTCTTCCTTGGAAATCAAAAGCAAAAGAGGTAATGTCATTTTCATGATAAAAATCAACTAGAAATCCCACCAATGAAGAGGGCATTGTACCCGGAATAACTCCAAGAATAGGTTTATTATTCAATCTGTTAATAGAATCAATACATTTTTGCATAAACTCCATAAACAACATAAAATCACTTATACCCTCATCACCTTTGAATAAACCTTGAACCAAAGGCAATGGAGTTATATCTGAATAAACATAAGAAATGTTAGTTATGAAATCAATTTCATTATTTTCTGGCAATCTTAAATCAGGAAGCTGAAGGAAACATATATTGACTTCCTTCTTTTTATCAGTTTTATTTAAAGGAGTGTTAATGCTTTTATAAATATTGCTCTCATCTTTTCCCCCAGTGCAGTATTTTTTAATATCCTCTATTTTCATTGTTTTGAATATTTCATTTACCCCTTTAACACTATCTTTAATAGGGACATCCTTTCTTAAGCTAGGCATATTAACTGCTTTTATAGGAGTTCTTAAAGTTTTATTATTTATTCTTAATTTTTCAGAGCGTATGAATAAATCTTCATCTATTTCTTGATGAGATACTTGTACTTTAGGCATTTAACTCCTCCAAAATTCTATCTGAAATTCTGAACTGTGATTCCTTAATCCTTTTAACAACTTCATTAGGGTTCTGAAGCATTCCTTTTTGTTTAAGAAGCAACAATAACCCTATGGATCCTTTAACATTTAAGCCTAATTCGAAAGCAATCTTTCTAGCTCCTTTATCATCAAGGACACAATAATAATCTAATGATTGTTCCTTATATTCTAAAGCTAGACTCATGATACTTTTCTCACCTTTTCCCAAAAAGAAATACCTGTTTTTAAATAAGCTATTAATGTCAGAATCTTTTTTAATAATTATTCCTTCATCGATTAATTTTTCCAAATTATAATTTTCATTGAATATAGAATGATTTCTTTTAATATTATACTCCTCTTCAACTTGTGGAGTGATAATCATTATTTCTCCAGTTTCAGAAAATGTTATGATAAATTCATATTCTGGAATATATTCTAAAAATAATATTATGCTTGAAGTATCCATTAATTTCATATTAATAACTCCACTTTTATATTTTTAGACTTTAACAAATCCATGAATTGGGCATAATTTAATCCAGATATTTCCACAGCTTTTTCTAGACTAACTTTATTCTTCCTGTATAATCCTAATGCGAGTTTTTCACGTTTTGCCCATATTTTATCCTTGACTAATGATTCCTCTGTCATTTCTGGGAAAGAGAAATATGTTAGTGCCAATAATTCATCATTAGTTATTCCTCTACATAACTCTTTCATTTCAGCGATTAATTCAAAATCAAGATCTAATTTTTCTTGTTCTAA
Source organism: uncultured Methanobrevibacter sp. (assembly GCA_902774685.1). Lineage (GTDB taxonomy): Archaea > Methanobacteriota > Methanobacteria > Methanobacteriales > Methanobacteriaceae > Methanobrevibacter. Next base: position 23,358 of record CACYJH010000004.1, read on the forward strand.
GAATTTTTTCCCATATTCTCCTATACTGTATATTGTATAATTGTCTTGACTCCTATGTTTTGCAGTGATTAACTTCATTTGGCTCATGTCATCTAAGTACCCTATAACTACATCACTGCTTGGGCCATAATTGTCTGCTTCAAATTCAAATATTTTATATAATGAGGGAATATTTAGAGATATGAAAAATAATTCTTTCATTAAACGGGTTTTTCCATTGATAGGTTCTTGATCATTATCGTATAAAAGTGATAATAAATACTGTTTTCCCAAATCATTTTTTAAATCATCAAATAATTTTTCCAAAATCCATTTTGGCACCATATTATTTTCCCTCCTTAAATTTTTTTAATAATGTAATACAATTAATGTTTTACAGATATATAAATATTATGAATTTGAAATATTATAAACTTGTTGATTATTTTAAATTCAACAGTTAAAAATAGTTTTTATAGAGAGCATTTGAAGAATAATAAATGGTAAAAATAGAAAAAAATATTAAAAATTTCTAACAATTTTGTCTAACAATGTATTATATTTTTTGAAAACTAGCATATACAATTAAAAACCCAAACAGTCAAAACATATACGAACAAAAAGTTCATAGATAAAAAAAGTAACCATCTGAAAAACCAGATAGTTACAATATAGTTAACATGGAGGAAGATTTGACTCTTCTAAACGCTCCCTGTTCAACATTATCACAATCTATACTCCATGTTTAAAAGGCCAAAAACACTCCATATAATATAAATAAATAACAAAGGGATTAAATCAATTTTATTAATCATGATACCACTCCCCAAATATTTTATTTTTAAGTAATGAAGTATTAATTGGGTGATATCTATGCTGAGACAGATCTCCACGAAAAATACTGAAAAGAACATAAAAATTTTGAAAAAATCAAAGCATTAAAATTTAATAATTTATACAATTATTATACAAATTTATAATATATAAAAGTATCGAAAATTTAAATAGAAAAAATAGTATAATATTTGAGAGCATTTTTGAAAAGAAAAAAAGAAAAAATTAAAGTTTAGATTCGTCAATAGGAATAGGATTATTAGGAGTTCCAAAAAGATCTGGAAGCGCCCCAATCCTAATACATTTTTCTTTCCATTCAAAATATTTTTCAGGATCTTCCTGCCATAACTTTTTAACATAAGCTTTTTGTTCTTCAGTACTTTTATTTTTCATACGGCGAATTTTTGCAGTGTTTCCCCATTCACCATAACCTGTACTTTCACGCCATAAATAAGTCATAAAAAAAACTCCATCATAATATTAAGATTAAATAAAATAAAATTATAATTATATTTTAGTAGAATCTACTTAATAAATATTATCTCCATATCAAAATCACTTAAAACATCATTGTACTGTTTACGATATATTTCATTATTTTCATCAACAAATTCACTGATTAATTTACTATGTTCTGAATTATCCTCATCAAATTCCAGATTATTCTTTTCTTCAAAATCATCAATCATGTCCCCACGAATATTATTAATTTTAGTTTCCAATACACAATTCCCATCTTCATCTTTAATATCAAGTACATTTTTATTTTTTTCAGTTTCTTTATTTTTTATAATTATTGTCCCATAATCATTTGTAATAACCCCATATTTGATTCCTAATGTAGTAAAATTTACAAAATCATCAAATGAAGGGAAATTAGATGTTTTGAATGGATGATTATGAATTACAAATAGGAGTTCTCCTTCTTTACCCGTTTCTTTAATCCAATGGGGAATATTTACATTATCTGTTTCCCAATCTCCAAAGCCTAAAAAAGAATTGTTAATATATACCCCCATGAATTCAAAATATACATTAGGTAATTCTTTTCTAAAATGAGATACAAGATTTGCAATTATCTTTTCATCTCCTTTATCAGCAAAGTTTTTAATTTGATTAATAAAATATTCTTTATCAATTTCAGTTAATTTTTCTTTAGATACTCTATGTTCATTACCTTTTAATGATGAAGAGAATAATCCCCTTAATGGTAGTTCATAGGCAGGATTGTTAAATAAATGAACAATAATAGGATTCTTTGGTGGTTTTCCTTTTGTTTCCCATATGCTTAGGTATGTGCATCTGCAATTAGGGTGGAACGGAGGGAATAATCTTCCTTTAAGTAACTCAATGATATTATGAATTTTTTCTTTTCCACGATTCTCAAATATCACATTATCATCATTGAATTCGTAAGCGTAGGATAGGCATGTGTAGCAGACATTACTGTCTTCAGCAGTTAGTATTTTAACCTCGGTGTATCCTTCGTTTACATATGATTGTAATATTCCTGTATTTTGTACACGACTTATTTCTGTCCGTGCTATCATTACTGCTCTTTGTGCGGGTGTGAATGTGGATCCTTCTAGTCTTGTGCCTACTGTATCCATTATCTTTGGCGCTACACTCCTTGGATTTTCTCCAGCAATGACTGATGAGGTTATAATGTTTCTAATATGATCTCGAGTATCATTGTCCAGTTTTCTTATTAATGCAAAATTATATTCTCTCACAAACTCCAGAGCTAATTTATCTGTATCTGAGAACTTTATGTGTTCTCTCATTTCAGCGTAACCTTTGGCTTTTCCACGATTATAAACTTCTTGCAGTAAGGCTTCAATGCTAGGATACTTGTTTTCAAGTATAGTATCCCATTCGTCTTCAAGTGATTGGAATAAACCATACTGATATTCAGCTTCATCATAGAATAGTTGTCTTGCGTCTTCACTGTCCAACCATTTGATAGATTCATCAACCTGATTATTTAAGAGATTCATTATGTGGTTGTAGTAACGTAGTGTCCATTCGTCGTTGATTGCCTTAATGGTGAATTCATCCCACATTCCCAGTTCATCCATCAGCATATGATTGGTTTTAATTCTTTCCTCTGAAACCATAAATTTAGGCTCCTTTTAAAATAAAAAAAAGGGGCCAAACCCCATAACAGTAAATGTTATCAAGCTGGCCCCCTAAAATCTTTTACATCCTTTAATTAATTTTTTCCACTTCTTCTTTAACATCCATCATCAGAAACATCAGCATTCTCTGCTTCAGCCTCTGAATCATTTGGACTTGTGTATTCATCATTTAGAACTATTCCCCCATCGAGTGGAGCTCCCAATACAGTTGTAGATTTTTGAATTGCCAATTCCTCGGCACGTTCAACGCGCTTTTCCTCACTGTATTGGTTGACAAGTGCTGCGGCAATTACAATGATCAATGCAGCATATCCTTCATATCCTGGAAGGTAACTTGCCAAGGCTTCTGGACTCATGGTTGAAATGTAGGTAAGTGCAGCTATAACAATGGTGACAATTACAGTTACACATCTTGATTTGTATTTTAAGCTTTCCATAAAATCTTTTTCTCCTTAATTTTTTTATTGAACATATTCGTTAAGGTCTTCATCAATGAAGATGATCTCACTTTTATCAGGAATGTCTTTTTCATGGCGTTTGGTGTTTATGTAAGCTTGAAAGCTTATGACAAAACTTGCATCTTTAAAGATACTATGAAAAAAGTTGTTTAATTTTTGCAATAATCTAAGATAAGTCATTTTTAATCACATCTATTTTTTGAATTTGAGTATGCATACGCTAGGTTGGGAAATGCCTTTAAGATATGATTCCCAATTCTTGAAGCTCCTATCTTCAATATATCCTTGGAAACTGCCATCTGCATTTCTTACTCCTAAACTGTTCATGGTTTTTGTAGAGGAAGAATCCAATAATATTTTCCATATGTCTTCATAATGGCCATAAAGTAGCCTATAAAGATTATGCAATAGCACACCGACATTAGGTTGTGATAGAAGTTTGCCCAGGTTTTTCCATCTTTCCTTACTTGTTTTTCCCAAATCTGAAAAGTTTTTCCATTCTACAGTAATGTGAACGTTGTATTTTTTGTTCACCATGGCAACGGCAGTATTGATCCCCTGGTGGGATGTGCCCGCTGAGGTGGTTCCGGCCCATTTTTTAAGTTGAGTTTTGGAAACTTTAATGCCGAATTTTCTTAAGAGTTCCCATAATGCCTGAACTCCACAACTTACATTATCTATTTGCCCAAGACAATCTTTTCCTTGCTTTAGACAATGGCCCTCGCTAACAAAAATAGAAGAGTTTTGTTCTTTTTTACTGGTTGATGTAGATGATGTTTTGGTAGTTTTTTTAGTTTTAGTGGTGTTTTGTTTTACTGTCAAATCCGACTTATTAAACAAACAATAGTTGGGTAATGTTTTATTATTTTGATAGTAAGTTAGTATTTTAGCCAAGCAATATGTGAACAGTTCAAAGCTCACCTTTACCTTTGACTTTGTAGTGGTAATGTAAGTTGGAACCCTTTTATGTTCATGACAAAAATTGACAAAATTAGTAGTCATTTTCAAGTAATCATCTTTCATCACCTTCTCATTAACTGTATCAGTTAAACGATCATTTTTATAAATGATGACTGGACTGAGATTATAAGCATCTGATTTGAATTTATCATTTAATGCAACACTCATCAAATAAGCAGTGGAGTATACGCTTAATTGGGTATTGTCAAGTGTGCAGGATAAAGGCAATTTCCTGTTTTTTTCAATGAAACTTTTAATCTCTGTTGCTTCTTTAAGAATTAATTTTTTCTTTATCTTCATTATAGGATACCTCTAATTTTTTCTTTTTAATCCACCATCCATGTAGCATACATATTCATCCAACTGTCTACTTCCATAGTAGTATTCTGTGTTGTACCATACCTTGCAAAACCAATTATTCCATTAGGGGCAAATGATAATACCCAAGTATTCTTCCCACTACCTTGCATAACAAATCTTTGAACATGATTAGGTCTGAATTGACTTGGGAGAGTACCAATAGTTACAGTCTCATTTGTACTAACCAAAGCATGTTGTGGTTTTGCAGTACCCTCAAAATGCACAACCTTACCTACTCTACGAACTCTTATGCTATTATTTGAATCATAATCTATCCAGTTACTGTTCATCCATTTAGGGTTAACATTCCCATAAACCCAACCAGTATCATAAATACAATTTACTTGTATGCTTGCATTTCCTGCACTAAATGTTATTAGTCCTTCAGCATTGCAAGTGACCGTAAACATTAAAATGCCCTTATTGTTCGTTATTCCCTGGCTTAACGAACTTCCATTCTTATAAATTTCAACATTCTTGTAAGGTATGGGATTCCCCAGTTGATCAGTTAAAGTAGCAGTCAAAGTAACAGAACCATTAATATTGACATTATAACTGGAAGCTTCAAGATCAACATCATAATCATTCAATAATGAAACAGTGCCTTCTGCAGAGTCATAAAAATAAAAATGGTCAAGAACAATGAAAACAGTATCATTATCATAATTCCCATGAACATCCACAGCATATAATATGCATTCTTCCACACCATTCTCGCTTAACCAACCCTCATACGACATGCCGAGAATCTGTAAATCATTATGAACTACAGTTTCAAAATCAATTATAGTGGAACAGGCCTCTAATTTATCGATGACCCCTGTTTTCTTAAATATTTCTAGAGCAACATCATCAATCCTTTCTTCTACATTATTGATAGCAGAATTCATTTCAGTTGTTAATGGGAACCATCTTTGCATAAAATTTTTAATATTCACTAATATTTCATTAGTAGCTGTCATAAAAATAAACACCTCTTTTGTGTTTGATAAAAAAATAGTTAAAACTTGTTAATTTCCTAATATAACCATACAAAAGTGCCTCTGATATCTCCAGTATAGGATGTGCTTTTGCTAGTTTTTAGAATAATGTCTCCGGCATTATTTACTGCCAATATTGTGTAAGCATCAGAAGGAGATGTTCTTTGAGTGCCTGTAAAACGATATTGCTGAGGTATGGCTCCTGAGTGAAGTGTTACGTTTTTGCTAACTGTATAACTTTCACGATAATAAATGAAAATTGCCATTCTCAACAAAGGATTGATCTTCAAAGTTCCATAACTGCCTACCTTTTGAGTTTGCCATGTTCCAATAGCAGTTCGGAGATTATCAATCAAGTTGTTTAAGTCATATCCCTGTTTTGCAGATAAAGCCTCTCCATCTGCATAAATGCTTCTTGTAAGATTATTAATGATTTTTGCATGCCCATACATAGTTTGATTGCTTAAACCATACACATTATCTTTTGAAGAATGGTCTGTGGGAGCATATTTATCAAGATGCTCATGCTCTTTTAATGCAAAATCAGTAGACGAATAATTGTCTAATGTTTGGGCATTAACACTAATTTTAGATAATGTGGATTCCAAATTATCAATTGAGATGTAAGTCTCATCTAAACCATCAAGCTTAGCTTTCAAATCATCAAAATCTTTTTTGCTTGTTACTTGTATACTCCCAATATTGTCTCCTTCTTCGGAGTACACAGTAACTTCCGCTCCTATTATCTCATCTTCTTCAGCATAATAAATTTTTGACTTAAAATCTACCATAATTCACACCTTATATTCTATATAGTTTGGTTTGATAGTGCATTGATGATTTGTATCATTTCTTATTGCACGGTAACCTATTGAAATACCTGTATCCTCTAAATTTGGAGTGTAAACCACCTCCAAAGTATCGTTTACTTGTAGAACACTTGATTTATTATCATTATTCACGATTGGGAATACAAGTTCTTTGGAATCATAATCCACATTAAAATCAATATCTTCATACAACTCTTTTTCATTATCTGAGTCTTTGTTAATAATCACCTGTTTTATAGGGTCTACTGGAGCGCATCTTAGACTTACTCTCCTTGTTTCAACATTAGTTTCATCAATGATAAATTCCTGTTTGAAATAATCAAGTATGAGTCCTTCTGAAATTAATCCTGTCTCCTCATCAATTGATTGGCCTACCTCTTCCAAGGTTAAATTTTGTAGGAAAACTGGGTTGTATGAGATTCCTAGTGCTCCTGAAGGAATATTGGTTAAAATTGTTTTATCAAGATTTATGATGTCCTCATCATAATCAACTATGTAATCATACCATTCTCCAAAGCTTACAACTTCATCTCCACCACTAGGTTGTAGCAAGCATTCTTGAATTGGATAAGCTGGACTATTATTCAATTTTAAGCCACTGATAATTTGTTTTTCATCATCGGTTCCCTCATTTTCTAACCCTCCATCAAAACTGAGATAATAAGTTAAAACATTATTATCTATTGTTGTGGTGTAAGGTTTCACATAAACATTATAATTTTTTAATGACTCAATTACAGTTGGATTATCAAACAAATATCTTGCTCTGTCATCATCGTCAATTCCCACACCGATGACACTTTCACTGTCCAATATAGGGTTGCCTTCAGAATCAAGCAATTCAATATAATCAGATAAATCACTTACTGAAATGATAGTGAAATGTTCTGTCACAAGCCTATCTGGGATAATTTCCACTGAAGCATTTATGCCAGTATCATTAGGGTTTAATTCAAAGGGAGCAAACACTCTTCCCCAAAGGTTAGCACCTATCATTGGGGATAATTTTGGATTATAGAAATGAGTGCGAACGTACATTTCTTTTGGCAATTCCGTTTTAAGATCAATGCTCATATTCTCGATACTTGGTGTTTTGCTGCCACTAAGTGTTTTCATTTTAGCACGTATGAATAAGATTTGGCTTGTTTCTGTTAAATGTTTCCATTCCCCACTACGAATGCTTGTCCAATCTTCATCTTGTCCAGTTGTGCTGAATTCAAAGTCTAAGAATTTATCATCTTCATTGTCAGCGACTGTTTCCCCAGTATATTCTCCACTAATTTTAAGTGATTTTATAGGGTTTGCAAGTATTGGTTTTAAGTAGAGGTAATAATCAGTGCTTGTGTGACGTCCGCTAGTGAATGTGTCAATATGACATTGATAGGCAAAATCTGATGGGGTTAACTGTCCCATTTTATAATCCTTTACCTTATCATCGTTACGACCATATCTAATCCAGCTTCTGCCATTGTTTTCAGACAAGAATGCATCACCAGACATGTCTTTTGCTTTTGCACAATTACGGCCCCAACCCCCAATACGAGGACAATGTTCCCAATGGCTAAGAGGGGATGATATTACAATAGCATAATGTTCATCAGAATTAGCATTTCCCACATCAATGGCCTTATCAAATAGGAAATTTTGCCAACTAGGATTTGTTTTGCTTGGTTGGTATTTTGCAGTTGCTAATGCATTATGAGGATTGCCTATAGGCCAATATATGTCTTCATATTGTTTTGGATTGTAAGATTCGCTTTTTTTGAGTTTTTTATTCCATTCTGTTTTTTCAACATGCTTTAATTCTGTTCTGAAAATTTGGACATACAAAGGACTGCCCCAATTACTCACAGTAGTGCCGTTATTTTGTATTTGCAGATCTACACTAACAAGTTTACCAATAAGTCCTGCAGGTATTGTTATTGTTTGTGCTCTACAAATAGCTGGGATTTCATGGTCAAATTCGTCTTTAATCCAATCAGGCCTTATCTGGTAAGATTTGTTTTTATCAAAACCAACATACCAATAGCTATTGGTTCCTCCGCCCTGATGGTTTCTCACAGTAAAATCTGTGGATTGAACTTCTTCCATTGGAACAACAGCCCTTATATGAGTACCATAATTATCTACATATGTCTCAAAAGAACAATCAGATTTATTTTCATCAACAAGATTCATATTTTGGAAATCAACATTGATCTCATCACTTATGCTGTTACTGAAAATAACTTTATCCCCATTGCTTATCATATACCCATAAGAGTAATCCTGATTTAATAGAATAGGTGCAAACCTTTTTCTAACTGCTGGAGGGGACAAATATTTCAATTGTTCTACTTGTTGTCTTAACCATTCATCATTCATACAGACTTGTTTAGCCCATTGAACCGTAGCATATCCTTGCTCTGAATACGATTTAATTCTATTGAGATTCTTATAATTTGCAGCACATTTTGACATAAATTATTCACCTGTAAGTATTATTATTTCTTCAACAGTAGGTGCAAAATTTGTTGATGTATGAATATACAAGTTTTTAGTGATATTGTTATAGTAGTATGTTGCCTTCTTTTCTTCCACTTCAATTATGCTTTTTGCTCTAGCATATCCATTTTTAGTGTTGTTTTCGAATACTCCGACAACATTATTCGGTTCAACTAGATAGTATACATTACTTATTCCTGAAACTGGTGCCCATTCAGTATTTCTAATTGCTCCACTGCTTAATTCAATGTAATAATCTATTGTTATTTCACCAGTGGTTGCGGTTAAAAAGGAGTCTATGTCATCATAAACATCATGGGTAATTAATATTTCCCCGTTATGAACTCCTATTTCCTTAGTGCCTTGGATTTCTTTAGCTTGAAAACTAGCGGATAATTTAATTGTTTTTTTATCTAAATCTACTGTTTTGACACATTTTTTTCGTATTGTTTCATTGCCAAGGTTGATATCTTTTTTTCTTGGTATGTTAGCACTATTCCCTAGACAAATATATTGTATTGGAGAAAGTTCATTCCCTATTGCTCTGTTAAGGAAAAAGGATTCTCCGAGGAAAGTGATGATGTTTTGATTATGTAGTGTTATTGTCTTATTTAAGAACATTCCTTGAATGGGAATGTGAATTTTATAGTTACCTTTAAACATCATATGAATTTTACCTCCTGCCCATCTACTTTCATTCTTGTATTAATCCTTAAAAAATTAGTTTGATTAATCTGATTATCCCCTATTTTTAAGTGGATAATCTTGCTTGTGGGCATTAGTTTTTGCAGTCTGATTTGTAAAGATCTAGCAGTTTCCGGTGAGATATTAGATGGAATGTTGTTATGGTCAAATGTTAAATCATAATTATTTGGGGTCATATATGGTTCTTGGTGGAAAGATTTGCATTCACCATCATATATGGGGAGAGGAATAGTTTCATCTTCATTAATGATTTCAATATTTTCTTCCCCTTCTCCTTCCAATTCAACATCTTCAGCAGCTTCATTTTCTTCGTATATCTCTTCGAATTCTTCAATATTTTCTGGCATTGATTATTCTCCTTCAGTTAAATCTCCCATACGAGTACAAATTAATGAATCATCACTGATGCTTAAACTTATTATTGCATTGAATAGATCTTTAATGTCCTCATAACATAGGTTGTTTTGTTCTAAATAATCCACATCATTCTTATTAGACTTAAACCTATTTAAGAAAATGTTTTCATTATCTATTGAAACATCCAGCAATACATCCTCTAGATCATTGATAGTGCGGAAGTCAGTTAATGGAGTTTCTTCTACTGTGAGATCACCATTATCCTTTACAACTATATTTGTTACAAATGATTCCGTAGGCAAATCATTTATAGAAAAGTATGTTTCAATTATCCATTCATTATTGACACTAGTTCCATCAGAACTTGTATAGATAGTGGTTAATCCAAACTCTGGAAGATAATCTAAACTTGCTATTCCATGGGAATCTGCTGTTTTTGATTCTATGATTGTGTTATCCTTATAGAATTTCACAGTTTCTCCGGAATTGTGGCCTGTTGAGGTTAATGTTATGGAATTTCCATAAGCTGTCATTATATCAATAGGTTCTTTGCTTATTTCTACAGATTGGTTTAATTCTATAGACCTATAAGTGTCTGAACCTTCAAAAATAAGTTCAATATCATAATCGCCTTTCATTAATTCTCGTATAGGAATGGTGGCAGTAAATTGCCCATTATTATCTGTTGAAGTATCAATAACAGTTTCTGCAAGTATGATTTTCAAATTGGCATTTTTAATCCCATTATTTTCTTTTGATTTCATTGTTCCTGAAACAACAATATTATCATAACTTGTAAAGTAATTCTGCTTATCTGTACTTAAACTTATTAATGGAGTTCCTCCATTCACAAGCACAGTTAAATAATTATTGTAATCCACATTATTGTTAGTGTAATTTGATGATTTGATATATGTTTGAGCACCATTGCTATCCAATGTAATATCAAGCAGGGATAATGTTAAATTTTTATTTCCAGTAATGTGGAAAAACTTATTGGATAAATCATTATGGATTATGGCATTTCCACAACCCAATATTGTACAATTGTCGTTTATAATAGTTGAATCATTTACAGTGACTTCCCCTTGAACAACAATCATATTTCTTACATTTGAAACTTTTTCCAGAGCTTTATTAATTGTTAAAAATGGATTATCTATTGTTCCGTCATTGCTGTCATCTCCATTACTTGATACATAGAAATCGGCATTATTACATCCTTGAACATTGATTTCCATTTCTTCTGTACCAATTATATCATTATCATTGCGGGCTATGAAAGTGAAAATATTTGTAGTTTCCTCATCAAGTAATGTGTATGGCACAAAAAAAGAAGATCCGTTGCTTTCGAAACGTTGATTGTTAAATAATATTTCTACCGTGAAATTTTCATCAAGTTCTTCAGCAAGATTATTCATTAGCTTAAAGCTGAATAGAACATTTGACCATTTTTTAGGGAAATTAGTGTTGGCTGAAACAAAGAAATATCTTCCCAAATTATCTGTACAATCCCCAAAACCATCTTTATGTTCCCATGTTTTAGGAATCCAATCGAGAACATGCTCATTTTCATAATCAAAATCATGTCTTGTTTCATCGAATAATTTTAACAAATACTTTTCACGATTGATCATACTTGCTTCCAGTCCATATAACTTCCATATTTCAAGAACAGGTAACGGGGTAGTATGTAAACGTGAAAGGTAATTTATGATACGGTTCATGTAATGGTAATCATCTTCAGTAAGTTGATTGTTATAGGGAGGTTCAGTATGGGAGTAATCTTCTGTTGGAATATAATTTTTTCTTGGAATATTATTTAAAGATCCAATTCTGTCGAGACTAGTGTCATGGTCAAAAATATCATTTAGTGTATCATCATTTTCTGGGAATCCTTTTTCAATGATAATTTCATCATATGTTTCAATATATATGTGGAATTTATCTTGTGGAATGATTGATTGTTCCTCTTCAACATAGTCTTCTGTTTCTTCATTTTCCCCTTCAGTATCATTCAAGATACTTATTAAAGTATCATTTTCCATTGTGCTATCGTAGAGATGAATGAATGATGAAACATTGTCATCATAGGAATAGTCTTCCCTACATATCACATCATCATTTTTATAGCAAATAACAGTTTTTAGATGACGATAATTGGCAACAAAATGTATGACATAATCAAATGGGACATTTTGCTCTTTCCAAATCCAAACTTTTTTTAACAATTTGAAACTTTCAGCAGCCTCAAATATTGATTGATGCAATTCCTGGAATCTATTATTGGTAACATCTTGAGACTTATAAAAATTAGAGCTTTCCCTTTTATCAATAAAATAAGGGAATTTATTCAATAACTTTTTTAAACTATCTTTTGTCATTTCATATCATCTCAATAGTTATATTATTACTTACCCCTTTTTCATCATCAAGAATAGGAATATACTCAGTGGGATAATTAAAAGTTATGCTTTTCAATTCTGGAATTTCTTCATCCAGGAATACGGCTAATTTATGAGGTATGAAATCCTCCCCTATTTCAAGCCCTATATAATACATCCCATCATTAGTGTATCCTCCATCAATGAATGTCTTTATGGAGGCCAGTATTTTTGATTTGATTTGCTCTTTTTCAACTGCACTATAAGGGTTTATCTGGTCAATGTCAACATTAATTATAGCATAAACATCTATCAGTTTTTCATTTGGTGCAAACATTATAATATCTTCAGTAGCTTGAGAAACAATATTTTGCAATCCATCATAAGCTTCGTTTAATTGGTAATCTGTTCCAGGGTCAATAATGACTTTAACTGTACCTGTAACATCCCAATTAGGTACAATACGGTAACCGTCAATACCATCAAAACTTGCAAAATAATATTCATAAGCTTCATTTGACCCTTTTAGATTGATTTTTATCCAATTCTTCAATAATTCCCTATACTGGGAGTCTGTGTAAGTTTCACTACCTCCAGATGAAGATTTCATATTAGTGCATGTTATGTTTCCTTCAATGTCAAATTCTGATTCAATATTAGTTAATGTGTTTTCAATTACTTTGCTGCTTATTCCTGGTTCCAATGCTATTGCTTGAACAGTTGCGCTTGTTTCGTCAATTGGAATGTATACTTCTTCAAGTGTCCGGTATTGTATTCCCTTTTCTGTTGAAACTATTATCTCATCAGTTATGATAATTTCCTCTTCGTTTTGTATTTGGCTTATTGTGAAAGTGATTTCTGCCATAGCATAAGTTGCCATTGGCCTTGATATTCCCACAATCTTCCCAAGGTTATCCAAGTCTTCGCCTTCAGCAATGTCTATATCAATACTGTTGTAGACTGCAGTTAGATCTTCATAGAATGACGCAAACATTTCTGCTATCACTGATTTGTCCATAACATAATAATTGCTGATATCCTCTTTATTTTCAATGTAACTGGTAAAATCTTCAGCATGACTTATAAGTCCGTTTTCTACAGAGTCATTTAACATCTTTTCAAAGATTTCTTCATAATATTTTTGAGAGTAATTCATATTTCGACACTTCCTTCCACTATTTCATCATTAATGCTTGTTACATTGAAAGTTATTTTGTATGCATTATCTTCGGAATCGGTTACTTCAATCCAATTCACTTCCAGTATTCTTCTCATTTTTTCAAGGATTTCAATGACAAATAGTTCAATCTTATATTCTACCATTGGCGATTTATTTGCTTTAATCAATTCATGTAAATGGCAACCAAATTCCTCATATAATGGATTATCTTTAAGCTCGCCATATCTTGTCATTATTGCAATACATATAGCATTATGAAGTGATTGATTTCCAGCAACATTTACATAATCTCCGTTTTCCATCTGAAGATCCCAACGATTGTATGCATCTGGTTTTAAATGGACATCTTCATTTAAAGTTTTATAAAAATTATAATCATCACTTGATATGTCAATAGGCAACACTATTTACCCCTCCTCATTTTTATACTCTTGCACATATTGTTCCACAAAGTGCTATGAATGTTAATTTGCTTGGAGTCACAATTGTGGAATCTACAGTTTGTACATGATTCATCAAGATAATTTTCGCTAATAATAATCACCTCATATCAATCAGGGCATTGCACTTGCCAATGGATAAGTTACAGATGTGTGAATATTCAATGAAGTGGCTGAGGAATTGTTCACAATCTTGATGGCTCCTGCACTTGTAACACTGACTGCACCAAATCTTCCATCACCATTCCCCCAAACCGCGGATGAATATTTCGGCCTGTATGTTGCATTTATGGTGGTGTTGCTTAATGTTGTTACACCATTGGCAGTCAAACTGCTAAATGTTCCTGTGAGTATGACATGAACCAGGAAAGCATTTGCAAATACTAATATTTTCCCGCTTTGCAAGGATTGTTTCTGTGTGAATTTCAATTCAGTCTCAGTATAATATCTATCATCATGAGTGTGTCCAGTATCACTTTTATTATTTAACTCTCCTGTAATGACCTTGTTTTGCACTGGATTCTCACTTGTACTGCTTAATGCATCATCAACAGTAACACTCCCTCCACCACTGATGTTAATGTTTCCACTTCCCAAGAGACTTTGATTATTGATTGTTTTGATGTTTGTTCCACTGACAAGTTTATCCTGAAACCAATTCTGCAACCATGTTACTATTCCATCAATGTTAATGTCAGTCATTTTTCATTCACCTTTATGATTTGAGATGCAAGGTGATTCTGCCATTTGCATTAGTGGTCTTGTCAACGAGTTTCACTCCATTTGTGAAACCATTACTATTATAAGACCAGTCAATATCATCACTTGAATTACCTTTTGCACCCAATGCAGTGTCAATAGCAGAATTTATTGTGTTCTGTGTTGCATTAGCTGAAGATCCTATATTAGAATAAGATGCACTATCAAATGCATAACCACAGTAAAATACTCCTTTTTTCAGATTACCATCGGATAATGCAATGATAGGTGCATTTCCAGTCCTTATTGTTGTATCAATACTGGTAATCTTCCCATCATTACTTATATTTCCATGACTATGGGTGCTTGTTGCATAATCTGATGGTGAAGCAGAACTGAAAGGATTATTCTCTATATCCGTCCAATCAATACTCAACTCATCTAAAATGTCTGTATCCATTTTATGCCAAGAGTAGGTGTAGTTTGGGTCTGCACCACTTCTTTTAACATAGTAAACATTAACCTTGCTATTTTCATTGATAATATATAATTTCCCCATTGTAGAGGCATTGGCAGTCGGCAAGGTTGCAACAATTTCAATTGCCTTTATGCTTCCAAATTGCCCAAGAAGATAATCAATTACTTCATTCACAGCACTTTGAGTTGGATTTTGCCCAAGATATTGTCCTATGGTAGTCAATAGCTCATCGCCTATTTGCACCTCTTCTGTGGTATGAGAATGTGAAGAAGGGTTGAAACTGCTTGGAACATTTGTCAGGTCATTATAACTGCCACTAAATGCAGTTGAAGAATCTTGTTTTGTATCAATCAAATCCTTTAAAACTTTCCCCTGATAAGCAGACAAGGCAGTACCATTACTATGAGAAGATTGTGTTAGTCCGTTGATTGTCTTCACATGTCCATAATTTGATGTTGACCCCAATCCATAAGTGCTGGCACTTGAAGCATGACTTGTCGGAGCCTTGCCACCAAGTGCAGTGTTAATTGCCTTATTCTGCAAAGGATTCTCACTTGTGCTGGATAATGCACTATCCACAGTTATCTTATTTGCACCATCTTCTATCCCATCTAATTTATCCTTTAAAGCAGTAGTGAAATCTTCGGTAGACAAACCTTTACCAGTTACTTTATCTACCTTATTCTCAACCGTGCTGCTTAGGTTAGCCAAATTTCCATTGGTTGTTTGCAAGTCACTCTGATTAGCCTTATTGTTAAGGAATCCAGTAATTTCTGTCTTATCATAGAACCAATTCTTCAACCAAGTTACTACACCATCAATGTTAATATCCGCCATAATATTATTCTCCATCATTTATCTTTTCCAGGAATGTGTGAATTGATATGGTATCATCAATTCCACCCAATCCAAAATTGTATGTGAACCCCACATCATAATCTTCAAGATCTGTTTCACCTTTTTCAATGTTGTCAATTTTCTCATCCACTTCCTCTTTAGTATAAACTGTCTCAGATTCAGCATATTTGATAGAGGTCATTTGTTCGTCAAAATTCCCTGCTTCAATACTGAATGTTTCTGGCAATCTGATGTTTAATCCATCATAACCAAATTTTATATAAAACTCATTAGTTCCCCCTTCAGTGCATATTTTCAGGTTACCTTGGGTTGCAGGGTTAATCCCCACCAATTCTTCAATATTATAATAGCCTAATAGTAAATACTCATCATCAGAACTGTTGATATCCACAACAAGACAATTCAAATCCCCACGAGGAATAATGCATTTTTCTTTCATTTCCTTATCATAGACAAAGTCCCCATTAGGCGTGTAAAAATCAATCAATTCCCCACCAAAACGATGCAATATCTTGCATAGGACCTTTTTATTCGAATTTAGTATTTGAACTTCTGCTTTATCGAGATAAGGATAAAATTTAGTAACGACCCCTGCTGATATTTTTGAATTGTCTATTGCTTCTTTAACAATTTTGGTGGTTTCATTCTTAACAATTTTCCCAATACTATTCGAGAAAGCTTGTTTCATGCGCCCTTGTGTAACCGTAACATTATCTGACTTCATAATTTTCCCCTCCTTTAATTGTTAGTTGTCTCCTCTTCAGGTTCTCCCAAACTTGGAGGATAATCAACAAGAGCTAAACTACAAACCCAGTTTCCATCATCATCCTCTTGAGAAACTTTTATGATATACATATAATCATCAATATTAAAGGAAGGAAGATAAACTCTGCACCATTTCCCCACTTTCCATTTAGAATTTCCTAAAACTTTACATTCAAGCTTATGCCCATTGTCACGACGTAACTTTGCCCATTCAAGTCTTGCAAATGATTGCGCTTCCTTAAGAGTTTTAGAGTTTTTAGCAGAGATTGTGGAACTGATTTTCCCAAAACGTTTTATTAATGAATCATCCTGAACAGTGATGATATGATTATCATAAATGACTTTCAGATAATTAACTGTGGAAGGATTTACATCAGTTACAGTTACAGAATCATAGAAAATATCCTGGGATTCAATAAGTGATAATTCTGCTGTAGATGGATCACTAATCTTTTGAACATAAACAGTATCATCACGAATAAAACATTCCACATCACCATCCCAACCGGACAAAACATCTCTTAATGCTTCTTTAATGCTTGTTGCAGAATTGGAATTTGATGTTGAGTTTGTTTCTCCACCCATTGCCTTTACTAGGTTATTACCCAATTCTTCTGCAGATGCTCCACAAGCATAAGCAATATAATCAGAATATTTTTCACATACTTCTGCGGTTGTCATTCCAACAATATCTGAAGTGAAAGATTTTGAGGAATAATCATCTGATGCCTTCTTAAGTTTTACTGTTTTTGCAGCTTCACATGTGCAGGTTTTCTTGTTTATCCATCCCTGAAGACCAAAATAACAATATTTTGTATGATAATATCCATTTTTCATACCTGTGTAAAAGTCCTTATAGGTTTGGAGGTCTGCACCATTGACAAGAAAGACAATTATTTTGCCCTTATTTTTCTTTTTTCCCATTAGTTTTTGGGAGTTTCCAGGCCCAACATCTGCTAAAGTAACAGTATGCCCTGCTTTTTCAAGGATTTTCTTAATGATACTCTGTGTTTTTTTATCTTCCGATACCTTGTTTTTATCACAGCCAAGAATAATGTTTGACAAAAATCACACCTCTAGCAACTTGGTTTATCCCCACATTTCTTAGAATATTTCAAATCTTTCCATACTTGGTTAATCTTTCTTTGACGGCTTGTCGCATCACTTTGATATTCCGTGCCATTGATAGTTATTATTGTCCAGAAATGGTTTGGACCATGAACCACTTCTGAATCAAGATTTGCACTCCTATACATTGCACAGCTTAATAAGGCCGTGTCAGCACAATTATTATGCAAGCTTTTAAGTGCAGCACTGGCCGAATCTTTTTTACTGCATTTATAAGAAGAATATTTATTGTTTTTTCTTAACCATTCATGAATAAGAACCATTTTTTTATAATCATCCGTTTCATTTCCAATGATCTCTTTTACCTTAGCATCTATGTCTTCGCCTTGCCCCCCAGTAGTGGAAGAGCTTGTAGAAGAAACATTAGTGAAATCGATTGAATCATCCTTTAAACCTTTCGTGTTGATTTTGCATTTGAGGCCGGAAGATTCAATTATTCTTTTAATGATTTTAGATCTTTTGGTTTTTTTGAAAGTGAATTCTTTTTCTTGATCAAGTAATTTGCTCATTCCGCTAATTTTCAGTTCAATGTTGTCTGTAGAATATTTCTGTTCAGTGATAAACCCAAGCAAAACCGTATTGAAATCTTCCCATTTAATATTTTTATCTTCATTTTTCCATGCTTTTTTTAGACAGACCTTTTTACCCTTGAAAAATCTTTGTTCGTTAACATTTGGGAAAGCAATAGATCCATTTGAGCTTATGTCTTCATAGTCCTGTTCAAATGAGTTTTGAAGAATATTATCATAGTAGGCAATTTCCGTTATTTGCCCATTATGCAATACAAAACCTTCTTTTTCATCTTCTTCAGTTGTTCGTTCTATGTTTGTGTCTTTGGTTTCGTATATTTCTAGGCCGGATTTTGCTAGTTTTACTTGGACCATAATCATATCCTCTCTATTTTTTTGCTTTTTTCTTAGATTTGGATTTGTTTTTAGAATTGGATTTTTTACTATTCCTATTGGTGGTGACTTTAACTTTCTTCGGCTTAGGAACAGTGAAATTCTCACCAGGAATATTGGACTTTGAGCTTGGAATCTCAGTGACAGTAAAGTCCAGGACCATATGGTTAGGGGATGATTCTTCAATGTTCTTTTGGATTAAAACTTCTGCTTTTAATTTACCTCCCATATATGGAGAAATAACTTCTGCTGTATTAGATACGATCTGTCTTAAAATTTTTTCATAAGCATCTGGTCTGTTTTCAGGGTGATAAATAGTGGTTGTGAAACTGTAGCTGCGAGGAACATATTTCCCTTTAGTCACTATTTCAGTACCTCCCAATATACTGTTTCGATTTAATTCACGCCTATTATATGCTTCATCAGAACTAATATTTTCTGCAAAGAAAGGATAACCATTGATTTCAATGTTTTCACTGACATTAACTTTAATATCTTTATACATATTAACCATGTTTTATCATGCTCCAGTTACTCTAATATCTGTAATGCTGTCTAAACTTTCTAATGCAGTGATCATTATTTGCTGTGCTTCCCTTTCAGTTTTGTTACGTGCATCAACATTTACTGCACCTTCTCCAACTATAATTGTGATATTACTGTAAGCTCCGTTACCTGGCACTTGGCTTAAGATAGTTTGCAAAGATCCCATTTGACTGGAAGTGAAATCACTAATGGGATTGTCTAATCCTAAACCAAGACTTGGATTGCCGAAACCTGTAAGAATGCTATTACCTAATCTGGCTCCAGTTGCTTTCATCACACCATACTTACTAGTCATAGCCTCTTTAATATAAGCTACTTCATCCATCATAGTATGTGCAAGGTTACCTGGAGAACCAGGGTTGATAGCAGGCTGTGATTCAAAACCTTCTTTAACTGCTTTACCTAAGTCTACACCTGCATTATAGAATTCTTGTCTTTTGTTAGTGATAGCGGATAAGGTGTAACCTAATTCTGTAGACATTGTTTCCTTTAGTTTTAAGGCAGAATTCATACCATTGGTTGTTGAAGTTCCAATATATGCTCCTCCAGTCCATCCACTGCTAGCAGCACTACTTGTAGCTGATGTAATTGCTCCTTGAACAGTGCCAGTTAAAGGGGATAAACCGGATTTAACTCCATTGACAATTTGGGAACCAATGCTCATACTTGGAGCAGAGAAACCGGATGCGCTTGAAAGAGTGTTTTTTAAACTTTCCATAGCAGTTTGGATAGTTCCAAGTATGCCTGTGGAATCTTCACCAAGTGTGATTCCACTTAGTTTACTCAATTCTGTCGCAGCATTTCTTACATTAGTTACTGCAGTTGTAATTGTTTCACTGCTAAATCCTTCCATTGTTGGTACATTTGTCATAGATTTAACTACTTCTGAAACTTTTCCAAGTGCTGTGTTGATTTTTGTTATTTTCTCTGTTACATCCTCATTAACATTGGCAATAGTTGAGAGGCTTGCCAATCTTACTGAAACCATTCTAAGGTCATTTCCAATATTTGTTATGGCTGTTGCAATATCTGCTCCGCCTAGATCCATAAAGCTATCCCAATTGGTATCATCACGAAGCTTACGGAGTGATTGGAATGCATCGCTAACACTAGTCAAAGCATCTGAAACAGATTTAATCTTAGTTCCAACATCCTTAGGAACCTCCTCTAGACCAGTGAATTGTTTTAATGCTTGGCTTGCTTTAACAATATCCTGTTTTACATTAGTTAATGCAGTTTGAATATCCACTCCACCAAATGGATTGCCTAGGAATCCATCCCAGTTTACTCCATCACGAACACTACGTAACGCTTCCATAGCTTTTCCTACACTAGCAAGACTATCACAGACATTCTGAATATTACTGGCAGTGGCATCATCCAAAGGTTTTAAATCTTTGAATTCCTGAAGTTTACCAGAAGCACTTATGATATCATTTTTAGCCTGTTCTAAACCATCTGTCACACTTCCGAAACCGAGAGCCCATGCAACAAAATCACTGAATCCTGTAGTGATGTTAGTGGAGGTTAATGCCATCATTGCATCTGAAACTGAATTTAAGCTTTTACCAATGTTTTGTAGATTTTTAGGAATTGAATCATCAATGGAAACTGCACTAAATTGCTGAAGTATACTTGCTGCTTCTGTTAAAGTATCAGTAGCCAATTGAAGAGGAGCAGTCATTCCGAGGAAACCACCAGTTATATATGTTAATCCAGTCATGAGACCAGCAAATGACATGGCTCCCATAGCTAGACCTACCCATGCAATGCCTTCAGCTAATTTTTTAATGCTATCAACCGACTTGGATAAATCTATATCATCAAAGTTTAATGCATCAAATACTAACTGAATTGCTTTTAATCCAAGCAATGCTTCTGCAGCTAATGCAACTGCAATAGGAATCATAACCGCTATAACTGCTGCAAGACTTAATAAGGGTACAATCATGCTTGTAAAACTTGCGGATAATCCGGCCATTATTCCGCTGCTTGCTTCCACTTCTGCACTTACAACTGCTGCTTTTGAACTTGTAGAACCAATTCCTGCAGCCGCATCAACAGTTTCTTCAGTACTCTTAAAAAATTTACTGAATAATCCTTTAGACTGTGTTTTTTCCAAGTTTTTGCTAGTTTTACTTGACACATCCTTCAATCTATTGGATTTAATATCTAAATCTTCATATTTCTTTTCAAGCAATGCAGTTCTGTAATCCGCTTCATTTATACTGCTAATTTGATGATCTAACATGTCTTGAAGATATTCTGAGGAATTGTCTTTTAAAAAATTTCCTCCGGCATGAGCTTGAGCTACTTGTATAGCTTCAGGGGATAAATCAGTGAGGATAGATGCAGTTTCACTAGCAGTAGTAACTGTTTCAGTAGTTTTGCCAAAACTTTTTATCATGCTTGCAGCACCACTGGCTGCATCTTTAACTGCAACAAAACCCTCTTTTAAATCTTTGATTCCTTGAACAGTAGTGGAAACATTCCATAAACCTTGGTTCATTACTTCAATAGCTCCGCCAGTAGCAAGAATTGAACCTGCAAGAGCCCCTCCAGTTTCCTCATCTATCTCAATAAATGCCTTTTTAATTTCTTTCAACTGAGGTAAGAATTCATTACCTATCTTTTTTCCTGCACGGCTAAAAGATTTGCCTATTAATGCATCCAAACCTTGATTAGTATCCATTAATTCATCAGTGTCACCAATGACTTTTTCCACTGCAGCCATATACCCTTTAACATCATCTTCCTTCCCAGACCAAAGATTGGTCCTCATTAAAGCGTCTTCACTCACACCATACTGGTCTAGACTTGCAAAAGCACCTTTAATACCCTTGCTTAAGTCCATCATAGCACCTTGTGCAAGGTCAGTACTTCCAGTCTGTGCCAAAACTGCTGCACCAAAGTTAGCCATTTCATCAGTGATGCTTTCAAGTTCCTTATCTGAAGCACCAGTAGCGGAACTAAATGCATTCATTGCAGGAATTAAATCTTGCATAGATGTCAAACTTTCATTAGTAACATTATCTACCGTTTTATATAATGAATCAGCAGCATCCTCCGTGTCAGTCATCATTCCAATTAAAACCTTGTTAGTTTCGGCTTTGGAAGTGGTGCCTAAAATGTTATCAAGTGCTGATTTTCCGGTTAATCCTTGCAAAGCATTATCAGATATGGCGCTGAAATTCATCATAGAATTGCTTATGCTTGACATTGATTTCGAAAGGTTGCTTGCCATTCCTTGAAAACTGCTGTCAATATTCTTTGCAACATTTGAAGCATTATCTCTAGCTGCAATAGTTAGCATTATCTGCTCATTAAGATTAACCATTCTGCATTATCTCCTTAATTTTCTTCTTAATCTGTTCTTACGAGCTTCTTCTTTTATTTCTTTAGCCCTTTTTTGTTCATTTTTCACTTCTTCACCATACTTTCTCATGAGTAGCATTATCTCTAGATCATGGGAAAAGAACCGGTTCATTACTTCAAGTATTCCTATCCCATAGTGTTTTGCTACACGAAAGTAGACTTCCCCCAGGAAACTATCCAGGAGTTGGAAAAAGCTCTTCTTCAGTTTTATCACTGATGTTGAGTTTTTCTTTTATCTTATTGAACAATAATATTCTTGTTGGAAGGTCTATTTGCTTCCAAAATTCTAATTTTTCATTATAAGGTTTTTCTGGATCATCAACAAAATCAACAATGCGTGCAAGTATCTCGGTAATGTCCTGTGCATTTCCTTCATAATCCATTACCTTCTCATTGATTTTGTCCTGAATATGCTTCATCATATTGGCCTCTTCAGGACTCAAATTGTTTCCACCATTTGCTGCTTTTGCATACACTCTTTTTTCAGTATCATTAAGGTCTCTGAAAACTCTTGTTTGGGTGTCAAGCAATCTAATGTAATCTGAATCAGGCAATTGTTTAATTTTAAGTTTTAATCTAAATGTTTCATCACCAATATGGTAATTCATATCGATGCGGAAACGGTTAGGGTCATTTAATAATCGTAATAATTCATCACTTGTTTTGATGATTCTCAAGTTATCATCCAAGTTTTTTTCAATACTTACTACATCATAATCATTGAAATGTGGCCTGTATCTTGCCAGTAATTCTTTCAAACTGGATAATTCATCTTCAGTGAATTCTTCATGATTAATGCATTTGTTTACAATTTCTTTTTCATTTGTTTCTAAGTATTCGTAAGGCAGTCTTTTGCATTCCTCTGGGAATCTTGTTCTGAGGTTATGTTTGTCTGCTGCTTTAGTGTCAATTTCATTCATCATAAAAATAATCTCTCCTGACTATATTAAAGGATAAAAAAAGGGATATTAATTGTATTATAAAAATAATTAAAAAAAAAGAAAATAAAATAAAAGTGGATAAAAAAATGAGGAGTAAATTTTTATTTAAGATTTTATCTTGGTAATTCAAAGCCTAAAGCAATACCAGAAATGTCAATAGTTACTCCGTCATCACCATATGAAAAGTTAACTTCATTGATTCTTGCATTGGTCATTGTGCCTACTGCTTTGTAATCTCCATCAGGGCCAAAACGGAAAACTCCTATAGGGAAAATTTTCTTTTTGAGTTTTGCTTCAATAAGGAAATCATAAAATTCTGGTTCAACACCTGAAGCTCCCCATTCATATGTGTTCTTGGTACGGCCATAACGAATAGGGTCCGCACTATTTGTTACACTTTTAGGGTCTCCCCCATCTTCACCAAGATCCATGTTAAATTCATTGGAATAGATTCTTTCGGAATCAATTCTCATTTCTGCCATTTCATAACTGTTATCTGTAGGGTCTATTTTAATAGCCATGCTTAAGCGCCTCCACTAATTGCATTAGGTTGTTCAATATACATACTGAAACCAATGAGTAAAGTACTGTTAACCGGTACTGCAACACCTTCAGCATGTAAATCCCATGGATTAACCTCATCTTCAACTACCATAATATCGGTTCCATCTTTCATTATGCCTTCACGTATTTTAGCATTAACCAATACATCCAAGTCAGACTGCAAATAGTTGATATTGATTTCAGTTTCATTACGTTTCAACTGAGTGTACAATATCATATATGCTTCACGTATGAGCTGATCCACATTTCTTCTTGCATGCAATAATGCATCATTAGGCCTGCTGTCAGGGGATACTGCAAATGCAGTACTTACTGCGAGGTTGATTCTTGGATGGATTTCAGAGCCTGCTCTTTCATCACGATTGAAAATCACGCCTGCTGCTTGCAATTCATCCTCTTCCTCAGGTGTTCTTTCAATGAAAGTTCCTGGTGAAACACTACGATAATCAGTGTACCCTGGTTCCTCCTCAGATGGAGTGTTTAAGATGTTTGCAATAGTTTTTCCAAATAATAAATATTCACAGAATCCTACTCTGCTGTTTTGAATATAATTTGTTTGACTATCATCTGCAATTTGTTTTAACTCTGCATCTGTGCATCCTTCGATAGTGAAGTATGCCACTCTTGGATTGCCTGTCTGACTGTCATCTATGATTTTGTCAACTGCAGAATCCATAAGACTGGTAATGGTTGCTACTGTGTGGGATTTTTTAAATCCTACGAATACTTCTGCTTGCACTTCTCTTTTGCTTTTTGCTAATGTCATTGCATTAGTCCAGTCAGCAGTTTTAAGAGCAGGGGTTTCTCCAGTAGTCATACCAGTTCCGAGATCTATAACATACACATAAGGCACACTAAGTTCATCTGAACTTTTCTTTTTGTTTTCTTCAAAAAATTCTTTTAAAAATGCAAGTAAAGGGTTGTTTGTAGTATCAGTTCCTAACCCTCCATTTGCTACTGTGGCATTGCATGCAGAAAAGTTTTTAAACTTTTGGATGCCTGCTGCAGGATTTGCATTGTTGGAGATTCCGATAATTATAGGGATTTCCCCTCCAGTTCCTGAAAGGGTTGGATTGGAAGTCCCTTCAAAATATTTTACTTTTGGGGTTTCTGTAATAGCCATATGGTTTCACCTTATCCTAAAAATTTTTTTATAATTTTTTCTAATTCATCATCGGTTATGCTTGGTTCAATATCCTCTTTCCCATATGCAGATTCTTCATAGCGGTATTGTTTGAGTAATCCTGCTAGGGATAAAGCACCAATTATAACATGTTTTGGAGTACTGTTTTCTTTTACTGCTTCAAAAAGGATTTTCTTCTCCTTCTTTGGCTTTGGAGCAGCATCAGTTTTTTTAGTACTTTCTTTTTTGGTTGTCATAATAAATCCTCTCTAATATTTATGGAGTCATAAGTTTTTCCACCAATTCGATAGAAAGTGTAATATTCCATTTGAGTTTTAAAAATGGTTCTGAGTATTGTTTCGCTAGTGTCTAGCTCATCCAAATCAGTTACACTATTAATTGAAAATGTTCTTTTTACAATGTTGTTATGCTTAAAGAAAGATTGGTAACTCTGGAGGTTTGGGCATTGCTTTTTGTTGGTTCGTCCGTTGAGTGTGTTTAACGCTTCACATTCATTCATAGTTGCATTGCACTTACTGTTTACTGGGTTGAAGTTGGCACAAGCGCTGTAGTGATTAGCTTCTGCCTTAAGTATTCTGTTATTGATTTCTGTGATTAATGTTTGGCGCTCCTCTTCTGAATTGCACCAAATGTTAATCCATATATCTGCAGAATATCTTTTGCTGATATACTGGACATTGTCAATTTCAACATATTTCTGTTTGATTATTGATTCATCAGCCAATGAAACATTTACACATGGAGTTATGTCACTTGGCCTGTAGCGATTCCCTGTGTAAATCTTATTATCTTGGACTGTTAAATGTCCACGTAGCAAATCTATGAATGCCTTTTCCAACTTATGCATTTACTCAAACACCCCACTATTTTTAAGTTCTTCATGAATATACCTTGTGAGTTTAGGCCCTACTTTCCTAGCAGTTCGTGTTACAAAAGGGTTAGGACTCATTTTGCTGGTTCCATATTGGAGATAAATCCAGTAAGGAGGGTTGTGCAAGGAACTGTGTATTTGGCCTTGGCATTTCCCTGGTTTGAATTTGCTAATGCTCCTACGAAGGTTACCTGTGTCAATCGGAGCTTCACGTCTCATAGTGTTTTCTGCATCATGTAATGTGTGGTCAACGGCAGTGTCTAGTGCATCTTCATATCCTCCTTCTTTTAATCCTAATTTTTTAAAATAGGAATCATCGAATTTGATATCTACACTAAAGTCAGCCATTACTCCTGCACCTCTTTTCTTTGTCTTTTTATAACCATTTCCTTATGAGGTATCAATCCATGATTGCAGTTTTCTATAGACCCAATTATCTCATACTTGGCATCATTGATTCTTAATTGGTCGGTGTCATTGATTTCTACAGTTTCATCCATGATGACTCTGTAGGTGTCTTGGAGTATCTTACCAAATTCTCTCAATGAGGATGTAGGAGAAATGAGTTGCATGTCTACACTTATGGTTTCCTTATAGACATATTCATTCTGCGAACCATAGTAATCGAAACTTTCATTTTGACAAGTGTATATATCCATCTCTTCATTGGGAAACAGGACTGGCATCTTATATCATCCTCACCAAACAATTGTAACGGTTGCGCAAATCAGCAATCATATTCTGAATAGTCGCACCCTTACTTAGACTGGTATCATATGAAACACTTACATTGATTTCTTTTACACTGGAAACATCCTTTTTCCAATCAGTATCAAGTTCATGTTCCATCATCAAGTCAATTATAGGGTTAAATTCAGTTTCAGGCAAACCGTAAGTATACTCAATGTATAAAAGATTCCCAGAATATTCATTAGGCAAATGAATTATTCCTTCATCTTCAATTATGATAATTTCCTCAAGATCCAGGGCATTGCCATCAATTTTCAATAGTTCAACTGAACGGATTGGAAAGTAAGACAATATTATTTCAGAACCTTGGAAATTTCTTTCTAATTCTTTAGCGGATTTAGGTATGAGAGGCAAACCTACTTCAACTTCCAAA
Source organism: uncultured Methanobrevibacter sp. (assembly GCA_902774685.1). Taxonomy (GTDB): domain Archaea; phylum Methanobacteriota; class Methanobacteria; order Methanobacteriales; family Methanobacteriaceae; genus Methanobrevibacter. Next base: position 50,841 of record CACYJH010000004.1, read on the forward strand.
CGTTTTAGAAGTTTGTCTTTTAGGACATCTTCATTAATATTACTTTCATCAGTCATCGGACTTTTTCACCTCTCAAAAAAAAATTAATGTTTAAAAATTAAAAAATCAAAAGTTTAAATTTTTATCCTGTTCCTTCAGCTTCAGGAACATTAACAGTCACATTGTAAGGAGATGCAACTTCCAAACTGGTATCGATACCTTTAATCATACCATTTCTGAACTCAGCAATATTATTGGCAGTGGCAAAGCTGACAACTGCATTTTTAGTACCGAGCTTATTGGTTGGCAAATTGGTCATCAAGGTAGGTGCAAGTAAACGTTTAACTTCAATAGTGGAAGAGTCAACGAATAACATAACGTCTTTGCTGTTGATTTGAGCCAAGTTGGAATCAATAAGGATAGGGATTTCAGAACCATTAGGAGCTTCATAAGCTATAACCCTATGACCTAATCCAATATCAATCTTATCGTTGAAACGTCTGTATGGAGCAACTAATTTCTTGAGTTGTTTTGCAACAGCATTAGTGGTGACAATACAATCAACTACACCTCCATTGCCGTCAATGATACTGGTTAACATGTCATCAATAGCATCTTCGCTAATAGGTTCATCAGCATCAAGAGTATCTACATTGGTAGAGACTTGTTTGGTGAAACCTTTAAAATCTTTAGCAGCTGCAGTTCCTGCACCTTGCAAAAGGGTGCTATCCAATTGGTTAGTGACTTTAATGAAACCTTTGTCGATTTCCCTGGCAAGGATATCAATTGCATTGTTACCCATTTGAGCCATCAAACTGACATCAATAGGGTGAATCAAGGTTTTCATCTTGCTAACTTCTTCTGCATAAGAGGAAGCGGTTTGAGTTGGGATGTCATCTGATTCGTCAATCCAACTTGCAGCACTGTTATCGGTTTCTTTGTAGAAACCTGCATAGGTGGAGCCGAAACTGTCATCTACACGGCCTTTGGATTCAAGGAATCTGAAGTATGGTGCTTTTTCAAACACTTTACTTTTAAGGTCTGGACTGTATGCAATTTGACTGGATTGCGGTGCATTATCAGTAGTCATCATGTCTTTTTTCAAGTCTTCATAAGCTTTGGATAAAGCTTGTAATTGTTTGTTTTGAGAAGCAAATTGTGCTTTAATCTCATCTATTGCGGTCATAAATAATCTACCTCGGTATAAAATAATTCAAATTCATTCAATTTTTTTGTGGAGAAAAATTAATCTTGATTTAATAAGGCTCTGATGAATTCGTCTTGAGATTGGTTGGCAAACATTTGCTCTGCAATCTGTTTGCTAGTCATACCTTCATCCTTAGACTCTTCACCGTGCAAGTCTTTTTCATTTACATCATCAACATGGAATTTTGGGTCACGGTTATCGCCTAATTCTTTGAAGAGTTTTCCCATGGATTCATCCATTGCTTTGGTGACTGTAGATTCAATGAAGGATTTCATTTTCTCTTCATCTATTCCATTTTCTTCTTCATCTTCGTCTTCATCAGGGTTTCCTTCATCATTAGAGTCAGCTTTCAATTTATCAAACTGGTCTTTAATGATAGTTTCTAATTCTTTGCTCACTTGATTTACAGTTTCACGAGCGATTTCTTCTTGTTTAGTACTCATCAACTCATTAAAAAGGTCTACTGCATCATCTTTAGTGAAAACATCAGACTCATCTTTAACAGTTTTCTGAGTTTCATCAAATTTTTGTTCTTCTGACATTTTATCATCCATTAAGTTTTTACGTATAACATGACATGCACCAGTCAAACACTTGGACTCCACCACACCATTACTTGCAGTTATGGTGCCGTAGGTGTCCCAATTGGCAGGCATACCAGTTAAACTGATTTCCAAAAGGTCAATATCCTTTATCTCCCACCCATCAGGAATAGCATTATAATCCTTAATCCTACCACCAATGCTGAGGCCAAGATTAATACCAATGTCCAACATTTCCTTTATCTCAGCTGCAAACTTGGAACGGATAACAGACTTGATCTTCAACACATTACTTGATCTTCAACACATTCTCATCTGTATCCATCACTTCCTTGATAGCGCCGATAATACCATCAAACAAGTCATACCTATGATCACCATGAAGGTTCTTGCTGCTTGAGAGCAATTGTGTTTTCATGGAGTCAATAGCTGATGGCAACACTATGTCTCCTTGAAGGTCCTTGTTGGTGGTTGAGGCAACTCCTTCTATGGTGAGTGTTCCGTCAGGGTTTAACTCGTATGATTTTTGTGTGGATGGTGCATACAATGTAAATTGCTTTTTTATTGCTTTAGTTGACATTTTCTTGCTCACTATCCATTAAAAAAAATATTTTTGTTTTGGAGTGGGATTAGGGACTTAAACCCTTGGTTTATAATGAAAAAAATAGTTAAAATTTAAAATTTTAAAATTATATCCCACAATTGAAAAAATGATAAATTTATATATAATTAAAATATATTATTAAATAACAATTCTCTATTTTCCACTTTAAACATCCTTTAAATTTTAGGAGGATTATGTGTTCTCAAATATGAAAATTGTTGATATTGTCCTGAAAAAAATGGGAAAAATCTTGTTTTTATCTTTTGAAGGGAAATATTAAGGGAGGGATAATGCTATCTTTGTATCCTTTCCTATCTTTTTAAACTTTTTTTACTTTAATACTTATTAAGCTTTTTTTTACCTAAAAATCGTTATTTTCTATTTTTAAAAAACTAAAATTTATTAAATATTTTTTACAAAAGTAATGTTGAAGAAACAATAAACTCCTTCAAAAGAATGAAAACGAGGAAAATTTTGATATGAATAATATTAAAGTCCCTTTATGTTTTCAGGAGGTGAATTTAAAAATGTGGAAACATATAGTTTTCCTCGCAACATTAGTGCTGTGTATAAACGCATTTTTAAAACTCCTATAAACTGAAAATCACAGAGGGGTTAAAAATAGTTCTCAGTTTTTTTTACGGACAAATTTAAAAAAGTGTATTTTGATTTTTTTAATTTTTTAGATTTTAATCAAAATTTATAGCATGATTTTGGTTAGAAGAGTTTCTGTTTTTTCATCAAAATATACTTAATGTCTAAAATTGATCGATTAAAAAAGGCCACCCCCACATAAGTAGTAGTGACCATGGAATAAAAATAAGTAGTTTTAGTTTTCTGCTAGGTATTGATCAATAGGAACAACCTTAACAACTTGAGAATCTTTATCTTCAAAAACAATTGAATCAATTAATCTTTTAAATTTAGGATGTTCTTTAACAAAATTGATATTTTCATCAGTACGAGCATTAACAATTCCTTCAGTTTCAGCTCTTTCTTTTCTAAGGGCCCTAGCCTTATACATCTTACTTAAAATATCCGGACGATAATTAATAAACTCCCCTCTTTCTTTTTTAAAGAATTCATCATGAAAAGCTATTGTTGTCACAATACCATCTGGAATGACACCTTCAAAAATTATTAATTCATTTTGCAAATCTGAAGGTAAATTTTTCATAAAATTCAAATTAAATTGAGTATATCTAATTAACTCCATATTATCACCCCATTACTTTAAATATAGTAATTTTATGATTATAATTATGTATTTTAATTTATAAAAAGTTTATGCTAATTCCCAAACTTTTTTATGTTTACTTAAGTCTTTCACATGGTTTAAATTTATTCCTGGAGGGAATAAAATTTCATAATCTCCTTTCACATTAGTAATTTCTTCTAAATATAAAATTTTTGTACCTTTAGGGATTAATATATAATTTATTTCTTTCCCATAAAGATGTTCATTAGCATATTCATATATTGAAGTAGAAGTGAATGCATCATAATGATATGTGCCATCCTCTTTTGGCTTCATATATCTTTTTTTCTCGCGGCGACATACTATTATATCTTCATCTAATGTTTTACCATATTTCTCAAATATGGATTCTTTAATTTTTAATGCTTTTTCAAATGGTAAATGATAATGAAGTTTCCCATCTCTAACAAGCTGTTTTGAAATAGTATCCCATTTCTCTTTAGCTTCTTCTTCTGTGATTTCTTTACGTAAAAACTTATTAATTGGGTCCACACCATCATCTGTATAAATTTTAATAAATGCTCTGGATTCCACATCTAATTTGCTAATATCTAACCCATATTTCTCTAAGAATTTTTGTCTTGATAATGAGGTATTTCCCTGAAAAGTATATTCAGTTCCTTTGTGTTGAAAAGACCAGTTAATATGTCTTTCAGTTAAATTAACAACATATTTTTCTCCTTCACAATTCCCTTTACTTTCCCATATACTTAAATACGTACATCTGCAGTTAGGGTGTAAAGGAACCCAGTTCTTCTTTTCAATTAAATCTTTAATGTTATGTATTCTTTCTTCACCACGATTGGCGAAGATAACATCCTCACCTTCATTGAATTCATAAGCATTCCTTAAGCAAAGATAACAAACATTGTCATCTTCAGCTGTTAGAATTTTCACTTGAGTATAGCACTCATTGACATATGACTGTAAGATTCCTGTATTTTGTGCACGTGCAACTTCAGTCCTTGCAATCATCACTGCACGTTGTTGAGGAGTGAAAGTGCTGTTGGGCAATCTTTCCAAACCTAAATCAACAAGTTTATTTGCAAAGCTACGTGGATTCTCACCACTTATTACCGCTTGGAATATCCTGTTTTTTATGGCTTGTCTTAATTCGCCGTCTAATTTTTGTATTAGATTAAAATTGTAATTGCGAACATGAGTTAAGGCTAGCTTATCTGTTTTGCTGTATCGTAATGTTTCAGCTATTTTCTGATAGCCTTTTATTTTACCATATTTGTAAACTTCTTCCAACAGATCATCAATGGTTTCATATTTGCTATTGAGAATTCTTTCCCATTGAGATTCCAGTTCTGCAAAGATTTCCTTTTCCTGTTCAGCTTCTCCAAAGAAAAATTCTTTTGCCTCTTCAGTATCTAACCACTCAACTGCTTCATTGATTTGCTGATTCAACTGATTCATCAAATAATTATAGTATCTCAGAGTCCACTCATCATTGATACTCTTAACACTCAACTCATCCCAATAATCCAAATAATCAGTCAAAAGGAGATTAGTTTTAATACGTTCCTCAGAAACCATATTCCTTACCATACCTTTCCACCAATAATGCTTTCTCCAACATCTTGACATTTGACTCACTAGGCTGAATCAATGTAGAATCTTGAATGGCTTCAGGGCTTGCAGCAAGCGCAAACTGAGAATAATTCATAGGCACATTACCCCACTCAACAGGATCCAAACCATAACCAGAACGAACCTCATTAATGAAAGTGGTACCATTACGCAACTGCTTATCCTCTATATCAGCACGCTTCAGTTTATCCTCATGATCCTCACGGATAAACTCAAACAGTTCCTGGAAACCACTGCGACCAAGGTTCTTATTGAATGCATCTTCTATCACACGGCAATCACCATTGATGACTTTGCCAAAGTTCTTGTCCTGAGACTCACCGGTACCAGTACCGATATTGCCGGTCTCAATGATTCCCACCTTAGCCGGTGGAACACCAAACATTGTAATGATACGGTCACGGGCATACTGCAACAATGCCAAAAACTCCATATCCCTATTACTGTTGTTGGTGGCCTGATAGTTGGCACCTTGAGTGACAATCATTCCTTTCTTATCTTTCTCTTTCTTGAACCTAGCAATATTAGCTGTAACAATCTTTGAAGAAACGTCCTTGTCAAAGTTCAATACTCCTCTTGGGTCCAGGCCATGATTTGAAAAAATGTCCTTGTTATGTCCAAGGCCTAATACTTCCAATGCTATGTCCATTGAAGCTGTATCTATGAGACTGGTTCCCCATTTGCTTCCACGAATAGTTATTTTCGGTTCGTAAATGTGTATGAGGTTTTCCGGCTCAAAGACATGTTCAGTGTTACGAAGGCACCATGCTCCACGTTCATAGTCATAGCCCATCAACTCGGTTGGTATGAAACGGAACCCATTAGGCACATTTCCGAATAGTTCATCATGATTGACTTCTATGAATGCATCACCTGTAACCTTCCAGCTTGGCACTATCTGTTTGATGAATGATGAGAATGTGTCATCAGCATATTTTCCTCCAGGTGCATTGAAAAGGTCTGTCAGGTAATTCACTTTTTCAAAGTTGACCTGTTCCTTATTAGGATTATTGATTTGGTAACCTGTGCTTAGTATTTCATCACATATTACCCCACAACAGCGCCTTACCCATACGCAACTGTCATATGCATCATAGTAGGTCCGTAGGTCTCCTATGTGTTTGTCTGGAGTGGTGAAACTCCACCCATATTCATTCATGAATACGTCTACCAAGCTGCTTCTTTCAGGTCTTCGTATTCCTGGCAAATGATTTTTTACTGTATCAATTAATCCCATAAGTATCACATGTCTATTATTTCTAAAATTATGCTGCCATTGTCTCTAGGGCCAAGTATTCCTCCACGCCACATGTCTGGGCAGTGATCATCTATCTTTAATGGTTTGTCTTCCCCACGCTGTTGGGCTTTCTTATCCCAACTGTAGGTTTGTGCTTGGCTTATGCTATGCTTGCAGCTTGTATGTATCTTGAATCGCCTATTCTTTATCAGGTCCTGTATTGTTGTAATGTCTTCGTAAGTGTTAGGTGCATAGGTTTCCACATTCATTAGTATTCGTGGGTCCTGTTCGCAAGCGCTCTTTAGGCTTGCTGCATCATGTGGTAAAAAAAGAGTATTGTTATTGGTTAGTTCATATTTATCTTGCAGGTAGAGTATGTCTTCCACCCTTTGGCTGTCAGACTGGGTTACTCCCTGCTCTTCAGCATCATAATAAGTTTCCTCTAAGAGGTAGTAACTGTTTCCTATTGTTTCGTTTTTCTGTATTCCCATAACACCAAATGTGGTTACAGTACTAACACCGTAGTCGCAGCAAATGTTTATTTCATGAAGTTCAGGCCTATTTGTGAAAGTATTTTCGGATTCTACGAATTGGTCGTAGATTGCTCCTTCTGCTATTACCCATTGGCCAAGGATGTTTCTTTTGTAGAACACGTCACTTTTCATATTGACTCTTTTGAGTTCCTCAACGTATTCTGGAGGGAGGTTAGGATTGTCATCAAGGAGGAATTTAAAGACTTTGACTGTTCCAGATTCTATCAAATTTTTATTGCTGATGTAATTTGTATAAATATAATGGTAGGGACTGTCTGGGTTGGTGTTCCAGAACATTTTTGCTCCATAGTCACTGCAACGGCTTATTGCCATTTCCACTGCGGATTGTGGGCATCTTGCTATCTCATCAGCATACCATCCGCCAACAGACATACCTGCAATGACATCTACAGCTTTCTCATCATTAAAGCCCATGCAGTAGCAGAGCTTGTCTCTGATTTCCAATTCCCCATCATGCTTACGGTAATCATAGGGAATATTGTCAGTATTCATCATTTGGATTAATGGTTTTATCACATTTCTTCTTAATGATTGGCTGGTCTTTCCACTTATTAGAAATTCATTGCTTTTGGATGTTGTGACAAAATCAATCCATCGTGCATTGCATGCCGTTGTTTTTCCTGACCTGACTGAACCTTGAGCGATATTTATCCAGGCATCAGATTCAAATATAAATTTTAGACTGGGTTTGCCCCATTCTCCAAAATGGAATACGTTTTTACTTTTCCTTTTCCTGGAAGTATTTTTGCCTACTTTTCTCAATTGACTCAGCCAACCCTAATATTCCATCTGTAAGGTTATCTTCAAAACTATCATCATCCAATTCTGCATCTAAGACTTGAATTGCGTCTAATTCTAATTTTTTGATCTTGATTATTATCTCAGTTTCTTTATAATAATCCCTCTTGTCTGAGGGTATTTTTTTAAAGTTACTTAAATCAATTTCATGCTTTGCAGTTTGAGAGATAATTTTTTGGATCTTGTTTACATTATCATATCTTATATTTACTGCTGCTTCAAAACTTTCGTTAGATTCAACTTGTTTCCCACTTTGTTCTTCAACAGCTTTTTCAATAGAGGGTTTAAGTTTCTTCTTAGTTTTCTTCTTCTTTTCTTCTTCAAAAACTTTCTTTTTTACAGCAGCTTTAACATTCAGATTATCTTTTTTGTATTTGTTCAAAGTGGCATGTGTTATCTTTTCATCATATTCATCTAACAAGTAATCAGAAACATATCTTCCACTATACCCTGCTAATAATAAATCGACTATTTCATTAAAATGAGGGCTTGTTTCAATCTTTGATTTTCTTGCCATATTACACACATCAACTTCATATTTTTTTGGAAAGTTTCCACTTTTTGGAAAGTTTTGGAAAGTTATTTGGAAAGTTTTACATTATTATGTTCACGATTACTCCTGCCACACTCACAACTATAGTAACAACTGTAAATATCATAGGCAGAATATATTTCAATGTCTTTATCCCTGCCCTTAACTCGGAAATTTCATTTTCCAATTCTACCAGTTTGCGTGAATCATGTTCACGCATCTTCAATGTATTCGATAGCTCCGTTACAGCTACCACCAGGTCATTAATATCTTTCTTTATTTCCTTATTGTCTTGGATTAGACTTTCAAATTTTTCATCCTGGTATCCTAGTTTTTGCTCTAGAGTAACTATTCTTGTTTCGTTTTCACATATTTCTTTGGCATGATTTGTCAAGGCATTGGCACACTCCTGTAATAAAAAAAAATAATAGTTTAGTTTTTAATGTGAAAAAATATAAGGATGAAAAAAATCAGTTTGGTTTTTATTTGTAATAAGTGAAATGAGGATTAATCCCAGAAAAAAGAATGCTTTAAAAAAAAATAGTTTATTATTATTTTTTTCGGAAAGGGGGTGACATCACAATTAACTTTTTTTCCAGGCTTAATCTCTCATTTGTTTTTGCACATAGTGATATTATGTGGCAGTGAAAAAAATGGTAAATTTTTTCATCGGATAGGATGGAATAACTGTCACAAGAAAAGAATTATAAATGAAAATTTAGAACACGACAAGAATTAACACCAAAAATTACACCAAATAACTTTAAAAACAAGATAAAATAGTTTTTTTCTTTCCCCATGACAGTTATTCCATATTATCCACTTTTTTACCTTCTTTTTTCACCTTCACTCTTTTGTTTATGTACATTAGTCTTTTGTTGCCTATTATGTATCCATGGGGGTAGTGATCTATGCTAGGCACTCCCTGTATTACTAGGCCACATTTTCGGCAATAGGTTTCGTCTTCTTCAAAGCAGAGGTTGGTGCTTCCACACAATGTGCAAGATATTCTTATTTTTTTATTTTTAGGAGGATCATCTTGTTCTTCTTGTGTGGACCTCATAGGATTAGCACCATTTTATCAATGAAAGCTTTTGCATATTTCTTTTTGTAGAGAATTTTTTACATAGTTTTTAATAGCTTTTGTCTTTTTGTTTGAAGATTTGCGATAACATATATGTAATATCTTGTAGTACGAGATTACGTTATAATCTAGAGGGGCTATATGAAAGAAAATGGTAAAAATTTTTCTAATATATAGTTTCCTCTAACTTATGCTCTAACGATTTAGAAATGAAATTATAATCTAGACCTACCCTCTTTTTTTCAGATTGGATGCTGCGGTATTCATCATTGAAATTATTCTTTCTGTGGGATGTTTGGCTAGTGCCTTTGCTTCCAAGGTCTGTGATGTTGCGACTGTTTACATTACCTACCTTGTGCCTGTAATAGTATCTTGATTGCCTTCTGGCAGCTAATTCTCTGTTGCGATTTTGCTGACATTCTCTGCTGCAGCATACTTGTCTGTTGCTTGTTTTTTCATATTCTTTTCCACACCAAGCGCAAATACTCTTCATTCTCTAACTCCATAAAAATTACTTAATGCAATGGATTTTCACCATTATTTTTGTTACATTGTTTAACTTTTATAATGAATTGTTATACATATTAAATCATGATTTTAGAAAATCCCTATGTTTTATTTTTTCGTGTTCAATATTTACTTCCTAAAGTTGAACAATTATCATAATTCAGTTTCCTCTTGTTCCAGCATGACAACCTCTCCAAGGAAAGGAATGCTTTTTACCTGGACATTATCAATGTCCTGGATGTTTCCATAACTGTCCAGGTAAAACACTCTTATGTTTCCTTTGTGCTTTTCCTCAACCTTCAATAAAAGGTTAATGATGTTTTTCAGCTTAATGTTTTTTAGCCTCCCAGAATTGGCAAGTGGTCAATCCTCCTTGCGCTTTGCGATGTTCTATAGTGCGGCCCAGTTCACAATCAGTGATTCTTTCATCCCATGTTAGGAAATGTTTGCATTGGCTGCATACTTTTTTGGTTATTATTGTTTCTTTCATTACCATTAACTTATCTCCCTTAAATTTTTTTCATCATATTAGTGTTGTTTGTGCATTGGCATCTTCTTCCTTGATTATCTGTTTTGCTATCCTTTCCATAGTGGGTATTGCAAACTTGAAAAGCCTGCAGTCCTCCTGCAATACAAGATCATAATTATTGGTGTAATGTTCTGATTCATGATTATTGCAGTTCCAACCCTTTTCCTCTAAAGCATCATAGGATGAGAACATGCATGAAGTGCAGATTTTCTTGTCTTTCGTCTTTTTGATAAGTGACAGGTCACGATTCATAACAACAGCTCCAGGTTTTCCAGTTCTATCTTATATGTTTCCTTCAGGTTTCCCAATTGCACTAGTTTTTGGAAAGTTGATTCTCGTAGGCAGCTAAATGTGGGTTTGCATTCATTTTGAAGTTGCTCATCTATAGCAAGTATGCTCATTTTCAAGGAATAAATCCTATTGTGTAATTTATTCATTTCAACATCTTCAGATTCTGCTACTTCGATGTTTTCCTTTAAGTTGGTGACCTCTTTCTTCAATAATTTAAAGTTGCTCATCATCATCCCCCGAATCCTCATCTTTTAGACTTATGGAACATCTGCAATTAGGATGATTATGAACATTCCAAGAATATAATTCCTTTTCCTTTTCTCTTATTTTCTCACGTGTATTCAAGCATTCCTGTAAAAACCATCCCAACATTGCCCCTGCTACAAAAACACATACCAGTGATATGGTTATTTCATAAGCTGCTTCAAGCATGATTTCTCCTCCTTGCGTAAAATCTTCAAAACATTCAAATCAGGCCTTGGCTTCATTTCCTCCGCACTGATTTGAGTCCTTAATACCCTCAATTTTTCGTTCAGCTGATTCATTCTTCTGACTCCATACTCTCTTTAGGCATGAATCTGAACTTTATGTAATACAATAAAGTTGACTCTTCCAAATCATCATAAATGTTATACAATGCTTCCTTCAGCAGGTCTTCATGCAAATAGCCTTCAGTCCTTGCTATTTCCTTATCAATTTCATCAAAACGTATATACTGTATGCTTCTGATTTTAATATAACCAAATAATTCCCTGCCACTGACTAAAGGGTTACCATCAGTTTCATAAGCTGGAATTTCATCTCCCACCTTGCCGTCAAAGTGACGTCTTATAGTGCTTGTCTTTATGTGTTCCTTAATAGGCTCCACATATTCCCCATAAAATTTCAATTGTTTCATTTTCAGATCACTTCTCCTACAACACTTTTTTTAAAAGTACACATTCAGGATTTTTCTTCTGAAATCCCTAGCAAAAACCTTGCAATGCCAATCCTTGCCAGGGAAGTCATAAATCTTACCACTTTTCATGGTAACCCTTACCAAAGGGTTCCCCTCTTCAGTCCTGTAGACACCACAGCTAAGGACATTAGATTTTATCCTGGAAAACCTATCCAATAGATAGTCTCGTCCTTTCTTGGTCTTGATTGTCATTCGATATCAAACTCCAGTATTCTTTGCTTCACTTTCTTGAAATCCTCCACGCTAAGACCATAATCCATAGCGGGGGTTTTCAATAATATTGGGCATTGCTTGTTGTTTTGCCTTTCAACCTTGAATTTTTCTACTTCCTTATCTTTCCATTTCATGAGGATCCCTCTAATTTTTTTATGTCTAAAGTTTCTGCTCCATGCAGTATTTGGTAACAGGCTTGCATCATGAGATGGTTCATTTGCTTGTTCCCTGTGCATATCTCTATGACAATGTCTTGGGTTAAGTCATCGTATAGGTATATGTTGCTGCTGTTGCGTGGCTTCATGATCCGGTACCTTTCAATCATTTTTGTTGCTCCCTCCATGAACATCAAAATCATAGGCCTTGTTGATTCTGGCTAATAGGATATATGGAACATCACAGAAGTTGCAATGTTCCTTGTCAAGGAGGATTTTTTCAAAGGATTCCTTCTTGTACTTGCAACCGGTGCAAGGGTTAGGAAGGACAGTTACCTTATCTTCCAATAAATCATTTAAACCTTCAATGATATCCTTAAGCTCTTTATTCTCTTGTTCAAGGCACTCGATTCGTTTATAGTGTAATTTGCTCCAAAAAGGACACTTAAAACAGTATTGTTTAGGGTAAAATTTTTCATTCATAAAATCATCACCATGCACTCTTGTTCTTGTTTATCAACTATAAGAACCTTTTTACCTTCTTTTTCAAGTTTCTTGAGTTTCTTTGTCATACTTAATTATTTACCCTTACGAGCCGGACCTCCTATAATCATCCAATCATCTTTTTTAAGATTTTCTAGTATTTTTTCTTATGATCAATTGATGATTTTCTAAGGGTTCCAGTTTGTTCAGGAATATGTGTTAATGGTTTTCTCTGCACTGTCAGGCCAACAAATGGTTTCCTTGTTAAAACTAAACATTTGCATCTTTTACATTCAAAGGTTACTGTTAATTCCTCTTCATGATGATAATCTAAAGGACTTTTGCACTTTGGACATTTATAATAATGCTTTTTAGGGAAAAATCGTTGTTTCTCACTCATCACCAAACACTTCCTTTTTGATTCTTTCATAAAATTCATCAAACACCCCCTTTTCTTTCATAAATTCAAACATCTTCATAGTGTTGAAAAGATTCTCATTGTGTAGGACATCATTGTATCTTTGCAACTTGTCAATAGTGGCTTGTTGAGTATTCAACACTTTCACAACTTCCTTATTCAACATTCTACCATTCTCATCACAGAAATTAGATACTGATGATGGAGTAACATACTTTGACAGTTTAAATCGTTTCTCACTCATCTAACCACACCTCCCTAATGCTTGGCGGAATTTTACTGAATTGTCCACATAACAATTTGATTTGATTGCTTTGCCTTGTTACCTCGTTCTCTAAAGAAAGAATAGTATTCTCTAAAGAATGAATCTTATTCAACAAATCTGATTTAGTAACCTTCTTCTCAAAATATTTGCAGCTTGTTGTCTTGACTTTGAAATCCCCATGTATGGAACAACTTGTCCATAATTCACCGACTCCATCAAAGCCCATGAAATATTTGCAATCTACACAAACATTCTCACTCATTTAACCACCTACACTAATTATCATATTATAATACAAAACTTCCATCACTTCGGAATAGGTTTCACAAGCCTTCAAATCCGCTAAAAGTTCCTCTTCGGAACATTTCCATTTTAAGATAAAATTAATTTTTACATCACCAATACCATTTATAGCCATCATTCATCACCTTTTTCCATATTGCATAACATAACCAATTTGCAGGCAGTATTAAAAACTGCCATCTGCAAAACATCTTCAGGAACCTTCAAATAATTCAAATTCAACTTCCCACTCCTTTGTAATCCTGCACTAACACAGTCACAAGTGAACTCCAAAACATCCAACAGATCAACATCATCATGAACACCACTAGGCAAGTTCAAATGATGCCTTTCCAGTTTCATATGCTCCTCAAAGGTCAAATTAGGGAAATCGAATTTGGTCCAATCATGGTTAAGGCCACGATACAATAATGCCTTAGAAATGACCTCCATTAATTTGTTCACCATATCCCCATGCACACGTGTATCCTTTAGGGCCTCTTCCCTATCAACTCCCTCCTTGCAATAAATGTAAGTGGCCATTGGAGCATGCTCAACCTTTAAGTGATGGGCATGTTCCTTGTACCAACTGTTATAATCAAAATCCAACATTCCTCATTTGCCTCCTTTTTGCTCTATCCAGTATAATTTATGTCCACTGTTAGGGTGCTTTCGTGCAGACTGGACCATATCCAGGAAATTACGGTTGCCACTTGTCATAGTGGATTCCTTGATCAGCGCTCCAACTTCACCAGGAGTCACTCCCCTGTATATCCCAAAATCGTTACGTGTTATCCAATCGCTAATCTCTTTACTGGAATGTTTTCCAGGATGAGTCAAGAGATATGCTTTGATTAGGCATTTGGCTTTAGGAATATTCTTCTTGCCAACCATCTTAAATCATCTCCTCATTATAAGAAAATTGCATTTGCTTTTCAGATCATTTATCAGCATTCTGCGTATAGGCTCTTGAAGGTAGAAAAATCTTAAGTCAATCTGAAAACTCATAACTGATTCCACCTTAAATTCCTGTTCTTCAAGTACTGATGGACAGGCACACATTGAGTATAACCCAATTCATCAGCAACACAGGACATAGTTTTGCCCTTGTTTTTCTCTGCAGAAAGAAAATTGATTCCTCCCGCATGGTCTATACGGCCATTGTCCCATCTTGGATGGTTAGTGCCGCTAGAATGTAATTTATGATGATGTGACTTTGACAAGATCATTAAATTACCTGGAGAATTATCATTTTTGTCTCCGTTGATGTGGTGCACACAAAAGCCATCTGGAATAGGGCCGAATGCATCTTCATAGACTAAACGATGCAATAGCTTGCCCTGATTAATGCCACTGCTGATTTGGTAGTAGCCATCTTTTCTTTGGTAGGCATTGCCAAACCTTGTACTAATCATAATGGAACCCTCACAATTTTCTTGTTTAATTCTTCTTGGATTTCAGGATCATTTTTGACTTCAGCATATTTCTCCCACATGCCGTCAGTGATTTTCCTGAAGTCTTCCTCTGGCAATTCATGTATTGATGCAATGGTTATGATGACAGTTGAACAGACACTTGTTATTTCATTAGGCTTGTTCAGTCCCATCTGCATTAGCATTTTGAATAGCTTGAATTGGTTTTTATTTTTCTTTAGGTCTCCAATTTTATTGAATAATCCCATACGTTTTTTCCTCCTTTACATATAACAATTGTTATATTATATATAATATAATAAAAAAAATTATTAATAATAATATAATAATATAATAAAAAAATAAAAAAATGTCCGACACTAAAGTCTGACAAATGAGCCAAGAATTATTGAAAATTTTGTCCGACGTCAGACAAAAATAAAAGTCTGTCTGACAAAATTTCAACAAGACCTTCGCTCAAATGTCTGACAAACTTGTCTGACATTAATATTTTTAAACAACAATTTCACTAAGCAACAAATCCCTAAACTCCCTCCAAGATAAATCAGAACCATATTCATCATAAGTGGCCCCAATAAAATCATTATGATTCTTAATAAAATTCATAATATTTTCAGAATCAGACAATCTGCTAGAAACCTCAAAATCTCTCTTCTTGTCAAAAACATTTTGAACAATATTAATCCCCATCTGCACATCAGGAGGAAGATCCATAACAAGCTCTTCAGTTTCATCAACATCATCCTTGCCTGCAGCAGCACTCACAACAAGCTTATCCAATAAACTTTCCTTATGTTGAATTTCGAGCTGCACTTCACATTCCTGCTTCTTTAATGTTTCAATATCATTCTCCAATATTTGACGTTTTACTTCAACACGCTTTCGAGGATTAGCAGCATAGTAATCCCTTACAAAATATTCGATAGCTTGACGTGCATTGTAACCAGAGTTAACCAATTTTTTCTTAATGCTTGGATGTAATCTGGCACTTACACGGCAGTCCTTATTAAAATCATTCTTCTTAACCATAACATTTTTCCCTCCCTAAAAGAAAGGTGATTATTAGGAGACGATTAATTGTCTCCTGGGCAGTTCAATTTTATGAAACTTAACAGTTCCTCCAAACATTCATCAGGTATTTCATCCCTTCTTGCCATTTCTTTGGCCTTGTCAACCATTGTCTTCTGACTTATTTTCAGGCCTTGGAATGCAACCTGTTTTGCCACTGTCTTGGCGTAGTTTTCTATGACTGGCTTGGCATCGGATGGTTCTATTGTGTCTGCTGTTTCAAAGCCAGCAGGTTCAATCACTTCTTCCGCTTCAACATCCACAACTTTCTCAGCAACAATTTCTTTCACAACTTCTGCTTCTACAACATCCTCTTCTTTTTTAGGTTGTGGTTTTTTCTGAAGTTTTGCTTTTGCATTCTGTTTTGCTTGGAAAGTGGTTTCTGCTTGTATTTCATCTGCAGTGACTTCTCCTGCTCCGATTAGGTCTGCTATTGCACGGTTTTGTGCACGTGTCATTGCAGTTGCAGGTATGTCATGATTTGGATGTGCGAATCCCCTTTCACCACGACTGCAGTTTCCCCATCCATCAGCATAACGGCCATTTGGCAATGTTGCCCTTACAATGAATGAAGCTTCTTTCACTGCACCGGTTTTTTCTGTTTTTACAATATCTTCCTTTAAGATTTCTGTGTTGATATTGAATGCACGGGCATATTTTCTCCAGGCACTTTTTTTCTTGTACTTTTTGCCTTTGATGTCTTGATAGTCAGTATCGTCAAGCATTTTTTCGGTGATTTCTTGGTATGCATTCCATTCTGCTAATGCTTGATCTACATTCACGGTACTTATTGCTGCAGTGTTATCTTCCATTGGCACGGGTGCAGCGTTATTGTTTGTTTGTACTAGGTTGTTCATCTTATCATAATCCTCCATAAAAATTAAATTTTAAAGTAGTCCATATGTTGGGCCTTTGCAAATGAAGCAGAGGGTAAAGAATATGAATACTAGGAACATTATTAGCAGTAATTGTTTTCCGCTAATCTTGAATTCCTCTTCAAGGAAGTCTGGATGACATCCTTTTCCTAATCTTGCAGGATTGTTCCTATCCATGGTTGATCACTCCTTCAGCTTCACTGTTTGTTAATCCTATGCTTCTTAATTCAACATACTCTTCAATGTAATGGTTGTCTATTTCCACTTCTCCAGGATAATCATGGAGGTGTGTGTTTTCATCCCATTCCAAGAGTTTTTCAGTGATTTCATCTTCTGGAATCTCATCCTGTAACATTTCCTGGAATGTTATGTGTCTTATTTCCGGTGCTCCATCGTAGCTCATTCTATCAGCTCCCTTGTGTGGCCTGTCTTTTCAGACCAGGTTAGGTAGATTTGGCCTTCTGGGTGGAATTTGTCTCTTGCTTCTATAGCGGTTTCTTCTAGTCCTCTTATGTGGGAGGTTCCCTTGTTGTGGATTATGAGGTAACTGTTTTCTTTGCGTACCATTTAGATCACCTCGAGGATTTCCCATTTGTCATAGGTGTAGTTTGTGTTTCCGCTTGGGCTTGTGTCTTTGTATGTTTCGACGTGTTTGCATTGTGCTTCGCCTATGAATTGGACTTCGGTGTCGAATTGTTGTGTGCGGTTGTCAAATTTGAAGAGTGCGCTTGTTGTTATGATCACTTCACCTTTTTTCAATGGTTGGGTGTTGGTGGAGTAGATGGGGATTATTGTTTCCATCATTTACCACGTTGTGGATTTTCCGTTTCGTGTTCTTTGCAGTTCGTGGACGCATGCGATTGCACGTTGTGCTTCGTCATGTTCCTTGTGAGTGTAAAGAACACCATCTCTACAAAATTCCATGTTATCACTGCTAGGATTTTAAGAAAAAATTTAGGAACTGCCATTCCAAAATCTTTCTGTAAATATACTTTGAAAAAACTAATATATAAATGTTGCCTAATTTTTGCCTTAAATTAGAAAAACTTTATATAATTTGTTGCCTAATATTATAATATATAAATATAATCAATAATAAAAATGGAGGTATGGTAAGATTGATAGAAAGTGAATCAAATGTAACTACTACTAATCCTCGTTCAAAATCCTTAAGAACAACTATACCGCCAGAAATTAGAAAAGCTTTAAAATTAGAAGCCGGTTCTAAATTAAGGTGGTATGTGGATATTGAGAATGATAAAATAGTAGTATCTGTTGAAAAATCAGAATAAAAATTTTAAATTTATTAAAAAATTTTTTTTAAAAATAGCTTTGTTCGTGATATTGCGAAATTCTAAAGAACACCATCTCTTTATCACTTGACAATAAAATTTTAGTATCTTATATTAAACTATTCTTGTAAGTAAAGTTTAAATAAAATCATAACAATATATATTATTACGACACAGACACTAAATATTATCACTGCTAGGTGCTAACTATTTTTTATTCTGATGTCTGCATAGTTGATGAAATACTGTGTAGACAACTGCCATTGTACTACTAGTATTTCGCTTGAAACTATGTATTATCATAAATATACCTCATTTTTATATTATAACCAATGCAAAATATACTATACTGCTTTTCACATAAACAATCACACCAACACTCTTTTTTTAATAACCTATTCAAAATAAATTATGATCATACAACCTTTCACGTTTAACTAACTCATTAAATGAAATGCATTCAAAATCATAAACAATAGTTTCATCATACTCAAATTCCCAATCTTTCATTATGCATTTAGCACCAATCCTATGACAGACCGTAGGAATTTTATAATTCTTTTCATTTGGAGAATTAAAATTCATTTTTTCTTGAGTAACTAAAGTCAACCCTTTAACTTTAGCAAAAGCAATAATATAATAATCCGCCTTGTCCTGATTTTTATTATACCATTCAGGGAACCTTGATGATAATCTTGTCAAACAGGGTGTAGTTTCTGGATCAAAATTAGGATAAAACATATGTTCATTTTCTTTAGTCCAATTTAAAAAGAAGCTGTCACCTTTAAAAATAAGCTCATCTTTAACTTTATCTATGGAAATAATCACTCCCTCTTTAACAAGGCTATCAAAATTCTTCCAATGCATTGGAAAAGCTTCTTCCTCATACTCTTCTTGATGGCTTCGACGAATACATACACTTGTATCAACAACATATTTTGCATTATCCATTATTAGAAGCCTCCTTAATCATAATTTGTATGATGAATTTTACAACTCTTAAGGAAACATCAAGATTTCTTGCAAAATCTAAATCAGTTATGATTTCATTCATATAAGCATAAATTAAAGAATTAATATAATAATCCCCATTTTCAGTTATTGTCCTCCTTGCAATCCTCATATCATTTTTAATTTTATTTTCATTAATTTCTTCTGGAGTTAATTCTTTTCTAACCCTAGGCGCCCTTTTGTGCTGTGTTTTAGATGGCTCAAAAATAAATTTATTTAATTTTTCCTTAAATTTTTCATATTCTTTTTTAGTTATAAAATTTTCATTGAGGAACTTTCTTACTATAACTTCATTACTAACTTTATATCTTCTAGATAATTCTTTAATTAATTCCTCATCAGTGAAATCTTCAATATTCTTATTCTCAACTTCACTTCTAATAACATTTGAAGGAATTAAAATCTCCCCAGCTATAGCATTGCATTTAACTTCTGTATCATCTTTAATATTTAATGAATAGAAATTACTTAACCCCTCTTTTTTAAGTAAAAGATGTGCTAATTCATGAAAAAGAGTGAATTTTTTAGCTTTATCACTTTCTTTGTGATTAATACCAATTATAGGAAGTTTATCATAATAAATTGCATAACCTCTTAATTCGCTTGGTTTTATCTTGTAAAATTGAAAAACTAATATCCCTAACTTTTCAACTTCAGCAATCCAATCATCAATGCTAAATTTTTTACGTCTAACAGTATTTAATCTTATAACCTCATTTATTACTTCAATTGCTTCATCAACAGTATTCACATCATAGCCTTTTAATTTAAAATCAGGAATAACAAAATCTTCGTCCTCTTCCTCAATATCCAATAGAGTTTCACGCCTTGCTTTTGCATTTCTTAATTCAAAAACAATGTCTGGAGTGAGTTCAGCTTTTTTATTTTTTATTGTTCTGAAATCAACAGGTTTTTCTTCAGGTTCTGGATCTTTGCCATTGAAGAACATATGAGGGGCTATACGGTAGATTTTAGATAATTCAATTAGTTGAGCATATTGTATTTGGCCGGTTTCTTCCCAATTATCTAAAGTATCTTCTTTGACTTTCATTTTTTTGGCAACTTCTTCTTTGTCGTAATGTGCTGATTCTCTTGCCCATTTTAGCCAATTCTTATTTGCCTGTATAACTTCAGTAGCCATTTTGGTTCTCCTCCTTTTTGTTTTTTGATTAAAATTTATATGGTTTGTTAGTTTAATTATGATATTATGTATAGTATTTTAAGTATAGATATTTTACTATAATTTTCTAGTACATTTAAAAAATAGGATGTAACATTTTGAGTGTACCAAACCTCATTGCCAATAATAGTTTTAAACACGGCAATATATAAATGTATCGTTCAGAGAACTCTGTTCTAAATAATACTAATGTTCAACTTTTATTTATTTATCTTGTTAGTTTGTTCAACCTAAAAAAATGAATCCCCATGTATTTTCAAATTTCGTGTTCAACAAAAAACATGAAAAATTACGAGTTTGTTTAAAAACAACATATTCCCAGGACAACAACATTAGATACTATACGAACAAAAGAAACCTGGAAAAAATATAAAAAAATCCCCTACCAAAAGCAGCATAAATTCGTAAATAAAAGAAAATAAAAAAATAGTTAAAAATTGTTTAAATCAAAAAATAAAGAAAAATCAAAAAATAAAGAAAAATAGAGTTTATTAAGAAATCCTTAATAAACCAAAAAATGAAAAAATTCGTAAATAAAAATTTTTATTTTTCAAGACCACTTAAATCCATCTTGGCCATATCGAAATCAACACTCTCATTAAACACAATAACACCATTAGGATCCATTATTTCAACTTGAATGTAACTCACATTGTAAAGCTTATTGGTTTGGATAGATGCCAAAGTGCTTGTCTGAGATTTCTTGGAAT
>CACYJH010000005.1 GCA_902774685.1 uncultured Methanobrevibacter sp.
ACCCAATGCCACAATGGTGGTGATTCCTATAGCGATTCCAATAATGGACAATGCACTACGGGTCTTATTCCTAAATGGATTTTTTAAAATTAATGTTATAAATCGTATAATAACAACCCCTTATAAATAATTATTATTTAATTTTTTTAATAATTAAACTTAACTAAAAAGTAACCGAATATTAAATAAATTAAGTATAAATAATTTGATTAAAAAAGCAAAAATAGTATATTAAATGATTTAAAGCTTAAAAATGGGAAAATAAGTAAAAATAAAAAATAAATGAAAAAAAGAAGGAATAAAAACCATTCAATTTCCTAAAAATAAAAAATAAATAAAAAAGAAGAAATTAAAGAAAGAAATACACTATTTAGAGGGAAGAAAATACTTTATCAAGTGCTTCCACAAGTGCATCTATCTCTTCTTCCTTAACCACTAAAGGAGGAGCAAATCTTAATACATTACCTGCAGTACAGTTAATCAAGAATCCTTCATCAAGCATTTTGCCGACTATATCCGCTCCTTCGAAGTTCAATTCAACACCAACCAAAAGACCAGATCCTCTTACATCAGTGATGAAATCGTATTTTTCTTTTAATGGAGCTAATTTTTCCAAGAAGTATTCGCCCATTTCCTTACTGTGCTCAACAAGGTTTTCCTCTTCAAAAACATCGAAAACAGCATTTGCTGCTGCACCTGCAAGTGGACTTCCTGCAAAGGTTGTACCATGGTCACCAGGTACAAATCCTCCAGCCACATCCTCTTTTGCCAAGAATGCTGCCATTGGGAATCCTCCACCTATACCTTTTGCTACAGTCATTATGTCTGCATCAATGCCAAACAATTCATGAGCAAATAAAGCACCGGATCTTCCGAAACCGGATTGCACTTCATCTACAATGATTAAAACTCCTTTTTCCTTACATAAGTCATTCAAACCTTTGTAGAATTCTGGGGATGCTACATGAACTCCACCTTCACCTTGAACTGGCTCAATGATGATAGCTGCAGTGTTTTCAGTGATAGCTTCCTTTACACTGTCCAAATTGCCGAATTCAACTTTTTTGAATCCTCTTGGCAAGTTTTCTGTGTAAGGTGCACTGTATTCTGGGTGGTCTGTTACAGATAAGGTCAAGAATGTCCTTCCGTGGAATGAGTCTCCACAGTACAATACTTCGTGCTTGCCGCTGTATTTGATTGCAAGCTTAAGTGCTCCTTCATTAGCTTCAGCACCAGAGTTTGCAAAGAAGATTCTGTCAAATTTGGTTGCATCAACTAATCTTTTAGCGTAAACGGTAGCAGGTTCATTATAGTAAATGCTTGAAATGTGAATAAGCTTTCCAGCTTGATCTTGAATAGCTTTCACAAGTTTAGGATGATTATGACCTAAACAGTTTACAGCAATACCTGCTAAAAAGTCCAAATACTCGTTGCCGTCAATATCCCATACCTTGACACCTTCTCCATGGTCAAGTACGATTGGGACTCTGTTAAATGTATTAATGAAATATTTATCTTCAATATCAATGATTTCTTGTGTATTCATGAAAATTCCTCTCATTCTTAATTTTTTAAATGAACAGATAAGTGTAAGTAAAATAATCGTTAATAGGATTAAAATCAAAAAATTCCTATTAAAGATTGAACACAATTATATTTATAGTTTATTATATAAAAAAATAAGTAATGGAATAAGATTTATGGAATAATAAATGTAGTGATAAAGAAATAAGATAAATTCCATAATATACTATATATTTACATTTGGATTGATTATATGGCACAGATAACATTAGGCAAAACTGGATTGAAAATAGAGAAAAATGGTTTTGGTGCTCTCCCTATTCAAAGGGATTCATTTGATGAAACTAAAGAGATTGTTCAAAAGGCTTATGCAAATGGAATTAACTTCTATGATACCGCAAGAGCATACACTGATAGTGAAGAAAAGCTTAACTATGCTTTTGAAGGGTTCAATGAAAAATATCCAAGGGAAAGCATCATAATAGCTACAAAAACCCAAGGAGAAAACAGAAAGGACATTGAAAAAGACATTAAGGTCAGCCTCGATAAACTTGGAACTGATTATATTGACTTATATCAAATACACAATCCTTCATTCTGTCCAACAGAAGGTGATGGAAGCGGCGCATATGATGCATTATTCGATCTTTATGATGAAGGAATCATAAGACACATCGGATTCACATCCCATAAGGCAGAACTAGCTAAAGAAGCTATTGAAAGTGGATTATATGAAACCATACAATTCCCATTCTCTTATCTTACCGGGCCAAATGAATTATCCATTGTTGAAATGGCTAGATCAAATAATGTAGGATTCATTGCAATGAAAGCGATGAGTGGAGGATTGAACAGAAGTTCAAAAGCCGCTTATGCATACATACACAGTTTCGACAATGTTGTTCCTATTTGGGGAGTTCAAAGAATGTCTGAACTTGATGAGTTCCTTTCATATATGAAGGAAGATGTAAAGCTTGATAAGGAATTGGAAGAAATAATCAGACAGGAAAGAGATGAATTGCAAGGAGACTTCTGCAGAGGCTGCGCATACTGCATGCCATGTCCACAGGACATTCAGATCTTCATCTGTGCGAGAATGTCACTATGGATGAGAAGATTCCCAACAGAACCTAATTTGGATGAAGCAACCCAAGAGAAAATGAAACAGATAGAAGAGTGTACAGAATGTGGACAGTGCATAAGCAAATGCCCATATGAACTGAACATTCCAGAACTTTTAAAGAAAAACTATGAAGATTATCAAAAAGTCCTATCTGGCGAGACAATAATAGAATGATTTTTTAAATAATTAAGTTTATATTCTAAAAAATACATTATTAAATTAGATATTAAAATTAATGGTAAACCAAAAGTTTACAGAATTTTAAAAATTATTAAATATCTAAATTTACTTAAAAAAGTGATTATAATGAAAAAAGCAATTATTGAAACTGAAAAAGGAGATATCGTATTGGAATTATTCCCAAATGAAGCTCCTGGAACTGTAGCAAACTTTGAAAAATTAGCAAACAGCGGATTCTATGATGGTTTAACTTTCCACAGAGTAATCCCTAACTTTGTAATTCAAGGTGGTTGCCCTATCGGTAACGGTACTGGAGGACCAGGATACACCATTAAATGTGAAACTGAAGGAAACCCACACAAACATGGAACTGGAGCATTATCTATGGCTCATGCAGGTAAAGACACTGGTGGAAGCCAATTCTTTATTACTCACAGCCCACAACCTCATTTAGATGGTGTTCACACCGTATTCGGACAAGTTATTGAAGGTATGGATGTTGTAAATTCCATCCGTGCTGGAGATAAAATGTTAAAAGTAACCGTAACCGGTTAGATTAAAAATTAAAGCAGTTTTTAACTGCTACTTATTCTTTTTTTTAAAATTTCTCTTAATATATTGCTAAATAAAAACTTTTTTTAAAATAATTAAAAAATAATAAAAAATATTAGAATAAAAAATATTAAAATATTAAAAAATATTAAAAAAATAGAAAAAACAAGCATATAAAAGATAGAAAAAATAGATGAAAATAAAATTAATAGCCGTACTCTTCATCGGCTAAATCCAAATCATCTGGATTTCTAATCATATATCCGCATTCATGACATTTGTATGTATTGTAGTTGATCTCTTCAATAGCTTCACTGCCACATCTAGGACATCTTGCCATCTAATCACCCTCCTCAATTGATTAATTATTGTATAATCATTGTAGTTTATAAAAGTTTCTAAATAATTATAAAAAATAGTTAAAAGATGACTAAGCTAATCTGCCGTAATCATCCCAATTGCCATACATCTTTCCTTCTTTGGTGTTTTTTAAAAAAGTGTCCAACTTCTTTTTATAAAGTTTTTTATCTTTTTTATCCTTTTGAATGCTTGCAATC
This sequence comes from uncultured Methanobrevibacter sp., assembly GCA_902774685.1. Lineage (GTDB taxonomy): Archaea > Methanobacteriota > Methanobacteria > Methanobacteriales > Methanobacteriaceae > Methanobrevibacter. The sequence goes on from CACYJH010000005.1 coordinate 3,937, forward strand.
TTTAGCCTTTGGTAAATTGGGGGAAAATTATTAAAGTTTTCCCAAGTTTCAGGATCCTTTTTCAACCTATTTAAAACAGCTCGGCCTATTTTAAATTCCTTATTAAAATCATCTGGCAGTGCCTCGAATCCAGATTCAGTCATAAGTTCATGTTCAATTAACCATCTAGCACGTTCTCTGTTTAACTGAGACCAATTGCTCTTTTTTCTCCTTGGAGAGAATCTCTGCATTCTAACTCCATCAATTAGGTCATAAACTGAATCAATCCAACCAAATGACAATGCCTCATAAACTGCATCCCTATATGAAAAAATGCCTTCCATAGGCTTTCCTCTCTTGCAGACTATCCAACATTCCTCTTCTTTTGCATGATTCTTCTCAAGCCACTGCCTAAATTCATTTGGGCTTTTGCAATCTAAAATATTCTTAATCTCCGTTGACATCCCCCCACATAGGATTGGTAGGTTTCTTAAGGGTTAAGAATAAACATGCGGCAAATACAACTATTGCACAGATAAGTGTAATGGCTAATCTTTCAAGGGAATAGTCCTGTACAATTTCTGCCATTCCACCAAACCAAACAATTGCAATACCTACAGGAAGGAGATACTTTACAATAAAGAGCCATGCTTTACCCACCTTAATTGACCTTGATTTTGAATTCAAATAATCAACCAAGTTTTCAGCCTTGTATACCCAAGCAAAGAGGATGCATTCAAGGATTAAGCAAAACAATACTGCAATCTGATTGATATATGTGTCAACATATTCAAGCAATGTACCTCCAAAAGCGGTTGCATACATCATTGACGCCAATCCTCCGATAATGCATAGTATTGTCACTGTCCTTTTTCTGGAAATGTCAAATTTATTTTGTATTGAAAAGGATAATGGTTCAATCATAGTTAGGATACTGGTAAGTCCTGCAATGAAAATTGTCAAGAAGAACAATGGACCTATGATATATGCCCACTGACCTAAAATATTAAACACTGCAGGGTAAACTACAAATATCAATCCAGTGCCTTGGCTTACAATATCCGAAACAGGTGTTGCAGTCTGCAAAGACATATAACCTAATATTGAAAAGACAGCAATAGCTGAAATGTTTTCAAAGAAGGAATTCGCTAAAGCGATTATAAGAGTGTTGGAAATTATATCAGTATCCTCCTTTAGATAGCCTGCAAAGGTTATTGTTCCACTTAATCCAATGTTTAAAGAGAAGATGATTTGACTGAATGCCAACATCCATATATTAAAATCTGTTAAAAGTGACCAATCAGGAGTGTACAATTCAGCAAGACCAATGGAAGCACCAGGAAGAGTGACTGAGAATACAACGATTAAAAGCATGATGAGGAATAATAATGGAACCAATACTTTAGAAACTCTACCTAAACCCTTTTCCAAGTCCCTGTGAGAAATGAACCAAACAATTGACCAAACAATGAGAAGGGCAATTGCAACTACAGGAATGAAATTCAAGACTCCGCTTACATTGGTGGTTGAATGTGTAAGGGTGCTTGAATAGAATAAGTTTGGATCTGCTCCCCACGCTTTAAACATGCTTAAAAATATGTAAATTCCATCAAAGCTCAACAGACTTGAATAATAAATCATTACTGTAAGCAAACAAATGGGAATGAACCATCCTAAAAATTGCCATCTGGAATCAATCTGAGTGATTGTCTTAGCAAATGATGACTTGAACTTGAATCCGATACCATACTCCAAGAAAAGAATAGGGATGCCCATCAATAAAATAGCTATAATATAAGGTACAAAGAATGCACCTCCACCGCTGGAATAAAGCACATATGGATATCTCCAAATGTTTCCAAGTCCAACTGCGGAGCCTATCATTGCCAATATAAATGTTAATGTACTGCCCCACTGATTCGCATTAGTCATAATTTCATCCTTTAAAAACCATCTATAAAAAGTAAATAAGTTAACTTTGTAATTGAATATTAAAAAAGTTTTGCACAAAAAATCTAAAAAAATATCAAAAATTAGATAATGTTTAAAAAAAAAAGTTTGCACAAAAATCGAAAGAAATATCAAATTATATATTTATTAAAAATTAATATAAAAATATTAACAATCAAAAAAAAATTGATTAAAAATTTATTAGGTGATAAATATGGAATATGAAATACGTGGCGGTTCATTTCCTATTGTAATCTGCACATTACAAGAAGGAGAAACCATGAAAAATGAAACTGGTGCAATGTCATTTATGACTAAAGGCATGAAGATGGAAACCAATACAGGCGGAGGCCTTCTAAAAGGTCTTGGAAGAGCATTGTCTGGAGACAGCTTATTCTTAAACTTCTTCACTGCAGAATCAGACAATCAGCAAATAGGATTTTCAGCACGTACACCTGGAAAAATTTTACCAATCAAATTAAATGGAAACAATACATTCATCGGTCAAAAAAATGCATTCTTAGCTGCTGAAGATAGTGTTGAACTCGACATATACTTTAAAAACAAGCTCGGAACCGGAATATTCGGTGGTGAAGGATTCATTCTCCAAAAATTCTCTGGAGAAGGAATGGCATTTATAGAAATCGATGGTGAAGTTATTGAGCATGAATTGGAACCAGGCCAAACATTACTTTTAGATCCTGGACATCTCGCTGCAATGGAAGAAAGCGTAGAGTTTGAGATTGAAAGAGTCAAAGGAGCTAAGAACATATTGTTCGGAGAAGGATTATTCTTTGCTAGAGTCACTGGCCCTGGAAAGATATGGGTCCAAACCATGCCAATTACAAAATTAGCTGAATCATTAATCCCATACTTGCCAACAAACAGTAGCGGCGGATTTGAATTTTAAAAAAAAGTTTATTAATTAATTAACTTTTTTCTTTTATTCTTTCTTTTATTCTTTTTTTCTTTTTTTCTTTTTTAAAAATAGCTAATACTTATTTAATTTTAAAAAACAACATATTTTAATCTAATTTTTAAAAATGATCTCTAAAATTTTTCAATGAAATAGATGAAAATTTTTAAAATTTAATGAATTTTTCAAAATTTCCTAGAAAAATTAATAAACTATTAAATAATAGAAAAATAAATTTATTATTATGTTTGGCGAAAAGGAAAATACTGAAGAAAAAATCATGAAGGCAGCGCTTGATATTCTTCAAAGAGAGGGGCTTGCAAAAACAACTACTAAAAAGATAGCTGCTGAAGCAGGGGTTAATGAAGTAACCATTTTTAGAAAGTTCGAAAACAAGAAGAATTTAATGAAGGCTACTAAAGATTTCTATTTAAAGAAATTTACAGATAAGTTGGAACAAAACTTCGAATACACAGAAGAAGATAATGTTGAAGAATACCTCAATAAAACATTTCGTAGAATGTTGGAATTTGAAGAGGATGATACTAAGATTGTCAGAGTAGCTTTGGGGGAAGTTAGAGAAAACCCTGAAAACAAACTCTTGATCTCACAAATCGTAGAGCCTGTTTTCAAAAAATTAGAAGGATTCTTTGAATTGCAAATAGAAAAAGGGGAAATCAGAGAATTTCCAATCTATTATCATATATCAAATACATCATGACAATCCTGATTTCAAGCCAGAATTTGGCGGTGAAGACATTCTAGATATTATCTATAATGGAATTAAATAATAATCAGTTTAGAGATTAATTAAAATGGATTAAATCTTAATTTAAAGATTTTTTCCATAGATTCTTTTTTTAAGTTAGGATAATTAGATTGAAATTTCATTCATTTAGTCAACTCTTTAAATTTTTTTCTAAAATCATTCAAATCTAAAATAAAATTCATACTATTTTTTAATTGATGAATAAACGATAAATAACTAGTTTTTTTATATTTTAAGATGCAAGCAAGTACTTGCTTTCGAAAATCTTTATATATTGATTTTTTGATATATATTATTGTGATATGTAAATCACACTTAATTAAAAGTAAAAAGATTCCCCAAAATATACCTATAAAAAAATTTTAGTGATAAAAGAATTAAAAGAATTTACGATTGTTTTAATTGTTTTATCAGTAAATTAATTGTTGTATCAATGTTTTATATCAAAACATAACAACACAGGAATTTTTTGTCGCGCAATAACCCCCTCATTGACGTGACAGCCATATCAAAAGATTCTAGTAGAAATCAATTCGAAACAGTCCCCCTCATCTCGAAATACTAGAATGTTTTGATATTTATAAAATTAAAAGAGTTTTAAGTGAATCCTAAACACGCACTTAAAATTCTTCCCCTTTTTTTAAAAATTTTATTGCATTATTTAGTACTAATTTTTATTTTTGTTTACTTTTATGTTAACTTCTACTGTTAACTATTTTACTGTTTACTATTTTACTGTTTACTATTTTACTATTTTAGATCTTTTCTTTTTTAAAAACAGCTTTTTTAATTAATGAGAACATATGTTCCTAATAAAATAGCAAGTAGAATAACATTTAATACAGTAAATACAATCAAATATCTCATTTTAAACTCATCATGCTCTCTAATAAGAATCTTATATGAAATCAGATTTGCCATAGAAGCAATAAGAGTTCCTAAACCACCAATATTGATTCCAATGATGATTGCCTCATAATTTGTACTGAAACCGCTTAGCAATATTGCAGAAGGAACATTTGAAATGAATTGAGATGCAATTACTCCCCAAAGAACCTCATTTCCAACAATCCAAGTCTTAAACAATTCATTGAAAAATGGAATATTCTCTAGATTGCCTATCAGGATAAACAGTGCAATGAATGTCAAAAGCAGGAAATAATCCACCCCAAGGAATACCCTTTTCAAAAAATGACTTCTATCAATTTCAATCTTTGACATAGCTGGCAGATCAATATCCTCTTTAGGAATGAAAAATGATAATGCCACTAAAAATACTGCAGATACAATAATATAAGGCAATAGAAGCATGAAAAATGATAGGAATGGAATATGGGACACTGTATACATTACAATATTATGTGGAGCCCCAATAGGAAGGACCATACATCCTACATTAGCTGCAATGGTTTCCAAACTAACTGTAAATATTATCAAATCAAGCCTATCAACTTTCTTTAAAGCCAATAATGTAAATGGTACAAAAATAATCAATGAAACATCATTTGTAATGAATATTGAACTGAAAAAACAAGTAAATACCAAAAATAAAACAAGCCCACGACTATTCCTAACTTTTTTCAATAGCTTTCGAACCAATATCTCAAAAACTGACAGATTTTTTAAAATCTCCACAATTAACATGATGATAAAAAGAAGTATAATTGTTTCCCAATTTATATAATTTAAATAATCCAAGCTTGGTTTAACAAAAAAACAAGAAACAATAGCTAAAATAAGAGATATGAAGAATATTATCTCTTTTTTAAAAAAATTAAAAATTTCATCTGTCAATTCATTCATAATAATATTTTAGTGAATGTATTATAATAATTTATTTAAAAAAGAGGATTAATAGAAGTGAAGAAAAGAATATAAAAATTTATAATTTATCATTAACAGAGTTAAATATTAAATACTGAATATTTTCAATTTTTATTATAAATATTAAGAGGAAGACTATGAAAAATAACAGAAATATTTGCATACTGTTAATATTTCTTGTATTTATGATTACAATATCAGCAGCTAGTGCTGCAGAAGATGTTACAAGTGATTTAAGCAGTATGGAGGATAATGAAGAAATCATTTTAGAAGAAAGTCTAAATGATGAAATTATTCTAAATGATGATGAGAATCTTGTTTTAGAAGAAAATAATGTAAATAAAGATTCTATTTCAAAGGATAGTGGTGAAGAGGAAATACTATCTGAAACTACAGGAACATTTACAGATTTGGAAAATGACATTAACGGAAATAACGATACAGAGATTAGTTTAAATAAAAATTATGTCTTTAATCCAGATCCCGATTCAGCCTTCGTAGAAGGAATAATTATTAAACGTGCAGCGACCATTGAAGGTAATGGAATAACAATAGATGGAAACCATTTATCACGTATTCTTCAAGTAAGCGGAGAAAATGTGACAATCCGCAACATCAATTTTGTTAATGGTGAAACCGATGAATATAGTGGTGGAGCTATATTATGGCAAGGAAAATATGGGTCCCTCTCTAACTGCGGTTTCATAAATAATACTGCTCTTGTAGGGGGAGCGCTTATGATGATGGCGGCAAATACGACTGTTTCCAACTGTACCTTCATAAATAACTATGCAATTTCTCAAAATACCAGAGCAGGTGGAGCCATTTATTGGTATTCTGATAATGCCACTATAAACAACTGTACTTTCAAGGACAATAGTGGAAAACTTGGAGGGGCTATTCATATGTATTATAGTTCAGGAACCATTTCTGATTCTGTTTTTATAAACAATACTGCAAAACAGGGTGGAGGAGCTATCTATACTGAAGAGATTGATGGTGCCATTTACGGATTTGGAAGTCATAATTATCTTAATATCAAAAACTGCACTTTTGAAGATAACCATGCAGAAATGGATGGTGGAGCCATAAATTTATATGGCAGTGCCAACTGTACTGTATCCGACTGTAATTTTGTAAACAATACCGCAGATGACGGTGGAGCTTTCGATGCAGACGGATTAATGAACAATACCGTATCCAACTGTAACTTCACAAACAATAAAGCAGGATATAATGGAGGAGCAATATTCTGGATTAGTGCAAATGGTTCCGTATCCAACTGTAACTTCACAGACAACGAGGCAGAAAATGGTGGAGCAATCTTTTGGTACCTAAATGATGGATCAATTACCGGCTCTAACTTCATAAACAACACTGCAAATTATGGTGGAGCTATTGGTGGAAAAGGAAACGTAGCAAACTCTAATTTCGTAGAAAACAAAGCAAGTCATGGTGGAGCGATGGATGGCGGAACTGCTACAAACTGTACATTCGTAAAGAACAATGCAGATTCTGCCGGCGGAGCAATCAATGAAGGAAATGCAATAAACTCCAACTTCACAGAGAACAATGCAGGATCTACAGGTGGAGCAATCAATGAAGGAAATGCAATAAACTGTAATTTCATAAACAACACTGCAAATTATGGTGGAGCTATGAACGATGGAAATGCGATAAGCTCCAACTTCACAGACAATAAGGCATATGAAAATGGTGAAGAGCCAGCTCCTGGTGAAACCAAAAGTGATGCAATGCTTGAAGGTATTGCAGTAAATTGTATTTTCATCAACAACGAATATCGTGAAACAGAAGTCTATTCTAGTGCAAGCTTAGTTACTTCAGATTATACTTCCACATATGATTCAGGCGAAACATTAGAGATAAAATTAGTTACCCCAGATAATCATCCATTAGATGGCATTCAAGCAAAAATCACTGTTTATCAAGGTAGTGAAAAGATCGGAACCTATTATGCTCCAACAGGAGAAGGATGGGAAGTCAGCTTAAGCCCTGGTGACTACATAGCTTTCATATACATTGAAGAATTGCCTGAAGTGGTTGGGGTTGCAGCCGAATTAAAAATAACTAAAGCTTCAACTGAAATCTCTACATATGATGCTAGTTTTGAATTTAATGCAAGCAGACAATTTGTATCTGTTATCTTAAGAGATGGAAACGGCAAGACAATTAAATTCGCTCCAGTAACTATACAAATTGATGATAAGAACTCTACCACAATTACCGATCAAAATGGAGAAATAAGAGTATCCGCTAGAAATCTAGGTATAGGCCCACACACTTTGACAGTTACATTTGATGAAAACGAAAATTACACTGGATCAACAAACTCTTCAATAATGACTGTCATTCCATCCAGAACAATGATTGAATGTGAAGACTATGTCGGAGAATATGGCAGTGCCGATGAAATAGTCATCACATTATATGATAGCGAAGCGAAGGTAATCAAAGGAGCAAAACTAACTGTTGATATAGATGGTCCAAAAATCTACACAACTGACAATAAAGGGCAAATAAAAGTACCGGTCAACGAATTGAAAGCAGGGTCATACAAAGCGCTTATCCTATTTGAAGGAAATGAAAACTATTCATTATCCTATCAAAAACTTAGTGTAGATATCACTAAAGTCACAAGTCAAATAATATATGAAAACATGACTACAACTGCAGTTGACATGGATACTGACGGTAGAGTCGGAAAAAATTTCACCATTACCCTTAAAGACAGCAAAGGAAATGCTTTAGCAAATAAAGCTGTGCAAATTGGATTTAATGGTAAAGTATATGATAGAGTAACCGACAAAGATGGTAAGGCAAACTTGCAAATCAACCTAAAGAATGCAGGAACCTACACATTTGCAATATGCTTCTTAGGTGATGAAAACTACAATGGATCATTTGATGTTGCTAAGATTCTTGTAAACAAGCAAAAAGGAAGTTTAACAGTTCCTAACAAATCATACTCTGCAAGCGCTAAAACAAAAACTATCACTGCAACCTTCAAGTCCGCAAGCGGAAAACCTGTAGCAAAGAAAAAGATTACATTTACCGTAAACGGCAAAACATACTCAGCTACAACCGATGCAAAAGGAGTTGCAAAAGTGAACGTAAGCTTAAGCAAAAAAGGAACATACAGTTTCACTGCTAAGTTTGCTGGAAACAACATGTATGCAGCAATCACAAAAACTGCAAAGCTTACCATAAAATAAGAATAAAATAAATAAAAAATAGAATTTAAAATTTTTAAGAATAGTCAAAAGACTATTCTTTATTACTTTTTTTAAAAAATAATTTTACTTCAATTTATATCGTTTGAAAAAAAAAGATATGAAAAGGTATGATTTTAAAAATATGCCTTTAAAAAATATACCCTTTTACTATTTTTAATTAGGTTGGTCTATCTGTATTGAATTTGTCTTTGGATCTTACACCGACCAATGAAGCAAATATCGCGAGGATACAAGCAACTGTACAGATACCACAAATGATTTGAGATGCTTGAACGACCATGCCAGCATATTTGGTTGCAAGTGGCAAGCTTCCCATGACCCATGCAAATACAAGAGTGAGAAGACCTAAACTCATGGTCTGACCAATTGTTCTCATGGTTGCTTGAGATGCGGAAGCTGTTGGAGCATCTTTTGGTGGAACTGAACTCATGATTGCATTCATGTTTGGGCTTGAGAATAGTCCCATACCGATACCCTGCAAGATCATAGCAATAATGACAAGGTAAAGCGGGGTGTCGCCATTCAGGAATGTGAGAATCAAAAGAGCCACAGTTGCAATTCCCATACCAATAGCTGCCAATTTCTGTGGGTGTATCCTATCTGAAAGCTTACCTGCATTAGGTGCCATAATCGCCATGATGATTGGTGTGATGATTAGAATCATACCTGCCATCTGTGCATTCCATCCTCTAACGTATTGGAAATGGTAATTTAAAATGGTTGTAACTACCATAACCGCAATGTAACTGCATAAAGCTGCAACATTAGATGAAGTGAACTTCTTGTTCTTAAATAGATTCATATTGAATACAGGAGATTTCTGTCTAAGTTCATAAGCTCCAAATATCACAAGGATAATAAGTCCTGCAATAGTTAATAAAAGACCATTTGTTGTGGCTAATGTTGTAAATCCATAAATGAATAATAGGATACCTATTCCATATAAGATAGAACCTACTGTATCAATTTTGTCATTTTCATAGGTTTTCCACTCATCTGTAATTTTCCAAATCATAAGGGCAATACAAAGCACTAGGAATGGAATTACAAAGTAGAACATAGATCTCCAGCCTAAGTTGTGCACCAAGAATCCGCATATAACTGGAGACAATGAAGTTGCCAAGTAAACACCAGTTACTGTAAATCCTAAAGCCTTACCTCTGTTTTGAGGCTTGACAGCTTGCACCACCATTGCCATAGCAGATACATTCAAGAATGCTACACCTGCACCTTGAAGCATACGGAAAATCATGAAAGATTCTGTTGAGAATGAAAGCACTGCACCTATTGAAGCGAATAAATAGAGCAATACCCCTCCAAGCAAAGATTTTTTAACACCAAACTTACCTGATATCTGTCCTGCAGGAACTGTGAATACAGCAACCACAAGGAAAAATATGGTAGGAACCCAATTTTGAATAACATTATTCATTGCAAATTCCTGTGCAATAGCTGGTACCCCTATAATAATCCCATTGGATAGGAATACTGCAAAAAATGAAGTAATGAATGATACCGCTATTACAACAGTTTCTAAATCAAATTTCATAACAATCCCTCTTTTATAAAAAATTCATAAATTTAAATTAAAATTGAAATATCTCTAAATCGAATTTTATTTTTCACCTTTAAAACATTTTAAATAAGAATAAATAAATTTAACTTGCATTTGTATTGAATTCATCTTTAGATTTTATCCCTACAAGTGATGCGAATATTGCAACTATACAAATGACTGTACAAATTATACAAACTATTTGAGATGCCTGTACAACCATACCTGCATATTGGGAAGACAACTTCAGGCTTCCCATAATCCAAGCGAATACAAGGGTAAGAAGTCCTAAACTCATGGTCTGACCAATTGTCCTCATTGCAGATTGTGCTGCAGATGCATTTGGAGTTTCATTTGGAGGTACAGAACTCATGATTGCATTTGTATTTGGAGTTGTGAACATTCCCATACCTATACCCTGGAAGATCATTGCAAGGACAATGAGCCAAATTGGAGTGTTTGCATCTAGGAATATTAAAATCAAAAGGGCCAATGTTGCAATTGTCATTCCAATAGCTGCCAATTTTTGAGGATGAATCCTATCAGAGAGCTTTCCTGAATTAGGAGCCATTATTGCCATAATGATTGGAGTGACTATTAGAATAAGCCCAGCCATTTGAGCATTCCATCCTCTGACATATTGGAAATGATAATTCAATATTGTGGTAAGTGATGCTATTGCAAGATAACTGCATAATGCTGCAACATTAGATGAAGTGAACTTCATGTTCTTAAATAATCTCATGTTGAATGCAGGAGTGCTGACTCTGGTTTCATAATATGCAAAGACAAGAAGCAAAATGAAACCTATTGCAACGCTAAGCTTACCAAATGTGGTCATCAAGCTTGTAAATCCATAAATGAAGAGCAAAATTCCTATTCCATAAATGAGATAACCTATACTGTCAATCTTATCATTCTCATATGTTTTCCAATCTCCAGGAATCTTTAAAATCATAAGTGCAATACAAACAAGGAAGAACGGTATTGTAAAGTAAAACATTGCCCTCCAGCCAAAGTTATAAACCAAAAATCCGCATATTACAGGAGACAGGGACCCTGCCAAATAAACACCAGTTACTGTAAATCCTAAAGCCTTACCTCTGTTTTGAGGCTTGATTGCCTGTACAACCATAGCCATGGAAGCAACATTTGAAAATGCCCCACCGATTCCTTGGATCACTCTGAAAAATAAGAATGACTCAGCAGAGAATGACAAGCATGCTCCTATTGAACCGACAAGGAAAATCAATACCCCTACTACCAAGGACCTCTTAACACCAAACTTACCGGACAATTGTCCTGCAGGAAGAGTGAATATGGCTACAACAAGCAAAGCGATTGTGATAATCCAATTTTGAACAACATTGTTCATTCCAAACTCACTTGCTATTGATGGAACCCCTATGACTATACCTGCAGCTAAAAACACAGCAAAGAATGATGTGAGAAAGGATACAAGCACTACAGAGGTTTCTGAATCAAATTTCATATTATCCCTTTTTTATAAACATGATTAATGCCAAATCTGCATGAAAGTTAAAATTACAATTCTTCAACTAATTTCATGCCATTGATAGCTATTTCCTTAATTCTTTCAATAAATTCTCGATCTTCTTCTGTTATTCCCACTTCCTTTTCCCAATCCTTAGAGATTTGTCTAACCTTAGGAACCAGTTCATCCCCCTTTGAAGTGGTCTTTAACATGTATTTTCTTCTATTGTCTGGATTGACTTCCCTTTTGATGAATCCATCATCCTCTAATTTCTTCAAGGATTTGGCAATGTTTCCCTTGCTTTGACCTGACATTATCACCAGATCATCCTGTGAAATGCAAGGGTTATCATAAATCATCATGATGTATCTTACCTCGTGGCCTAAGTCAAATTCAGCAATCTTAGACTTCAAGTATTTGAAATGATTTTTAGATAGATTATGAATCCATGCTATTAAAGGAGAGCTATCCATTATTTCTTGAAAGCTTTCACTTTCCATTATTTCACCTACTTTAAAAATTTAACAAGTAATCACTTTCAATATTATATTGCCTTTTATATATTATAAATGTTTCATTTGAAACAGTTAAAAATGAAACAATTAAAAAATTTAAAAAAAAATAAGATTGATTTAAAAATCAATCTCTTTTAAACCTTGAATAATTTTTTCCTCCAATTCTAAAATCTTTTCTTTAATGATTTCAGGATCTTCATATTCTACTTCTTCATATTCAATTTCTTTATACTTAGAAATGCTTAAATCATAATCGTTTTCTTTGATTTCATCAAATGGAACAAAGAATGATTTAGATTTTCTATCTTCTAGTTCTAATTCAGCTATATTATTATATTTGTCAATAATATCAATAATATCTCCTTTTCCATCAATAAAATCTCTTTTATCATCTAAAGTAAAACCATCAGATTCCATATCATAGAATAATACCTTTTCAGTAGATTCACCTTTAGTGAATATTAAAATACCAGTAGCTACTCCAGCATATGGTTTAAATACACCAGAAGGCATTGAAATAACCATATCTAAACGACATTCTTCTAATATTTTTCGTCTAATTGATTTATGAGCATTTGAAGTTCCAAAAAGGATTCCTTGAGGAACAACTACAGCACACCTGCCGCCAACATTTAAACAATTATACATCAATTCTAAAAATAATATTTCAGTTTTTTTAGAATTTATTGAAAAACTTTCATTTAATTCTTCTTCATCAACACTTCCGGTAAATGGAGGATTAGCTAAAATAAGATCATACATGGGTTCTTGATTAAATCTTAATGAGAGAGTATTAACCTGTTCTATATTAGGATTTTTAATACCATGCATCATTAAATTCATTAAACCAATTCTAACCATAGTAGGATCAAAATCAAAACCATAAAAGGAATTATTATTTAAAAAATTAAAATCATTTGAAGTTAATTTATCCCCAGTAAAGTTATATTCATTACCGTCCTCATCTACTTTAATTAAGTCTTTTGATGTGTTTTCTTTAAGAATATAATTATAAGCATTCATTAAAAAACCTGCTGTACCACAAGCAGGATCACAAATAACTTCACCCAACTTAGGTTTTGAAATTTCTACCATCAATTTAATAATATGCCTTGGAGTACGGAATTGGCCATTTTTACCAGCAGTACTTAATTGTGATAAAAGGTACTCATATAAATCTCCTTGAACATCTTTATTTTGTTCTTTAATTTTTAAATCATCCACAATATTTGTAGCTTCTACAAGAAGAGAACCTGTAGGTATTACAAAATTAGCTTCTTTCATGAAACGATTATAAAGAGAATCTTCATCCCCCATACTTGCTAAAAATGGGAATACTTTATATTTTACATGATTTAACATATCATCCGCAGACATATTAATCCAATTACTCCATTTATAATCTTCATGACCCTCGAATATAGAGGTGAACTCTTCTCCTTTTAATTTTGCGTTAAATTCATTTTCAGAATCTTCATCTTCTAAACGTTTCATAAATATTAAATAAGACATTTGTTCAATAGCGGTTAATGGATTTGATATCCCACTACTCCAAAATTTATCCCATAACTGATTTATTTTTGATTTAAGTTCTGCATCTAACATATTTATTCCCCTCTGAATGCTTTTTGCATTAAATTATTAAATAAGTTTTCTAATTCCATTTTAGATTCTTGTTGATATTTTTTTATTTCTTCTACTTGTTTTACTATTTCTGCAAATTGATTTTGAAGTTCCATTGGAGGTACTGGAATTTCTAAATTTTTTAATAGTTTAGAGGTTATTCCTTTAATTGTAGCCCCTCTTTTATTACGGTCAAAATAATCTTTATAAAACTGTAAACAATAAACAAGATAAATATTATTTATGCATGAACTTAAATTTACTAAAGAAACAATATCTTGATTAGTGCATATAGAACACTTATTAATAGAAACTTTACCTACTCCAACTCGAGTTCCAAAAATAATAGAATTTTTAGGTATTATTTTTGTAGCACTATTTTCAATAGCACTCTCAGTAATATATTCAACCGCATCATCATAATCGATTTCTAAAGGACCTAATGAAATTGTAGTTATCCAAGGGATATCCCCTTTAAAATATTCTTCATTTTTTCTTGAAGGAGTACCCCCAGATTTAAAGATTGCTAAATTGCCCAATTTTTCCATAGGATACAATTTTTTATTAATAAATGGAGTGCCGAACATCTGTAAAAAAACACTATTTATATAAGAATCTAATAATTCAATAGCATCATTTCTATTATTCATTAATTTTTCAATATTTTCTAATTTTTCAACTATCTTAATCTGTTTTTCCATCGGAGGTACTAAAATAGGAATTGATTCTAATTTCTTAGCACTGATATTAGGTTGTGCACAACCCCCAGCAATTCTTTTAACTTCCTTCTGATAATAATCACTGATAATGAAATAATAAAGATATTTCTTATTTAATATAGCTTCATCTTTAATTTTAAAGTTACCTACCCTCTGATTGAGCAATGCAATTTCATTAAGTTCTTCTACAAAACCTACTTTGCCTGTTGTTGCTCCAGACATAGCAATGAGAATATCATTTTCTTTGACTATGTATTTTTCAAAATCAGAAATAGAATCTATAGGTATTTTTGCAGCATTAATTAAATTTAACCTATTATTAACCAAATCAGATATGCGAACTACAGAAATCCCTTCATCAGAAAAATCAGAACTTCTAAATGCATAACCTCCTATTACTGAAACAAAATCGCCTAAATTTCCGTTAATATTATCACATCCACACTATTATTTTGATCTTTGTAGATTTATAACTATTTTTAAATTTTTTTCAAAATTAGCTGGAATAGAACAATGTAATTTATACCTCCCAACTATTATAGCATCATTATACCCTCTAAACTTAACATTTATCTCCCCATTTTCATCTAAAGCATTAATAATCTCTTTCAGAATATAATATTGAGAAATATCTATATTATCTGCAGATAATTCGACAAAATCAAAATTGAGATTTGGTTTCAAATTTTTAGTATAATTTTCTTTTAGTCTTGCGACATATGGACTTTTATTAGAAAAATTTTTATTTAAAGATAATGTTAATTTACTTTGTTTAAGTGAAATACTGAAATATTGTAATTGGGGTTGTTTCTCAATATTAACATTTCCTATATCTTTTACACTAATAGCCAAATTCTCCTCACAAATTAATTTATTATATTCTGAAAAAGATTTTTCAGAAATGTAGTCAAAACTATGAGAATTATAATATTTCCCTCGTTTTCTTAAAAAATTAAAAATTTCATTAGTATCTCTCAAAATTTTTTCTGAATCTTGAAATATTGCATCAAGAGAACAAAATAATAAATAAGGTTTCCCCCTATTTTTACATATAGCACAAAAATAAGGACTATCTAATTGAATTATATTCTCACCTAACTCAATAAAATTCAAATCATAACGAAAAATTCTGAATCCATGTTTAATAGAATTATATAAATCAGTGTAATAACTTATAAAAGCATAAATTGAAGATATGCAGGTTAAAATGTTTTGAATTGAATTCTTTTTATTTCTCTCATTTAATTCGAAAATATTTTCCAATAACTTTTCAAGAGTTGATACACCATATTTTAATGCTACATTTTCATCATAATTATTCAAATCTTCAAAAAATTCAACGAGGTCTTTATTACTAACCTTAATAATATTTAATGAAATATTTTCATTTTTAGCATATGCCAAAAGATATGAAGAAAATTCTTCTACATATTGCATTGTATCCTTAAAAAAATCAATTAACACTTCTAATTTGAACTCCTCAGAATCTTTTAATTGATTAAATTTATAATTAATATAATCATATTGTAAATTAGGAAAATGACTGCTTTTTATAAAACTATCAAATCCCTCTAAACTCATTTTTCACCTCATAAAATTACTAGGAATGGATACAGCATCATCATTTTCTTTTAAAATTGTAGAAGATCTAGAATCTAAAGCACTGTTAATTTCTTTATCTAAATCTTCTAAGAATTCTAAACTAACTTTACTTAAAATAACGCTACTATCCCCATTATCTAATTCAACAATCCAATTAAAATTATCGTTTTCTTTATCATAACTTATCTTATTTCTCCCTGCAACATTAATAGGGACTGAAACTTCAATTTCTTTAAGTATAAGTTCCCTAATTAATGCAGATGGATTAGTTCCTTTCCTATCACAATAATCTTTAAAGAGAGTTAATTCATCCATAGGAAGTTTTGAAGATATTGATTTATATTCCATAAAAATAGTTTAAAAAATATCATATATAAAACTAACGAGTCAACCATGGTTGACTAAAAAATTGTAAAAAAATAAATAAAAAATTAACACATCTTAATTTGATTACACATCTCAACTATACGACTTAAAGAATCAAATTCAAAATAATTTTTACCCTTATCCAAAGGCTCTTCAGCAAAATCTTGAAGTTCGATGTGTTTTCTATTTGCAAAGACCTTTTTAAGAAGAATTAAAAATTCTATTTGATTAGAATTAAATTCTACCCCATTATTTAATGAATAATCATTTAAAATCAGCTCATCAAATCTTTGTTCAATTAATTCTTTTGGGTCCTCTTCTCTTGTAAGGCCAATGATTTCTCTTAAAAATACTAAGAAATCTGTTCCTCTAGATCTTTGAATTAAATCAATGGTTAATTCTGGTCTTAAACTAGATAATTCCTTTTCAATGTATAATAATTCTTTTGAAGTTATTCCCTTTCCTTCTTTTAGCTTCTTAATTGCTTCATTTCTCTCTAAAAGTCTTTTCAATTCTTCATCTTCAGCAATTTCCTTATCTCTTTCAACCCAATCTATAATTTGGTCAGGAACTGAAACATATATTATCCCTTTCCTATCTGCAACAAAATATACCATAGTTGAAGAGATTTCATTAACTAAAAATTCAACTTTTTCAAAAGTTAAGTCTTCCCAGAAACTAATTTGTAAAACTTTCTTTAAATCATCCTGTTTTTCTTTAATTACAGTAATATTGTCTTTTTCCAAAACATTTCTAACTTTATATTGAATACTGCTTTTAATTTTACCAATTCTATCTAAATCCTTGTGTAAAATACATGCAAATAACTTTTCTGACTCTTGTATGAACTTAGAAACATTTGGATTGTAACCTTCTAAAACAGTAGTTAAAGGAGAAATTTCATTAGTTAATTCATCCGTATGGTTTTCTAAATCTAATGTGTCTCTTAATTTATCAATAATTCCTTTTTTCCTATTAACAACCCACAAATCATCCCTAAACTGATTTAAAGTATTATAAATTTTAGTTGTAATGATTTTTCTTTGATCATCAGTAAGATTTTCTTCTAAAAGAGAAACACGATTGTTAAAAATAGCTGTAATAGTACTGACATTCTCTTTTAATTTTCCTTCTTCACGGAATTCATGGAAATCAATATTTGAATGGCCTCCAATTACAAAATCAAAAATTAAAA
Source organism: uncultured Methanobrevibacter sp. (assembly GCA_902774685.1). GTDB lineage: Archaea > Methanobacteriota > Methanobacteria > Methanobacteriales > Methanobacteriaceae > Methanobrevibacter. Next base: position 21,699 of record CACYJH010000005.1, read on the forward strand.
AATCTTCTTTTTTATGATTAGGTAACCATTCTTTATGTTTACAAGACTCCTCATTTCTTGTTCCTCTACCGATCATTTGCCAAAATCTTATGCTGGAATAAACCGGCTTAATAAAGACTAAATTACAAACTTCAGGAATATCTACACCAGTATCTAACATACCTACAGATAATACAATACGAGGCTCAGAATCTAATTTAAATCTATCAATTTCATCATCTGCACGATATAAATCAGAAGTAATGACTTGAACATCATTTGATAAAGAAGGATATGATAAATTGAAACGTTCCTTCATAGCTTTAGCATGTTTTTTACTTGAACAGAAAAATATAGATTTAGCAGGTTTTCCTTCATCAGATTTATAAGCATTTTTCATAAAAGTTTCAATAACCAAATCATTCACATAGTCATCCATGAATACAGAATCAAATTGGGAACCAGTAAGTTCTAAATCATCAGGATTAATGCCTTGACGTCTTAATTCATCTTTTGTGAACTCATCTAAATCTTTAGAATCGATTCCTTCATTTAAAACATCTGTATATATAGAATGAGCTTTATAAGGAACTAAAATACCGTCATTAATAGCTTTATCATATGAATAATCCTCAATAGCTTCTCCAAACAAATCAAATGTGCTTTTTGTTTCAGATTCTTTTGGAGTGGCAGTTAGACCAATTTTGATAGCATCAAAATATTGGAAAACTAAATTATTTTTATCATAAATAGACCTGTGTGCTTCATCAAAAATAATTAAGTCAAAAAATCCTGGAGAGAACTTTTCATAAAATTTAGGTTCATTTACACTTCCAGACATTAATGTTTGAATTGTGGAAACATATAAACGTTTATTTTCAGTAAATCCTTCTCTTAAATCTCCAACAGGTTCATCAAAGAATTTAGTGAATCCATTTACTTTAGCTTGTCTTACTAAACTGGTTCTGTCTGCAATAAAAAGAACATTTCTAACTAAATTTGATTTCATTAAGACATCGATTACTGCCATAGCTACTCTTGTTTTACCAGTACCTGTTGCCATTTGTATTAATGCAGTTCTATGACACTGAGAAAAATATTCACTGACTGATCTAACAATTTGCACACTACGTGGCCTATCAACAATGCTTGGATTTATTTTCATAGTTGCGGGATTTTTACGACTGTTGAATAAATCTCTTCTTCTTTTCAAATCTTTTTGAGAGAAGACCCCACTAATTTCTCTTTCTACACCGTATTCATCTATAAAAATCCATTTTTGACCATTAGTTAAAAAAATAGGAATTTTATCTTCAATTTGAGACTCAATTTCTTTTGCATAAGTTCTTGCTTGAATCCTACCATTTTCAGGGTCCTTAGAATAACGTTTAGCTTCAATAATAGCTAAAGGATTTTTGTTCTCATCTAATAGCAAATAATCAATGAATAAATCTACATCTTTCTCTACATTTCCATCGAATAAAACAAAAATTTTGTTATTAAAATCTGATTTAACAGGATTGACTTCTTCTTTAATATAAGTTTCAATCCACCCTTCTTTTTTTAATGCGTTATCAATGTATTTTTTACGAGTCTCATGCTCAGAAATTGAAGTTGTCATATTAAAATATATTTAAAAAGTCATATTTAAAAATAATTAAAATATTGTTATAAGATTAAAGCAATATTATAATAAAATAAAAAAAATTTAAATATAATTAAATGTAAACTAGAAATAAGAGAATTTTGATTTTTCGGTTTCAAAATTGTCTCAATTTTTTAGGAAAAATTACTGTTAAGAATTCCTATGGGATTCTTAACTTTAGTTTTAATGCTTTTTTTAAATAATCTGAATTTTAAATTTTTATAGTTATAATCATCAATATCAATTTTTGGAGATAATATGAAATTAGTCATTCAAAGAGTAACAAATGCCAGCGTAGAAGTTGAAGGAGAAATCACAGGCCAAATTGAAGAAGGATTAATGGTTTTAGTAGGTTTTGGCCAAACTGACAGCGAAAAGGAAGTTGAATATTTAGCAAGAAAACTATGCAAACTCCGAATATTCCCTGATGATGAAGGCAGAATGAATAGATCAGTACAGGATATCGGTGGAAAACTTCTCCTTGTTCCTCAATTTACATTATATGGAAAAACAAAAAAGAACAGACCTTCATTCCATAAGGCATTGGCTGGCGATGAAGCTACAAAATTATTTGACTATTTTGTTGAAAAATGCAGTGAAGAGGTTCCATGTGAAACCGGAGTCTTTGGTGCATTCATGAATGTAAGTTTACTCAACAATGGCCCAGTAACCATCTTGCTTGAAAAAGAGTTTGATGAATAAAAAAATAATAAATTATTATAAAAAATAGCAATAAGGCCATTCAGGCCTTAAATTTTAAAATCAAAGAATTTTATTATATTTCAAGAGTGTTTTCATCATCAATAATGATTTGGAAACAGAACCTTTTTTAATCTTTCCAGGAGGGCTAAGGACTTCACATGTTACTGCAGGAATTCCTTTTAAATTAACCTCATCTTCCAAAGCACCAGGATACTCAGTCCCTGCCCTTTTATAAATTTTAATTTTTACTTTTGCATGCTTTGCAATGTATTTAGCAATTGCTGCACTTTTTTTAGTAGGCTTATAAGATCCGAAAACCAAATCCTTACCTGGCTTTCCACCAGGCCTTGTAGCATGGAAATCACCATAGGAATTGCATTTGAACTTTTTAATCAATTGAACAGTTTTAAAAGAGATTGTTCCTTTCTTATTAGCTCTCTTATTTAAATGAACTCCTTTATAATCTCTCACATTAGCTGCAGTTCCCTTAGGATTCATAAAAGGCATGACATAAACTGTACCTTTAATGTAGTGTGTCTCCAGATACTTGATCAATTTCATTGCAGCAACCTGAGAAGGCAGTTCATTCCCATGACATCCTGCAGTAATGAAGACAACCTTTCCATTTCCTCCTTTGAACTTGATTACTGGAGTTCCTGATTTCGCCAATTTGATTATCTTCTTTACAATAGTTGAATTAGGAACATTTTTCTTTATCCTTTTGTTTTTAAGCACATTTGCTCCAGACTTCCATTTGTAAAGAGTGATTTTGTAATAATTTTTAACTGCATATGTGTTCTTTCCAGAAACACCACCCGCAGAATAGCTGATTGTATATTTTCCAGAATTGTAATTGAGAGTAATGGAACTTATTCCACTTGCATTGGTATAAACCTTATAGGTCTTTCCATTGGCTTTGAAAGTAACCAATGTATGATTGATAGCTTTTCCATCCTTATTAAGCACCTTAACAGAGAATTTAACCTTTTTACCATAAGTTGATGCTATGTTTTTAGTGGATGAAAACTTGTAAGGAGTGCTATTGAATTGAACAGCAGAACCATTATTTGAAGAATTAGATACTATAGGGCTGCTTCCTGAATCATTAGCATCAGTTGCATCATCACTTTCATCAATGGCTGTATCAGAACTGCCATCATCATCGAGACTGTCAGAAGTATCCAATGATTCATCACCATTAACATCAATGGCATGACCTGAATCATCTGAAACAGCATCATCGGCACTGGCTGCTGAAACTATTAAAAACACGCTTAATAAAATCAGCGATAAATATCTTTTTTTCATAGTTTTTCCTCTCAATTTAAAATACAATATTAATCAATACAATAAATAATAGAATATTAATCAATGCAATAAATATTATGATATAAACTATTTTTTTAATTATTTACTTTTAATCTTATCCATCAAACCTGACTTTCGCGCATAATGGAAAAGATAAAGCTGAGCATATCCAGCATAATCTCCAAAGTGTTCTATGCCGAAATCTCTGGTTTGGTCTGCTGAAATCTCCTCTCCATCAAAGTATAAGTGAGAAACTATTCTTTTTATCCAAACATCAGATGGAAATGCTTCTTCAAATCCAAATCCATACAATAAAATGCAATCAGCTACCTTTGCACCTACACCAGGCAATTTCAAAATCAGATCAAATGCCTCATCATAATCCATAGATCCTATTTGATTTATATCAATCTCATCAATCAGCATTTGACTTGCCTTTACCATATAAGGTGCCCTATAGCCGACACCACATGACTTCAGATTATGTGTATAGCAATCGATTTCATAGCTATGCCCATCTGCTTCAGCCTCTTCAATTGGAGTTTCATAAAAGTCTAAAAATTGATTTGGACTTGGAAATCCATAGAAAATTCCATCATCAAATTCCACCTTTTCTCCCCAATTATGCTTTATCTTGTCAATTGACTTTGTCCATCTTGCAATTGAATTGTTTGCAGAACATATTGAAGAGATGATGCATTCAAATTGGTCCTTTGCAATGAATAGCCTTAAGCCATTGCAGAAATCTACAGAAGGTGCCAATTTTTCATCAGCTGAAAGAAAATCATAGAATTTTTTCAAATCGAAATCCAAGTCATAGATTTTAGTCAGTTCATTTTTTATTTCATTTTCAATGATTTTGATTTCATTATTTGATAAGTTATTTGTGTTGAAAAAATTAGAAATTTGATGATTTCCTACTTTTTTAGGAAACTGATATACGTACTCGAATCTATTTAAATCATTTTTATCTTGTGATAGCTTTAAAAGAATTGGAAGTTCCTTTAAATTGATACTTTCATCACTAAGTTCATCAATAATTGAAGGAACTTTTAAGTAAATTAATTCATTAAACTCATCTATATTTCCAACTGAATTTTGCCTCCATGGAGGCTGTGAAGTTTGACCTGATTCTTGGGTCAGCTTAAGATTGATCAATGAATTGAATTTAAGATTAGTCATGCTTTCACTCTAAAAGGTTTCTCTGATTGGAACCCCTTTTTCCTTTAGGTATTTCTTGACTACTGGAACAGGATATTCGTTGAAGTGGAAAATACTTGCTGCAAGCGCTGCACTGGCATCAGCAACTTCAAAAGCTTCCAGAATGTGTTGAGGGTTTCCTACTCCTCCAGATGCAATGACTGGAATGTCCACATTATCGTTGATTGCTTTTGTTAAAACAAGGTCGTAGCCGTCTTTTGTTCCATCTCCATCCATTGAAGTGAGAAGAACTTCACCAGCACCTCTGTCCTGACATTCCTGTGCCCATGCTATGGCATCCATTCCAGTGAACTCTCTGCCTCCGTAGATACTGCAGTCAAACCATACTTCCCCTTGCTCACTGTCTACAATTGTTTTTCCTTTTGCAGCTTCCTTGTCCTCTTCGACATATCTTCTTTTAGCATCAATTCCTATTACAACTGCTTGAGATCCTACGACTTTGGAAGCGTCTGTCAATAGCTGAGGGTTGTGAATGGCTGCAGTGTTTGTGGAACATTTGTCTGCTCCAGCCTTAAGCATGCGAGTGTAATCTTCTACCTTTCTTATTCCTCCACCTACACATATTGGAATGAATACGTTTTCAGTCAATCTTTCTATAACATCAACCATGGTTCCTCTACGTTCATGGGAAGCAGTGATATCCAATATAACGATTTCATCTGCTCCATCTTCGTAATATTTGGTAGCGAGTTCAACTGGATTTCCAGCATAACGAATCTGCTTGAATTCAACTCCCTTAACTACTCTGCCTTCTGGAACCTGTAGGTCACAATCTAAACAAGGAATAATTCTTTTGGTAAGCATGATAATCACAATTAATCTAAAAGAGGTTTTTAAATAAATTTTACTCATTTTCGATATTTCGATGATAAATATAATTTTTTTAACTATTTTTTATTTTTATAACACTATATTAATAATTTTAACCATTAGAATAATGAAACTAAAACTTTGAAAAAAATTGAAATAAAAATAAAAAATGAAAATAAAAAATTTAATTTAAAACAAGACATTAAGTGGCCATAATGTTAAAACCAATCGGAAGGAATGGAGCAATAGGATGGCCATCATTACTGTCAATTGCATTTACGCCATCATAATTATCAAGATGGATATCCCTATCACCACCGGCCCCATTATCCTCAACAGTACCATTATCCTCAACAGTACCATTATCCTCAACAGTACCATTATCCTCAACAGTACCATTATCCATTACAGACCCAGAAGTATTGCTTACATTGGTACCATTACCTGTAGGGGCTGGATTTATATCAGTGGTATTTTTAATAGGAGGATTGGTTTTAACGGCTTTAATGACTATTTTAGATTTTCCAGAAATAATATACTTATGATTGGCTGGAGTGATTGTTACATTATGAGTTCCTACATTCAAGACCTTAGTATTGAACTGAGCAACACCCTTCTTGTTTGTTTTAATCACATAATTTTTAGATTTTTTACCTGTAGAGACCTTAATATTGATTTTAACTCCTTTCAATATCTTATTGGTCTTTTTATTCTTTAAAGTGATTTTTAAGTATTTGGTCTTGTTGAAATCGGCTGTAACTTTAGGGGCAGTGACCTTTGTATTGGTTTTGATTAACTTGTCAATGTTTCCAAATTTGTGAATACCCAATAGCTTTTTATTAGGAGTTTTAAAAAGCTTGTTTTTATTAAAGAAAGTTTTCTTGAATAAAACATGATCATTTAGATGAGAGGTATGTCTACCAACAAGATTTCCCTTATCATTTGACCCATAAACATCTACTGTGGAATATGTTTTATAGTTTTTTGAAGCTCTTTTATAATGATAAGTCATGATGTTTCTTCTGTTAACTCCAAAATGGTCTGTAGCCGCAATTTTATGTGCTGCTGTAGCAGGATCGGTAGAAAATTTCTTGAACTTTCCACGACGGAAACTGGACCTTATATTTGGCACATCCAAATATTCCCCTTTTTTCAGTTGCCCTTTAATCATCCTATTCTTCCAAATTACAGCATATCTTCCATTTGGGGCTACAATGGCAAAATGACCTGTAGGTAACCGTGATTCAACCCTTTTAATAGATTTAAGAATGGAATTTTTCATTGAATTAGTGGAAACAATCTTCCCTGCAAGATTTTCAATTTTCTTATTGACTGTTGGATTGTCCCAACCACCGGTTCCCATCATCCATCCGTCGGAAGTGACAATAGCATGGAAGAAATAGGTTCCTGTGAGTTTATACTGCTTAATGGCATACCTACCATGCCATTTTTGGGCAACAACATATAACTTTGCCGCATATGTGGAGTCTCTTCTAAATGCAATGGCACTTTCATTTTCACTTACATAAACATAAATGGAAGAACAACCCATTTCTGCAGTTTTTTTAACTTTTAAAACTGCCTTATTCTTCAAATTCTTGTACCCTAAATATTTTTTCTCCTTAATTTCATTTAAAAAGGTGTAAACATCATATGAGCCAACTTTAAAATTCTTGTTTAAGTATGCAATGCCTTTCCTATTAGTTAAGGAATAATAGTTTTTATATTTGGTTTGAGAAGAATAAACCTTAAATAAAACCTTAACTCCTTCAATAGGACATTTAGTGATACTATTTATTACTTTAGCAGCGAAGAACAAATCAGATTTGTAATATGTGCTGTAATTTTTTGTTTTAATGGACAACAGAGTTTTCTTAATGGTTATTTTAGTGTTTAAACTTGTCTTTTCATAAGCATCATCACCAGCGAATATTAGTACTGCATTGTAATTGCCTGGCTTAAGATTAAGTAAAAACCTAATGTTTCCATTATTGTCGGTTTTTTTAACAAATGTTTCCCCATTAAGCAATATTTTAACCTGTTTATCCTTTAAGACATTGTTATTTGAATCTTTTAAAGAAATATTTAAATTAGCTTTTTCCTTATAATAAGCACTTACTTTCTTTGCATTGATTTTAGTTCCAATTTTTGAATTATCATATTTGGATGACACATTCAAAGTATTTGACTCTGAAGAATTGCCGCTGAAAGAGCCATCATTGTCTACAATGCTTTTATCTTGAATATCTTCCAGAGAAATTGGAGAATCTGTATTTGAAGAATCATCAGAATCGGAAGAAATAGAGCTAATTCCTACACCATTAGATAAAGCATTGCCTGAATCATCCAGCAATGAACTACTGAAATCATCAGAAGCTGAAGCACATCCCATACTTATAATAAAAACAAAAATTATAGAAACTAATATCCATCTATTCTTATAAAGCAAAAAATCACCATATTGATTTTTTTTACCCTCATAACTACATTAACAAATTATTTTTCCAATATATGTATGTATATATAAATTATTTAATATAGTTTACTAAATAATTTTTAAGAAAAATTTTCTATACAATGACTTAACCTAAATTGAATCAACAAACAAACTATTAAAAAGGAGAATTTATATATTATTATAATAGATTAAATTATGTAAAGATATGTAAAGATATGCAAAATAATAGTATTTCTTTTGGGCCTATAGTCTAGTCAGGATTATGACGTGGGACTTCGGATCCCAAGGTCGGGGGTTCAAATCCCCCTAGGTCCGTTTTTAAAAACTAAGATTCTTCTTCTATTGATTCCAAAATCAATTGACCTTCATTGAAGAAGATGATGTCCAATCCTTTTTCTTCACATGCCAATAAGATATCTTCCAATTTTTCATACTTGGCAAGTACAGTGGCATCGTAAGTGGTCTTATCGAGTTTAATCAATTGATAACCTAATACTTCCATCATATCACCCCTTTGATATTTCTTATAATTTAAATTGTACTGGTTTTATATAAATATTCTCTTTCTGAAATTTCTCTAATATTCTCTTTCTATTGCAAAATTATTGTTCTTCATTCAATAATTGCTTTATCTCGCTCCAATTAGGACAGAAATTATCCATTAGCGCCTTGAATCTTGGACCATGATTGAATTCAATCAAGTGGCACAATTCATGAATCAGAACATATTCGGTGCAGATTGGTGGTTTTTTAGCCAATTTTAAGTTTAAGGTAACCCTTTTATCCTTTCTGCAGTTACCCCAATTTTTCATGTTTCTGATTTTAACTTCTTTTGGCTCTTTTCCTACAAAATATGTGCATTTATGTAAAAAGTAGTCTAAATTCCTATTCATTTCATCTCTGTAAAGCTCAAACAGAATCTTTTCCCTTTGCTTAATGGTGGATCTCTTTGGAACAGGAAGATAAATAATATGCTCTTTGCTGTCATAAAATGCCTTTTTTGCATTTTCATTGCTAATTAGCTGAAGTGTGTATGGCTCTCCCCAAATATGATGAGTTTCCCCCTCTTTGTATTTTACTTTAGGTTTAGGCGGATTTTCAAGCATCTTTGCTCTGGTTTCTCTAATCCAATCTATTCTTGACAATACAAAATCATTTATGGATTCATCTGATAAACTCATAGGAGAAGAAACCTTAACAGTGCCATCAGGCTTGATTCGAAGGTATAGATTCTTAATGTTTTTTCTCTCTAAGATTATAGAGATTCCTTCAATTTCAATTTCTTCTCTTTTTACTGCCATATTATCACTCATTATGAAAAAAGAAACTAGAGGGTATACACTCCCAACCAGTGAAAAAGTTTTGGTCAAGGTTTTTGAGCCGAAGGCTCAAAAAGCTTGAGTTAAATTATACGATCATCATTGATTACAATAGCTTCCTTGAAGAACTCTGGAATCAATGACTTATACAAAGGACTCTTAAGAAGCATTTGAATATCTGAATCCAAGATATAGGTTACACAGGAGTCATCTTCTGCTCTCATTCCTCTTCCATAAGCCTGCATTAAGGTCATTGCAGTCTTATATGCATACCATCTTTGGTCCTTTTTCATTCTCATATGAACCTGCTTGTCTCCAAGATATGGGAACGGTATCTTATAGATTACCTGGAATCTGCACTTGTCATAAGGCAAATCAACACCTTCACTCATGGATGGGCTAACAAGGACCAATGGGTTTTCATCCTCTTCAAAGAATTTCAATACCCTTTCCCTATTGTTGTTTCCATGGGCAATCAATCTTGTATTGTATAGATTATTGATAATATACTGTTGGCACTTATAGCTGTGAGTATGGATAAGTCCTTTCTCTCCCTCATGCCTCTTTAAGATCTTCTGCAAAATTTCAATTGACTTTGGAGCTGATTGCTTGACCCTGCTTTTAGACATTTTTCCAGCTAAATTCAATTCAATCGGCCTTTTTTCAACTGAAAACGGACTGTCAACTTGAATGTGATAAACTTCACGTGGATCCAATCCTAACCATTTTGAAAACATCTTATGGGACAATATGGTTGCACTTAGGAATATTACAACATCCCCATGCTTGAAGAGATAATCCTCAGCATAATGATTGACTCTAAGCGGCTTGAATGACACTCCATTTTCATCTGCATCGATTACCCAGTTTCCTGGCTCTTTTTCAAGATTGGTTTTCAGTGCCTTTAATTTTGAAATGGTGGAATTGATTCTGTCTGCCTTGTTTGTAGGCAAGTCCTTAATCTCAATATCTGAATAATGGCCTTGAATTGCATCAATCTCCATTATCCATTCGCCTTTTTCATTGCTTTTAAGGGTTTGAGGACTTATTACCTTCTTAATGTCCTTTTCAAGCTGACGATTGTATAGGTTAATCTCCATTGTTTTCATTAGCTTATCTTCGATGTTATGTGCTTCGTCAAGAATAAGCAAGGTTCTTTTTCCAAAGTGCTTTACATAATTCAACTCCAAAATGGCATAATCATAATTCATCAATGTGATTGGTGAATTGATTGCATTCGCCTTCTGTTGCCAATAGCTGCAGTGGTCATTGGTTTGGAAGAAAATATCTGCTCCAAAGGAATCCTGGAAAGCCAAGTCTCCTGTAAGTGTTGGATTTTTGCTTATTCCATAAGGACAGAAGAACTTGGAATTTTTAGGTGCTGTCTTACATGCACCCATATCACAGGTAACTTCCAATCCATCCTTTAGACAATCAAAGTTTCCCCTACCTTTGACAAGCGGGAAATCAAATTCATCTGCATACTGTTTTTGAAGCTGCTTTGTCATTGTTAGAATATATGCAGATTCATACATACGAGCTAAGGTAGAAGCTACAGCGGATTTTCCTGTACCAGTACCTGCCTCTAAAATAATATACTTATAACCTTTTGAGATTGCATCTTCAATGTCTGCTATAATCTCCAATTGACCTTCCCTTGGCTGTTCAAATGGGAAATTCTCTATAATCTGTTCTGGAATTTCTGGGTACTCCTCTTTTAACCTGTCAATTACCTCTGGAGGAAGGTCATGTTCTGCAATATCATATACTTCTGCAACTGGAAGGTCCAAATCTTCGCTGACAGTTATCGGATTGCGATTTTCATATTGATAAAGACCTTTAGCACCTTTAGATTTATTATTGCTTGAAGAAGAACTTTCAGACTTCTTTTCCTTTTTCTGATAAGGTTTTTTGGTTCTATCTGCAACGTATTTTCCACATACGCAATTACTTTTAAGCATCCCACAATTTGGGCAAAATATTGAATTTGACATTACAATTATATTAGAACTAAGTTATATAAAAAGGTTTTAGAAAGAGCGATTGAAAGGTAATATTTATATAAAAAAATTGATTTAAACTTATAAAATTGATTTTAATTGTGATATTTTAATTTTAATTGAAAAATCAAGGCAATAGAATAAGATTTAATAAAATAGAATGAAAAAATAGTTAAAAAAGTAGAAAATATAGTAGAAAATAAGTAGATAAAAAATAATAAAAAAATAAAGGAATAATTAATTAAGAAATTAATTATTTAGTATGCAAAAGCTTCTCCATCTGGGGATTCCACTAAGAATTTGCAGCAGTCGTCACCCATTGTGAAACATTTGACTTCAGTTACGTCAACATCCTTCTTAAGATAGTTTGCAAATAAGGATTCAAAAATACCTGCATCCAAGTAACAGGTTGGTTTTCCTTTCTTAGGAAGCAAACTGCATTCGAAACATTCGTAAGCTGTAATGTTGATGATGTCTCCGAGTTCAATTTCGAGTTTTCCTAAGCCATTGTCTACCCAGAATTGAATGATGTTGTCACAGAACTTGTTGATGTCATCATCATAAAGCTTTTCATACATTGCTGAACCGATGTTCTTACCTGATTGGTTCAATACAGGGTTGATGTTGATTCCTTCTTGAATCAAGTTGGATCTTAAGGTGTGGAACAATAGGAAGGAGAACTTGAAGTTGTCTACATCCATGATGTTTTTAACCAAGAATTCAGCTTGTCTTTCTTCCAATTCCTTTTCGTCTCCAGATTGGACTTCACCTAAGAATTTTGAATTGATGAAGAAGATTTTCTTTCTGTGATCGTTTGCATCGAATCTGTAGCTTACGATTCCATCTTCTCTTAATGATTTCAAGTGAACGGAAATTGTAGATTTGGATTTTCCAGTGTTTTTAACGATTTCATCAAATTCCATATCGGTATCTTTCAACATTGAAAGAATTGTCAATTTCACTGGACTTTTAACTACATTTACACCAAGCTCACCAGGAGCCTTTGCAAAAATTTGAATTGCTTTTGGTTGAATAGTTTTTTCTTCATTTTCCATTTTAAACCCTCAAAAAATAATAATTATTAAAATATGTTTAATTTTTTATAAAATTTATAAAAATCTTAACATGATTAAACAATTGTTTTATACATATAGTATAAACTTTCTTATTTATATACTTGTTCTTATATTGACAAAATGTTTTATTATTTTAGATTTCCTTACGAACAGTTTAAAAAAATTATATGATTTTTTAGTCTGAAATACGAACATTCGTTACAAAATAGCTAAAAATATGGAAAAATACGAACAAATTTAAAAAAATAACACATGTTAATAGAGTTTTTGAAAATTATTAAAAAAAAAGAAAAAATAAAAAAGAAAAGAACTTTAAAATTAAAGTTCTAATTTTTTAGCTTCTTCAACTAATTTTTGACCTAATTTGAAGCTGGTGTCATCGTCTTCACCATCAGGGACATAGTAGATTTCCTGTTGGTCTAGAACTTCGAAACCGCATTCGGTGAGTTCGTTTGCGATGAATTCTACAGCTCCACCTCTACCTCCCATGGAACCGAAGGTAACAGCAGGTCTTTTGAATCCAGTTCTGTTGAAATGGAGACCTTTCAAGTAGTAGATAATGTCACCAATACTTGGGAATGGGAAGTCGTTGATGGTTGGAATACCGAAAGCAACTGCCTTACTGGTTAAGATGCTTTTTACGATTTCACTTCTTTCATCTTCGTGCAAGAAGTACATTTCCACATCGTATCCTTCTGCAATGATTCCTTCAGCAACTTCATGAGCCATTTTTTGGGTAGAGTAGTGCATGGTATCGTAAACAATGGTTACTTTGTCTTCTGCTCTTTTACCAGTTGCCCAGTCACTGTAAGCACCAATGATCTTCATTGGGTCGGTCCAGATTTGTCCGTGAGAAGGAGCAATCATTTTAACTTGTTCTAAAAGACCTAATTCAATGATTTCATCGAATTTGTTAAGTACTTTTTTACTGAGTGGGGTAATCAAGTTACCGTAGAACTTTTGTGCTGCATCCATAAGTACAACTTCTGGAATGTCAGTGTCAAATCTTTTAGCGAAACATAAGTGTTGACCGAATGCATCGTTAGGGAATAAGATTCCATCTTCAGCAAGTAATGTGAACATGCTGTCAGGCCAGTGAAGTAAGAAAGCATCTAAGAATGCTAATGTTTTACCGCCTAAGTCAAGAGCATCTCCAGTTCCAACGATGTTGAAGTCTGCACCTTCTAATTTAGGATAGTGTCTGAGTAATCCGCCTTGAGCGATTTTACTGCAGTAAATTGGCGCATCGAATTTTTTCCATAAGTCGTATAAGACACCACTGTGGTCTTTTTCTACGTGGTTTTGAACAATGTAGTCGACTTTCATTTCTCTGCCTTCTTGTTCAAATGCGTCTTCGATACGAGCCATCATTTCTTCAGTTTTTCCAGGATAAGCGTTATCGATAATAGCTACCTTTTCACCAAATACAATGTATGCATTGTAAGTGGTTCCATCTAAAGTGTATCCGTGGTAGGATCTTATATCCCAGTCAAGTACACCAATCCAGTATACTCCATCACCTATTTTTTGTGCTTTTGCTTTCATTTTAATTCCTCTAATATTCAATTACATAAATTCCTTATGTATTACATTTCAGCAATTTTCATAACTAAAGTATTATTAGTTCGTAAATGCTTAAACATTTATTTATATATTTTTCTACATATATAAAGTTTTGGTTTTATATGATACGAACAAAAATTATTGTTAAAAAAATATAAATTGCAATTAATCTAAAATGGAATGCCGACTAAACCGACAACAAGACTAACCACAATTATGATTCCCATAAAGAAAGACATGAAAGTTACGATTGGCTTATAAGCCACTTCAGGCATGATATAAGACAACAGGTTCTCAAATAAGTATCCTCCATCCAATGGCTTCATAGGAAGCAAGTTAAATGTACCTATTGCGAAGTTGAGGAAATAAATCCAGAAGAGGAGATCGCTTAAAGGCATTAAAATCCACAATAAAGGACTGTAGAATTGATTGTCATAAGGTTCCGCGATGACATTGTGTGACTGTACCTGAATGCCCATAAATCCTAAAGATTTGTTCATTGGATTGGTCTTTAATTGGAAACTATAATCCCCCTGATCCGTTTGTATATTCACAGTTTTATTTGGCCTTAAAGTTGTTATCGCCTCTTGATAGGATGCTGAATCGTTGACTGTAACATTATTAATTCCTTTAATCAACATTCCTTCAGATAAATAATTGATTGCATTTCCCCCTTCTGTTAGTCTGCTGATTTCAACACCATCCTCTTCAAAGACAACAGGCATGATTAAGGAAGATATGATTAACATAAAGACCAATGCAATAGCTGCCAAAGTCAAATTCGCCATAGAACCTGCCACATAAATCCTCATTTTTGCAGGACGGCTCAATTCATTCAACTCCTCATCATCAGGTTCAACAAAAGCCCCTGGAAGAATTGCAAACAACAAGAGCCCTATGGATTTCAAGCTTATCTTTTCCACTCTAGCCAATATCCCATGACTGAATTCGTGAACAATCAAAACTGTTGCAAGAGCAATGAGACCGCTTAGCAATGGAATGAATATTGGAGACCCTGGAACTTCCACACCTGGAACAACCAAACTGACTGTAGGCGCATCCATAAGTGTTTTAAGGGAATAGACCAAAGCTCCGGCCATAAGAACCATAAATCCTGCAGAGATTACGATTCCCACGTTCATATATCCTCTCCAAAATCTAGGAGCCCTATTCGCCAACCTATCAATGAAGCCTCTTAATCTTTGAGTTTTCCACATCAAAAGAGGGAAGTTCACTTCAACTCCATGATCAGTGAGATAATCCTTAAATACAATTGCAATAACCCAAATAAGTATAAAGGCTATTACATAATACCATATACCATTCATATTAACACATTGATAATTTTTAAAAGTTCTATTTTTTAAGTTTTAGCTTAAATAATCCATCTTCAATAAATTTTAATGGATTTATTTAATTGAATAATATTATTAAGTTTTCATAATATAAAAAACTAATTATTTTAAATATAAAAAGAAATTTTTAAAAGCAAAAAGGTTTATAGAATAAAATATGAATAAAAAAATTATTTTTTTAATATGTGTAATAGGGATTATAGCGCTTTTGGCCATTGGTGCAACAAGCGCTAAAAATAGTGATGTGGACACTTCAGATTGGGTGAACATTACTGTATATAACACCAATTTTCAGATTCCACCAGAGTATGGGGGAGGAAGCGAATCTGGAGGAAATTATGTTAAGACAAATGTATTCACATTTGGGCTTGTAGCCTTGGAAGATGACAAGTCACTAAGAAACAATTATGGATATGAATCCACTCTTGATGAACTTTATGATGCTGAAGAGATGGAAATTGATGGGCATCATGCAGTTGCTTATTATAGCCATAGAAGCATTTGCAATCATGATGTGACTTACCTATACTTTGAATCAAACAAGACATTCTATGCATTGAGCTATGATGGAAACGATGTTAATGATACAATGAAAAAGATTGTTTCTTACAGCCCTAAATCAAATTTCACTAAAGAGAAATTTGATGAAAAATTAAATCAAATGCAAGACGATTATATTGAAGAGCAAAGTGAATATGCAGAATCATATGCTTACGACCAAGGATATAGAAATGGATATTCACAAGGAACCATGAACAGTAGACACAATGACCTCTTCGGATACTACCTATTCTATAGATTAGGAAGAAGAAGTCGTTAAATAAAATATAATTAAAAAAATATAATAGAAAAGCTTCAAAATAAAAAAAATGAATAAATAATATAATTTAAAAATAGATTAAAATAATAACTATAAAAAAATGATTGAATAAATAAAATAAAAAGTAGATTAAATATCTACTTTTTTATAGTTATTCTTACTTTTTTACTTGATTTTTTATAGTACTTGTTTCCTGCAAATTTGATTAATGCCACGTATTTTCCTTTTTTCTTCAAGTTTTTGATTTTAAAGGTTGCTTTACCTTTATTATTGGTTTTAGCCATGTATTTTTTACCTTTAACTTTTAAAGTAAGTTTAACTTTTTTGATTGGCTTGTTTTTGCTGTTTCTTAAAGTCACTGTATATTTTTTAACTTTTTTAGATCTTTTGAATGTTTTCTTTACAGCCTTTATTTTTGTTTTTTCCTTTTTGATATTTATTTTAACGTTTTTACTGCTAACCTTATAATTATTGCCATTTACTTTAATAACAAGCTTTTTAGTACCTGCTTTTGCCTTTTTTAAAGTTTTTGGAGTTAATTTTATAGTCGCAACCCCTTTAGAATTGGTTTTTGCAGAACCAATGGTTTTGCCATTCAAAATGAAGGTTACCTTTTGAGATGTAACCCGCTTGCCGTTTTTATCTTTTAGAGTAATGCTGTATTTGCCGCCATAATTTATGACATAACTAGCAGCTTTAGCGGTTATGCTTGCATCTAAAGGAGTGATGGTAAAGCTTCCATCCGCTGAATATTCCATAAAGCCATCACACTTATAAATAGCTGTATACTTATGGTTTCCTGCATTTAAATTGGAAATTCTGAAAACAGCAATTCCACTGCTTGCATCAGCAGAGTAGGATTTGCCATTGATGTTAAGCAATACAGTAGCATTAGGGTTTGCAGATAATCCCTGTGAATCTGTCACATTAAAACTAATGACTGCATTATAGCCATAAGTGTTGTTTTTAATGGATATGAAGCTCATTTCAACTAGTTTTAAAGAAATTGGAGTATCAGAACTCACATTATTTAATGTAACTGTTCCATCTAATGAAACAACATTATTTGATGAGTATAATCTTCCAACATTATCCTCAAATACTGTATCTGTGGCGTTTAGATCCCCATTAACAAAAATTGCACCAGCCAGTTCTGCAGAATTGTTGGAAAATTCACATGAAAGAATTTCACCACCTTCATCAAGGTAAATTGCTCCTCCATATGTACTAGCATTATTGTTTTTAAATGTTGAATTTGCAACTTGGAATTCATCTGTTGAATAGACAGCACCACCAAAATCAGCTTGATTGTTTTCGAAAACTGAATAGAGAATAACGATATCGGAATCACTGGAAATCGCACCACCAAGCTGGGCACTATTATTATAAAAGCTTGAATTCATGATAGTTAAATTACGATTATCCCAACTTGAAATGGCACCTGCAAAATCAGCGGTGTTGTTGACAAATGTGACATTATCCACGACTACATCAGAACCTAATATGGAAATGGCTCCTGCTTCAGTAGCATTATTGTTTTCAAATAGACTATTGGATATTTTACCATAGTTACCTGTCCATTTAATTGCTCCACCTTCATCAGCAGTATTAGATGAGAAAAAGCTGCTAATAACAAAACCATCGTTATCGGAAGCATAAACAGCTCCACCTTCCCTAGCGGTATTGAATTCAAATGTACAGGAGTCTATTATATAGTCCCTATTGTCTATATAAATAGCTCCACCATTAGATTCGGCGATATTGGCTCCAAAATAAGTCTCATTGATAGTTAAATTCCTTCCGCTAACATATAGGGCTCCGGCATCATTAAGGGCATTATTAAATGAAAATTCACTATTTTCTATTAATCCATCTGAACCTGACCATTCAATAGCACTTCCATAATATGCAGCGTTTTTAGAGAAAATACATGAGGATATTCTTCCTTCCCCACCATACCACTGAATTACATTATAAGAGTCATTGAACACCATATTTTTAAATGAGAGGTCCTTTAAGACAACATTTGAGCCATAAACAGTGATGAAATTGAAGTCAATGGTTTCTTCGCCACCATAAAATGCATAATTATTCCCATTTATAGTTATGTTATTTGCATTAATCTTTATCCCAAATGTTTCATTCTCAATATAATAATCATGAGTTATATTAATTTCATCCCCATCATTAGCATTTTCTATCTCATTTACCAAATCAGTGAAATTTTTATCTGCATCATCATTTAATTTGGAATTAGAACTACATGACTCCTCCAAATCCTCATCAAAAGTATCAATGGCATTCACATCATCCAAGACAGAACCATCAATGCTTTCAATAACAGCACCATCATACAAACTAGAATCATCAACGCTTACAGCACTAATATCCTCAGAACTACTTCCTGACACAGAAGCAATTGAACCTAATAGGAATAAAAATATTAGAACCATAAAAATGTGTTTGAATTTCATTTAACTCTCCTCAAATTTCAAGTATCTTTAATTAACAATATAAATCTCCAAAATATCTAAACTATAGTGGGAACATAGGCTACATTAATATCCTCCTCACTTGAACCAAAAAATATGCCAGTAACAACAAAATCGTCAAACCATCCTGTAGCTTTATCCAAAAGTTGGCCAATAATCTCATCACTAACATAATAGGTGTAGATCTCATTCAAATCGGCTATATCATCGAGATCCCACTTTGGAACATTATCAGGTTTGAGACGGAAATTTTCAAGATGTTCAACAAGATCTTCGCCAGCTCCAATCATTTCCATACCATGTGACATACCTTCAAATACGGTGGTCCAGAAGCTACTATAATCCTCATGGTCATTAGCGTAAATATAGCCCTCAACGGCACCAAAGGCCCCACCAAGTATGGTCCCAATAGTTGTTATAACCCAGTGCTGAACATTACACTTTGTCAAACCATAACCCATACTCATGAAAATCCCTGAAGTTATTAGATAAGTAGCTGAATGAATCACATCTTCTTGAAATTGAGACATAGGGAAGTTTTCAATGGTTTTAGGATTTGCAATGCCAAAAGCAATGATTTCAAGATTACCTTCATGAGTATATATATCAACAATAGACTTGCTTTTATAACCAGTATTATTGGTGAAACTGGAAGCCATTACAAGAGCATTCCCCTTATTATAAATCGCTCCACCATATTTAGCATAATTATTTTTAAAGATTGAATTGAAAATGCTTAAAGTTCCATCATTAACAATAGCTCCACCATAATCATCCTTAACAAGATAATCAACCTTATTGTTTAAGAAAATTGAGTTGTATATATCCAAATTTCCAGAATTTTCAATTGCTATATTGAAACCTTCAATGAGCAAATTATCCAATATAACATAAGAACGGAGGGTTGTGGTTAAAAATTGAGTTTCATCTTTAACTTTTGGATTTAGGACAAATATACGAGAACCATTACCATTAATGATTAATTTACCATAATCCATTTCAAATAAAACTTTTGAATCAGGAAGAACCATATAATCTCCTTGTACAAATGTGACATTTATTATATCATATTCCTCATTATCACTTACTAAATTAGAAAGCCTCATCAAGGAACTGATACTATCAACAACCACATTATAAACGGTAGGCTCTATTGTTTCCCTTTTCAATAACAAACCATCATCTTCTGTTTTGACAGTATATGCATAAAGACCAGTACAATTAATTACTTTTACAACAGCATTTTGAGTTATATGCAAGTTATTTTCGCTATAAAGAATAATGTTGATTAGTTTATTGAGTTGATTTTTTGAAAAATCACAGTTGACAAGTAAGCACTGTGCAGAAACACCTTCACAATAGATTGCTGCACCTTTAGAAGCCCAATTTGAAGTGAAAGTTGAGTTATGACAATATAATCCTCCATAATTCTGTATAGCTCCACCATTATCAACATTCACAAAAGTATGATATCTGTTGTCTTTAAATGTACAATTGATGATGAAAACAGTACCGTAATTTAAAATTGCACTATTGAAACCAGATAAGGTTAAATTCACTAAAGTCAAAGTTCCGTACTTAGGAACAATAGCAAAATGATAATCGTTTTTCATTTCATTTCCAGTAAGCTGAATGGTAGCGCCATTTCCCTTAACTATTATGGACCTGGAATCCATATCCAAGAGTCCCTTATCCTTATTTGGAAGGTAAATTCCAGGGTCAAGAATTGGAGTACGCCATTCATTAAGATTAAGAGTATTTTTCTCGTAATCGCTTACACCTATGCTGTAAATCTTATTTTCCAAATTAATAATATATCCTGATGCATCATTAAATGACATAGTATCAGTATGAACATTTAAAAATGAGTTTACATCAGAATAATTCAATTCATATATGTTTTCCACATTAAAGCTATTGATACTCCTCACACCAACAGAGGATTGCAAGCTACAGAAACTGTTTCTTATAACTTTTTTATAATTGGTTTCACTATCATCATAGAAAACAACCATAGATTTGCTGGCAGCGTGAATGTTATCATGTA
Source organism: uncultured Methanobrevibacter sp. (assembly GCA_902774685.1). Taxonomy (GTDB): domain Archaea; phylum Methanobacteriota; class Methanobacteria; order Methanobacteriales; family Methanobacteriaceae; genus Methanobrevibacter. Next base: position 42,494 of record CACYJH010000005.1, read on the forward strand.
TGGAATTAAATCTACAAGAAACGAAGCTAGTGAATGAATTGGTTTCAGCATATAAAACACCACCATCTGTAGCGTCTTCATTTTGCCAACCGGTTGTATTGATAAATTTTTCCCTATTTCTATTACAGTCAAAAACACAATGATCAAATGTTGCCTTGTTTAAGTTATAAACCACTGCACCTAAAGTTTTAGTGGACCAAGTTATTGGATTAAAACGTATTGCTTCATTCTCAACAAATTTTGTATTGGCACAATAAAGTTCACCATAGTTTACAAAGCAACGATAGAATGATTTTATAGTAAGGTTATCGATAGAAATAACTGTATTTGGATTGCCATAAATAAAGTTATGGTTATAATCATCGTCTATTGTAGCCCCATTACCGTTTATGAATAATTTACCATGAGTTAAATGGATAAGATAATCCCAATCCCTATCTTTCCAAAAGCTTTCAGTGATTTTATAAGTGCCGTATTTAAGATTTATGACAGTGACATCAACATTATAATCGCTTTTTGACATTTTCCTTAAGACATTTGTAAGTTCTGCGCTATTGGAAACTGTTACATTATATAAAACAAATGCTTGAAGAGATGGCAAAATATAACGATATGTGTTTTCACCGATAACACTGTAAGAGAGATTGCCTAATTTCATAAAGGACTCATTATTGTAAATAGGCAGTAATGAACCATAACTGGTACCGTTTAAATGATTTAAAACTTTTGAATATTGATTGATTACAGTGATCTTATCCTTGACAGTTGTATTTTGATAAGTTGCAGTGACAATATAATCTCCTGGAGCAACATCGAGTCTTAATAAAGCCAAACCATGTTCAGTAATATTGGATGTGTAAGTCTTGCCGTTGATATTGAAAGTGACATTGCCCTTTGCAGACTCATTATCACTTACTAAAAATCTGATTATGTAAGTGTCGTTGATATTGAAGGTGTTGTTTGACACATCTGGAAGCACAGTTATCTTATTGCTAAAGGTTTCACCTGTGACAGGGTTTATTGCTTTAACATCATATACTCCTGGTTCTAAATTAGCATACAACTTAGCAACACCATTATTCTTGACACTAGATACATATTCTGAGCCATTCACATTGAACTTGACAGTTGTTCCAGTTGGTAAGAAATTATCTTCTGAATCTAAAAATACCGCAGAATAGACATCATCTCTTCCCTCTACCTTAACAAGGTCTTCACCAAAAACACTGGTCTTTTGAATATTTAAGGTATAAGTTAAGACTTGGGAGTTAATCTTTACAGTAATTTTATGAGAGCCTGCACCATTAGGAATATAATCAAATTCAATGGCATTACCTTTTACTGCTGTGATATTGAAAGATCCGCCCTTATCACTGCTAAATAAAACATCATTGGCCAAATAAGCAGGTACATTATATGTGAAACTTATTTTTAAATGGCTAGGAAGATAATTGACACCATCTTTATTGCCAGACAAGCTGCTTACTATATAATTGCTGTCAGAATGTTTTTTATTGCTTCCAAAGACTTTATATTCCATTAATTTTTGACTACTAAATGAAGGATTGTTGGTTCCCCACCAATTGTTTTGCAATTTAGCATAGGTACCTGAAACGAAAACATCATCTCCTTGATTATCCGCACGATTGCCTATGAAAACATTGTTATATAAATATGTGCGGGAATCAGAAGGATCTGTATAAATAGCTCCCCCACGGCCTTTGGCATAATTATTCTTAAAGTAGGAATTATGAATATCCTGAACATACGCTAAATTAATATAAATAGCTCCACCGTCGCCTTGTGAAAATCCATCCTCGAATGTTGAATCTTTAACTTCGCCTAATTTCTCTGTGTAAATTGATCCTCCACCATCGACATAGACCCTATTATTTTTGAAATGAGAGTTCACACAATCTATTTTTTCATAACAATATATTGCTCCACCCTTATTTTGAGCCCAATTATCATTGAAAGTACAATTGTTAACATAAACATTTCCATAGGAACAAACAGCTCCCCCGTATCTCTTTGCAGAACCTCCGGTTGCATGATTGTTAGTGAAGGTACAGTTGTATAACTTCAGATAAGTTCCACGGCTGTCACTATGAATAGCACCACCATCTCCAGCATCAGCAATATTGTTTGCAAATATACAGGAGTTGAAACTTACTTCACGACAATTTTTGTTAATGTAAAGAGCTCCACCATAATCATCTCTCGCATGATTGCTATTGAATGTGAGGTTGCTTACTTGAGATGCGATTTCATCAGTGTAGATGGCTCCACCATGGCTTTTGGCAGAATTATTGATAAACTTACTTTCACCATCAAATTGAATATAACCTGCATAAATAGCACCTCCTTTACCTTGAGACGTGTTGTTCTCAAAGAGGGATTTGCCTATGTATATAAATTTATTAGCATAAATTGCTCCAGCACGACTGGAATTTGCAGAGTTTTTTATAAATCTGCATTCCTCGATGAATACACGGTCTCCATCTCCATAAAGGGCACCACCCTCTTTACCGGAGTTTTGGGTGAAATTAGATGCAATGACATTCAATTCCTTGTGGGCATAGATTGCTCCACCATAGTTTTCAGCAATATTGTTTGAGAAACTGCAAGTATCCACCATAATATACTCTTTAGCGCATATTGCCCCACCATAACATTTGTGTGCCTTTGCGCCGAATGCCTTATTGTTGATGAACTCAGTGTCACTTACTTCAACGCTACCTTGACAAAAAATAGCCCCTCCATCAACTAAAGCACTGTTGCCTTCAAAATAAGATTCTTCTATAACAAGTCCTGCTTTAGAGAAAATGGCACCTCCATCCTCTTCTTTAGCCTTGTTATTTATAAAAGTAGAATTTATAATTGTAAGTGTCTCAGATCCCCCATTATAAATTGCTCCACCATAATCCTGGGCATAATTGTTTTCAAAAGTACAATTAATTATTGTCCATTCGGCAGTCTTTTCAATAAATATGGCTCCACCAAGTTTTTTAAAATTGTTAGCCGCGTTTTTAATGATTAAATTCTTTAATGTTACTTCACCCATTGCTGAATAAAATACATATCCATTATGACCAGTACAGTCAATAGTATGGCCTTGCCCATCAATGGTAATACCTTTATTTACCCCTACAAAATTTTTGCCAGTGCCCACATAGTCATTAGTTAAACTTAAAACATCTTCTTCTTCAGTCTCATTCACTTGACTTTCAAGGTCTATTAAATTAGATGGAGAACCATCTGAAGCATCCCCAACACCAGATTCCTGATTCTGAACTTCACCCAAAGGATTCTGAGAATCAAGTATAGCATCATCAATAGATTTTTCTATATTGTTGTTGTCTGATATTTGAATTTGATCAGAATCTATACACTGAATATCACCATTTAAATCAGCTGCCCCAACAGAACTGATTGAGAATAGAACCAATAAAAATAACAACATGACAGGCATTTTTGATTTCATTTAACAAGTCCCCTACCTTATTTGTAGTATAATCCTATAAGTATTATTTCCAATAAATATTTAAAAATAAGCAATTGATTGGATTGGATAGTTACCTAAGATTTATTTATTATTCCAAATATTAATTCTTAATATGAATAATAGTTTACCTATTTAATTGTATATATATTTATTATCCTATTTAAGTTTTATATAATACATATACACATATAGAATAAATAACATTTTATAAAATGAGAAATTTTTATGTAATATGTTTAATTTATTAAAAAAAATGTTTAATTTATTAAAAAAAATATTAGTTTAATATAAAGTTTTAAATTTTTTTATAAAACTTCTTTGTTTTATAAAAAATATTTAAAGTGTAGGCCATGCCATATCATTGAAGAAGATCAAGTCAACTTCATCTCCCTTTTCAATTCCTTCATGGTTTTCATCGATTATGATATAACAGTTAGCTTCAACCATAGACCTTATGATACCGGAACCTCTGTTTAATACATGATGCACTCCATTATCATCAGCTACTGCACGTATATAATCAGTTCTTCCAAGAGATGAAGGTATTTTTGCTTGAGAAATTCTTTTGATGACCTTGTGGGAATAATCGATTCCCTGCATTTTAAATATGTAATGTCTTGCAATGATATCAAATTGACCCATAGCAGCTACAGGTTGGCCTGAAAGCATAAAGACTTGAGTTCCATTGACAATACCTGCACCGACAGGCTTTCCTGGTCTCATAGCAACACCATGGAATAGGACTTCACCTAATTCTTCAACCGCTTCGATAACTACGTCACCTTTACTTATAGCAGTTCCGCCAGTTGTAATTACAACATCATATTCTTTGCTTGCCTTGTCTATAGCTTCCTTAACGGCTTCGAAATCGTCAGCGCCATGTTCCACATCCACTATAGCCCCGGCACTTTTGATGAGTGCTGCAATGGTAAATTGATTGGAATTGATAATTTTAGCCTTATCAAGCTCTGGAGAAGGCTCCACCAATTCATTTCCTGTAATCAACAATTTGACTCTTGGCTTTTTATAGACTTCAACTTCACTATGTCCTGCTGAAGCAATCAAACCCATTTCCTGTGGTCTGATTAAAACATTTTCACCTAATATCTCATCTCCTTTGGCAATATCCTCTGCCTTTGGAGAAATGTTTTCACCAGGAGTCACTTGTGAATGAATCTCTAAATTGTCCCCTTCCTCATAGGTGAATTCCTTCATTAAAACTGCATTGGCACCATTTGGAATCGGTGCACCAGTAGCAATTACAATAGCTTCACCATTAGATAAGGTTTTTTCGGAAAAATCACCTGCTCCAATCCTATCAATGATCTTCAATTCTTTAATAACATTATTGGAAGCTCCGAATGTATCTTCTGCAATAACCGCATATCCATCCATAGCAGACTTGTCAAATGGAGGAGAGTTATGATAAGAAGAAATGGAATGAGCTAAAACTCTACCTTGAGAATCCTTTACATGTATCTTTTCTGTATCCATAAGCTTTTGATTCTCATCTATTTTAGCTAAAGCATCTTCTAATGGAATTAGATTTGATATAAATTTCATATTATCGTCCGTGAATTAAATAAATAAAATAAATAAGATAAAAATTTAAAAAAAATAAAAGAAATGAAAAATATTATAAATTAAGCCATGTACTTTTCAATGACACCATGATAAGCATCATCCAAGTCAGCGACAGCTAAATCTACAATGGTTTCATCACATTTTTTGATAACTAATGAATCTCCTTTGACTTCACCGATAATTGCAGCATCCACATCAATGGAATCTATTATTTCATCTGCCTTATCTGCACTTACGGTTATGATAAATCTTGCATGAGATTCGGAGAACAATAGGTTATTGTCACTGATGCCTTCTTCAGCAGGAACTTTGCTGATGTCAACTTCACAACCTAATTTGCCGCTCATAGCCATTTCAGATAAAGCAATAGCTATTCCACCAGCAGATACGTCGTGGGTTGCGGTTATTGCAAGTTCATCTTCACCTTCAAGGAATTTTACATAATCCCCATCATTTTCAATTAAGTCAAGGATGGTATTTGCAGATGCCAATTCATCATCAATTCTGATTTTAGGAGCATCCCCTTGTTCTAAGTTATGAACTGCTCTGTGATATTCGGAACCTTCAACCTCATCATAGGTTTTACCGATGATTATGATCTTATCTCCTTCTTCTTTGAATGGAAGTGTTCTGATATTAGAGAGTTTTTCAACACCGATAACACCTACAGCAGGAGTTGGGTTGATCTTGATACCTTCAGTTTCATTATAGAAACTTACATTTCCACTGATGACAGGAGATTCAAACTTAGCTGCAATATCAGACATTCCTCTAATGCACTCCTTGAATTGCCAGAGAATTTCAGGGGTTTCAGGATTACCGAAGTTAAGACAATCTACAACAGCATAAGGTTTTGCACCCATTGAAACTACGTTACGAATAGCTTCAGCAACACTTCCTGCTCCACCATCATATGGAGTCAATTTAGTGTGGATAGTGTTGGAATCAGCTGTAATTGCAACAGCGGTTTCATCATCAATCTGCAATACTGCTGCGTCATCACCAGGCTTTACAACAGTTCTGGTTTGAACTTCGTGGTCGTATTGCTTGTAAACCCACTCTTTGCTTGCAATGTTTGGAGAGGACAATACCTTGATTAATGATTCATCAATCGGACCGTCTACAACTTCAACCAAATCAGTTGGTTTTGCAGGTTCTCTCATTTCCCTATTGAGTGAAGGAGGGTCTGCCAAAAGAATGGTTGGAACATCACATAATGTCTGCAATTCCACTTCTGCATCGAAGTCCTTAACAACCATATGGTTACCGTCAGTAACTTCACCGATTACTGCAGAAGGAATTTCATGCTTGTCACAAATTGCTTGTGCCAATTCAACATCTTTAGGGTTGATGACAAAAATCATACGTTCCTGTGATTCTGAAAGCATAATTTCATAAGGGGTCATTCCTTCTTCACGAAGAGGAATAGCCCTAAGGTCTACAACTGCACCATTTCCAGACTTGTCTACAAGTTCGGATACACAACAGGTAAGACCTCCACCACCTAAATCCTTTACACCGGAACAATCGATTTTTTCAAGGATTTCAAGTGAAGCTTCAAGCACTCTCTTTTTAGTGAATGGGTCAGCTACCTGTACAGCAGGACGGTCTTCTTTTTCTGAATCGGATGTTAACTCTTCAGATGCAAAGGTTACACCGTGAATACCATCTCTACCGGTGGTTCCACCCATAAGCAAGAAAACATCTCCAATATTTGGAGCAACTGCCATGACGATTTCATCCTTTTTAACAAGACCTGCACACAATACGTTTACAAGAGGATTGGTTCTGAAGGACTCGTCAAATTCAATCTCACCAGCAACTGTTGGAACACCTACTCTGTTACCATAGTCGGATATTCCTTCAACTACATGTTCAAATAAGTATCTTGATTTTTGATCTTCAAGCGGGCCGAAACGTAAACTGTCGAGAAGAGCTATTGGCATTGCACCCATAGAGATAATGTCTCTTAAGATTCCACCAATACCGGTTCCTGCTCCACCATAAGGCTCAATAGCTGAAGGGTGATTATGACTTTCCATACCTACAGCAAGAGCATACTCATCTGTAATAGATACAAGACCTGCATCGTCTCCAGGTCCTAAAACTATGTTTTCTCCTTCAGTAGGGAACAATTTTAAAATTGGCCTACTACTTTTATATGAACAGTGCTCAGAGAACATTACATCCAACATTCCCTCTTCCAATTCGTTCATTTCTCTTCCAAGAATTCCTTCAATATATTTTACTTCAGAATCTGTTAAAGTCATTTTAACACCTTAGCTAAGTTTTACAACAGAAATGATTACTTTGTGATTTTCAATTTCCCATTCTTTAGAGTATTCAACTGAAATGTCTTCATACTCTCTTCCTAAACCTTTATCGGTACAAACTTCACAAGCTTCACCATCAAATATTACAAGTGATTTTGCCCTGACTTCCTCACTTATCAATTCAGATTGCTTTTCAACCAATTCCTTGAATTCGGCATCGGTGTTTACCATAACACCAACATTGGCTTCAACATCCAAGTCCATATCCTTTCTCATGTCTTGGATTCTTCTGATAAGTTCACGAGCCATAGCTTCAGATAATATTTCCGGAGTGATTTTAGTATTTACGAATACGTTTCCTCCAGCAAATTCTGCACTTACAACATCATCAGGAAGTTCGGTTTCATAAAGAACATCATCTGCAGAGAGTTCAATCTCTTTCAAGTTACCTTCTCTGTCTTCTCCCCTTACAACATATTTGCCTGTTGAATCCAAACTGTCCTTGATGGAATTGCCTATTCCATCTGCTTTAGCTTGTCCGAAGAATTTTTGTACAATGCCCATATCTCCTTTAAGTCTTGGACCTAAGGTTTTGAGATTTGGTTTTGCAATAAAGGTAAGATTTTCAAATTCAGTAGCTGTGATAACTTCTTTTGTATTGGATTGATCCTTAATAATGTCTTCAAGAGAGGATATGCTTTCCAATATGTCTTCATCTTGTGATACAACAGTGATGTCACTTACAGGCCATCTTAATTTGTATCTTGCAACATCCCTTGCTCTTGCAGATGCTTCGATAACATCTCTCACATTATCCATTTTCGCTTCAAGTTCCTTGTCGATCAATGCTTCATCATACATCCAATCGTCCATATGGATACTTTCAGCTGCTTCAGCATTCAAGTTTTTAACCAAGTTTTCATATACCTCTTCAGATAAATGAGGAGTGATTGGAGCCATCAAATGGATTAAGGTATTGAGTGTTGTGTAAAGTGAATAGTATGCACCTAATTTGTCTGGGTCATCACTTTCCACCCAAGTTCTTCCTCTGATCAATCTGACATACCATCTGCTTAAGTCTTCAAGAATGAAATTGTTGATTGCTCTTGTAGCCAAATGGAAGTGCACATCATTGATTGCTTCCCCTACTTCTTTTGCAAGGGAATTTACACGAGACAAGATCCATTTATCCTCATTTCTTAAAGTTACATTTGCATCAGGACCATCAACAATACATTTTGCAGGGTCGAAGTCATCCAATGCCATATAAGTAGTTGAGAACACATATACGTTCCAGAAGATGTTAAACATCTTTTTAACGTTGTTCAATTCATCCCAAACAAATTTGAGATCATCCCAAGGCTTACAAGCCCATAAAAGGTAGAATCTAAGGACATCTGCACCGTATTTTTCAATGACCTCTTCAGGCTGGACAACATTGCCTAAAGACTTACTCATCTTTTTACCTTCTTCGTCCAGTACAAATCCGTGCATCAAAACCTTGTTGTATGGAGCTTGGTCCAATGCAATTACACCAGTTCCTAATTGGGAATAGAACCATCCTCGGGTTTGGTCATGTCCTTCACAAATAAAGTCGTAAGGATACCATTTTTCAAACATTTCCTCTTCACGAGGGTAATAAAGGGCTGCCCAACCTGCTACTCCTGAGTCAATCCATACATCCAATACATCAGGAATACGTTCCATTGAGCCTCCACAATCACATTTAATCAATACGTCATCAACATAAGGTCTGTGAACCAAATCTTCATCGCTTGCGGTAATTTCATTGATTGATTCATTCTTAAGCTCTTCAACTGAACCGATTACCTTGATTTCACCACAATCAGGACAGATCCAAATAGGTATTGGAATACCCCAGTATCTTTGTCTTGAAATGGTCCAGTCCTTAGCGTTAGCTACCCAATCATGGAATCTTCCTTCACCAGCCCATTTAGGTACCCATTCAACTCTGTCAATTTCAGAGAGCATCTTATCCTTGATTTCAGGTACTTTGATGAACCATTGTTCAGTAGCTAAGTAAATGATAGGAGTCTTACATCTCCAACATACACCGTATCTGTGGTTGATTGTATCATGCTTAAACATTAAATCTTGAGCAATTAAATCAGCGATAATTGTGTCATTCAAGTCTTTGGTGAAGCCTTCAGCATAGATACCACCATCTTCGGTGAAACATCCTGCTTCATCCACTGGACAGTGTATAGGAAGTCCTACTTTTTGACCAATTTCAAAGTCCTCAGGACCGTGTCCAGGAGCGGTGTGTACAAAACCGGTACCTTCACCTAATTCTACATGGTCACCATGGAAAGTGGTGTGAACCAATTCATTTTCCGCTTCAATTTCCATTTGTTTAGGTACTTGTTCTGCTAAAGGATAAACATAAGACAAACCTAAGAGTTCAGATCCCTTTACGGTTTTGATGATTTCATACATCACTTCTGTTTCTTCTTCAATGATGTATTTCTTTTCTTTAGATTCCTCATCTTCAGGATCATATTTAGGATTTGGTAATTTGTTTTTGTGAATAACTTCAATTGGACCTAAGACGGTTTCCAAAAGCTCTTTTGCAATGATTAAAATTTCATCTTCTCCATCATTCAATCTTTCATCTACCTTTACGAAAGAATAATCGAAATCTTCATTTAAACAAATAGCTAAGTTTCCAGGAAGTGTCCAAGGAGTTGTGGTCCATACCAAGAAGGATTGTCTCAAATCAGCATAATCTCCATCTGTAATCAATTTTTCCTTAAGTGGGAAACGTACATAAATGGATGGGTCGTCTCCGTCGGTATAGTCAATCTCAGCTGCAGCAAGTGCAGTTTGACAATGAGGACACCAGCTGATTACCCTTTGGTCACGGGTAAGCAAGTTCTTTTCATGGGTCTTCTTCAATGTCCACCAAGCGGATTCCATATATTTAGGATCCAAGGTCATGTAAGGGTTGTCCCAATCCATCCAAACTCCTAAGCTTTTGAATTGCTCGGTCATTGCAACCTTATTTTCCATTGCAAATTCCTTACATTTGTCAATGAAGTTGTCTATACCATATTTTTCTTCAATTTCCTGTTTGGACTCAATACCCAACAATTGCTCTACCTTATGTTCAATAGGCAAACCATGGGTATCCCATCCAGCTTGTCTTCTTAAAGAAAATCCATTCATGGACTTGTAACGCAATAAGGTATCCTTGATAACCTTATTCCAAGTAGTTCCTAAATGGATTTTACCACTACAATATGGAGGTCCATCTAAAAAGGAATATTGTGGACCGTTAGCTCGCAATTTATTTGTTTTTTCATAAATATCAGAATCTGCCCAAAAGTTTTGGACCTTTTCTTCTATCTTTTTAAAGTCATAGCTTTTCTCTGCCTCTTTTAACGGCATATCGATTCTCCTAATAAATGTGATTTTTAATCTTTAATGATTGATAAAAATAATAATTATTTTTTGAAAAAATACATAAATTAAATTCTTAATTAATATTGGATTTAATCAAATGAATTTAATTTTAATGAATTAAAACAAAAGATATATTATAAATTATTATGATTTATATTTATTATTTTAAATGTAAATAAAGTTTATTATTATAATCATTATTATAATTATTATTAAAATTATTTTAAAATTATTTTTTTATATAAAACATCATATAATGGTGAAATTAAAAAAGTGATATGATATTGTTAAATTGATTTTAAAGTGCAAATAATTATTTTAAAAAGAAAATATTTATTAATATCAAGAATAAATAGAAAATAAGATAATTATGAGTAAATTAATTGAAAATAAAAGAAATAAAAAGGATAATAATTTGAAGTCTTTATACTTAAAAAAATATGATGAGAAAATTACTGATATTGGAATTGCAGATGATTTTTTCAGCCGTTTGATGGGACTGATGTTTCAAGAAAATGCAAAGTTTCCATTGCTCTTTGAAATTCCACAAAAGGTCAATTCAAGGAAAAGATCTTCTATTCATAGCCTTTTCATGAGATTTGATATTGTCTTGGTTTTTATTGATGGAAATAATTTAGTCTATGAAATAGCGGATTTGGCTCCCTGGAATTATTATGTTCCTGAAAAATCAGCTAAATATATAGTGGAATTTGATAAGAAAGAGTTCAATAATTGTTTGAAAATAGGTGATGAGATAGAAATAAGATAAATATTAAAAAAGTCTTAAAAATAGGGGATGGAATAGAAATAAAATAGATAGCTAAATTATAAATTCAAGCTATCAAGGAGATTTTCTGGTGTATCGAAAATCTCGATTCCTTCCATTTTTTCTAATTTTCGAGTATTTTCAATGTCTATTTCTCTCATGTGCATAGTGATGATCTTACCTGTTGAAACTGCATCATATGGACAAATGTCCTTGCAGGTTCCACAACCTATGCATTTCAATAGATCAATCTCTTCATGTGCAATGATAGCGCCATTCGGACAAGCTAAAGCTGCCTCACATTCATCACATTTTTGACATTTGGTCTTTTCAAGCTTTGATGGCAATATTGTTTCAACATCTCCAGGTTCAATGTCTACAGGAACCATAAGAGTTCTTACTCTACCCTTTCCAGCTTGTGCAACAGCATTGGTTACAAGAGTGTCTGAAATTCCATGGACTATCTTAGCAACTGTGTTTGCAGTTGTAGGGGATACTATAAGCAAATCATATTTTCCAAGTGAAAGTCTGCCTGTAATAGGGAAAGAGAATTTCTGATTGGAATCGCTTGCAAGTTCATTATATCTTCCACCAGTTACAGCAACAACTCTATCATAAAGCCCATACATTTTTAAAACTTCTTCTGAAGCCTGTGATAAAAAGACAGTTAGATCATTGTCTTTTGCCAATTCCTCCATAGCTTCAACGCTTTCCTTAAGCAAATGTCCTGCACCGGTAAAAGCCCATCCTATTTTCATAAAATATCTCCAAAAAATAGTAAAAAAATAAAAAAAAAACTAGTGGGTTACTCCCAACTAGTGAAAATATTTTGATCAAACTTTTGTCACAAAAGTTTGGAAAAAGTTTTGATCAAGGTTTTGCAGCCCGAAGGGCTGGAAAAACTTGGTTAAATATGTTCAATGAACTTGTATCCTTCTTCTTCTGTGAAAGCGTAGTGAATGGTTCTGTATTGAGACATGAACTCAGTTACTTCATCCTTGATGTCTACTTTGTCACCTTCAGCAACTCTCCAGATGAATTCAGCTACTTCTTCCATTTCTTTTTCTTTCATTCCTCTTCTGGTGATTTCTTGAGTACCGATTCTGATACCAGATGGGTCATCACTATCATTTACATTGTCACCAGGAATGAGGTTTTTGTTAAGAATGATATTGTTTTGCTCTAATTCCTTAGCCAATATGGTAGCTCTTTTAACATCTCTTACATCCATAGCAACTTGGTGGGATTCAGTGTATCCTAAGTCTTCACACATTACATTGAATCCTTGTTCTGCAAGAGCTCCTGCTAATGCTTTAGCGTTCTTAATGGTTTGTTTAGCGTAATCTTCACCAAACTCTAACATTTCAGCAGTAGCAATACCTAAACCAGCTAAATGGTGCAAGTGGTGGTTACTTACTACACCAGGGAATACAGCATTGTCAATTAATTTTTCATTTTTCTTATCGGATAAGATGATTCCTCCTTGAGGACCTGGGAAAGTCTTGTGGGTACTACCCATAAGTACTTCAGCCCCTTCTTTTAAAGGATCTTGGAATTGTTTACCAGCAATTAATCCGAGTACGTGAGCACCGTCGTACATGATGGTTGCTCCTACTTCGTTAGCTGCATCTACAACTTCAGATACAGGGTGTGGGAATAAGAATAAGCTTCCTCCAAAGAGGATGATCTTTGGTTTTTCCTCTAAGATCATTTTGTTCAATGCATCAGCATCAATATTCATTACTTCTGGGTTGAATGGATGTTCTAAAGTTTTTAATCCTCTAATACCTGCAGCACTTACATTTGCATGGGAAATGTGTCCTCCGTAAGGAATGTTCATTGCAATCATCTTGTCTCCAGCTTTAGCAAAACCGAAGAAAGCAGCGAGGTTTGCAGTTACACCGGAAACAGGTTGAACATTTGCATAGCTACAGTCGTAAACTTTACAGGATAATTGTTTTGTAATGTCTTCGATTTGGTCAATGTAGGTACATCCTTGGTATAATCTTTCGTAAGCTTGTCCTTCAGCATATCTGTGAGCTAAATCAGAAGCCATTGCAGTTGTAACAGCATTACTTGTGGTATTTTCACTTGCAATAAGGTTAACGCTGTCTCTCATCCAGTCATTATGAACTCTCATCAAGTCATAAATCTTATTCATATCTTCTTCATATTGATACATAAACATAACACCTATATTCTCTTAAATAACTTATTAAATATTAAATATTATTTTTAATTAATAGCAATAATAGAATTATTAAAAATTTTAAAAGTTTATAAAAATCAGAAGCAAAATTAAAAAATCTAAAAATCTAAAAAATATAATCTTATAAAATTCTTATTAATATATAATATAATTTTTTAATTAAATAAAACTTTTTATTAAAATTATATTATTTTATATTATTTTTTTATTATATTGAATTTTATTGAATTAATTAAATTAATTAAATTAATTAAATTAATTGAATTAATAGAATATTTAAAAACGACCCTATTTTTAGAAAAGATCTTTTCAAGAAAAATAATTATGTAAAAAAGTTGATAAAAATACGAACAAATAAAAATTGTTTAAAAAAAAGAAAAAGAAAAAGAGAATAAATCTCTTAATCTATTTTGCAACATCTTCGAGAGCTGCTGCAATTTGTGCCATAATTTGTTCGGTTTTGAAGTGGTTTTGGTTCATAGCACCAGATGGACATGCACCTACACAGGTACCACATCCTTTACATAATGCAACGTTAATAGCTGCGTGTTTGTCTGCGCCTTCACCTTCAATACTTACAGCACCGAATGGACATAATTCTACACATACTTCACATGCACCACAAACGGTAGTATCAGTGTCAGCAGTAATAGGTTCGATTTCTACTTCACCTTTAGCCATTGGGATAGATGCTCTTGATGCTGCAGCAGATCCTTGTGCTACTGCGTCAGGAATATCTTTAGGACCTTGTGCTACACCAGCAATGTAAACACCGTCAGTTAAAGTGTCAACAGGTCTGAGTTTTGGGTGAGCTTCCATGTAGAATCCGTCGGAAGTTCTGGATAAACCTAAGGTTTGTCTGAGTTCGTTAGATCCTTTAGGAGGTTCTAATCCTACAGATAATACAACTAAGTCGTAGGTGTATTCAGTTACTTTTCCGAGTAAGGTGTCTTCTGCTCTTACAGTTAAGGTTAAGTCATCGTTTTCGATGATTTCAGCAGGACGTCCTCTGATGAATTCAATTCCGTATTTTTCTTGGGAAGTTTTGTAGAACTCTTCGAATCCTTTACCGAATGAACGGATATCCATGTAGTAACAGGTTACTTCAGTATCAGGTTCGTGGTCAATACATAATTGAGCGTTTTTCATGGAGTACATACAACCGACACAGTGGATGAATGCAACACGTTTAGGTTCTTTACCGTCAGATGGTTTTTGTACGTGACCACCAGTAGGACCGGATGCGTTGATCATTCTTTCAATTTCCATTGCGGTAATTACGTTAGTGTATCTACCGTAACCGTATTCGTATTTTTCGGTTGGGTCATATGGGTCGTAACCGGTTGCTGCAATAATGGTACCAACATGGAGTTCGATTTCTTCTGGTTCCATGTTACGGTCAATTGCTTCAGGACCACATACGGTTTCACAAAGACCACAGTCGATACAGTAGTTTTTGTCGATAGTTGCACAGAGAGGTACTGCTTGAGGGAATGGGATGTAAGCTGCTCTTACCATACCTACACCTTCGTCGTAGTAGTTAGGTATTTCGATAGGACAGACTTCTTGACATTGTCCACATCCAGTACAGTCTTCTTCTTTAACGTATCTAGGTTTTTTCTCAACTTTTACAGTAAAGTTACCAATGTAACCGTCTACTTCTTTTACTTCTGCGTAAGTAATTAATTCAATGTTTTCGTGTTTGGAAGTGTCTACCATCTTAGGTGCGAGAATACACATGGAA
>CACYJH010000006.1 GCA_902774685.1 uncultured Methanobrevibacter sp.
AAGCTTCAATGCCAAACTTTTCATGGATTCCACATATTTGGACTGGTCATCTGTATAAATTGTTTTCAAAGCTTCCTTTTCTATTGGAATTCCTATTAGAATGCTGTTTGGATACTCTTTAGGAACGTTTTTAATACCTTCTAAACTAGCAAAACCAACTACTTCTGCTCCTTTTGATTTAAGAAACTCTTCTATTTCTCTTGAATTTTCCTCTTCCAAATTCATCAAATCATTCCATTTATCTTATTATTTTGCTAGATTATATGAATAAATATGATTTTTATACCTTTAAATATATTCTTTACTTAGTTTATTCAATTAGATTTAATTTAAAATATCTAAATCTGTTTTTTCATACCTATTATGGCCTTTTAAACTCTTCTTATGCTTCCAACATTTTATGGCATCTTCTAATGTTTTATCATCATTGTCATTGAAGAAATCCCTTATGTATTGATTGTATTGGAATTGCTTGCCTATTTTAGTTTTTTCCTTTGAGTTTTGAAGTTCATGGTATGCATCGATTGCATCCTGATAAGTTTTATCCGGATTAGCCTTTAACCATTTTTGGAATTTAACCTTAAATTTGAATCCTTTTCCTATTTCATTTTCAAAGAATTCTCTCTTATCTTCACTGCATTTGAAGTTATCTCCTAAAATTGAATCCAATGTAATTTCTTCAGATGCAGAATTTTTGTTTAATTTAGTCTTAGGTAACTTATTTTTATCTTCAGTATGTTTAGAATCATCTAAGGATTTTCCTGTATCAAGATAGTAGACGATCCTTTCTTCCAATTGATTCTTGCTTCCGCTTACTTTCAATCCTTCCTTTTTACAGAAGTCCTTTAATTCCTCTTTTAAAAAATAGTATTCCTTGAAGTCTTCACTTTTCAAGTCTTTTGTTAGCTGTGGTCTTGGAGTAGTTTGCATGGTATTTTTTGGCATGATATCATCAAAATAAATATAAATTAGTTTTAGATCTTATATGCATTAATCAAAACAATCTCTTCAAAGAAGAACTTTTCACTTGCAGCTATTTCTGCAACGAACCCATTCCTGTCAAACATATTCAATGTTCTGTCATTGTCAGATAATGATGACTGTATTATCTGGACAATTCCTTTATCGTTTAAATGATTTGACACTTCATTAATGAATCTATCAATAACTTTCCTTCCATTTAATCCACCATCAAATGCATAATTTAAATCGCCATCAATAATATCGTCAGAATCGGTAGGTAGATAGGGGAGGTTAAATAGTATAACATCAAACTTTTCATTTTTCACTGGTTCAAAGAGGTCGCCGAACTCAAGTCTTATGGTGCTGATATTGTTGAGCTTGAAGTTTTTCTCAGCAAGTTCAAGAGCATTGTAGTTGATGTCTGTTGCTGTAACGTCATCTGTGAGCAAACTTGCATACATTGAAACAAGACCTGATCCAGTTCCTATTTCAAGAACACTTTGTCCTTCTTTGATTTCAAGGTTTTCAGCCAATAAAAAAGTGTCATCTGAAGGAATGTAAACCATGTCATCTGTTTCTATTTCAAATTTTCCCATTTTCATAATAATCCTCAGTAATATGATCTTTCAATTTTTATGCCCCTATTCATTGAGCTATTTCAATTTTAACATTTTTCTATTTAAGGTGGTCTTTCAATAAGATTGACAGTTCCATAATGCTTTCAGGAGATAGATTTATTGTTCTCTCCAGCAGCAGTTCCTTCACTTTAGGATTTTCATCCTCTAAGCTGTTGAGTATTGCTTTCAATTCTTTCTTGTCCTTAAATCCAATTATGTGTCTTGAATCAATAAGCGCATTTTTTGATTTCTTATTCCTGTGTTGGAACATTGCCTTGACTACTTTTGAATATACTTTGTAGGTTTCATCATCTATTGCAAATTCCTCATCGTCGATTTTTATGGATTTGATGTTTTTTGGCTTTAACTGCACAACAGAGGAATCTACCTTTGGAGATGGTATGAATGATTCAGGAGAAACCTTTGTCAGGAACTTGACTTCTGCTTTGAAGTATAACATGGCAGAAAGTCTTGAATATTGCTTAGTTCCTACCTTTCCGTTCATCCTATCTGCAAATTCCTTTTGATACATTAAGATTGCAAGGTCAAAGTCAGATTTTAGGAATTTGAAGCTGATAGGTGAAGATATCTGATAAGGAAGATTTGATACAATTTTATTGAACTCTGGAAAATCTACCTTTACTGCATCGCCATTGATGAGCTCCACATTGTCTATGCCTTCCTTTTCCAAACGTTTCTGCAGTATATTAAAAATAGTTGTGTCCTGTTCGATAGCTATTACATGCTTTGCCTTTTTGGCAAGTTCAATTGTAAGTGTTCCTATTCCAGGACCAATTTCAAGGACTGTATCCTCTTTTGTAAGCTTCGCATATTCAATGATCTTCTTTCTTTTGAAATCATCTATAAGGTAATTTTGACCTAAATTCTTATTCAATATAATCCCATTTTCGTTTAGAATCTGTTTGGTTTCTTTAGCCAAGGATATTTTTTCAGTCAAACAATCACCTTTCGAGCCTTAAAATAGTAGTGTTCATGTTTAGAAATAATAATAAAAATAAAAAATAAAAAAAAGAGAAATGAGTCTAACTCTATCTAAGAGTTTACTCAAGATTATTCTTTGCTTTCAGTTTTAGGTTTGTTTTGAGGTTTCTTACCTTTATTGTTAGGTCTTCTGCCTCTTCCCCTATTGTTTCTTCCTTTGCCTCTGCCTTTACCGTATTTCTTTCTTTTGTTTGCAGGGTGTCTGGAAGGAACTTGGGTAAACATATAATATTTGCTTTTACCTCTTTTGACGGTAGTGGTATCAAGTTCTAACCTAACTCTTTTTGCAAGCATATCCACAGGATCTCCAAGGAGAGGGACCCTTTCCTTCAAGTCTTCAAAGTTTTTGAAAGGTTCCTTTTCACGTTCTTCCAAAATCATTTGAGTGTGCTTTTTACCGATACCTGGGATTAACTCCAATTTGTGCATTTTGATGTTGAGAGAATCGATTTCATTGAAGAATTTTATATAGATGTCTTCCTTTTCGGAAATGATTTCTTTGATAGCATATTCCAATTCGATTCTAGCGGTTGCAGTTAAGTTTTCAAAGTCTAATAATCCTTTTACTCTATTTACTTTATCCCTTTTTCCAGATCCTATATAGACTTTGTCATGAATATCTAAATCAATACCTTCTTTAGGTGTAACTTCGATTAATGTGAATTTGTCTACTCCAAGAGCTTGTGCAATAGGTTTGCCATGAGCATTTGGTCTTTCTGGATTTACGTACCCAAATTTAAGATAATCTAAAATTATAACATATTCTTCTTTTTTTGGAGTAGGATTATCAATGTTTGGATTATCCATATTTTCACCTCTTATCTATCATTGTTTATTAGTCAGTAAATTAATTAGTGTCAATTAGTGTCAATCAATATTTGTCCTCATAATTGACCATTAATAATTTCCCTCAATTTTTTTATAAATTTTATTTTACTTTTTGTAAATTTAATATAATATTAGTATATTTTTATTTTATTAATATTTATAATTTTTTTATTTTTTATTAAAAATGGTTTAAAAAATAGATAAAAAATAGAAGTTAATAAAAAATGGAATAAAATAGAATTTTAAAAAAATAGAATAAAAAGAATTTTTTAAAAAATAGTTAATTTAAAAAAAATTTTAAAAGTAGTAAAAATTGTTAAAAAAAAGTAAATCGGCTTTGAAGAATAAAAATAGAAAAATAGGATGAATATAAAAAAGATAAATTATTCATCTTCTTTAATTTCATATTTTTCTAAGATTTCAAGAATTTCCTTCATTTCATCGTTTGAAGGAGCGTTTCTTTCTTTTGCGAAAACTAATCTTAAGTCAGCCATGTCTCTAGGTAAAATATCTGCTACACGAACAGCTACTTTGTAGTCAACATAAGCTTCAAGTTCTTCGATTAATTTTTCAGTATCTTCAAGGGAAAGTTTTGTTAGACTAGTTGCATGCTCTAAAGTCAAGTTCTGTTCATAGCTGAGTTTCTCATCGCCATGATTTTCTTTGAATTCTTCAAGAATTTCTTTAACTTTAGCCGCAGGTATTGGTTTACTTTCTAATGTTTTTTTCCCAATCATTGTACTCACTCTTGTAATTTTAAGTGTTCTGGAGTAACGATTAATTCTTTTGCTTTATTACCATCTTTTAATGCAAGTATGTAAGCTTTACCTTTTTTGTCCACTACTTTAGCGGTTTTTCCATGGAATCTGGAATGAGGTTGTCCTTTTTGAATACTTGGGTCGATGATAATATGTACCATATCACCGTTATCGAATTGTTGAATTCTTCTGGTGATTGGGTTAGAACGACCAGGTCTTACTCTTTTGGTCAATTTTTTTCTACTTCTACTTTTAAATCCTCTGGATCTTTGCATTTTTATACCTCTTTAATATTTATAAAACCCATCATTTTATATCTTTTTAAATAGCTAGTAGCCAAGCATAATATTTAAGTTGAATACTATAGCATAAGCCCTTCGGTTTAGCTATTCATTGTAAAAGCCAATATATAAGTGTTATTTAGACTTAGCCTTAACCGTAGGTTTAATTGATTAAAACATATCTAAATTTTATATATTGAAAGAAAAAAATATCAAAAATATTATAAAATATCATAAAATTTTAGTGACTGGATTTCAGCATTAATCCAATCTTCTATTTTTGATAGTAATAAACTATATATTTTAAGATATTAATAAACTTTATGTTTTTTAGGATTAATCTATGAAACATATAAAAAAAGATTCCGTTTTTTATGAAATGTGAAATATTAAAAAAGTTGTTTTGAAGATGGATTTGATTTTATTTGATTCCAACTTCAATCACATCCAATTCTGCACAGATTGCCTGTGTGCCAAGAACTTCAGTTACGCTTGGATTGGATCTTCCTTCATCAGATGAAATGAGCTCTTTGATGTACAATCCGCCTTCTGTTTTTATGATCATTTCAAAGGTCTTTGAGTCGATGAACTTGGTTTCAATGTTCTTGACTTCCTTTTCTCTGATTTTGTCAGCTCTTCTATGTGATACTCTTATTGGAGTCCTTTGCTGGATGATATGGAGAGACTGCAGTTTTTCCAAATCCTCTTCCTTGATGTCATCCTCACATTTTACAAGAGCCCTATAGACTTTGTATGTGTCTGGAGAGGATACCTTTATCTCTGCCTTTCTTTTTCTTTCAGTGAATTTAAGGTTTAGATACTCTGTTTTTCCTTTTGCAGAAACTGCAACTTCATCAGCTATTTTTTCAAGGTCTATCTTTCTTATCTTAGGTTCCTTTATCTCAAGTACGAATGGACGGCCTGTTCCCAACATTCTAACGTCAATGTCTTCCCTTCCGGCACCGTGGAACTTGGCTTCATAACCGTTTGTATGCTTAAGCACCACTTCAGATAAAAGCTCTTCAACTGATTCGGGGTATTGCTTTCCAGTAAAGTTACATTCCTCACATCCTCTGCCTTTGCATTTTGTGCAAGGCCATTTAGTTTGAGGAATTCCTCTTATAAGCTTTCGGTATCTTCCTTCAATAAAGATAGGATTGATTTGAAGTCTGACTTTGATAGGATTTTCAATATCTTCTTTTAAGATTCTTCTAAAATCAACCATTACAAGAACATCTTCACCATCAAAGTCAACATTCTGCTCGAGATTTGCTTCAAGCAATTTGCCGATTTCCCTGTTGACTTCCTTTTTGATTATTTCCACATTGAAGTCAAACTTGTCGCTGATTTCTTGGTCTGTTTCAACAATTTCCTTAGGCAATTTGCAGCCTACAACAAAAGTGTCAAATTCTACATTGAGGAATTCTATTTTTTCATTTACCAAATCAAGAACTTTGGTGTTGACCTTATCAAAGAGATCATTGCAGATTACACATTTTTCATCATCAATGGTGTAAGGTTCTAGATTGAGGGCTTCTCTTATCTTAATGCCTCTATCTTCATTTCCATCACCTTCTACACAGTCTGAAAATTTACGTCCAAGGCAATGATTACAGATTTTTCCATCAGTATGATTTATCAATTCTTCTGCTTTGTTTAGTATTTCTTGATTCATTAAATTCCTCTTGAAAAATAGTTAAAAAATAAATTCAATTATTTAAAATAAGTATTATCTTTATTATTTTAAAAAATTAATCAAATTATAAAATTAATTAATGAAATAAATGGGTGAAATAGGATTAATCCTATTTCATGAATTGGCCCATAAGCCTATTCATAGCTCCTCCACCTACTCCTCTACGTCCAATACCTTTCATCGCTTTCTTGGTATTGTTATAGTATCTCAATAATTCCTTAACGCTGCTCTCGTCTACACCGGAACCTCTTGCGATTCTTTGAATACGAGATTGCTTGATTATTTTAGGGTTGAGCATTTCTTCCTCTGTCATTGAGGACATTATGATCTTGAACTCATTGATCTTGTCTTCAGTCATTTGGCTTGCTTCTTTAGGTATCTTTCCACCTAAACCTGGAATCATGTTCATGACCTGTTGCATAGGGCCCATGCTGTTCATCATGTCAAACTGATTTTGCATATCCATAAGGGTGAACTTACCGCTGAGCATGTTGTTCATGGTTTTGGTAGCGACATCCTCATCAATCACTTCTTCTGCCTTTTCGATAAGGCTTCTGATGTCTCCCATACCTAATAATCTTGAGATGAATCTTTCAGGATCGAATGCTTCAAAGTCATCGATTCTTTCACCGGTACCAATGAACTTGATTGGTGCGCCAGTTTCAGCTACTGCAGAGAGAGCTCCTCCCCCTTTAGCAGTACCATCTAATTTTGAAATGATGATTGAACCGATATCGGTTGCTTGTGAAAATGCCTTAGCTTGTTCTCCAGCTTGCTGTCCGATAGTACCATCGATAACGAGAATGGATTCATCCGGTTCGATGATCTTATCCAACTTATTCATCTCTTCGATAAGGTCCTCTTCGTTCTTATGCCTACCTGCAGTATCGAAGATAATGATCTTTTGGTTTTTGAATTGCTTCAAACCCTTTTCAGCAAGGTCTAATGCATCCTTATTTTCAGGGTCTCCATAAAGTTGGATTTGCAAGTCTTCAGTCAATTGCCTTAACTGTTCATATGCTGCAGGTCTCCAAGTGTCTGTACATACAATTGCTGGAGAGAAACCTTTTCTTTGAAGGTATTTGCATAATTTACCAATTGTAGTGGTTTTACCACTACCTTGTAATCCTAAGAACAATATTTTAAATGGCTTTTTATTGATTTCAAGCTCTTTTGCTTCACTTCCAAGCAAATTAACCATTTCTTCATAGATAATTGTGATTACATGTTCCCTTGGTGTAATTCCTTTTGGCGGCTCTTCATTAAGTGCTCTTTCTTCGATTGTTTTTGATAATTTTAAAACAAGATTAATGTTCACGTCAGATTGAATTAAAGCTCTTTGAATATCTTTTACAACTTCTTTAACAACCTTTTTGTCAATAACACTCATTCCTGCCAATTTTTTCATGGTGTTTGTAAGGTTTTCTCCTAAACTTCCTAACATTGACATATTATCTTTTCCTTTTAGATTGTTTTAATTAATAATTATTTATTGTTTTTGATAAGTTTTAATGATTCGATAAATAGTTTATTTTTAGTTTATTAATAGTTTATCTTATTAACTTTAATGTATAAATTAATATTATATAAAAGTTTATTTATCTTTTATTATAAAATTATTGATATGAGTAAATAAATTTATTGGGATTTAATACTGAATTTCAAAGAGATTTAGTTTGATAAATATATTTTATGTTTATAGTAGTTAAGAGGTTTTAAAATGCTTGAAAAATTAGTGGAATCATTAAGAAATGCGCCAGTTGTTAAAAAAGGGGATTATAATTATTTTGTTCATGGTATAAGTGATGGAGTCCCTGCATTGGATCCTTGTGTCTTAAAGGAAATTGCACAAGTATTAAAGGAAAGATTGGATTTGTCTGGAGTTGACAAGATTGTAGGCGTTGAAGCGATGGGTATTCACATTGCAACTGCATTGGCTTTGGAAACAGGCCTTCCTTTTGTTGTCATTCGTAAAAGGGAATATGGTTTGGAAGGAGAGCATGAAATATTGAAGCACACTGGTTATGCAACCTCTAAATTATATGTCAACGACTTGAGGGAAGGAGACAATATCATTTTGGTCGATGATGTGGTAAGTACTGGAGGAACCCTCACTGCTTTAATAAAAGAATTGAAGATTATGGGAGTTAATTTGGTTCACACCGTCGTAGTTGTAGAGAAAGGTGAAGGTAAGAAGATTGTAGAGGAAGCTACTGGTGAAGAAATCAAGACTCTTGTAAAATTGGATGTAGTTGATGGAAAAGTAATTGCAGATTCATTGATATAATCAGTTTTTTACTATTATATCTTATATTTTATTTTTTATTTTTATTTTTTGATTCTTAGTCTGAAACCTTGGATTTAATTAGGATTAACCTGTTTTTATTTTAAAATATTAAATTAGTTGATAAAATGGCATTATATGATATGGAACTAAAGAGAGTTATAAAAAAAATCAACTCTTTGAATGTTAGGAATGTAGGCTTGCAGTTTCCGGAAGGCCTTAAGATGCAGGCAATAGCTCTTGCTCGCGAGATTGAAAAGCAAACAGATGCTACTGTCATCGTATCTGCAGATCCTTGCTTTGGAGCCTGTGATGTTTCTGATAGGAAAATGAATGGAATCGTGGATTTCATTGTTCATTATGGACACACCCCTCTCCCACTTAAATACAGCATTCCTACAATGTTTATTGAAGCCAAAGCTAATGTCAAGGTTAAGGATTATTTGGAGGAAGCATTGGAACAGCTGCAGGATTATTCCAAAGTGGCAATTGCAACAACAGCCCAACATCTTCATTTGCTTGATGAGATTGTTGACTTTTTGGAGGACAATGGTAAGGAAGTGGTTATAGGTTCTTCAAGAAGTACAAGGAAAGGTCAGGTATTGGGATGCAATTTCGCTTCCATTAAGAATTTAGGTGCTGATGTTTACTTGTTTTTAGGCAGCGGCAATTTCCATCCTTTAGGAATCTACTTATTCACAAAAGCTCCTGTGTTGGCTATTGACCCATACAGTGGTGACATTCGTGAAATGAGTGCCTATGCAGATAGGATCTTAAGAATCAGATTTGCAAGAATTGTAAAGGCAAGAGAAGCTACAAAATGGGGAATCATTGTATCTTCTAAGGAAGGTCAATATAGGATGAAATTGGCTAAGGAACTTAAGAAGCTGATTGAAGATGAAGGAATGGAAGCTTATATTCTGCTTATGGATCATGTCAATCCAGATGTTTTGCTTCCATATATGGAACTTGAAGCATTTGTTGTAACTGCATGTCCAAGGATAGCTATTGATGATTCTCAGATGTATAAGAAACCTGTCATCACTCCTAAAGAATTGGAGATTGTTTTAAACAAAAGAGAATGGGAAAAGTATCAATTGGATGAGATTCTATTTGAAGATAGATACTACCAATAATTTTTTTATTTCTTATTTTCTTATTTTCTTCTATTATTATTTATTATTCTATTATTTTCCATTATTTTCTTATTTTTTAATTGTTTTATAATCTAAAAACTAACTCTAAAAACCGAATTTTTTATATATTACTAAAAAACATAAATAATTTACATATAAATAATAGACAATTTTATGAAAATTTTGCGTATCATATTTTTTATAATAAATTTTATAAACGGAATTGTAAAATTTAGAATTTAGATTCGTCCTCTTGATTTTATAAATGGAATTATAAAGTCTAGAATTTAAATTCATTGTCTTGGATTTTATAAATGGAATTATAAAATCGGATTTAAAATTGAAATATGGCTTAATGGCCAAATGAGGTGTTTAGATGAAAATTGAATCTGGAGATTTTGTAATGCCTGGTGATTTTTTAAGTGTAAGTGAACAATTTTTGCCAGGTCCAGGAGCATATGAAGATGATGGAAGTGTTAAATCAGGTGTTCCAGGAAATGTATTTATAGATGTTGAAGAAAAGGAAATCTCTGTAATATCAAAATCCGGCGGCCCAAACTTATTGAGAGTTGGAGATATTGTATACGGTGAAGTGAAGGATGTACGTGGACAAAGAGCTTTAATTACTATTTATGCTAAAAAAGGAACCAACCGTGAATTGGCTCTTCCTTATATGGCAGCTATTCATATCTCTCAAGTAACTCCTGGATACATTGATAAACTTACAGACGCTTTTAGAATTGGAGACTTAATTGAAGCAAAAGTTGTTAAGATCATGGGAGACAACCTTGATTTGAATACTGAAGACATCACTTCAGGTGTCGTAAAGGCTATGTGTACCAAATGCAGAACCTTTATGGATCCTTGCAATGAATCTGAAGTATACTGTCCTGTATGTGATAGAAAGGAAAAAAGAAAAGTTTCTAAAAATTATGATTATTAAATTTTAATTGAAAATACAGACTTGTAGTTGTTTATTTAATTTTTAAGGAAAAGATAACATGGAAATTGAAGTTGTTAAAGATACCAAATTAGAACTTGAAATGATTATTCATGGAGAAAACCACTCTCTTTGTAATGTTTTAAGAAAATATCTCATGGAAGATGATGATGTAGAATATGCGGTTTATGGTATTGACCACCCACTTACCGGTGAACCTATCATGACCATTAAAACCAAAAGAACAAAAAGACCAAGAGACTCTCTCTTAAGAGCAGCTCAAAGATTAAAAGAAGAAACTGCTGAATTTAAAGAATTAGTCGAAGGAATATAACCCAAGCTTTTTGAGCCTTCGGCTCAAAAACCTTGACCAAAACTTTTTCTCTTGATTGAATTGTTCTAATCTTTTTATTTTTATTTTATTCATTATTTTGTCTTCTTTTATTTTCTGATTATTCTATATTTAAAAAAATTATTGATCTTTTAATTATTAATTATTGATTTTATTTTTGGGGTGATAATATTAAATATAAAATTCCATCATTGACTGTTGATATTTTTATTTTTAATGAAAACCACGAATTTATACTTATTCAAAGGAAAAATGATCCATTTAAGGGCTATTGGGCATTACCTGGCGGCTTTGTAGATTATGGTGAAACTACTGAGCATGCTGCAATAAGGGAAGCAAAGGAAGAGACATCAATTGATGTTGAACTGATTGGTTTGCTCAATGTCTATTCTGAGCCGGACCGTGACCCAAGAAGGCATACAGTATCTGTAACTTATTTAGCTCGTGGAAACTTTGATGATGCAAAAGCAGATGATGATGCTAAGGATATTGGTGTATATTCATTTGATGATTTGGATGATTTAGATATTGCATTTGATCATATGACAATTTTAAATGATGCTAAAAAATATTTGGAAAATAAAAGTTAATTCTTATTTTTCATTTTCTTTTTTTTCTATTTTTTATTTCTATAGAATTTTTAAATTCATTTTAGATTATTGTTAAAAATTTCAAAATTTTTCTAAACTAATACTCTCATTTTTTCATAATTTTTTTAAAAAAATTATAAATTTTTTACTATTTTTCAATCTACTTAATATTTGTTTTTATTATTATCTTTTACTAAATTTTTACAATTTTTCTTAATTTTAAGGCGTTTTTTACCCTATTTTTAAATTAAGTTTAAATACTATGACATTAAAACATAAGTTATAAGGATGTTATATAGTTTAATCATTTACGAAATTTATGAACTGAAGTTTTAAAATTTTTTAAGCTGAATATATGTAGGTAAATGTTTCAAGGATTATAATTATAGGAGATTATAATCGCATTAGTTTTGTTTGAAATTTGTTTTTTAAAAAATTTTTTAATTTTGGTTTTTTAAAGAGTAGTATTAGTTAATTATGGAGGTTGATTTATGGAATTTTGTCCTAAATGTGGTGGTATGATTCTTCCTCAAAAAGATGGAGACGATGAGGACGCTCCTATTGTATTAAAATGTTCCACCTGTGGTTATGATTCATCTGAAGTAGATAAGACTGAATATTCAGTTGATAAAAAAGTGGAATCTACTGAAACCGTTATAATGAGAGGAGATGAAAGCGGTTTACGTTCTACTGTAAGAGAAATTTGTCCTAAATGTGGGCATGATCGTGCTTCCTATGAATTGCTTCAAACTCGTAGTGCTGATGAGGCACCAACCCGTTTCTTCACTTGTGAAAAATGTGGTTATAAATGGAGAGGATATGATTAATTCTGTTTAAATTAATCGTATCGATTTATTAACTTTTATTTAACTTTTATTTTAGTTTTTAATTAAATATTTAATGTTTATTATTCATTTAATCGTATTTATAACGATTTTACTAAGGATATTATGGTGTGTTAAAAAGTTTATGAGTGAGTATTCTTAGTATTTTTAAGTAAGGAGATAAAATGTCTAATTCAAAAAACAATATGGAAGAAGGTTCCAATGGAACCGATGAATCAGCTCCCAGAGCTAATGATTCCACTTCTAATAAAAAAACTAGATTTACTAAATCTAAATCCATCTCTGAAGTTTTCAATGAATTGGAATTTGAGGATGACATTTCTGAAGATTCCTACTCTGATGATTCTTCTGTAGATGAGATCATTCCTATTCATAATGAATATAAGGATTTAGAATCTGATGCTTTCGATGAAGAGTCTATTGAAGGTGGAGTAATTATCAATCCTGATTTAGATGCTTTGGATGAAGCAAATCTTGAAGAATCAGCTGAAATTGAAGATTACAATCTTGATGCTGATGAAGAAGATGATGCAGATGTATTTAGTGAATCTACTGAAAGTATTGAAGATATAGATGATGAAGATTCTCTCGTCTCTCTAAAAGACAGTGATGATGTATTAGCAGATGAGGATATAGACGAGAATATCGGCCAATCTTCTCAAGGTGTATTGATTAATGATGAGAAAAAATCTATAAAGGTTTCAGATAAATCCTTTGATCTTTTCAATTCATCTACAATCATAACTATCGTTGGTTTTATTGTAGGTTTAGCTATTCTTTTAATAGGAATTACTTATTATGCTTCAAGTTCTGATAGGGTAGTGGATAATGTTTTATCCGGTGAAACCGCAGGGCTTGCTATTTTCTTAGTTATTATTGGACTTATTATTATCGGATTTTCTTTATTGAAGTTCTTCTCTTCTTCAAAGTCTTCGTTGATAATCGATACGTTCAACAGCATTAAAAGTATTGATTATGACGATATAAGCGATGATGTTATTTCTCGTGATGACTTTGATGCCATCTTTGGCATGTTTAAAAGAAATAAAGATTCTGATTTTTCCGATAACGGCGATAATGACAAATCTGTTGATTCCTCTAAAGATTTAGATGAGAACGATAAGGATGATAAAGTTTCTGATGATGATATCGATTCTTTGTATTCCGAATCAAATTTAACTTCTCAAAAAAATCAATCTTCTTTTAAAGAGCATGAAAATGCCGATTCAACAGAAGTTCTTGATGATAACGATGATGGAATCGATGAGATAATCCCTATTCATTCCAGACTAAACGAACAATCTGCTGAATCTGATTTGGAGGACAAGTATTCCAAATATGATTTCGAAGATGAATCTGAGGATTACGATTTGGTTGATGAGATTCCTGTTGAAGAAGATTTGGATGAAGAGTCCCTCGATGATTCATTTGATGCCAATGATGATTTTGATGAAGTTGAGGAAGCTCCTGTCCAAGAGGAAACCGTTCTTGTAGATGATCAAAGTCCAATCGAAGAAGAATCAGAAATCATCGACAATGCTCTTGAGGAAAACATTGAAGAGGATGCTAATTCTGACTTAGAACTTGAAAGAAATAATGAATTGGAAGATAAGTATTCCAAATATGATTTTGATGATGACGATGACTATGAGATGGAGGAGCCTGCTCCTTCAAAACCTCAATTTAAAAAGTCCGTTGATTTATCAAAATTCGATAGTGATTCTTTAAGTGAAGAGGAGTTAGCTGAAAAAGAAAGGAAAGCTCAAGAATTGGCTGAGAAAAAAAGAAGAATAATCGAAGGAACCAATTTTGATAACAGTTTAAGAAAAGAATAATTTTCTTAAATCTGTTTTTATTTTATTTTATATTATTTTATTTTTGCCTTCTCTTTTTTATTTACTTAGAGTGTATGCTCGCATTTTTTTAAGATCAAATTTTATTTTAATATTTTTGTAAGATTTTTATCTATTTTTTTTCGAATTTTCATATTTAATCATTATCTAATTTAATTAATTTTCATAAAATTTTTCTAATTCGTTAGAATTTTTCATGTTCAAATTTTTTTAAAAATTTTCACTTTTGATTAGATTTATAAATGATTAAATACTATATAATATTATAATAAAATATACAATTTTATTTAATCAAAAAAATTAAATTATGCATTATTTTTATAAAATAAACAATCAATGCTTAAAATTAAATCAAGAGTTGATTTTTAATGTTTAAAGCTGAGTTAAGTGATTCAAGTATTTTAAAAACCAGTTTTGATGCTATTTCATCAATTGTTGATGAAGTACAAATCCAAACTGATAGTGAAGGTTTTCGTTTAGATGCCTTAGACCGTAGTCACATTACCTTTGTTCATCTCGAACTCAAATCCAGTTTATTTGATGAGTTCATTTGCGATGAACCTGAAAAGATCAATGTTGACACTGATGAGTTAATGAAAGTATTAAAACGTTCCAAAGCTAATGACCGTGTTTTAATGTCATTAGATGAAGGAAATCTTATTCTTACTTTTGTTGGTGAAGCTACAAGAACTTTCAAGATCAGATTGATTGATATTGAATATGATTCACCTGCACCTCCATCATTAGATTATCCTACCGAGTTTGAGATTCCTTTCACTCTCTTGAAAGACTCAATCCAAGATATGGATATCTTCTCTGATAAAATCACTTTAATGGTAGATCAAGAAAACTTCTATGCATCTGCTGAAGGTGAGTTTGGAGATGCAAACATTGAATATTTACATGGTGAAAAAATAGACACTAAAGCTAAATCCATTTTCTCTTTAGAAAAAATCAGAGAAATGCTTAAAGCAGACAAATTCTCTGAAATTGCAACCATCTCCCTTGGAAATGACATGCCATTAACACTTAGTCTTAAAATGGTATCCGAAGATGGGGAACTCAGTTTCTTGCTTGCTCCAAGAATTGAATCTGAAGACTAAATGGACTAGATTAATCTAGTATAAAAGCTTAATAAACTCTAAAATAAATTAATTTACCTTAAATTAATTTATTTATTTATTTTTTTACACCATTAACAAATTTATACATTATTGACTTTATTAAACCAATTAGTATTTAGAAAATGTGATGATTATTAACGATAATCTTAGACTTTAAATTTATTTTTATTTAGATGATTATTATGCAAGGCGACTTTTTCCAAGTTTTACGCAGAGTTCAAAAGGAGGAACGTAATAAATCTTCTCTGGCGAGAGTAGAAAATGATTTCTATAAGCAGTTACGTGATTATATTAGAAATCTCGAGCGTTCTGTAGCTAGCGATCCTTTTGGAAATGAGCAATTGTTATTGAATAATGCTCAAAGGATTGCAACTGAAATCTGTGAACTCAGGGAGTCTAAAATTACAAAAGCCGCTAACAATAATATCTATAGGTCTTTTCTTTTGTTTAAAAAGGACAATCCTCAATTTGACCTCTTGGATACAACTCCATTGAATCTTACCGATGAAGAGGAAACCTTATATTTCGCATTGATGGATGCTCTTAAGAGCCATAGATATAGAATTTCATTAGATGAATATGCTGAAGAAGGTTCTCTTGATGGAACTTCATTGGAAGATGAAGGAGAGGAATATGATAAAGATTTTGATGAAGATGGAGAAACTGGTTTTGTAGAGGATTCTTATGAATCCGCCCGAGCCATTGAGTCTGAAAGTTCTGTTGATGATGATTTGGAAGATGAGATTTCTGATGCTCTTGGAGAGTCTGATGAGGTTTTAAATAGATTGAACCAAATTAAAAACGCTAAAGTGGTTACCGATGAAAAGTATGAAAACATTGATAAGCAGGTAGCTAATCAAAAGTATCCTGGTCGAACTGCTGCAGTTGATGCTCAAGAGGATGTTCATGAGGAATCTGTACATGCCTCTGTAGAAGAGACCCAAGGCTCTGTTGAAGAAGTTCCAGTAGATCCAGAGGATGTCTATGTAGAGGATGACAGCCAGTTTGAGGTTCAAGTTGATGTTGAAGAACCGAAAGAGGAAGTCCAATCAAATGAAAGTTCCAAGCCTAAGAGCATAACATCAGATAACATCAATGATATCTTCAAAAATCCTGATAGCCAATTTGTGGATTTAGATAAGTTGGAACCTAATTATGATGATGACTATTATAATGCAATCGCTGCAGGATCCGATTATGCCCAACCATCTGAAGATGACTTCAATCTGATATTTGCAAAACCGAAAAAACCTAAGGCAGAAGCGGTGCCTGAAGAGAGCAAAGCTGATGAAAAAGAGCCAGAAATTAAGGAAGATAGCCTTTTTGAGCCTAAATCAGCACGATCTGAACTTGGATTTTCATCAGGTCTTGATGTAAAGCAAACTAAAGATATGCCTGAAAAGGGTTTTGATAAGCCAGTAGAAAAAGAAGATGCTCCTAAGAAACCTGTTGATAAAACAAGAGGAGGAGTCTTTGCTAGGGATGAAATAGAGAATGCCACTGTTGTCATCAGTGAAAATCTTGGTGAGATGGTAGGTATTGATGGAAAGGTATATGGTCCTTTCCTTGAAAATGATGTAGTGATCTTGCCGAACATAACTGCTCAAATTCTTATTGATAACAATAAGGCAAGTTTAGTCAAGCATTAATTCCATTAATCATTTAAAAAATTCCATTAATCTATTAAAAATTATCTTTTTTATATAAATTATTATATAATACAAAGGTTTATATATAGATTATAATCATATATAATTAATGTATCTATAATAATATGATATTTTCTTATTTTAAAATATTTTTTTAATTATTAGATTCTAAGATTTACAATTTGTTAAATCTTTTTTTAAAGTTTTTAAACTTTTTAGTTTATTCTATAATGATTTAGATTATTTGATGTAAAAATATTTTATATAAGGATGTGTAGATGCTCTCATGCTCGTAGGAAACTGAAAAATGTTCTTATTAGTATGTTATAACTTATCCTCATGCTAAATGGAAACCTAAACAGTTCCAATTGGTTTGTTGTAATTATTTATTATATATCTGTTAATTAAGTTCTAAAAGTCTTTTAACAGAGAAAATTATTAAAGGTGAAGAAAATGAAAATGCCTAAAGAAAAAAGAACTTACTGTCCACATTGTAAGAAACACACTATGCACGAAGTTCACACTTCCAAAAAGAGAAAAGCTAGTGAGTTAAAATGGGGACAAAGACAATTCAGAAGAGTTACCGCAGGGTACAGAGGTTATCCAAGACCATTACCAGGTGGTAACAAGCCGGATCTTTCAGAGTAGGAAAACCTGAATGGGTATCTAACTAGGTGATTTGTATGGCAAGTAATGGTAGAGGTAACTTTTTAAGAGTTAAATGTTTAGATTGTGATAACGAACAAATCATTTTCGATCGTGCAGCTTCTGATGTAAAATGTATCATCTGCGGTAAAACCATCGTTAAATCCCGTGGTGGAAAAGCTAAAATCATGGCTCACATCGATGAAGTTTTAGATTAAGCTTAAAATTATTAATGGCTAATTAATATTCTATAATTAATATTTATTAGAATTATATTCTATTATTAGTCGTTATGTGATCTTAGAATAAAGATAGGTAATTTCAATTACTTATCTAAACTATTTTTATTTCGGTGTTTTAATTGGTAAGAAAAAGTCAAGAATGGCCAGATGAAGGAGAACTTATTGTAGGTACTGTCTACAAAGTTGTTAACTATGGTGCATTTGCTAACTTAGAAGAATACGCAGGTAAAGAAGCTTTTATTCATATTTCTGAAGTTTCTTCTGGTTGGGTAAAAAATATTCGAGATCATGTAAGAGAAAATCAAAAGATTGTTGCTCGTGTTTTAAGAGTTAATCCTAAAAAAGGTCATGTGGATGCTTCCTTAAAAAGAATTAGAGAAGACCAAAGGACTAAAAAGATCCAACAATGGAAAATTGAACAAAAAGCTGAAAAATTCTTAGAATTAGCTGCTAAATCTTTAGATAAAGACTTGGATACTGCTTATGATGAAGTGGGATATGAGCTTATGGATATCTTCGGTGATATCTATGGGGCATTTGAAAGTTCTGCTGAAGAAGGAGCAGAAACCCTTACTGAAGAAGGAATCAGCCAAGAATGGGCTGATGCCATAACTGAAGTTGCTGTTAAGAACATCCAACCACCTGAAGTTCACATCAGTGGATATGTAGACATTAAGAACTACAACCCAGATGGTGTAGAAGTTATTAAGAAAGCACTTATGGCAGCAGAAGCTGAAAACATTGAAGTTCAATGTGTTGGAGCTCCTCGTTACAGAATTACTGTAACTTCTACTGATTATTTGGTTGCTGAAAAGCAATTGAAAGAAGCAGCTGAAAAAGCTATTGCTATTGTAGAGGAAGCAGACGGTAACGGAGAATTCTTACGTGAAATTGAAAATTAATTAGTGAATCAGATGAAAATGAAAATGAAGAAGTGTCCTGTTTGCAATATTTACACACTTAAACCTCAATGTCCAAATTGCGGTGGAGATTTGAAAGTGATTTACCCACCTAAATTTTCTGTTGAGGATAAGTATGGTAAATACCGTAGGCAATTAAAGAAAGAGATGCTTAATAAGGAATAATAAAAGTTTTTAATTAGCAAGCTATTGTTAGTTTAAAAACCATTATTCTATTTTTTCTATTTTTTTAGATTTTACGATTATTATATTATTTATTAAAATGTTCTTTTATGGTGATCTCATGAGAACAACTCAATTTAATGTATTAGAAGAAGTTAGTTTAAACAATCCTATATTTATTGAAGCACTTCCTGGAATCGGTCATGTAGGAAAATTAGCAATTGACCATGTAATTGATGAATTGGAAGCTACTAAATTTGTGGAAATCTATTCTCCATACTTCCCACCACAAGTTCTTGTTGGTGAAGGAGGAATTGTAGAGGATATGACAAATGAAATGTACTACTTAAAGTCTGCAGGTGCAGATGAAAGGGATTTCATATTTTTAGTAGGCAATTGTCAAGCTTTAGCACCTGAAGGTCAATACGAACTCTGTGGTTCTATCCTTGATTTTGTTGAATCAAAAGGAGCTAAAGAGTTTTATACTTTAGGCGGTCTTGCTACTGGTCAACCTATCGAAGGTACCGATGGCCGTGTTTTAGGTGCTGCTACCGATGAGGAAATTATTGAAGTACTCAAGGAAGCGGATGTTGAAATCAGATCTGCTGATGGTGGTATCGTTGGTGCTTCTGGTTTATTCTTAGGTTTAGGTAGACTCAGAGGAATGAAAGGAGCTTGCTTAATGGGTAAAACTCCTGGTTATTTCATTGATGCTGAAGCAGCTGAAGCTATTTTGCAAAAATTAGCTATTCTTGTAAAACTCGAAGTAAGTACTGAAGAGTTAGAAGCAAAAGCTGAAGAGATTCGTGAAATGATTTCCCAAGCTCAGCAAATGGAGCAAGAAATGCTTCAAAGAGCAATGGGTCAACAAGCACCACAACAAACTCAAGATGACCTCAGATACATAGGTTAATTGTATTTTAAAAAAATTATATTTGATAGCTATTGTTTTTTAGCTATTTTCTTTTTTTATTTTTTATTCAATTTTTATTCTACTATTTTTTCAATTTTTTATTAATTTTTTGATTATTTTTGCATATTTCTTAGTACTGTTTCATAATTATAAAACTATTTTTTAAATAATTTTTTATACTTTGTAAAATAGATATAATAAAGTATTATAATAATTATAATAATTTAAAGTTTTTTTAAAAAATCAAAGAAACTAATTTTAATCTTTTAATAATTACAAAAATCAAATAAAAATTAAATTAGATTTACATTTTATAATAATTAGGAATGATATTATGCTTCAAATTGCAGTTACAGGTAAACCGAATGTAGGAAAATCCTCATTTTTTAATTCAGCCACTGCATCTCAAGTGGAAATGGCTAATTACCCATTTACAACCATAGATGCAAATAAGGCTGTTGCTCATGTTATCAGTGAATGTCCGTGCAAGGAAATGAATGTCACTTGCAATCCACACAATTCTCAATGTATTGATGGAACAAGATTGATTCCTATAGAATTGATAGATGTTGCAGGGCTTGTTCCAGGAGCTCACGAAGGAAAGGGACTCGGAAACAAGTTCTTGGATGACTTGATGCAAGCTAAAGTTTTCATTCATGTAATAGATGCTTCAGGTTCTACAGATGCAGAGGGAAACCCAGTTGATCCAGGTTCACATGATCCATTGGAAGACATCGAGTTCTTAGAACATGAAATCGTCATGTGGATGTATGGAATCGTAAGCAAGAATTGGGTAAGGCTTATCCGTAAGGTTGAAGCTGAACATTTAGACATTTCCAAGGTCCTTTTTGACCAATTGTCTGGTACTGGAATTCTAATTGAAGATGTAATTGAAGCTTTAAGAACTGTAAATCCTAATTACGGCAAATGGGAAGATGAAGACTTGATTGAATTTGTACGCAATCTCTTGAATATTGCAAAACCTTCCCTTGTAATTGCAAACAAGGCAGATTTGCCTGGAGCACGTGAAAACATTGAAAGAATGCAAGAGAAATATCCTCGTGTAATTCCAACATCTGCGGAATCCGAGCTTGCACTTATGAATGCTACAAGAGCAGGATTGATTTCATACATTTCTGGAGACAGCAGTTTTGAAATCATAGATGAAAGCAAATTGAATGCTAATCAAATCAAGGCTTTGGAATATATTCAAACCAATATCCTTGATGTTTATGGCAGCACTGGTATTCAAAAGGCATTGAATACTGCAGTATTTGAACTTTTAGACATGATTGTTGTCTATCCTGTAGGAGATGAGCACAAGCTTACAGACCAAAAAGGAAATGTGCTCCCAGATGCTTTCCTAGTGCCTAAAGGTTCAACTCCTCGTGAATTTGCATATATCATTCACACAGATATCGGTGATAAGTTCATGCATGCGGTAGATGCAAGAAAGAGCATGAGAATTGCAAGTGATTATGAACTTCAAGACAGAGATATAATTAAGATTGTTACACACTAAAAGGTGATAAAATGATGCATCCACGTCCAAGCCCAATTGCTGCTTCCTTATACACATTAAGAGACTTAAATGCTGATGTAATTGTAATGCATGGTCCTCATGGCTGTTGCTTTAGAACAGGTAGGCTCCTTGAAAGTGATGGTGTTAGAGTTGTTACAACAGCTATGGCTGAAAATGATTTTATTTTAGGTGCAGGTGAAAAGCTTCAGGAAACCTTGCAAGAGGCTTATGATACCTTCAATCCAAAATTAATGGGTATTGTAGGAACTTGTGCTAGTATGATCATTGGTGAAGACTTAAAGGAACCAATTGAAAACCTTGGCCTTGATTGTGTTATCCTGCCTGTGGAATCTCACGGTGGTTTCGGTGAAGGGGACAATACAGAAGGAGCTATTGCAGTGCTTAATGCTGCTGTAGAATATGGTGTAATTCCTCAAGAGGAAGCTGATCGTCAAAATGAAATGCTAAGGCTTGCAACACATGTTGAAAAGACTCGTGGAATGGCACAAGGAAAATACATCAAGCCTAATTTTGGAGACAGCAAGGAAAAGGTAGCAAAGATTATTGTTAAAGCAATTCAAGAAGGTAAAAAGGTAGCATTTGTATTGAATGCTAAAAAAGAAACCTCTTATCTCTTTGCAGACATTCTAAATTGCGATTTCTCTCCACTTCTTGATGGAGCAGAGTCTAATAAGGATATAGAGAATCTTCATTTCATTGCTAATTTGGATGAGAACATTGGTCTTCCAAGAATCAGACAGCATGCAGTTAATATAACTAAGGAACTCAATGAAACTGGAATTGATATTGAATGCATTACCGGAGGATTAGATGAATACCCAATCACTCCAAGAAAGGCAGAGGAATATCTTAAGGAAATCAAGCCAGATTTAGTGATTGTTGCAGGGGTTCCACATGCATTGTATGTTGAAGAGCTTGACTGTGAAACCATTGCAGTTACAGATGGTCCAAGACTTGTTCAACCGCTTAATGAATTAGGGTACTCACATGTCATAGCTGAATTAGATGCTCATTCTAAGACATTAGGTGTAGATGAGATTGTTGATTCAGACTTTGGTATGATGATACGTTCAGTTATTGAATGGGAGCTTGAATAAAATTAATATTTGTTTGTTTAACTATCATTTTAATTAATCGTTATTTTAATTTAAATTATAGAATAATTTTTTCCAAAAATAGTTTAATATATTTATCAAAAATTTCAATTATTTAAAAAATTTCAATTTAATATTTTATTTGCAGGTAATTTTATGATTACAATTATTGATTATAAAAGTGGAAATCTCAGAAGCATTTCCAATAGCTTTAAAAAGATAGGTGTTGAAGCAATCATTACAAGCGATCCGGCTGAGATTGCAAATGCTAAACATCTTGTTCTTCCAGGAGTAGGCGCTTTTGGAACAGCTATGGAAAACATCGAACCTTTTAAGGATGTGATTTTCGAACATATTGATGATGGAAAGCCATTTTTAGGTATTTGCTTAGGTCTTCAAGTGCTTTTATCCTCAAGTGAGGAATCTCCAGGTGTAAAAGGGCTTGACATTTTCAAAGGCCATGTCGCTAAGATTCCAGAAGGCAGAAAGATTCCTCATATGGGCTGGAATCAATTGAAGCAAGTTAAAGAATGCCATATTTTAGATGGTGTCGATGGCAAGGACTTTTATTTTGTACACTCTTATCATGCTGTGCTTGATGATGATAGCAATTTGTCCGCAGTTGTTGATTATGGCATTGATTTAACTGCTGCAGTATCAAAGGATAATGTATTTGCAACCCAGTTCCACCCAGAAAAAAGTGGAGTTCCAGGTTTGAAAATACTTAAGAACTTTGTTAATTTAGAATAAATTATTCTACTTTCTTTTTTTAAATTATTTTATTTATTCTATTTTTTCTCTTAATTTTTTTATTTATCTTAATTTTTTAATTTTTTATCATTTTTTAATTTTTTTAGAAAATTTTCATTGATTTTTTAGTAAATTATTTAAATAACTGTGCACATATTATCTTTGGGGGAGATAGTATGGGAAAATTTAAATTTATAGTTTTACTTATTTTCGCTTTTGTTTTAGTATGTGGAGTTGTTTTAGTTGTAGATGCACCTACCTCATTTGATGATTCTCAAACTCTTATACCTACTTCTGATGCAAATGTAGATGCAGATGCATCCAATTGTGAGGATGGGTCATGTTTAATTGATTCCAAAAAAACTGAGGATAATTCCAGCAAAAAAACTGCAAAAAAAGATACTAAGAGTGAAAAGTTCGATTATGATTCAAAATATTATGAAGTGTCTTACATTGAAGGATTGTACTTCTGCAATGATTTAGAACGTGCATTCAAGGATGCTAAGGCACATCACAGGAATGTGATGATTGTGTTTGATGGGGCTGCATGCATCTATTGTGAATATCTCAAGGAGGATACCTTAACAGATGCTGCTGTTCAAAAGGAAATAAATGATAATTACATTATATTGATTACACAAACAAGTGAAAGTCCAGAACTTACATCTCAATTAAATATTTATGGAACTCCTACAACTGTTGTTTTAGATGGAGATGGAAATGAACTAGGCAGAATTGAGGAGTATGAACCTCCAGAGGAATATTTAGCTCATTTGAAAGAAATCAGCGGAAATTAATATTTGATAATGGGAGATTTTAAAATGGAGATAATGCCGATTATTTCATTTTTTACAGGAGTAATTTCAATATTATCTCCTTGTATCATACCTACCATACCAATTATTGTAGGATTCAGCTTAAAGACCAAATCAAAAGCGGAAATATTGTCTTTTATACTTGGATTATTTAGCATTTTCACAATAATCATCTTTTTGACAGGGTTCTTTACAGCTATTCTCTACAAATATATCATTTATGTTAGGGTAATTGCTGCAGTTATTCTATTGGTTATGGGAATATTGATGTTTTTTGATTATACTTTGTCCTTCAAATCGATGGGTGCCAGATCCGGTGGAGGCATAATAAATTCATTTATTTTAGGATTCATGACATCAATCGCTTGGGCTGATTGCTATAGTGCATATCTCATTTCTCTTATAACCTTGCTTGTAAGTTCAAATAGTCCATTATATGCAGTTGGGAATATACTTATTTACGTATTAGGATTTGCGCTCACTTTGCTTGCATTATGTTTGGCGATTTCAAGAATCGATTTGGAGAAATTGATTTCCAAGGCAAGATACCTCCCTAAAGTATTTGCAATTTTGATTATTATTGGGGCTATTTATTTGTTTTACATCTCTTTACAGGTATTTTTATAATATTTTTTCTTTTTTGCTATTTTTTACTCTTTTTTATTCTTTTTTATTCTTTTTTTATTTAATTTCAAACTTAAAAATCAAATATTATATACTGAATAAAATAAATATAATTACATAAAGATTATAAAATTATTAAATTTTTTTCATTTTTAGATAATTTTAATAATTAAATAATTTTAAATAATTCTAAGATTTTTAAGTGGAGATTGAAATGATTTACTCAAAAGAAATTGAAAATATGTGTCCTGTTCATAAGGGAGCAGACCATGGTCCTGCACCAATCCCTGAAGAAGGCAGATGGGTAAAATCCAAGGAAATCAGTGACATTTCCGGACTCACTCATGGTATCGGATGGTGTGCACCTCAACAAGGATGCTGCAAATTAACCTTAAATGTTAAGGAAGGAATCATCGAAGAGGCATTGGTGGAAACTCTTGGATGCTCTGGTATGACTCATTCTGCAGCTATGGCTGGTGAAATTCTTGTTGGAAAGACAATCCTTGAAGCATTGAATACAGACCTTGTATGTGATGCAATCAACACAGCTATGCGTGAATTATTCTTGCAGATTGTATATGGTAGAACCCAATCAGCATTCTCTGAAGGAGGTCTTCCAATTGGAGCAGGCCTTGAAGATTTAGGTAAAGGTCACAGATCCCAAGTTGGAACCATATACTCAACTAAAGTGAAAGGTCCAAGATACTTGGAACTTACTGAAGGTTACATCACTGAAATAGGTCTTGACGAAGACGATGAAATCATTGGATACAAATACATCAATATGGGTGTAATGCTTGACCTCATCAAAGATGGAACAGATCCAATGGAAGCTATTGAAAAGGCAAGCGGTCAATACGGCAGATTCGAAGATGCTGTCAAGAAAATCGACCCAAGGAAGGAATAGGGGGAATAGTAATGAGTTTATTTGAAAGTTATGAAAGAAGAATTGATCAAATTGTTCCTGTTCTTGAAAAATATGGCATTAAAGACCTTGAAGAGGCTAAAGCAATCTGTAATGAAAAAGGATTCAATCCATATGACATTGTAAAGTCTGTTCAGCCAATCTGTTTTGAAAACGCTTGTTGGGCATACACTTTAGGTGCAGCTATTGCAATAAAAAAGGACTGCAAAAAGGCAAGTGATGCTGCAACTGCAATCGGTGAAGCATTGCAGGCATTTTGTATTCCTGGAAGTGTAGCAGATGACAGAAAAGTAGGTCTTGGTCATGGTAACCTTGCTTCAATGTTACTCTCTGATGAAACTGAATGTTTCGCTTTCTTGGCTGGTCACGAAAGTTTTGCTGCAGCAGAAGGTGCAATTGGTATTGCAAACTCTGCAAACAAGGTTAGAAAAGAGCCTTTAAGAGTTATCTTAAATGGGCTTGGAAAAGATGCCGCTTTAATCATCTCAAGAATCAATGGATTCACTTATGTTCAAACAGAATTCGACTACTTCACCGGTGAAGTGAAAGTGGTTAGAGAAAAGGCTTATTCCGATGGTGAAAGAGCAAAAGTAAGATGCTACGGTGCTGACGATGTAAGGGAAGGTGTAGCTATCATGCACCTTGAAGGTGTTGACGTATCAATCACAGGTAACTCAACAAACCCTACAAGATTCCAACACCCAGTAGCTGGAACCTATAAGAAGGAATGTGTACTTGAAGGCAAAAAATACTTCTCTGTTGCTTCTGGTGGAGGAACCGGCAGAACCTTGCACCCAGACAATATGGCAGCAGGTCCTGCATCCTATGGTATGACTGACACTTTAGGAAGAATGCACTCTGATGCTCAATTTGCTGGTTCAAGTTCCGTACCTGCCCACGTAGAAATGATGGGACTCATTGGTATGGGTAACAACCCTATGGTTGGTGCAACTGTAGCAGTTGCAGTGGCTGTAGAAGAAGCTTTAAAATAGATTTTTTAATCTATTATTTTTTCTTTTTAATTTATTTTTCTCTTTTTGTTATTTTTTCTTCAATTATTAGAAATACTTTTTTTAACTTTAAAACATTATCTATTTAATAATTAATCTATCATCATTAATTATTTAAATGTTAATAATATAATATATTTTTATGATTTCATTTTTTATTTGTTTATTTGCATTAATTTTATCATATTTTATTTATGGTCATTTTTTAGAACGTATCGTTGGTGTTGATGAAACTCATGTGACACCTGCATATAGATTAGAAAATGGCGTAGATTATGTTCCAATGAATAAATATAAGAACCTATTGATTCACTTTCTTAATATTGCAGGTTTAGGTCCTATATTTGGAGCTATTCAAGGAGCTTTATTCGGTCCTGCTGCATTCTTATGGATTGTGCTCGGTACAATATTCATTGGTGGAGTGCATGATTTCTTCTCTGGAGTCATGTCCGTACGTAAAGATGGTTTATCTATGCCAGATATCATTAGTGAGTATTTAGGCGATACCGTTCGAAAAATTGTTGGTTTTATTATAGTCGTTACAGGTATTCTTGTGGGAGCTGTTTTTGCAACAGGTTCTGCAGATTTGCTTTCAAGTTTAACAGGTGTTGAAACACATATTTTGCTAGTAATTATTTTTGCATATTTCCTTATCGCTACCTTGCTTCCTGTTGATAAGATTATTGGTAAGATTTATCCAATATTTGGAATTGTATTCCTTATAATGGCTGTTGTTATGATTTCTGCATTGTTGATGAACCCTCATTATACAATTCCTGAATTTACAACTCCTGGGCTTTATTTAACTACAAAATCTATCTTCCCATTCTTATTTGTTACTATTGCTTGTGGTGCGATTTCAGGTTTCCATTCATCCCAATCCCCTATTGTTGCAAGATGTATGGAAAATGAAAAGGACATGCGTTTGGTATTCTACGGTGCAATGGTTGTAGAAGGTATACTTGCATTGATCTGGGCAGCTATTGCCATGGCATTTTTCCATGGGCAACCTCAATTGGCTGTTATTTATGGTGCTACACCTGCTGTTGGTGTAAACGAGATGGCTACAACATTGGTTGGCTCTATCGGTTTGGTCCTTACAATCATTGGTGTTGTAATATGTCCAATCACTACTGGAGATACTGCTTTACGTGCTGCTAGAATAAC
This sequence comes from uncultured Methanobrevibacter sp., assembly GCA_902774685.1. Classification (GTDB taxonomy): domain Archaea; phylum Methanobacteriota; class Methanobacteria; order Methanobacteriales; family Methanobacteriaceae; genus Methanobrevibacter. Next base: position 27,729 of record CACYJH010000006.1, read on the forward strand.
TGTAGCAGACGGTTTTAAATTGGATCAAAAGACTTTCATGTCAAGATTGAAAATAGCATTGCCTTTATTTATTCTATCATTTGCATTGACATTCGTTGACTTTTCATTGATTTGGAGATATATGGCTTGGGCTCAATTGTTCATTGCTGTGGCAGTATTGCTGGCTGCAACTGTCTATCTGATTGAAAATAAAAAGCAGTTTATTATTACATTCGCTCCCGCTATCGTATGTTTGGTAATAGCTATTGCATATATTCTACAAGCTCCTGAAGGATTGAGATTGGATTCATTTATATCTAATCTGATTTCTGTAATCATAACAGCTATTTTCAGCGTGTACTTTATTTTCAAATACAGAAAACCATCAAAGGATTCAAATGAAGCTTGATTGAATCCTTTCTTTTTATTTTTTATATTTTTTAGAATATTTTTAATATTCTCTTTTTCTTATTTTTTTATTAGTTTTTTTATTAGTTTTTTTTTAATATTTTTAATATTCTCTTTTTCTTATTTTTCATCATTTTTTAAATTCATTAATAAAAACTTATTAATTTGTTTTAATAAAGTAAGTTTATGGGATTATTTTCATTTTTTAAGAAAGATAAGGTTAAAGAAGTTAAGGAAGAATCTCAAGAGTCTCATATTGAGATTAATAGAGAAAATTGTAAAGCTTGCCAGAGATGCGTTTCAGTCTGTCCGAATAACAGTTTTATTATTGTTGATGGCAAATCATCCTTGAAAGAGAATCATATTTGCAGAGACTGTAAGGTATGTGTAGCAGCTTGTCCGAATCAGTGTATAAATTTTGTAAATTTTAAATCATAATTCTAATCATATTTTTAAAAATTGTTTTAAATTAATATTTTACTAAAATGGTGTAAACATGGATATAGAAGGTTTTGTAAGAGGAAGACTTACCAAAGGCGAAGATGAAGAAGAGCTTAAGTCTATCCTTGCAGAAAGAATAAGAGAATTTAAGGACATTTCTGATGAACATTCAATATTGATGGCTGAAAGTGTCATCGATGAAGTCAAGACCACAATGGAGCTTAACAATACTGAAGATGAATTCTTAAAGGACATCATCACTGTGCCAAAGGCAAATGTCGGCATGGGAAAGATGGGTGTAGGTTCCCGTGGTGCAGGAGACTTCTTTGTACATAGAAAGATTGCACAGATTGTAAAAAGTGCAAATGTCCAATCTGTAGTTGACCCAAATGCTCAGGATGATGGAGGGGTTGTTAAGGTTCCTGCTCCTGGAGATGATGTTTATATAACCACTGCAGTTGATGGAATTCATTCAAGACTTAGTGAATATCCATTTTTAGGCGGGTTCCATGTAACAAGAGCTACCTTAAGGGATGTCTGTGTAATGGGTGCAGACCCAGTAGCTATTCTAAGTGACCTTCATCTTGCTGATGATGGGGATATAGGTAAACTCTTTGATTATACTGCAGGTGTATGTGCAGTGTCTGAGCTTATTGATGTTCCTCTTGTTGCAGGAAGTACTCTACGTGTAGGTGGAGATATGGTCCTTGGTGACAGGTTAGTCAGTTGTGTAGGAAGCGTAGGTGTTTCACAGTATCCTCCAACTGCAAGAAAAGGAGCAACTGATGGAGATATCATTCTTATGACTGAAGGTGCCGGTGGTGGAACAATCACTACAACTGCACTCTATAACGGTTACTTTGATGTTGTTTGGGATACAATGAACATCAGTTTCGTCAAGGCTTCCAAAGCATTGTTTGCAGCAGATTTAGTAAAAGACGTTCATGCAATGACTGATGTAACCAATGGTGGTCTTAGAGGAGATGCTCATGAGATTTGTGAGACAACTGGTGTAGGATTGGAGTTCTACCATGACAAGATCAAGTCCACTGTAGCACCAAACGTATTGAACATGCTTGAAGATTTGGATATTGATCCTCTTGGAGTTTCCACTGATTCACTTATGCTTGTAGTTCCTCCAGAAATTGCTGAAGATGTCAAGAAGGTAGTTTCTGATGTAGGAGTATACATTACAGAAATCGGTGAGGTAAACAATAATGGTTCCCCTATCCTTCTTAAGGAAGATGGAACAGAAGAAACTTTAGTTCCATTATTCAGAGAAGCTGCATATACCAAAATCAAGAAATTGGTTGGAGATACAACTCCTGAAGACTTTGAAATCATGAAGGAAAAAGTCCAAAAGGCAGCTGATGAATCCATTAAGAAGAAAGAAAGAGTTATTGATTATATTTTGTCAAACAATAAATAATCATAATTTTTTCAATCTTTTATTTTTAAATTTTAATTATTTTTATAGATTTTTATTCTTTTAAAATTAAATAGGTGATATAAATGGTAGAAGGTGCAGAAAGAATAGATGAATTTATGAATGAAGCAAAAGTGTTTTTCTTGGCAACTGTTGACGGAGACAAACCAAAAAACAGACCTTTAGGTTTCCATTTGCTTAAAGATGGTAAGCTTTACTTTGGAGTAGGAAACTTTAAGGATGTCTATAAACAAATGCAGGAAAATCCTTATGTTGAAATTGTAGCTCTTGTAGAAACTGATTTCCTAAGATACTATGGAAAAGCTGTATTTGAAGAAACCTATGATATGGCAGATGCTATAGTTGCAGGAAATGAATTCTTGCAAGGAATCTATAATGATGAAACCGGTTTTAAATTAGCTATTTTCCACTTGGAAGAAGCTACTGCGGAAATCCGTGATGTAACCGGTAAAATCAATGAATCCTATAATTTCTAATTAATTTTTTTTATTTTTTATTTTTTTTCTATTTTTGATATTCTTTGAAACTAAAGGCGTTTATTTATGGGTTTATTAAAAAATTTTTTTGGAAGTTTTAAAAAGCATGAAGAATTGGAATTGGCTAAAGGATTTAAAGCGGAATATGAAGTCAAAAACATGGAAAATATGAAATCCTTTGTTGATAAATTTGTTGATCATTATCCGGATTCTTATTATGCTTCTTGCTCTATGGTGATTTATATCATTCTTTTGTATAAAGAAGATCCTTTTAAAGTGCCTCCAAATAGGCTTAATAACTTAAGCATCATGGAGAGAAATATAAAATTCTTTGATAGCCTTGGCACTGACTCATTAGATAAAGAAGAGTTGGAACTAAGGCAATGGTACAAAACCGAAGTTCAGAAAAATGTCAAACTTATGGAATCAGAAGGATTAAGATTTTCAGCTGATGAATAATCAGTTCATCAAAAATCTCGTTAATGAACTAAATTAGACCATTGCTTTTTTATTTTTTCATTTTTTTATTTTTTTTTTTATTTTGATATCTAAACTGTTTTTTATTCTATTTTTTTAAAGTTTCCTTAGATATTTATTTGCAAGTATATTTAGGTATACCAAAACTTTATATTTTATTAGTTAAAATATTTAATTAGATATTAAATTTCTAGTTAAACTAAAATTATAATGTAGGTGTTAAAATGGGATTCTTTGAAAATATGGGAAATCCACAAGGTAAATTAGGAAACATTCAATTAAAATCAATGAATAAGGAACACACTCCTGTTTCTCTATGGGGATTGAAACATTTAGATATCTCTCCAGATGACATTATATTGGATGTAGGCTGTGGTGGGGGGATGAACATTAATCGTATGGCTCAAACTGCAAAGAAGGTTTATGGTGTAGATTATAGTATTGAAAGCGTAAATCTTTCCCGTGAAGTCAATGAAGATCTGATTGTCCAAGGTCGTGTAGAAGTTTTGGAAGGCAATGTTCAAAGCTTGCCTTTTGAAGACAATACATTTGATATTGTAACTGCTTTTGAGACTGTTTATTTCTGGCCAGATATAGAAAAATCATTTGGTGAAGTTAAAAGAGTTCTAAAACCAGGGGGAATGTTTTTAATTGGATGTGAAACTAATGGTGCAGGATTCTTTATGAGGCTATGTGAAGGATTAATGAACATGACCGCTTATACGGATGTTGATTTGTGTCAATTTTTGGAGAATAATGATTATAAAGATATAAAAGCATATTTAAGAGATGGGAAATCCAAAAAAGAGACAATCAAATATGAAGGAAAGGAGATTACAATTGATGATGATTATGACCACTTTTCATTTTCAGACAGATTCGTTCAATGGATGACTGTAACTGCTAAAAAAGAGGTTTAAATTATCTTTATTTTAACTATTTTTTTTTAAATTTCAACTCTTTTTAAATTTATTTTTTTTAAATTTAACATTTTTTTCTGCTTCCTGAATTATTTAAAAATATTTATTTATATTAAAGTCTAAAGTATTACTATATAATAATATAAGGGCGTTATATTATTACAAAGTAGTTGATTTTTATTAAGATATAAATATTTAGGTGACACAAATGGAAAATGAAATCATTGCAGCAATGATGGCTTCTACATTAGATATGGATAATTTGACCAGCGATAGGATAGAAGCTTTAACAAAAGGACATGGTATGTTAAATCTTGCAGCTATTTGTTCTGCAAACTCTATTGCAAATGATGTCTTGAGAGGAACAAATATAATGTTAACAGATGAGAATGTTGGCAGGCTTCCTATTGATGATATTTTAAGAAAAGCAATTGAAGCAGCAGAAGAATGTGGTGCAGATGCAGCAAATGCAGCATTGATCAGTGCAGCATTATGTTATTTTGCAGGAACCAATGCACAGGCAGGAGTGCCTGCAGGAAACAGAAAATTAGGTGCTATGGCAAGAATTATTGCTGGTGTAGACCGTTGTGGTGTTCTTGCAATCCCTACTCCAAAAGCAAACAATAGGATATCCGGTTATGCAGCAGTAAGAGCAGTTTATGATGAAGTATTCAATAATACCCTAACTCCTATTGAAGGGGCTATTCTTCCTTTAGGTGTAGGTGGAGGTCCATTGTATGGGCATAATGCATTAGGGGAAGATATAGGGTTCTCTGAACTTGCTAAAAAAGGTGCATATGCAGGAACCAAAGGAATGTTAACTGCATATTCAAATGTAGGTATGCCTCCAAGTCCAATAATCGCAGCTATCTTTGGTGTAGCAGCTATCTTGGAAATTGTTCACCCTGATTCTGAAGTTGCAGAGGAATATGGTGAATTCTTTGTAGCAAACAGTGCCTATGTTGCAGGTTTAGGTGCTTGTGAAGCAGCAGGTTTGCCTGAAAAATTGCATATTAGAGGAACTGGTGAAGAATATGATACTGCAACTGTTGTAGGTGACTTTGGAGTAATCATGAAAGACATTGGAGGTCCTAGTGTAGTTGGTATGATTGCATTTGAAGAAATGCTTTCAGCATTTGAAGAATCATTAGCTATTGGTGCAGGATTCTCTGGTGGTCCATTGCAACCACCTTTAGGTCACATGACTGCAGATGCGGTACTTGCGCTTAAAGTCTTACTTGCAAATGATGGGAATGTTGATAAGGCTGCTGAAGCTATTAAAGATGTAAAATCTAATTTCTATCTTGAGCCAACAATAGCTAAAATAGCTACAAATACCATTGCTCGTAAATCTGAACAAGTTAGAAGAGGACCAGTTACAAAAGCTATGATTTTGGCAACTGAAGGTGCATTGACTGGAGAAACTTTAAGAATTGCAGAATTTACTTACAATAAGCTAAATGAAGGAATGACCCTTAAGGAAATCACCAAAGCTCTTGATGATGAAAAACTTAATAATGTTCAAACTGCAGCTTCTGGTTTGTTTAGTGGCATGATGGGCAAGGATATCCAAATCAACATTACTAATTATTCTGGAAGATCACGTAGAAAAGAAAATCCATTCTTAGACAATTATCCTGGATTTGACACTCGTGCTGATGTAGAAGTAACTATTGATGGAGAAAAAATAGTATTTGAAGAATTAGCTAATAAGATTTTGCCTGATGCTATGCTAAATAAAAAAATGGATATATTGGAAGCTGTACCTCTTGCAGCAGTTCCTATTACTGAATTGCAATTATGTGGTCACACAATTATCAATGTAATTGTTCCTGCAGCTGTTGCAGGTGCTATGGGTTATGCTGAAGGCGATTTAAAAACCATTGCAAAAGAAGCAGTTCGTGGAGCTTATGTAACATCTTCTATTCCTGGAGGAATGGAAAGGGCTATGGATGCAGCAAAACGTGCAGCTACTATAATGAAAGATTTAAATTAAATTATATTTTTAAACTGATTTGGCTTGGAGGTCCGAGCCATCATTAGTTTTTTTAATTTTTTCTTCATTATAAATCTTATCTGGCAGGTAGTTTTCATGCTAATAATGACTACAATTGATGATTTGCCTCCTGAAGGCATTCCATATATTACAGATAAAATAATGGATAGCGGAGCTAAAAATGTTCATATAATCAATGCTCTTACTAAAAAAGGAAGGATGGAGTATATTGTACTTGTTGATTTTGAAGAGGAATACTTCGATGATATTTCAAGTCTTTTAGCTTTAGAATTCGGTACAATTGGTATGAAAATCTTTAAGCATGAACATAAAAAGTTCCCATATGAATTAATTGAAAAAAAGGTCTTAATCAATATCAATGATTCTTCTTTAGAATCTGTTGCTAAAATAAAGTATTTATTTAGTGATGATAATAAATTAATCTCATTAAAAGCGGAATATGAAGATTTGAAACTTTTAGCAAAAGAGTTAAATCAAAAAGGTTTTGATATTTCCTTTTCTAAATTAAAAACCATTATTGAGGCGGAAGCTTATAAAAATCCAATTGATTCAGAGTCAATTTTAATAAGTTTGTAATTATTTTTTTAATTATTATTTTTTTATTTTAATCTTTTATTTTAATTGTAATTTACATTTTTATTGCTATTTTTCAATTTAAATCAAAATTCTAATCTTAAATCAATATTAAACTCATTTTAATGCTTTAAAAAGCTTTTTATATGATTAAATCAAATATAATCTTACAATAATTCATGTGATTTTATGTTTAATTTAATCAAAGACAATAAGGGATTCATATCTTTAATTGATGCACTGCTTTCCATTTTCATATTGCTTTTGGTTCTCATTGCTTTCAATATGGTGGTTGATATTGATCTTCCAAGCTTAAGTGAGGAAAACAATGCTTTCAAAACAAGCCAAGACATTATGGAAATCATGTCATCTAAAGTAGATGGCAGAGACCATAGTTTAATTGAGAGGATATCATTTATCTTATCTAACAATAATGATTCAATTTCATCAAAAAGAGAAGCAAAGGCTTTATTGGATGATTTCTTTTCATCTTATCTGGATGATGGTCATCATTATGCATTTATGGAAACAAATCACTTGAATGGAGAAGTATTGTCTTCCAACGGAGACTATGAAAGTTCAGACAGAGTCAATGTAGCTATTAGAAACTATGGAAATTACTCATATAAATTATACTTGTTTTAATTACTCCCTTTCTCATTCCATTATTCAAGCCAAGATTTATATATTGGAATATACTAATATAATTATGTTATAATAGTACCTTACTTATTTTAGACTATTTTTACTATTTTTCATTTGTTCCTGCCCTGGTGGTGTAGCTTGGATAACACGTGGGACTGCGGATCCCATTCCCCGGGTTCAAATCCCGGCCAGGGCAACTGATTTTAACTTTTTTAAGGAATTAATAAATCATTAATTTATATTTATCATTTTATTCAAGAGGAATAGCTATGCTTAATGCAAATACTTATGTTACAGAGGAAGAAGGTGTCGGCGGTACAATCAGAAACAGATGGGAAGACTTTTATGTTGAGGAAATCCCTGAAGTGATTCCTGATGGAGAAGGTCCAAACATTTACATTTGGATTGAAAAATTAGGAAGAACCACCCTTGATGTTTTGCTTGATATTGCAAGGGACCTTCATATTGACAGAAAAAGAATGGGTTTTGCAGGAATGAAGGACAAGAAAGCTATTACTCGCCAATGGATCTGCATAGCCAATATGGATTCTGAAGAGCAATTCAATCAAGTCAAGGCATTGGAAGGTACCATTCACAACACTGAATTCCTAAAGGTTGTAAGAGGAAGAAAAAAGCTAAGAATGGGCCAACTTAAAGGAAATAAGTTCAGAATCTTGGTGAAAGACATTGATGGAATGGACTCAGAAGATGCTGAAGAAAGAAAATTAGCTATTGAAGATGCAGCTAAAAGGGCAGATGCCATTTTAAAGACACTTGAGAAAACTGGTGTTCCTAATTACTTCGGCTGGCAAAGATTCGGAAAGCCAAGAACCAACACTCATTTGGTTGGAGAAGCACTCATTCAAAATGACTTGAAGGAAGCTGTAAGAAGATATATCGGTAATCCTTCTCCAGAAGAGGGTGAAGAAGCTAGGGCAGCTCGTCAAGCTTATGATGATGGAGAATGGGAAAAGTCATTGGAATTGATGCATCATGGAATGCGTTATGAAAAGATGATGCTTAAGGTTCTCATCAAGGAAGAAAAAAGAGCCATTAGAAAGATTGCTGAAAAGGAAGGAATCGAACCTGAAGAAGTAGACAAAACTCAATTGGAATTATCAGATAAGGCTTATAAGAATGCAATTCATGCACTTCCAAAGCCACTTCAAAGAATGTTTGTTCATGCTTACCAATCATTCTTATTCAATGCTGCAGTAAGTGAACGTGTAGCTATGGGAATGGACAAATACATTGAAGGAGATATCGTTATCGATAAGGAAGAGAGAATTGTAAGGGATAAGACCAATGAAGAGTTTCAGGAAATGGTCTCTTCCTTTGAAATAAACCAGACCTGTCCATTGTATGGTACAAAAGTTCCTTTTGCTGGTGGAGAAGTGGGCAAGATGGAAGAGGCTATTTTAGACAGTTATGGATTGACTAAAGCTGATTTTGAAGTTCCTAAAATGCCTCGTTTAGGTAGTCATGGTTTAAGAAGAGCTATGAGATTCCAAGTATGGGATGCAAGTGCAGTGGCAACTGATGATGGTGTGATGTGTGAGTTTTCCATTGATAAGGGGTCTTATGCAACTGCAGTCCTAAGAGAAGTTATGAAAAAGGACGTTTATTAGTCCTGATCTTTTTTTTTTAAATGTGAACACTATCACCTTCAAATCTTTTTTTCAATATTGGAATATATGCAATCACTGCAGATATTATAATGGCAAGTAGTGTAGGTCCAAGGAAAATTGAATCCATATTTACTGTCAGTTGATATACGATAAATCCTCCAAACCATGCAAATAGGTTCCAGTACCAGATTCTTGAATTCCCATTCTCTTCCTTTGAAAGATAAAATGAAACCATAAGCACTGCAGCCATAGGAGCAAATACAGAAGCGATAAGATATAAGAATCCGATGTAGTGATCCATTATTCCAGAAATGGCCAGTATTGCACTTAAGAAACTCACTACAACTCCTGCAATTCTTGGATTGATTTTGTTAAAGATTGCTTTTGAGGATTCTCCTGCAGAGTTTGCCGCTACAAAGTTGGAGGTTACAGTTGAAAGCACAAGAATAATCACTCCTGTAGCTCCAAGACCTGCCATAAGGATTGATTGTGCAATGCTTGTTGTTCCAATGCCGACAATTTCCATACCTAAAACATACATCCAAAGACTTGCTAAGGTATATGCCACTGCAGAAACCATTGTTCCATTAATAGGATTTTCAACATCTTTAGTATAGTCTGAAATTACAGGAAGCCAGGAAATAGGCATTGCAATTGATATTTCAAAAATGTTCCAAAAGCTTAACGGTGCAGAATTTGCACTTGCAATAGATGCAATCGGCAATGCATTTGAAATGTCTCCTCCTAACAACTTGACTGATAGGATTGCAAGGAGTATTGTTAGCACCACCATCATGACAGTGGTTACTTTGGATAAACGATAAAGTCCGACATAAACCCATATTGCAATAATTACTGAGAGGATTATGCATGTTAGAGTGAAGGAAATCGGTAAATTCAATCCCATCATCGCTGCTGCACCTTGTGCATTCAGTACAGCTACCCATGCTATAAGTTGCATCACATTCAATGAGGAAAAGAATTTGGAACCATAATTGCCAAAAGTGGATCTAATGGTTTCCATTGCATTCACTCGTAGGTGTGCACCTACTAAACCTGTAAAAAAGAGTAATATTCCACCTATAATGTGTCCAAGTACCAATGGAATCCATATGGAATCAATTGGTGTTGAGGAAGCAAGCTGTATTCCTGCTTCTATTTCTGAAACAGAGATTGCAACTCCAAACCAGATAACTCCATTTGAAAAAAGACCAGTTCGATTTTCCATGTTTTGCCTACTTTAAAGGTGGATTTAATAAAATATTTTCAAATATATTTTTATTTTTTAACGATTAAAATTTTTGTTCTTTAAAATTTCTTTAACAAATCGTAAAGTTCAGGGATTGCCTGTTCGAATTTAACTCCATAAGTATGAGTTTCATCACCAATTGTCTTTTCAATTGCCTTTTTGGTAAATTCTCCAGCAACTTTTGCTGCAGAAGAAGGAGTTTTGCCTAACATGGTTGATCCAACAAATGATGAAGCGAAGACATCACCGGTTCCGTGAGATACGTAATCCACTTTGTCATTGAATACAATATCAATGGTGTCTTCCTGTTTATCTACGATGATCATTCCCATTTTCTTATCCTCTTCATACCCTTTTAGGATAACATATCTTTTTGTAAATGCTCTAAGTTCATTAGCCATTTCAAGCATTTCCTCTTTGGAGAATGTTTCTTTCCATGGTTTATGGAGGATATAACAAGCTTCAGTTGTGTTAGGGAGTATATAGTCTCCTAATTTACAAAGTTCACCCATCGCATCTGCAAATTCCTGGTCAAATCCATTGTAGAATTCACCATGGTCTGCCATAGCAGGGTCAACAAATACAAGTCCACCATCTTTTAATCTTGATTCTATGATGTCTTTAATATAATCCAATTGCTCTTTTGATGCAATGAAACCAGTATAAATGGCATCAAATGATATTCCTTCCTTTTCCCAATGTTTTCTGATTTCAGGAAGGTCTTCAGTTAAGTCTCTGACAGTAAAGTCTGTGAAACCTGAAGTGTGTGTAGATAGAACAGCAGAAGGAAGAACTGCAGTTTCTATTCCAAAAGCAGAAATTACTGGAAGTGCAACTGTTATTGAGCACTGCCCATAACATGATATGTCTTGAATGGTTAAAATTTTTGTTGTGTCACTCATTTTTTCAATCCTAAATATTTTTATGATTACAGTTTATTACTATTTTATTTTTAGTATATAATTATTTTTGTAATTAACTCAATTTACTTCTAATAAAATCCTAACAACTTTGTAAAAAATCTATAACAATTGTTATATATCTTATCTTATATAAATATTTGGTAGATGGTATTAAATGATACAATATCTAATTTAAAAAATTTTTATAATAGTATTGATATATTAATTATAATTAAAGATAATTTTTAAAGAGTTATCAAATATTTAATAATCAATTTATTTTCACATGTGATTTTATGATAGAATGCAGAAATATTTCTAAAGGAAAGGCAGAAGGGGAATTAATAGTATCCAGTGAAGCTATTAGTTTTTTAGGTGGAGTAGACCCTGAAACCGGTATTGTAATTGATCCAAATCATGAACTCAAAGGCCAATCCATTAAGGATAAGGTACTTTTCATTCCAGGAGGAAAAGGTTCCACAGTAGGTTCTTATGTAATCTTCCAAATGATGAAAAACAATACAGCTCCAAAAGCGATTATTTGCCTAAAGGCAGAACCTATTATAGCTACTGGTGCTATTATGTCTGATATTCCAATGGTTGATTCTCCATCAAGTGTTGAAGAATTGGTAAATGGACAAATGGTAGAAGTAGATAGTGATAATGGTAAAATAACTTTATTATAATCAATATAATCAATAAATCAATTTAATCAATTTAATCAATTTCAACAATCAATAATCTATTAATGGGGTGATTTTATGTCATCAATTTATATTAAAAATGTAAATATTATTAATCCTTTTAGTGAGGAACCTCTTAAAGAGCGTCATGTTTTAATTGAAAACGGCAGGATAAAGTCTTTGCATACAGAGGAATCCTCATTATACAAGGACCATATTGTCATAGATGGTGAAGATGATTATCTCCTGCCTGGTTTTATAGATTCACATGCTCACATAATGGCAAATGGATTTCATAAAGAGGATATAATGAAAGACCCCCTTTCATACTACTTTTATAATGCAGTATCCAATATGAAAGCAACCATTGATGCAGGAGTAACCACTGTTCGTGATACTGGACTTGCAGACATTGGAGTTAAGATGGCTCAAGAAAGAAAGATATTCCCTGCTCCAAGATTGAACATTTCAATCAAGCCTTTAGCTATTACCGGTGGACATTTTGACCATTATTTAAATTCAGGCTTTGATATGGAAATTACATATCCTGGGTTCCCAGTAGGAACCTGTGATGGCGTTGAAGGGGTTTTAAGAAAAACCCGTGAAGTGATTAGGGCTCGTGCAGATTTCATTAAAATCATGGCAAGCGGTGGAATTCTATCTCCATATACCTCTCCAGACATTGCACAATTCAATAAAAAGGAATTGAAGACCATTGTTGATGAGGCTAGAAATCATAATTTAAAGGTAGTTGCACATTGCCATAGTAGGGAAGGAATTGAAAGATGTGCAAAGGCTGGCATAAAATCCATTGAACATGGTACCTTCATTGACAAGAAGACTTCACAGCTTCTTGCAAAAAAGAGAGTGTATCTCACTCCTACCTTGGTTGTTCACCACACACTTATCAAAGAGGGATTCCCTGTTTGGGATAATTTCGCAGATGACAAGGTGAAAAAACTAAAAGAAGTTGTTAAAATTCAAAAGGAAAATATTTCCACTGCTTATGAAGAGGGAGTAAGTTTCCTAATGGGTTCTGACTGTGGTGTAATAGATCATGGAAGAAACCTTGGTGAATTGAAATATCTTGTTGATATAGGTTTAAGCCCTCTTGAAGCTATTCAAGCAGGAACAATTGAAGGGGCTAAATTCTTCAATCAGGAAAATGAATTAGGTTCAATTGAAGAAGGAAAAATAGCTGATATGATCATTGTTAAGGAGAATCCTATTGATAAGATAGAATCCTTGGCAGATAATGACAATATCCTAACAGTAATTCAAGATGGAAAGATATTGAAGCATAAACCTATCTATTGAAAAAATAGCAGTAAAAATAAAAAAAATTGATGAAATGATGCGAAAATAAGTAAAAAAGTAAAAAAGAGATAATGGATCATTATCTCTTAAAATTATTTTCTTTTGAAAATTCCCATTATTTTGTTTAGGATACCGGTTGCAAGAAGACCTGCACCGATAGTGTAGATTGTTTCAGCTTGTGCCTTATCTACGCCTAATTTTTCAGCAATCAAGTTAACTATGACGTCTTTACCTTTGTCTCCACCGATAAAGTTGCTTTGGAAAATTTCGTTAACCATACCGCCTTGGTCTTCGGTCAAGTTAGCTTGTTTCATCATTTCTTGAATAAAATCTGCTTCGTTCATAATATTTTATATATACTTTATAGTATTAATATTAAACTGATTTATATTCATTTGTATTTTATTTTTTTCACCATTTTTTAAGTGTTCATTCAATTTTTTTCACTATTTTTTTGAAAATGATTTCAATTTTTTAGGTATACCAAAAACTTATATTAATGTGGGTATATATATTATATCATAACATAAATTATTATAATTTTAAAAAATTTTTTTATAGGTGAAACTTATGGCAATCGATAAAAAAGAAGTAAAAGTCGTTGGAATGCACTGTCCTTCATGTGCAAAAGCTGTTGAACTTTGCATGATGGATTTAGATGGTGTAGAATCTGCTGTTGTAGATTTAGACGCTAACAAAGTAGAAGTTGAATACGATAATGAAAAAGTTTCTGATGTGGATTTAGCTGGTGCAGTTAAAGAAGCAGGATTTGAAGTAGAATAATTAAAATAGTTTTTCAGCTATTTTTTTTATTTTCATATCTTTTTACATTATATTTTTCATTGTTCATTTTTACTTTAATTTTTTATAAACTATTTTTTATTTTTTTATTATTCATAATGATTAATTGGGGGAAATTATATGGCTCAAAAAGAATTGGATATTCCTGTAGATGGTATGCACTGCTCTTCATGCTCTTTGCTTGTAGAGAAATCACTCGGTAAGCTTGATGAAGTGGAATCCATCAATGTGGACTTAAACACAAATAAGGCGCATATGGTATTGAACGATAAGATTTCTCCTGATGTCATTGACAAGACTGTAGAGTCTGTTGGATTTACCGTTCCGAAAGATGAAGTCGTAATTCAGATTGATGGCATGCATTGCGCTTCATGCGTCAACAATGTGGAAAGGTTCTTGCCACGTGTTGATGGCGTAGTTGAGGCCAATGCCAACTTATCCAATCAAAAGGTCACCATCAAATACTATAGGGACATGCTGAATCTCAAGGAGATTCAAAAAACCATTGAAATGTTGGGATTTGAATACATAGGCCTTGATGGCGAACTTGATGTAATGGATGAAGAGGAAAGATACCAAAAGGATCTAAGAGGCAAATTATACAGAATCATTGTCGGTCTTTTCTTTGCAGCAATATTGATGGCTATAATGCATTTCCATTTTACTATTCCTCCATTGACTATGGGGCAATTGTCCTTGATAATAGCTATTTTCCCATTCTGCTATGTAAGCTATCCAATTTTAAAGGCAGGTTGGAACTCCTTTAAACATAAGAACTTGGATATGGATGTAATGTACTCAATGGGTATTCTTGTAGCATTTGTATCAAGTGTACTCGGTACCTTTGGAATAGTCCTCGATTCAAGCTTCATGTTTTATGAATCTGCAGTGATGTTGCCTTCCTTCTTGACAATCGGCCGTTATCTTGAAGCAAGAGCTAAGAGAAAAACCTCATCTTCCATCAAGGAGCTTATTGGTCTTCAGCCAAAAACAGCCACTCTTGTAACAACTGATGATGAAGGAAACACAGTGGAAAAGGAAATAGACATCGAGGATATTAATATCGGTGACATTTTACTTGTAAAGCCTGGTGAAAAGATACCTGCTGATTCCATTGTAGTTGATGGTGAAAGCTATGTTGATGAAGCGATGATTACAGGGGAACCTGTTCCTAAACTTAAAAAGGCAGGAATAGATGTTTTCTCAGGTACAATCAATCAAGATGGTGCATTAAAGGTTGAAGCACAGAAGATAGGCTCTGAAACAGTTTTATCACAAATCATTCAGCTTGTGGAAAAGGCGCAAGGATCCAAACCTCCTGTACAAAGGCTTGCAAATAAGATTGTGTCATGGTTTATACCTGTTATCCTTACAATTGCCATCATTGTATTCCTATTATGGTACTTTGTAGGCCATTCAGGTTTATTGTTTGCTCTTACATGTCTCATTTCAGTTCTTGTTGTTGCATGTCCATGTTCACTTGGTCTTGCTACCCCAACAGCGGTTACTGTAGGTGTCGGAAGAGCTGCAGAGTATGGAATATTAATCAAGAATGGGGAAACTTTAGAAAGTTCCAAAGACGTTGATGTATGTGTATTTGACAAGACAGGAACCATTACAGAAGGTAAGCCTGAAGTGGCAGACATTGAAACATTTGATATGGAAGAGGGCAAGTTCCTCCAAATATTGTCAAGTGTTGAAAACAATTCAAATCACCCAATTGCCAAATCCATATTGAACAGATTCAAATCTGACAATATCAAATTGGCAAATGAAGGCAAGGATGATCTCCCTCTATTTGCTGTAGATGATTTTGAAAACATTACAGGTAAAGGTTTAAGGGCAAATGTAAATATTGATGGTGAAGAAAAAGCTGTTTTGGCAGGTAACCTTAAGCTTATGGAAGCAGAAGAAGTGGAAGTTTCCCAAGAGGTTTTAGATAAGTTCAATGCATTTGTAGATGATGCAAAAACAACCATTGTAATGGCTGTAAATGGTGAAATAAAAGGAATCATCACATTGATGGATAAGATAAAACCTAGCTCCAAAAAGGCTATTGATGAACTGCATAAGATGGGCATCGAAACATATATGCTTACAGGAGACAATGAAAAGACAGCTTCTTCCGTAGCGAATGCTGTTGGTATTGATAATGTAATGGCTAATGTGCTTCCTAATGACAAGCTGGATAAGGTTCAAGCACTTCAAAATGAGGGCAAAAGGGTCTTATTCGTTGGAGATGGAATCAACGATGCTCCTGCATTGTCTCAGGCAGATGTCGGTGTAGCTATGGGAAATGGTACTGATATTGCTATGGAAAGCGGTGACATTGTAATCATGGAAGGAGATCTTGAAAATGTAGTGGCTTCCATACAGTTCTCTAAAAAAGTCATGACAAGAATTAAGGAAAACCTTTTCTGGGCATTTGCATATAATATGTTGCTTGTTCCTGCAGCAGCTGGACTGCTATTCCTATTGTTTGGCATAGTGTTTAGGCCGGAATGGGCAGGACTTGCTATGGCATTAAGTTCAGTTACAGTGATTAGTTTATCACTGCTATTGAAACGTTATGTGCCACCAATCAAAAGATAAAGTTAAAAAAAATAGTTGAGGATATGTTTTTATCCTCTTTTTTATATTCTTTTTTTAGAATTTTGATAATATTTTATCAAGATAAAGTACTTCTTTTAATAAATTTTTAAGATATTCTTATCTAAATAAAATTTCTTTTTTTAATAATTTTTCAATTATTATTCATTGTTTTCTTCTTCTTTCAAATCACTACTCTTATCAGAGTCATTGTTCCTAATCAACTCTTCTAATTCATCAAATCTTTTATTGAAGTGTCTTGAGAGAAGTGCCGTAGTTAATGTAGCTGTACCTACTCCAGATAGGATGTATCCTCCCCAAACAAGGAATAGGCTATTTAATTTACCTATGACACTATCCCCTAATACAGCATAACCATTACTTGTAAATGCATTTGAAACCATTACCAAAGAATCTAACAGATCTTTTCCTTCGGTAAATGATGTGAAAATAAAACTGATAAATACAAGTCCAAATAATAATAGGATACTTATTCCTAATCCATTTGATTCTGTAAAATGAATAAACTTGGTGTAATAGATTTTTATTACATATGCCAATCCTATAAAGTGAAGAACTAATAATATTAATATCAGTATTGCCGGTTCATCAAAGGTCATATGTGCAAATGAAGATAATGGAAGTAATAGTATAAAGATTAATTTTTCCATTTTGCCTTCTTTTTTAATTGCCAAACAAGCAATTAATGATGCAACTATATCAAAAAATATGAAATGCACGTAAAACTCAGTTGTAGCCCAAAATATTAATGAATAAATGATATCTACAAAACAAATTGTCAAGATGATTAGATAAAATACTTGCTTTAAGGTTTGAGTCTCTTCTTCAGGCAGATATTCTCTTGAATTCAATAGCCTGTTATGCCTAAATTTCAATATGTATCTAAGAAGATAGGAACTTCCAAAATAAAGTGCCAGAAATACCAATACATATACGATTAGGAATACCAAACGTTCATAGGGTCCTAAAAAACTAAATATTCTATCCATGCTTCTCCTCTGTATCTTTTCAATATAATATTTCTGTTTTTATCTTAATTAAATTAACTTATTTTATTTTACAATGATCTTTTTATCAACTTAAGGGTTTGTTTGAAACTGCCGTATCCCAGTTTGATTGTTAGTAGGATAGGAATTATCTCCAATCTTCCTAACCACATTAAAAATATCAGCATTGCTTTTGGAAGGGTGTCTAGGCTTGCATTAATTACGCCTGTACTCAAACCTACATTACCTATTGTGGATGTGACATCAAACAATGCATTCATTGGATTGTCTGTATAAAAAGACATTATTATCCACCCAATCAATAGGAAGAACAGATAGACTGCAATATAGGATGAGGATTCCTTCATTTCCCCTTCACCTATTGTCTTCTCAGATATCTTGGTGTTTACAACTCTTCCTGGAGAAACAACGTTTAAAACGGTAAGATTTATGCTTCTCAAGACAGTGATTACCCTAATAAGCTTTACAGCACCTACTGTTGATCCGGAAGAACCACCCATAACCATCAATGCCATTATGACTATCAAAACTGAAGGTGCCCATGATGCCAATTCACTTGAAGTTGCTATATTTGCACCTGTTGTTGTAATTGCTGAAACGATATGGAATACGACATTCATAGGAGCCATATGTGTAATCAATGCAACTATTATTCCACTAATCACAATGCTTATAATCATGAATCTGAATTGAACATCCTTTATCAGAGCAAAGCTTTTGGCCTTATACATCTTATAATGAACTGTAAAGCTTGTTGCACCTAATATCATCAGGAACATTGTTATTATGTATATCATATCATTGTTGTAGAATCCAACATTTGCATTTTTTATGGACATTCCACCAGTTGATATTGTTGTAAATGTCAGATTCACTGCATCAAAAAGAGGAAGCCCTGCTAGAACGTAGAGGAATATTCCTATTATGGTATAAATACCATATATTTGGATTGTTTTATTAAGTGTATTTCTTATATTTGGTTTTATCCTGTCTTCTCTTGCCTCTGACTTATATAATTTAAAAGCAGAAGTTCCTGGCTTGATGAGTACACTTATAAAGATGATTACTACTCCTAGGCCTCCAACCCATTGTTCCAAACTTCTTAAAAATAGTATAGACATTGGCAAGGATTCCACATCACTGATCATGGTCAATCCACTGCCTGTCCATGCAGAAATGTTTTCAAAAAAGGCATCTATGAATGACATATCCAATATCAGCATCATGATCAATGCAGCTACAAATCCTGCCCATAGCCATGCAATACTTGATATGAGCATACTATGCTTAAACTTAAGCTTGTCATATTCCCTAAATTTATAAACAAAAAGATATCCTAATCCAATTGAAATAAAAGGTGGAATCAAACCGATTGGATAACGGAATTCCATAGAGAGAACATCTACGATTATAGGAACCAATAGCACTGCACCTATTCCAATCATGATATTTCCAAGATAATGCAAAATAATCTTAATATCTTGTCTTGACAGATAGTTTAACCTCATAGATTCACCTTTAGAACATTCTCACTTGAATATGGGTTTTGAATAATTCACTTATTTTTTATTATTTTTCTTATTTTAAAATTGTTATTAAAATTGTTATTCTTATTTTAAATATTGTATATTATTATATTTGATATTATTAAACTTTTTTATAGATTAATTGTAATGCTCCATTTAAATTATTTTACTTTCAATATAATGTACATTTTTATACAACAAAGATTTAAATAGTACATTATACATAATAAAATATACATTTTATAATAATTTATAAATAAATTAATCAATTGTTTAAAAAGGAGATTAAGAAATGTTTTACCCCAATATAGAAGAAGCAAAAGAAATAGCTAAGGATAAATCCTATAAAAGGATTCCTATTAGCTATGAGATATTTTCAGATAGCAAAACTTCAATAGAAGTTTTAAGAAGACTTAGAATATTAAGCAATCACTGTTACATGTTAGAAAGTGTTGAAGATTCTAAAAATTGGGGTAGATACAGTTTTCTTGGATTCAATCCTATTCTTGAACTTACTTGTCAAGATGGGGACCTTAGCATCAAGGGCAAATCAAGTTTCAGTGATTGTGAAATTGAAGACAGTCAAGAGAATTGTTTTAATGTTAAAACAGATAATCCAGGAGAATATATTCGTCAAATCGTAGAGGAAAACAAATCTCCAAAACTTGAAGGAATGCCTCCTTTTTCAGGTGGTTTAGTAGGTTATTTTTCATATGATTACATAAAGTATAGTGAACCGTCACTTGTTTTGGATGCTCAGAATCAGGATGCCTTTAAAGATGTTGATTTAATGCTTTTTGATAAGGTGATTGCCTTTGATAACTATAAGCAAAAAATCGTTGTCATTGTCAATATGGAAATCAACAATGAGGATAATGAAAATGCTGAATCTTCTCTTGAAGAAAGTTATGATGATGCATGCAGATCCATTGAAGACATAATCCGTATCATTAAGGCGGATAATATTGTTGATTTGTTGGATGATGACTTCAATCATCATTTAACCAATAAAAAGACAATAGAAGCTAGTCAAAAAATGAATGAAATTGATTCATTTGAAGAAATGGACAAAATTAGAAAGGAAATCACCAAACATTTGCCTTTTGAACTCAAATCAGATTTCAGATACCTCTTTTCAGAAGAAGAGTACTGCCAAATGGTGGAAAATGCTAAAGACTACATAATAGAAGGAGACATATTTCAGGTGGTTCTATCAAATAGGATTGAAGCGGATATTGAAGGAAGCCTGTTTGATGTTTATAGGGTTCTTAGAACTACAAATCCTTCCCCTTATATGTTCTATTTCTCAAGTGATGATATAGAGATAGCAGGTGCAAGCCCTGAAACTCTTGTAAAACTTGTTGACGATCAGATTTACACTTTCCCTTTAGCTGGAACCCGTCCGAGGGGAAAAACAGATGAAGAAGACAAAGCATTGGAGGAAGAGTTGCTTGCTGATGAGAAGGAATTGGCTGAACACAATATGCTTGTTGATCTTGGAAGAAATGATATTGGCAAAATAAGTGAGATAGGTTCAGTTAAGGTAAATAGGTACATGGATATTGTACGTTTTTCCCATGTAATGCATATTGGTTCAACTGTTGAAGGCATTCTAAGGGATGACCATGACTATTTGTCTGCAATAGATTCGATCTTGCCTGCAGGAACATTGTCTGGAGCCCCTAAGATAAGGGCATGTGAGATAATCAATGAACTTGAAGACAATAAGAGAGGGATTTATGGTGGAGCTATTGGCTACATTGACCTCACTGGCAATTTAGACACCTGCATTGCGATAAGGATAGCATTTGCAAGGGATAATAAGGTATTCATCAGAGTTGGTGCAGGAATAGTTGCAGATAGCGTTCCTGAAAATGAGTTTATAGAATGCAATAATAAGGCAAAAGCGGTTATGAATGCTTTAAAAATATCAAATGGAGGAATAGAATAATTGGACTAAATCAAAGTTCAATTACTGTTTAAAGGTGATTTAATGATTTTATTGATAGACAATTATGATAGTTTTGCATATAATCTGTTCCAATTGCTTGGTGAAGTAAATCCGGACATAGTGGTCTATAGAAACGATAAGATATGCATCGATGAAATTAGAAAGATGAATCCAGAAGCAATCGTATTGTCTCCAGGTCCTGGAAAGTGTGAAGATGCAGGAATTTGCATTGATGCAGTAAAGGAATTTTATGATGAGATTCCAATTTTAGGGGTCTGCTTAGGTCATCAGTCAATCTGTACAGCATTTGGCGCTAAGGTTTCCTATGCAAAAAGGCTAATGCATGGAAAGTCTTCAAGAATTTCTTTAGAGAACGATCCTATTTTCAATGGTCTTTCTAATGAAATAACTGTTGGCAGATATCATTCTTTAAGTTTGTTGGAGGACACTCTTCCAGACTCATTGGAGATTATTTCGAAAGCAAAGGATGATGGTGAGGTCATGGCTGTAAAGCATAAGGAATATGATGTTTACGGGCTTCAATTTCACCCTGAATCAATATTGACACCAGATGGATTAAGGATCATAGAGAATTTTTTAAATAAAATATAAATAATCGAATGAATTAACATTAATTGGGAATATTTTAAATTAAATATAAAATAATCGAATGAATTAACATTAATTGGGAATATTTTAAAAAAACAAGAAAGGGATTTTATGATTAAGGAAGCTATTTTAAAAGTGTATAAACATGAGGATTTAACATATGATGAGGCTTATGAGACAATGGATGAAATCATGAGCGGCAAAGCAAGTGAAGTTCAAATGAGCGCATACTTAACTGCAATGTCCATGAAAGGGGAAACAATTGATGAGATTACTGCATCTGCTGAAGCTATGAGGGCTCATTGTGTAAGATTATTGAATGATGAAGAAGTTTTGGAAATCGTTGGAACTGGGGGAGACGGTTCAAACACTTTTAATATTTCAACAACATCCTCCATTGTGATTTCAGCTGCAGGTGTTCCTGTGGCAAAGCATGGAAACAGATCCGCTTCAAGCAAATGTGGTGCAGCAGATGTATTGGAGGAGTTAGGTGTAAACATTCACATAAGTCCTGAAAAGAGTTTAAGCTGCTTAAAGGAGATTAATTTATGTTTCTTGTTTGCTCAGAATTATCATTTGTCAATGAAATATGTTGCAGGGGTAAGAAAGGAGCTTTCCATCAGAACAATATTCAATATTTTAGGACCATTGACCAGCCCTGCAGGTGCTTCAATGGAAGTGTTGGGAGTATATGAAAAGGAACTTATTGAACCACTTACAGATGTATTGAAGAATTTAGGGGTCAAATCTGCTATGGTAGTTTATGGATTGGATGTGATGGATGAAATCTCTGCAAGTGATAAGACTGCGGTATGTGAACTTAAGGATGGTGAAACCAGAACATATGAGATTTCTCCAGAGGATTTCGGAATGGATATTTCATCCAAAGAAGACCTTGTAGGTGGAGATGCAAAGGAAAATGCTGAAATCACTTTAGCTGTTTTAAATGGAGAAAAAGGACCTAGGAGAAATGCTGTTCTTTTAAATTCTGCTGCAGGATTATTTGTTGCAGGCAAAGTGGATTCATTGGAAGAAGGGATAAGCTTAGCTGAAGAAGTCATAGATTCTGGAAAGGCATTGAATCAGCTTGAAAGGTTTATTGAGGTTACAAACAGATAATTATCATAGATTTTAATTTTTATGTAAACAGATGATTCTTATGTTAGATAAAATTGTTGCAAAGACTGAGGAAAGGTTGATTGAAGCAAAAAACAAGAAGTCTTTGGAGGAACTGAAGGAGGAAGTGTCCAAGTTAGAGATTAATGATGATTTTCCTTTTAAGGAAGCTTTGAAAGACCCTGAAATTGCAATCATTGCGGAAGTCAAGAAGGCTTCCCCTTCAAAAGGACTGATTGCAGAGGATTTTGATTATATTGAAATAGCAAAGGAATATGAACAGGCTGGAGCTTCAGCAATATCAGTCTTGACAGAACCATATTTTTTCCAAGGATCAAACGATTATCTCAAGGAAATTTCTGAAAATGTCCAAATTCCAATTTTAAGAAAAGACTTTACCATTGATGAGTATATGATATGGGAAGCTAAATCAATAGGTGCTTCAGCCATCCTCTTGATTGTTTCAATATTGGATGATGTTCAATTGAAGGAATATTTGGATTTGGCTCATGAATTAGGGCTTTCAGCGATTGTTGAAACCCATGACGCTGAGGAAATCAAATCTGCAGTGGATGCAGGCGCTCAGATTATCGGTGTTAACAATAGAAATTTAGCCGATTTTACAGTAGATATTGATAATAGCATTAACTTACGTAGCCTTGTAAGTGATGACATAACATTTATTTCCGAAAGTGGAATCAAAACAAAGGAAGATGTTACAAGATTAAAGGAGAACAATGTTGATGCGGTTTTGATTGGTGAAACCTTAATGAAAAGTGATGATAAAAAGGCAATGATTTTTCAGTTGAAAAACGGTAATTGATTTGGAGATTAAAAGGTGATTGATTTTTCTGCTGAAAAAAGCTAATTTTTTTGGAGTTTAAGAATGGTTAAGATAAAGATTTGTGGAATGAGACGTTTGGAAGATATTGAAATGGCAAATAAGTATAAGCCAGATTATATTGGGTTTGTTTTTGCTGAAAGTCCACGTAAAGTATCATATGAGCAAGCAAATGAATTATCAAGCCATTTGGATGAAGATATTGTTCCTGTTGGAGTGTTTGTAAATGAGCATATGAAACTCATCGTAAATCTATTCAAAGATGGAATAATAAGAATGGCTCAGCTTCATGGAGATGAGGATGAAAATTATATAAGGAACTTAAAAGATAAATCAATTGAAGAGACAGGTAAAGAAATACCGATTATTAATGCAATTGAAATTAAACCCAATGATGTGAATTGCGATAATTCTAATGAAAAACTATTGGAGTGGCGAGATTCCTCATCTGATTATTTTATATTGGACAGTGGAAAGGGGTCCGGCAAAACATTTGACTGGAGTCTCATCGATAGGAATAGTGAATTCTTTAAGAATTCCATCTTCTTGGCTGGAGGTCTGAGCAGTGAAAACTTGACTTTAGCCATTGATGAATTCAATCCATTTGCAGTTGATTTAAGCAGTTCTGTTGAAACAGATGGATTCAAGGATGAAGAGAAAATTAGAGAAATAATTGAGATTATTGATAATTACAGGTAACATATTAATTTTTATATTTTTAAATTGGAGTTAAAACATGAGTAGAGGAAGATTTGGAGTTCATGGTGGACAATATATGTCTGAAACACTAATGAATGAACTCTTGAACTTGGAAAAGCAATACAATCATTTTAAGGAAGATCCTGAATTTGTAGAGGAATTGAACACTCTATTGAAGGAATATGCAGGAAGACCTTCCTTATTATACTATGCAAAGAGAATGACAGAGGATCTTGGCGGAGCTAAGATTTATCTGAAACGTGAAGACCTAAACCATACCGGTGCACATAAAATCAACAATGTGCTCGGCCAATGTCTCCTTGCCAAAAAGATGGGCAAGACCAGAGTCATTGCAGAAACAGGTGCAGGTCAGCATGGAGTGGCAACAGCTACTGCAGCAGCCCTTCTAGGTATGGAATGTGAAGTCTTTATGGGTGAAGAGGACACCAAGCGTCAAGCATTGAATGTATTTAGAATGGAGCTTCTTGGAGCAAAGGTCCACACTGTTACAACAGGTTCCAAAGTCTTGAAGGATGCAGTGAATGACGCATTCAGAGAATGGATTTCAAGAGTTGATGACACTCATTATGTAATCGGTTCTACAATGGGGCCACACCCATTCCCAACAATCGTAAGGGATTTTCAAGCGGTTATTAGTGAAGAGATTAAAGAGCAAATATTAGAGCTTGAAGGAAAGTTGCCAAATATGGTTATTGCCTGTGTTGGCGGTGGAAGTAATGCTATGGGGGCATTTTATAACTTCTTGGAAGATGAAGATGTGCAATTGGTTGGTGTTGAAGCTGCAGGAAAGGGAATTGATACAGAATTCCATGCAGCGACAATAGCTAAGGGGGAGCTTGGAATTTTCCATGGAATGAAATCATATTTCTGTCAAGGAAACTATGGTCAGATTTCTCCAGTTTACTCAATCTCTGCAGGGCTTGACTATCCTGGAATCGGACCTGAACATGCTTATCTGCATGATATTGGAAGGGCACAGTATGTTTCAGCAACTGATGATGAAGCGGTTGAGGCATTTGAATACTTGTCAAGAATGGAAGGAATCATTCCTGCTATTGAATCATCTCATGCAATAGCACATGCCATGAGAGTTGCTGGGGATATGGATAAGGATGATATAATTGTAATTAACGTATCTGGCCGTGGAGATAAGGACGTAGCAGCCATTGCCCGTTATAAGGGAGTTGAATTATACGAGTAATTGTAGGGGATGTTGAAAATGAGTGATAAAAAGGATATAAAAATTGCAGATGCATTTAAGGATGGAAAAGCTTTCATTGGATTCTTGACTGCAGGAGACCCTACAATTGAGAAAACAGTTGAATATGTTTTGGCGATGGAAGAGGCAGGATGTGACCTTGTTGAGATAGGAATTCCATTTTCAGATCCTGTTGCTGAAGGGCCTGTTATTCAGGAAGCAAACATCCGGGCACTGTCAAACAATACAAATACTGATGATGTATTTGAAGCAATCAGGCAAATCAGGGAAAAGTCTGATGTGCCCCTTGTATTTTTAACCTATATCAATCCAGTGTTCTATTATGGTTATGACAAGTTCTTCAAAAGATGTCAGGAATTAAATGTCTGCGGTATTATTTCACCGGACCTTCCTTATGATGAAAAGGATGAAATTCTCGAAGTGACTCAAAAGTATGGCATTGATATAATAAGCCTTATTGCACCAACTTCTAAAGAGAGAATTCAGATGATTGCAAGGGAAGCAACTGGATTTATTTACGTTGTTTCATCATTAGGGGTCACTGGAATGCGTAGTGAGATTAGAACTGATTTAGAATCAATTTTAAGTGATATAAAAGAAGTTACGGACGTTCCTGCTGCAGTGGGTTTTGGTATCAATACTCCAGAACAGGCAGAAAATATTGCAAAAGTGGCCGATGGTGTTATTGTAGGGAGTGCAATTGTAAATATTATTGCAGAGCATGGAGAAAATGCAAGAGAGCCTCTTGTAAATTATGTCAAATCAATGAAAGATGCTATTTTATAATAGCAACTTTCAATATTTTTTATACTTATTTTTGTTCTATTTTTTCATTTAATTAAAAACTTTTTTCATTAATTTAAAACTATTTTTTTTAATTAATTATTATTTTAAATTAAACTTTTTAATTAAAATCCAATTTTATATTCTATTTTATGGTTATGGAAGATTTTTTTGCAGATTCATAGCGATAATGAACCTTCTCCACAACACCCTTTACAGTATCATAAGCCCAAACTTGCTTAAAGTATATGGTCACTTTATGTGTTCCTTTGCTTAATGATTTGGTGTTGATCTTCACAGTTCCCTTTTTATCGGTTTTTAGGTTATAATCTTTGTATTTTGTTCCAGTATAAACCCTGATTTTTACCTTTTTATATTTCAAGACCTTTCCAGTTGCCTTGTTTTTGAAATTAGCATAGAAATATTTTGATTTCTTATATTTGGCACTGACTTTAGGGGCTTTCACAGTCAAAGGAATAGTTTCTTCAGGGTAGCCGGAAATCATTATAGGGTATTTTTTGGAATTTGCAAAGCTGAAATAAAATTTAACTTCTGAAAAATCCCCTCTTTTGATTTGGGAGATGACTTCGAAAACAGCTTTTCCGTTTTTATTGGTCTTTTTAGTCATTACAAGAGTTTTTTCTCCCTTATTATATGGATAATATTTTAGTTTTAATCTTATGTTTGCACCTTTCACAGCTTTATTTGTCTTCTTATTAATCAATTTCACAACAAAATAATTGCGTTTTCCATATTCCTTTATTGTGTATTTGTATTTGCCCATAACAAGATTGCTAATGTCTAGTTTAGGGGTCATGTAATCGCAATTGATTAATAGGTTGTTTTTAGCTTTATTTGAGCCTATAATACAATTAGTTAGTTTTATAAGTCCCTTGAAAGAGTATTCTTCAAAATCTATAATGTTTGGTATTACTTCAATTACAGCTCCGCTTTTTGCAGAGTTGTTGGTGAATTGACTTTTCTGCATTGTAAGATTTCTTGTAAGAGCTATTGCCCCTCCTTCTGTCACTGCAGAATTGTGCTTAAATACAGTATTGTTTATATAGGCTTTTTCAAAGTCTATTAGCAAAGCTCCTCCATAAGGATAGACGATATGATAATTCGGATCGTTTGTAGCGGTTACAACTCTGTTTTTATAGAATTTGCAGGAGCTGATGTATAATTTGTCTCCATGAGGCATGTCATCATAATCTTCACAGCAGATTGCCCCTCCACTATTTGCAGTATTTGATGTGAATTCTGAATTCAAGACTTTTAAGTTTGCGCCAGAGTATATTGCTCCTCCACACCTTGCAGTGTTATTTTTAAAGTATGATTTTTCAATTATTGCAGAATAAGCCTTAAACTGATTGGCATATAGGTATATTGCTCCACCTAATTTAGCCTTATTGTTTTTAAAATCACAATTTTTCACAGTAAATTTATTTTCAGAGTATATTGCGCCTCCTAAATCAGATTTTCCATTTATTAAATTTAGATTTTCTAAAACTACTCCATTTGCTGTAATGTTGAATATTCTAGAAAGGGCTTTGGCATTTAGAGTAGCTTTTCCATTTATTCCCTTAATGGTTAAGTTTTTATTGATGATGATTTCTTTTGAATCTCCAATATAAGTTCCATTTAACTTAATTGTTGAACCTGCTTCTGCATTGTCTATTAAGTTCTGTATATCTGAGAAAGTTTGTTGGTCATTTGAACTGTTTGCAGGTTCTGATGGTTGGATATTTGGATTATCTGGATTGTTTGTGTCCCCATCACCTTCAGGATTTGTGTCATCTTGAGTATCCCCTTCCTCATATAACAAATCAATATTTCCATCATCCTGATTTTGGTCTATTGCATTCAAGTCAAAATCATTGTCTTGCATGATGTCTTCTGATGCAGACACCGCTCCAAGACTTATCATAAGAATGAAAAATATTGAAAAGAAGAATAATTTTTTATTTTTCATTTTGTTTCCCCACTTAATTATTAGTGAATATTAATTTATTTAATATGGTTAATTAAGTTATCTATTTAATATTTGCATGAGATTAATGAAAAAAGTTCTAAGTTAGTTAAAAAAGATGAAAAATAGTTAGTTAGTAGATTTAAAAAATAAAAAATAAGAAATAGTTAGTTAATAAATTTGATTTAAAAAATAAAAAAATAAAAATTGTTTATTTTTATAATTTGGTTTTCACTAAAATCTTTCTGCAGACTCTTCCCATTCTGGGTTTTTTGCAGGAAGACGAGTGAATACTATTGTTGATATTACCAGCACTGCCAGTGTAATAACCATAGATATGAGAGAGGCTGTAGTTTCACCATAATAGAGGTCCACTAAACCACCTAACCATACGATTGATAGGATTATTGGCAGTAAGTACTTAACAATAAACAGCCATTTAGGACCAATCTTAATTGTTTTGCTGTTTCTATTAAGGGTATCAATAAGGTTTTCAGCTTTAAATACCCAAGCAAGAACGATACACTCGACAATCACACCGAAAACTATTGCTCCTTGATTGATGATTGTATCTACAGAATCCAAGAGCAATTCACCATATGCAGTTGCATAAAGCATTGAAATTATGGCTCCTACGATGCATAAGATGGTCATGGTCCTTTTACGTGTCAATCCGAACTTATTTTGTATTGAATAGGATAAAGGTTCGATAGTTGATAAAATGCTTGTAATTCCAGCAATGTAAACTGCTATGAAGAACATTGGACCTAAGATGCTTGCCCAAGTTCCTATTGCATTGAATGCTGTTGGATAAACGATGAATATCAATCCTGCACCTTGAGTTACCAATTGTTCCACTGCTGTACCTGTTTGAAGTGACATGTATCCAAGAATTGAGAATACTCCTAATGCACAGAAGTTTTCAAATAAACAGTTTGCAAAGGCAACAGTAAATGTGTTGGTGATCAAATCTGTATCATCCTGTGTATAGCTGGCATAGGTAAATGCAATTGACATACCTAAGCTTAGTGAAAATACGATTTGGCCGAAGGCACCTAACCAGATTCCGAAATCAAATAATGAAGACCAATCCGGTTGGTACAATTCACTTAATCCAATGCTTGCTCCAGGAAGCATAAGGGAGCTTATAACAATAATGATCATAATGATAAAGAGCAGTGGCACTAAAATCTTGGAAACCTTACCTAAACCTGCTTCAAGGTCACGATGGGAAATTGACCAAACCAATCCCCAGCCGATAAGCATTGCGATTGCAATTATTGGGATAAATGTAAGGAGTCCAGTTGGAGAACTTGAAACCTGTAGAAGGGAAGTGTTGAAGAATGTATTAGGGTCGGCACCCCAACCTTTAAAAAAGCTTAATATGACATAGATTCCATCCCAACCGAGAATGGCTGAGTAATATATCATGATTATGAATACCGCTATAGGCAAGAACCAGCCGAGGTATTCCCATTTTGCATGGATTGATTTGATTGCTTTTGCAAAAGAAGCGCTGAAGTGGTACCCTACACCATACTCCAAGATTAAAAATGGGAGACCTAATACTAAAATAGCGAATATATAAGGGATGTAGAATGCTCCACCTCCATTATAGTACAGTACATACGGATATCTCCAAATGTTTCCAAGACCGACTGCAGAACCGATCATCGCCAAGACAAATGATAAGTTGCTGCCCCACTGATTATTGTTAGACATCATTACACCATAAATATAATTTTTTTATCTTAAAACTTAACTAAATAACCATTTGTCATTGAAATTATATTAATGTATGTTTTTTATGCTATTCTTGAATCAATAATCATGCTTAAGTTCCGAACTTTTCTCTCACTTTCTTGATTGTGTATCTTGCAAATGTGAAGTTTAAGATACTTGCAAGAATTCTTCCTGTTGCAAGACCTGTCCAAATACCGACTAGTCCCCATCCTAACACTATTCCAAAAGTGTATGTTGCGGTGACTGTAAAGATTACCTCTCTGATGATGGTC
The DNA here is from genome assembly GCA_902774685.1 of uncultured Methanobrevibacter sp. GTDB lineage: Archaea > Methanobacteriota > Methanobacteria > Methanobacteriales > Methanobacteriaceae > Methanobrevibacter. The sequence goes on from CACYJH010000006.1 coordinate 58,058, forward strand.
CACATCAAGCTCATGGTTCCTCTACCAATTCCTTGATACATGAAACTGGAGGTCATTCCCGCTCCGGTGAGAGGGAGACAAAGGCTGGCAATTCTTAGGAATCTTGTAATTTCAGGCACTAAAACTGATGTTTCTTTAGTGTATGCAAACAATGTTGCAAGTTGTGGTGCAAATGCAATAAGAATTATTGTCACAGCTGTTCCAAATGCTATACCAAATTTAACCCCATATAAATGAGCTCTTGATAGGTAATCTCCATTTTTAGCACCATATGCACTTCCGGAAACTGCAGCCACTGCACTACCGATAGCGGTAAGAGGCATTATTGCAAATAGGTATAATCTTTGACCTGATGTAAATGATGCAATACCGTATTCTCCTCCAATTGTTGAGATGAATATTAAATATAGGCTTACTGCAAAGGACATCATGAACATGTCCATTGATGCTGGAATACCTACCTTTAAGATGTCTTTAGCTATTTTTGAATCGAATTGGAACTCTTTTAGGTTAACATTCACATAGGTGTCCTTTTTGATGAGTATCCAGTATAGGATTACAGATGCTGATCCAAGAGCACTGACAATTGTTGCAAGGGATGCTCCTGCAGAACCTAATCCCATTACATAAATGAAAAGTGGGTCAAGAATTGCGTTGAGGGTTACAGACACAATCATTGCATACATTGCCCTTTTCATATCTCCTTCACCACGAAGGATACCGCTTCCTCCGTTACCGAACATAAATGCAATGAGACCTAAGAATAAGGGGGTTCCATATTTAATACCTTCTGCAAGGTTTTGTCCACTTGCTCCATAAGCTCTAAGCAAAGGTTCCTGAACGGATATTAAGATTACTGTAAGAATGATTGAAGCCACTAAAAATATTAAAAGAGCATGAGCTGCAGATTTGTTGGCACCTTCATGGTTTTTAGCACCTACAAACCGACTTATGCTACTTGTAGCACCGCTTCCAAGACCTACGCTCACACCATTCAATATCATGAAAATAGGTGTTACAAAACCGATTCCAGCTATTGCAGCCTGTCCAAGCCCTGCTACCCAAATACCATCTATGATATTGTATGATGCTGTAAGTAGCATGGATATCATAATTGGGATAGCAAGTTTTTTCACTGCTGTTTCTGGATTTCCCCTCATTAATTCTACATTTTTATTTGCCATTTTATCCCCTATAAAAAAATAATGACTATTTTTTTATTTATTTTTCTTATTTAAATTAATTTTTGTTGTTTAGGTTTAATCTGCCAATCAATCTCCTTTAAACTGTTTTTCTTTAGGAATTCATTAGCCAATTTGAAATGATTGCATCCAAAGAACCCTCTTCTTGCAGAGAATGGACTTGGATGAGAAGATATTAGCACTAAATGATTAGGATTTGTAATCAGTTCCTTTTTGAGTTCTGCCTGTTTTCCCCATAACAGGAAAACGATAGGATGATTTTGTTGATTTAAGATGCTTATTACATTGTCTGTAAATGTCTGCCATCCACATTTGCTGTGTGAGTTTGCATTTCCCTCTTCAACAGTGAGCACTGTATTGAGTAGGAATACTCCCTGTTTTGCCCAGGATTCAAGGCAACCGGATTCTGGAATTGGATAACCGTATTCAGATTCTATTTCCTTGAAGATGTTTTTTAGGGATCTTGGGATTGGATGCCCTTCAGGTGTTGAGAATGCAAGACCGTGAGCTTGTCCCTCTTCATGATAAGGGTCTTGGCCTAAAATGACAACTTTCACATTATCTATTGGACATAACTTGAATGCATTGAATATTTCTTCTTTTGGAGGATAGATTGTTTTTGTCTTATATTCTTCATCTATAAATTCCTGAATTTTTATGAAGTAATCTTTATTGAATTCTTCCTCTAAAACATTGTCCCATTCATTTCCAATCATAAAATCACTTAAATATTTATTTTGATTATACTCTTTTTAATCCTAATAATTTTTATTAATTCTTTAATGATTTTCTTTAATATTTTTTAATCTTTAATTATTTCTTTCCAGTCACTTTATCTAAATATGGAATCTTATCGAATATTGCTAAAATAATCAGGCTGATTGCTGTTGTAAGGATTACCAAAACAGGAATCCAAATCAGTGGGTGTCCATTTGAAAAATTGATCACTTTAATCAAGTTCATTTTCAAATCATACAAAACCAAATAGTGGACAAGGTAAATTCCATAACTGTAATTGCTTATTGTTGTAAATGCATTTCCTAAAGCCTTATTCTCCATATCTTCAAAATGCTTGGTCTTAGATAGGTATTTGAATAGTAAAAATGCATTTGCAGACATGAATAATATCTTTAAATTGAAATAGCTTAATGCTACGAACTTATGGACCAAATGAGACCTTGGTACAACGAAACCGAATATGTACCAAAGATATGTGCCAACAAAGAGCAGTGCTGTAATTATTATAAGATATTTCCTATCGATTCTTTTTTCCAAAAAGTCAGAGCTTGCCAAAAAGTATCCAATCACAATATAAGCTAAAAATGAAAGGTAATAGATTAATTTAGAGTTATATGGGTTGAATGAAGTGAAATTGCATATTCCTATATAGATTACAGAAATCACTGCAAGTACTGCAATGAACTTTTTTGAGAAATCCTTGATTCTGCTTTCTTCCATTTGAATGATCTTATTTATGATGAATATTCCGATATAAGCGATTATGATCATCCAAACGAACCATAAATGCACTCCAATGGTTCCGGATTTTCCAAAAAAGATAGCTATTGCATTGCTTAAGTTGAATCCATGGTATATGTGAATGCTTGTATAGATTATATAAATCAATACCCAAAAGAGGAAAGGAATGAATAATCTTGATAATCTCTTTTTAAAGAATTTTGTCAAGGTATCCTTTTTCCCTATAAGAAGCGCTCCACTAAGCATAACAAAAATAGGTATTGAAAACTCTCTGAAGCAGTCAAAGAATGCTGAAATATAGAGATTTGGACTATTGATGTCTCTTGTAACAAAGAATACAGATACATGACAGAATACGATTCCGATGATAGCTATTGCTCTTAATACATCGTAATAGAATATTCTTTTGGATTTTCCTAAATTTTCAGCATTGTTCATAAGATTACCAATTTTGTTTTTTTTTTAAATCAATTTTATATTTATTTCTTTATTTTCAAAGCCTTTAATAGTTTTCCAGATTTTTATGATTGTTCATTTTTTTCATTTTATAAAATTGTTCAGTGTACTTTATTTCATCACTCTATTTAGAATAAAATACATAATTTTTCCAAAGAGCTTTTTGAAAATTCCTAAATTAACATCTGGAGCAAATTCGTAGTTCACCAAACCTGTGCTTTCCCAATATTCCTTATCCTTTTTCATTGTATCGCTTTTTGGAGCCATAGCTCTCCAAACATTGTAGAAAATGATGTCTCCAATTTTTGGGGAATGGAGCTTTTTGCTACTTACATCCTTATGGAACTTTTGAGAGATCTTATTTATCTCTTCTGTGTTGATTTCCTCTTTTCCGCCAAATGCATATTTTATTTGATATATCTTATTGAATCCCCAATGCCTTAATGTTTCATCAATGTAGTTAGCTACGTCCTTTTGGCCAGCTCCTGCTGTAGATACAACAACAAGTGCTTTCTTATCAAAGAATTCTGGTCTGTGATATATGTATGCAGTATGGTCAAAGAAGTTTTTAAGGAGTGCAGTAACATTCATTGCATAAACTGGGCATGCTATTATGATTCCATCTGCCCATCTGATCTTTTCTATGATTGGATTCACTGTTTCGTGGTGAGGACAGTTTTCCTCTCCTTCCATAATGCATTTGAAGCAGCCATTGCACATAGGGATCTTTTCCTTCATCAATTGCACTTCTTCAAACTCTGCATCTTCTCCTAAATTTGTTTTTGCCTGTTTAACCATGCTCCATGTATTTTTCTTTCTTGGAGACCCATTGATAATTAGATATTTCATTTTAACACCTTCAGATAATTTTATTTTTTTATATGTCTAATTGTCCTTCAAGGACCTTTTTTTCTTTATATTCAAATCCTTCATCAAACTCATCAACCCTTTCCTCATCAACATCAAAGACCTTTGGGTTGTTGAATATTCCCTTATCGTAATCAAAATCATTAAAAGTCTTTTCAAATATTTTTATCATGAAAAATGGATTCTCTTCATCAAGATCTGTTCCTTCCAGGAAGAAATTGTACTTTGATGCACTTTCAAATCCGAATCTGTGGTAATAGTCTTCATCGCCGATTACAAAAACAAATGGGATATTCATTTTTTGTGCAAGATTCAAAGTGTATCTTATAATTTTAGACCCATATCCATGGCTTTGATGTTTGCTGTCTATAGCTATTGGGCCAAGAACTGTGGCTTTTCCACTGCCTTCATTCACCTTAATGTCAACTCCATACCTATTTTCCTTGTAAAGGTCCAGTCTTCCGTTTGAATAGTTTATATGGCCTATGAGCTCATCATCCTTTTCAATCACATATGCCAAATCCTTTATGAAGCTTGAATCTTCCCTTAATTTATGGACGATATAATGTTCATAAGCTCCTGGCCTATAGACATTCCAAAAGGCATCCCTTACCAGATTTTCCACTTTTGAATAATCCTTCTCCTTTTCCAATCTGATATGTCCATCATTTGGGATTTCACCATCATTATTATTATCTTCATCATCATTTTCTTCCATATCGATCTTAACGGAATTGAATAGAAGCTTCATATGTGCTGTTGTTCTTCTTTCGAAATCCTTTAGGAATGTCTTATCATCTTCTGGATAATTTATTATGAAATGTTCATATAATAGGAACAGTCCATAGTAATAGAATGATTCTGCAAGTTGCTTGATGTCAGCATCCCTTCTGATGAAATTCTTTTCCTTCATCACTTCAAACAGGTCTTCCCATCCATCAATTGCATAGCCTATAATCGCTTCCTTTACAAAATTCTTTATCTTTTCGTTATGATATGATTCCACAAGAAAGATTCTTGTGATTTTCATCATCTTCGCTTCGGAAAGTTTTGAGATGAATCTGTCGCTTCCTTCCTTATAGAACTGCTCAAAATCCATATTCAATTTTTCTCCAGATTGCATTACAGGTGCTTCTTCCTTAAGCATTTCCTTAATGTAATAGTTTAATATGGATTCTAAAATGGATTCCTTGCTATTATAATGATTATAGATGGAACTTTCTTTTATTCCAACTTCTTTAGCTATTTGCCGTATGGAAACTCCATCATATCCTTTTTGTGAGAATAAGTCAATGGAAACATCAAATATCTTTTCCTTCGTATTTTTTTCTGCCATTTTCTCCCCTTGAGCTGATGTTAATGCTTATTTGATTTTTTAAAATTACTATTAAACTAACACTTGTTAGTTAAATTCATATTGTATTTTTATTTTCTTTATTAATAAAACTAACGATTGTTAGTATAATTTTTAAAAAATAGTTTTTTTTAAAGTTTTTAGTAAAAATGTTTAAAAAAGTAATATGAGTTGTTTTTTCATAGTTTTAGTAAAAATGTTTTAAAAAAGTAATATGATAAAAAATAGCTTAGAATTATCTATTTTCACTATTGAATACGATGTATGATTTGTTGAATCCCAATATCTCATCGAATTCAAATTTGCAGTTCAACTTGGATAATTCTTCAATATTTTTTGATTTCATAAGATCATCATTTGAAAATGGATTATACATGGTTCCTTCAGTAGTAAATGCGACACGAAGCTCATCATCTATTAACCTTATTGTAATGTAAATTTCTTCAAGATTTGGATTATTCTCAAAAATATCATTGCATATATCATTAATTGAATTTGAAAGAACTACTGCATCATCATTTAGTTCATCTTCAATGGCAAGCAATGTTTCATTGGATTCCTCATCCAAATACTTATAAATTTTTCCCCTATCGCTTCTATTATATGACCAAGTGATTAGTTTTGAATCTTGAAGCATGAAAAGCCTGTGGAGCTTGTCCTTATAATTTCTTTTCATGTGAAGTGTGTAGATGATGTAAACAAGCACTGGAACACATTCAGCTATCAATATTGAAACCCAAATGCCTATTCCACCAATTATTCTTGTCAATATCAATGCACCACCAACTGCAAAGATGAACTCCTCTAAAAATGTAATGATGGATGAAATCTTGTTATATTCAATAGCTTGTGCGTAATTTGCCAATAGATAGGACATGCAACGTCCCACTAAGGAAAAGGCAGTTATACGTATAGCCAAACTAATAACTTCTGCATGATATGGGTTGACAACATTGAATAATTTCAATAATATTTCCGGATAAATAAATAACAGCACACTTATTGGGAAAGAAATAGACAATACATGCCTTACTGAACGTGAAATAATGTATTTCACTGCTTCATAATCCATTTCCTTATGTAGCACAGTCACAATTGGGGACATGGTTTTCATGATTCCTGATAGGAATATGTAAACGAAGGATTCACTATTGTCGTATACTAAAAATGCCAATAGCCCTGCAACTCCCAAATATGTTGAGCATAAATATGTCAGTATGCTCATCTTCAATGCAAAGAATATTTTTCCGATAACTTCCGGTGTATTGATTATAATTTCCTTAATGGAAAGCAAAATCTCTTTTATCTTAAATTTCGCCAGTGAAACTAGTCTAAATGTTCCATTCTTTTTGAAGAAATATGTGGAAATGTAGATTGCACCAACAAGGTATCCCAAGACTGATGCCAATGCAGTGTAGGCAATTCCCATATGGAATCCCTTAAGGAATACTATGTCAAGGATTATGTTTAGAATATTTGCAATAAGCACTGCATAGAAAGGCATTTTTGGAAATCCATCAGCACGAATGAAAAATGAAACAACCAATATATAGCAGTTTAATGGATAAAAGAACATCAGCATCAACAGATATTCTTTACTGAGTTTAAATATCTCATGTGGAGTATTGAAGAACATCAATATCTGATCAATGAAAAGGAATATGAACAAAATATATATTATTGTTACAAGCACAATTCCTAAAATTGAAAGTGTGAAATAGTAGTTCACTTTTTCATGCTTCAACTGTGATTGGGCTCTTAATGCTAATAAACTGCCTCCTTGGCCAAATAGGATATAAAATATTCCTGTAATGTAAGTCATAGGAGATGCTAAATTAACTACAGACAATTGTACAGACCCTAATAGGAATCCGATTATGATTACATCAATCACTGCACAGACCTTTTCAGACATTACCATAAAGAAAGTAGGCAGCAGCAACTCATTGTATTTGTTTTTTAAAAAAGCGTATCTCCTTTCCAATTTCTCTTCCATATCTTCCACCTGAGAAAAACCTAATTGATTAATTAAGTCATCTAAAATTATTTTTAATTTTTAATTGTAAATAAGTTTTGATTTTAGGTTTTCAATTGAGGGGATTTCGTTAAAATAAGTTTGATGGAGAAGTTTGAATTGGATTTATAAATGACTAGTTATTTATATTAAAAAGTCAAATATATCATATGCTAATTAATTTTTTGGGCTGGTAGCTCAGATGGTAGATCGTCGCCTTGGCATGGCGGAGGCCCCGGGTTCAAATCCCGGTCAGTCCATTTTATTTTTAATAAAATAAGTAATTTTTCTTTTTTTTTTCAATTTAATTTTTTCAAAATTAGCATTTTTTTAAAATTGATATCATATTTTAAATAACCTTTGAGCATTTTCTGTAGTTATTTTTATGATCTCATCTTCACTCATATCCAATTCTTCAGCTATTTTTCCTATTATGTATTTTAAGTTCATTGGACTGTTTTCTTCTCCTCTCTTTTCTTCTGGAGGTAAATATGGAGAATCTGTTTCCACTACAATATGGTTAATGCCTATATTTTTCAGCATTTTTCTTGTTTTCTTATTGTTGCTGTGGGTGATTGTTCCACCTACTCCTATGTAGAAACCTAATTTGATGAATTGCTCTGCCATTTCTGCTGAGCCTTGATATGAATGTAAAGTGCCTACCACATTGTGTTTTTTCAATATGTCATATGTGTCTTGGATGGATTTTCTTGAATGCACTATTACCGGAAGATTATGCTTTTCAGCAAGATTCAACATTTTTTCAAACAATTCCATTTGGCTATCCTTATTTTCTTTTCCTTTGTAATAGTCAAGCCCTATTTCTCCTACAGCTATTACATTGTCATTATTTAACTGATTGTCTAATAAGGAAATATCTTCATCACTTATTTCATCAGCAAAGGTGTAAAAGTATCCTAATGCAGCATAGGCATTTTCATATTTCTCAGCTAATTCCAATACCTCTTCATTGCTTTTAGGATCAGTTCCATTCAATATTAGAACAATGTCGTTATTTGCAGCTTCCCTTATTATTTCCTCTGAATTTTCCATTTCGCTACTGTAGATATGACAATGTGTGTCTATAATCATAAGCCATCACTTGATAATTTTGCATTAAGTTTTTATTGTCTTAACCTCAATTATTATATAATCAATTAAATTAATTTAAATTTTTGGTGAGCGCAGATGGATGAGAAGTTTTCAAGAACAGAAATGTTAATTGGAAATGAAGGAATGGAAAAGTTAAAGAATGCTAAGGTAGCCGTTTTCGGCCTTGGTGGAGTAGGTTCCTTCGTTTGTGAGGGACTTGCAAGAAGCGGAGTAGGCAATTTTGTTCTGGTGGATTTCGATAAGGTGGATGAAACCAATATCAACAGGCAGATAATCGCTACAACAAAAACAATCGGCAGAAACAAGGTTGATGTCATGAAAGAGAGAATTTTGGACATTAATCCTGATGCCAATGTTGAGATTTATAATGAATTCTATCTTGCCGATTCAGAATCCGACATCATTACAGAAGACCTGTCATATGTCGTTGACTGTGTTGATACTATAATGGCCAAGATTGCAATCATATGCAAATCAAAGGAAATTGGCGTGCCAGTAATGTCATGTATGGGTACTGGAAACAAGCTGGATCCTACAAGTTTTGAAATTGATGATATTTATAAGACCTCATATTGTCCGCTTGCCAGAATAATGAAAAAAGATTTAAAAAAGAGAAATATTAAAAAGTTAAAGGTCTTGTATTCAAAGGAACATCCTATAAACACAAATGATTGTGAAATAAACCAAAATGGAAAGAAGCATAAAGTCAAGGGCAGCGTTTCCTTCATGCCTCCTGTTGCAGGTTTAATGATTGCCGGTGAGGTAATAAAGGATATTGCTATTAAAAATAGAAAAAGATAGGGGATATTTTTTTAAAATTAAGTTTTTAGGATTATTTTTCCTTAAATTAATAGAATTTAGAACTATTTTTCCTCAACTACCTTTCCGCTCATATGCTCTATTGTTATCTCATACAATTCTGTAACATCCAAAAGTCTGTCTATTTCTGATTCTGTCTCCTCTTCAGTAGGGAAGAACTTGTTTCCTAAATGAGTCAATTTTTCTATTTTCAAATCCTTATCCTTGATTGTTCTCATTCTACCAAAGACAATCACGCTTTTGAATGTGTACCACCAACTGTCTGATTTTACCCCCTTGTCAATAACACAATAGGATACCTTATCATGTTTTTCAATGGAATCTCTCATATGGCTATCTTTAATGGTTCCATGGAAGTATATCTTTCCATCTACATAAACATGGCTTTGAGGTACAGTATAGGGATAGTCATTATCTCCTAAAACTGCTATAACCCCACGAGGCTCATTGATTAAAATATCTATGCACTCTTCTTCACTTAATGCCTGTTTTTTCCTTCTCATTTCTCTAAACATATTAATAGGTTTAGAGCAACTTATAAAAATAGTTTTATCTATTTTGCACTATCTTTCAGGTTCTTTAAATTTGTTTTCAGTATCTTGTAGACGTTTTCTGCACCTACAATTTCCTCATCCGGAACATTCCACTGGGAAGGATATAGGATAAACGGTTCGGATTGGCTTCCTCCAACTCCTCCATGGCTTCCAACCAACTCTTCAAATGCACAGACCTCATCATTTAGAGCATCATAAAAGCTGTTTACTAAAATGTCTGGAGTGTATTTGAATGAACTGTTTCTTTTTAAATGCTGGACAATGTTGTCTCCGAAACCTTCAAGAGGATTTTCACCTTCTATTTCATCAGTATCAAGGTAGTATATTCCATTTCTGCCTATTGCCATGTCACCTTTTTCAGATGACCTGACCAATACGAATCCTACATATTCATTGTTGACGATTCCATCAATCATATCTGGAAACATTTCGTTTATTTCTTCATAGCTTAACCTATGGCTCCATTTGGTCATATATATCATTGCAAGATTTCCAGATGCAAGAACAACGATTTCAGATTCGGCCAACTTTTTCTCTTTAAAAGCCTTTCTTCTGTTTTCAAAGTATTTTATCTTACCTGAAAATGGGTTGTATGCTCCTGCAAAACGATCTTCGTTTGAAGACATTTCGGCATATATATTAATGTCTTGAGGAAGCAGTGATTTGACGAAATCTTCAAATGATTGCCCATATCTTTGTTTGAAGGTTGCGCCATTGGTCTGGCCATGGTCGGATTGAATCACGATTTGGTATTCCCTTGGAGAATATTTCTTCCCTTCAAGCAAACGTTCTATCTGTCTGTCCATTCCTTTAAGGGCGGACCATACATCATCATCTCTGACTCCTGAATGGTGTGCAATCTCATCATATCCTAAATATGTGGAATATGCAACATCAATGTCTCCCACCATCATGTCTCCAATAAGTGCCTCTGTGTTGATTTCTCTCATGTATACATTGGTTCCTGCTCTTGTTGGAATATATGGGATTCCTCTTGAAATTCTTGGTCTGATATTCAATAGGCTGTGTTTCAATTGGGAAACTATTTCATGGAACATATCTCCCAAAAGCTGTATGACTATACATGCAAAGTAGTTAGGCTGTGAAAAAATGGTAAACCATGCACCATTATATAACTTATCCAAATCGGTTATTTTACTGAAAGTGAAGATTACATCATCAGTATCTCCTGAAAATAGGTTTGATCTGCTGGCACCATTATCAACAAGCAAACCGTTTCCATCAGATATCCTTTCTTCAAGCACTTTGACCTTTGAGATTCCTGAACATTGCATTATCTGATTGTCATTTTCCTTTTCAACCCATCTGAAAGCGGTGATATCTTCATTGTTTCCATGAAGGATTCCAGCTTGGCTGGCTCCAGTCTGTGAAGACAAGTCAGTTTCCCATTTTTTAAGGGTATGGGTTTTGCTGTCAAGCATTGACTTGACAGTAGGCATATAGCCATTCTCAACAGCTTCACACAAGACGTCATATGCAAGACCATCGATTTCCGCGATTATCACTCCAGGGTAATTCTTAGGGTTGCCTTTTCTTTTCCTTTGAGCTTCTCTTAACATTGCACTGTAATGGGGATTATCCTCATGATTTGCAAATATGACTGATAGGATCATTGAAATAAACGCTATGGTCAATGGCACTATTATCACTCCCCATCCAGGAAAGTCTACCCCTAAGAAATGTCCGAAAAATACGTATACTCCTCCATTTAGACTAAGGGCAGCTATTCCGAAGGTCCAAACAAAAAATGGCATCAATATCTTTGTTATAAATGGCCATACTATAAAATTGAAAGTTGCAACGATAAATATGAGCAGCACAACATGACCTAAATTGATTAATGAGAGATTCAATCCAAAGCTGATTAAATACACTCCCAATACATTTGAAATAAACAGTATCAAATACCTTTTTAACGATAATCCTGGTGCTTTCTTAAGTTCCTCAACGTCTCTCATAATTTTTACCCCGTATATTTGTCAATCCATCCCTTATGAAATTAAGTTAGATATGTCATCTTAACTCATGAAAACATCTTCAATAATATATTAATATTAACTATTTAATATACTATCGATAAAAACAGCCCTAAAATATTTGACAAAATTGAAAAAATAAGTAAAAAAAGTAAAAAAAGTAAAATAAGTAAAATAAGTAAAATAAATAAAAATAGATAAAAAAAATAAAAAGTTGAGTAATTAGAACCAGTCTTTAGATGATTCTATAGTCTCATAAATATTGCATTTAGAACCAGTCTTTAGATGATTCTAAAATCTCATCAACAATGATTTCTGCAGAACCGATGTAGGTATGAGGATCCATGATTCTTTCAACATCCTCTTTAGAGAGGAATTGGCTTGCATCAGGGTCTTCAAGGATTAAGTCTGCAAGGAGTAATTTCTCTTTGTTTGCTTTAATAGCATTCTTTCTTGCTACTCCATAAGCAGTTTGTTTACCCATTCCCGCTCTGGTGAGTTCTGCCATCAATCTTTCTGCCATGATTAATCCATTGGTGAAATTAAGGTTTCTTTCAATGTTTTCATCATAGAAGATGAGATTGTTCATAAGTTTGATTGTTAAGTTGAGAATGTAATCACAAAGAATACAAGCTTCAGGGAACATGATTCTCTCACAGGAAGAGTTTGTCAAGTCTCTTTCGTGCCAGAGAGGGTTGTTTTCCATAGCTGCATTCACATAGGATTTTACGATTCTTGCAACACCGCAGATCCTTTCAGCAGTAATTGGGTTCATTTTATGTGGCATGGTACTGCTTCCAACTTGTTTTTCAGGGTCGAAGAATTCACCTAACTCTTGAATTTCAGTTCTTTGCAAGTTTCTGACCTCAAGAGCTATTTTGCTTAAAGTAGTTGCAATGTTAGCAAGGGTTGCTATGAATTCCACATGGTTATCCCTTTGCAATACTTGGTTGGTGATTGGAGCAGGTTTGAGTCCAAGAATTTCAGATACTTTCTTGTGAACTTCCCAACCTTGGGTTCCAAGTGCAGCGGTAGTTCCTACAGCACCGTCCATCATACCGAGACATACATTTTCCTTTGCATGCAATAATCTGTCGTATTGCCTGTGAAGCTCATCTGCCCAGATTGCAAATTTCATACCATATGTGGTTGGAAGTGCATGTTGACCATGGGTACGTCCGATACAGACTTTGGTCTTGTTCTCTTCTGCTAATTTAAGAATGATTTTGGTCAATCTTTCGATCTTTTCTTCAAGAACTTCAATTGAGTCCTTAATTAATAAAGAGTTGGAGCTGTCTACAATATCGTTGGATGTAGCTCCGAAGTGAACGTATTCTCCTGCTTCACCTTCACAGACTTCACTCAATCCTTTTGAAAGGGAAGCGATGTCGTGTTTGGTTTCAGCTTCAATTTCACTTACACGTTCTACAGTAACAAATTTTGTGTTTGCTTTAGCTTTGATTTCATCTGCAAATTCCTTTGGAATGATTCCAAGTTCACCTTCAGCTTGAGCCAATGCAGATTCAATATCTAACATTCTTTGCTGCTTGTTTTCTTGTTCCCAGATTCTTTTCATTTCTGGAGTTCCATATCTAAATTCAATTGGATGTATTGCCATTTAAACTCTCCTATATTTTAGATAATTTCATTTAATATCAGTTTTTAATATTTTATATCATATTTTTAAAATCATATTTTTTTAATCATAAATTTTAAAATACATATTTATTTTTGAATTTTAGATTAAATATATTTTATTAATTTTTATATGATTTTCATCAATAAATTATAAAATATGGATTTATTTCAAGAATAATTAATAAAATTTATAAACAACGATAATAAACTAATTATTAGAAATATATTTTATAATTATTCTAATTATTCTAATTATTTTAATTATTTTAATTATTTTATTTTTATCATGGGGGATATGTATGGATTTTAGTGTTAAGGATTTCAATGTAAGGCTTCGAACAATCACTCTTTTGGAAGCGGGAATAGCTATTGTCATATGCTTGTTTTTGGCAGGATACATCTATGATTTCATTGGCTTTGAAAATGATGAATTCTTCTCAATAATATTTGATTTATGCATAATGGGGTTTTTTGCTATTGCGTGCATTAGAACCAGAGGATTCACAAAAGATGTAAACAAGGTTTTTGAATTTGGAAATGCCTTTAAAATTGTGGCTCTTGCGATTATGAATTTTCTCTTTTGCACTATTTTAGTAAATCTTTGTGCAAGTGCAGGGTTGGTTTTAACAATTGCCTCCCCAAGTTTTCTTATGGCAGCGGGAACAGGATTTGAAGATCCTTTGACTTTATTTTTAGGGTTTATTGTAGCTGTTTTCATCGCACCTATTGCTGAGGAATTGTTATTTAGAGGAGTCATATTTAACAGGCTGAAAATCAGAAAAGGCGCTCCATTTGCAATAGTTGTATCTTCAATAATTTTTGGTTCACTTCATTTTTATGGAGGTGCGCCATTACTGCATGTAATGACTGCAACAATATTCGGAATGCTGATGTGCGTATTCTATATGAAATATGACAATATCCTTATGAACATTTCAGTTCATTTTTTAGGAAATCTATTGGTGTATGTCAATGATTATACTCCTTTATTGTTGATTTTACGTTATGACCCATTTGCTACAATAACTGGATTGTTATGTTTGTTTTCAGTGATTTTCGTTCCGGTATACATTATTTATTATGCTCGAAAATTTAATAGGTAATCTCTTTTGCCAATTATATGTGCTTTCAATACTAATTCTTCCGCTCTTTATGTGTTTGTTTCAATAAGTAAATTATTTATAAGATTATATCAGTAAATTATTATAGGTTGTTTATTTATTTTAAAATTTTTAATAATTTGGTGCATAAAATGGATTTTGATGTAACTGACTTCAATGTAAGGCTTCGGACCATAAGGCTCAGGGAACTGGCTTTGGCAATCTTTGTTGCCTTTATCATAACATTGGTAATAGCTATGAGTTTTCCTGTCATAGAAAATGATGGGGATTTAATTGTCCTGCCATTATTGATATTGGTGCTTCTGTTCTTTGCATGGGCCTTAAGAGGTACACATGGTTTGAAAAATAATTTTTCCAAGATCTTAGAAAAGGAGAATAGGCGTGAAATTTTCTATATATTCATAATAAATCTCTTATTTGCATTTATCTTTGTATCAATCATTTCAAATTTGGATATATTCATTAATTTTGTTTATCCTGAAAATATGCCTATGCCTGATTTGCTTCCAGAAGTAATGGAACCATCCTCTCTACTCTTTGATATAGTGTCTTCAATCATGATTGCGCCTGTTCTTGAAGAGTTGGCATTTAGAGGTGTCTTATTCAATAGATTGAAAATAAGGATTGGAATAATACCGGCTATGTTGTTATCTTCTGGAATCTTTGCAATTGGGCATGAATTTGGTGGAATTATAAGTGCATTCGTCTTTGGAATCTGCATGTGCATAATATATTTGAAAACAGACAATATTCTTATGACCATGTCCATTCACTTCTTGAATAATCTTGTAGCGGTTTTTATTGATGCAAGCGGTTTGGAGCAACATCTTTTCCAACTGCCTTTAGCTCCAATCATATTAGTGCTTTCAGTAATTTCAGGTCTTTTAATACTCTTGTACATTCTCGAGAATTTTAGATCGTATAAGGCATGATTCACTAATCATTCTTTTTTCATATTTTTCTATTTTTTCTATTCTTTTCACTTTTTTAATCACTATTTCTTTACAGTTTTATATTTTTGATACTTTTCCAACCCCTATTTTATATGATTTTCACTCAAAATATCGAAACATTTATATATGATGTAACATAATTTTTACATATGGGAATGTAAAATAATTTTTACATTTGGAAATTATTTATTACATTTGTAATGTTTTCATTACATTTTTTTATTTCCATAATGAATCTAGCTATTGTTTAAGTGATTATATGAAAACAATTATAAGATATTTGAGGCAGGAAATCAAGATGAGTCAACAGGACTTGGCTGAATCAGTCGGGGTGACTCGTCAGACAATCAATGCCTTAGAAAACGGCCGGTATAATCCCTCTTTGCTTTTAGCATATAAATTGACAAGGGTCTTGAATGTAGCCACATATGGTGAGGATACAGATTCCTATTTAAGTATAGAGGATATTTTTAAATTTAGTGATGATGAACTTTAAAAAAATAATTTGAATTTTATTGGGGTTGATATAAGTGATATTAGATATTTATAAGGATTCTTTGGAATATTCTGCAAAGGATTTGAAAACTTTATTGATATTGGGAGTAACTTACTTCTTAAGTTTCCTGTTCCTTCCAATATTCTTGATTTACGGGTATTCATACAGAGTTACTAAAATCTCTGTAGAAGGTATGATCAATGGTAATGATCCATTACCTGAATTTGATAATGTTATTGACATGTTTGTTGATGGTATAAAGGTTGTTCTGACATATTTTGTCTATTGCCTGATTCCATTCTTGATTTTCATGTTATTTGCAATTGTCGCTAGTGCAATCGGAGGATATGGTGAATCTGTATTGATGGGCATCGGTTCCATAGTAACTATTGTAGCTTTTGTATGCGCTTACTTGATGAGCATGTTTGGTGTAGCTAATATGGCAAACTATGACGGTTCATTGAAAAAGGCATTTGATTACAAGGAAATCATTGAAATCATAAAATCCATTGGTGTTGCAAGATGCATTGCTGCTTATCTTGGATTAGCAGTTATTTGCTTTGCAATTTGGATTGTCGTTTTCCTATTGCTTTTATTCGTATTTGGATTCTTCGGAATCTTCACTGGATCTTTAGGATTTGATATGGCAGCAGGAGGAATATTTGCTGCAGGATTCCTTATAAGTTACTTTGTAATGTTGTTCATTGTAGGTCCTTATACCATGATCATGCAATCAAGAGCAACTGGATTATTATACAATCTTCATTAGACAGGTGGTTTTATGAGCAGCATAACTGACGTTGTAAAGGAAGGATTGAAATATCCTTTCAATGATGGCAAAAAGGTTTTGACCTTAGGTATAATCTTAGTTGTTTCCAGTCTTGTTTCAATCTTCATGGAATATATGGTCTTTGACAATATGAGGACATTAGCCAATGCCGCTCCTATAGACACTGTTCAAGCGGCAATATCCGCTCTTCCTCCAAGCAGTGTAGCATTGGTGGTCTTGTCTTGGATTGTATCATTAATATTTGCACTCTTTTGTGCAGGATACCTTTATGATGTAATCAAATATTCCATTGAAAAGAGATCTGACCTTCCAGGATTTTCAGACATCAAAGGAATCTTCGTAAATGGTATAAAAACAGTAATTGTTGAAATTGCATATATGATATTGCCTTTCATCCTATTCCTCCTTGGATTGATGTTGACTGTAAATGAGGCAGTAAGCAGTTCCGTCAATACAATTGGTGGAATTTTGGTAGTCATTGCAATGATATTCCTAATATTTGCAGCTTTGGTGGAAATTATGGCAATCTGCAATATGGTTGCAAAAGATGACTTGAAGGCAGCATTTGACTTCAAAGGAATTTTAGCTCAAATCAAAAGCATCGGTTGGGGAAGATTCATCGGAATCATCATATTCTCTGGTGTAGTGATAGCAATCATCTCAGTATTCTTTGAGATGATTTTTGGAGCAATAGCTACTGGCTTAAGCATTTTGATAGGTTCTGCATTGGTAATGGTCTTAACCAAAACAATCTTGGATTCCTTGCTTGTCAATCCATATATCAGTATTGTCTTAAGCAGAGTCTATGGATCCATTTATAGAGAAGCAAATAGTATTGAATAATTTTTAAATTATTCTTTTTAATTTTTTCAAAAAAAAAAATAATTAACATAATATATCAAAAATTCGAAAAATTAACTAAAATTTTTAACTAAACTTTTTAACTAAACTTTTTATAGGTGTAAAAATGAAATTCAATTCAAAATATGCATATATCCTATCTGCATTATTCGTTCTTGCAATTGTAATTTCAAGTGTAGGGGCAGCAGATCTAGTGAAGGGGGACTTTGGAAATGAAGGTTTCCAAATAGATATTCCTTCAGGTAGTGACTTTTCAAAAGCGGCTACCACCAACTTGAACTTTGGCGACATGGCTATGAATATGGATGTTTTTGAAAACAAAGGAGACAATGCTAAGGACATTAGCTCAATCATTTATTTCAAAGACGGAACTCCAGATAAAGAAATCGTTTCAGACATGTTTGCTGACCTTAAAAAAGATGGAAAAGTCATTGAGGAAACCGATGATCTTCTTGTAGTCGAAACCCAAAATTCCAATGATTTCTTGAATTTTGACATTGGAAACGGATTTAATGATTTATGGAACTTTGCAGATGGAATCTTTTCATTCGGTGACAACAATATTGATGTATCAACTCAAGATGCAGATGTTAAGGTATCTGGTGATAATGGAATAAATGTTGCAGATGCTGAAAATAACACTGTCTCAATATCATCTGAAGGATTACACGTCAGTGATGCAAGCGGTGAAGATGTCTCTATATCTGCTGATGGAGTAAAAGTCTCTGGAGGAAACGATTCTGATGGAGAATCTGCAGATGCAAATGTTTCAGTTGATGCAGATGCCTTTGCAAATGTTGAAAATGGAGATTATTTAATCTGCTTAAAAAATTCTGCAAATGATCAAATAATCATCATAACCGGAAACGATTTGGATTTAATGAAGTCAATTGCAGAAACTGCATCATTCAGTGAGAAATAAAATTTTAATTAATTTTATTCTCCAAATCTTTTTATCCAAAACTATTTATTTTTATTATTCCTCCAATTTTCATAGTTTTAGAATATTATCATCATAATTATAAAAAAATAATATGGTGATAATATTCTCACCTCATTTATTATTTTTTCTTTTCTTTTTTTTAATTATGATAATTGTTTTTTATCATTTTTTTATCTTTTTTGTTTTTTATTTTTTTAACTGATTAATTCTTCAATTGATCTGTATAATTCCTCTAAAACGGAATAGATCTTATCTCCAATGACTATTTTAGGTTCTATATTGGCACCATAGCTATTTAAAACCTTATTTTGGTATCGGATTTCTATTTTCCAAGTAAATCCTCCTTCCAATGTGCAGCCCATATACTCCTCTTCCAAATCCCAAAGACCTATTTTTTCTATATTTTCCCAAAATCTGGTCCATTTTTCCTCATCAATGCTGCATATATCAATCATTTCAGGATTCGGGTCATTTACCATAAGAATATTATTCATTAACTTAATGGATTTTGTTCCATTGAATTCATGTTTATAGCTTATTTCAAACAGTTCTGGAAGATAATCTCTTGTCATGTTGTATTTCCTTTTAATTATCAATCAAAATTTTAATCAAATTAATTATTAATATTAAACTTATATATTATAAAATTTATAATTTAACTAACTAAAAATGAGTTTAAAATCAAATATTTAAGAACTTAAATAAATTAATGGGGATTGATATGATTAGATTCAATGATTATTTAGACAGATTATCCATTATTAAGGTTTTATCCTTCTTTTTATTGGTCATGTTGGTTCTTACATTAGGTTCTATGGTCTTTAACTTTTATTTGGGAAACCTGTTTTTTAAATTCATTTTATATTCTGTCATGCTTTTGTTTTTTGTTTATAAGTTTCATCAGATTGATTTAAAAGAAAATTCTGGTGATTCCTTTTTAGATTCATTAAGAAATGAGCGCAATTCAATATTTGAAGTTTCAAACATTCAATCAATCTCATTTATTGTGGTTGCAAACATACTTTTTGTTTCAACAATTTACTTCATTTTAAAGTATTTGGCAGGATTATCTATCATAAGTTTTGATTCTCCTCTATTTGGAGATTTCAGTTCCTTAAGTGCTGAATTTCTATTATTGTATTTCATAACTGTGGTGATTCTATCTCCAATCATAGAAGAACTATTGTTTAGAGGAATATTCTTAAGAAGATTCAACAAGGAATTGGATAATTTGACATTGGCAATTCTTATCACCTCGATATTGTTTGGTTTTTGCCATGGATTCGGAGGCATTTTAGGAGCTATTCTATTTGGTATTTGCGTTTCAATTCTCTATATCAAGTCAAGGAATATTTTGGTGCCTATATTTGCTCACTTTTTGAATAATCTAATCTCATTCCTAATTGCACTTGCTGGAATCGAATATTTCATCCAAGGAAATCTGATTGTGATTGTTTTGATAGTCATCTTAGCTATTGCCTCTAATTTTGTACTGTTCAAGGCAATTTTAAAGGAATGGCCTACTAATATGGAATAAAAAATCTTATTTTTATTTAAATTTTATATATTTTATATTTATAATAATCATAAAGTTTATAATACTTTAAAATATAATTTATCTTATGTTTAGATTTACAGGTAAAGAGATAAGAGATTTAATTATATCCTTTATAGTAATTGCTTTAGGATTTACCATTCTTTACTCTAATGGCGATTACAGCCATGTCACTTTAATCTTTCCAATAGTGATGATTGGAGTGGGGGCAGGATTTATATTCCACGAATTGGGACATAAGTTCGTTGCAATGCATTATGGATATTATGCAGAATATGAGTTATGGCCTACAGGATTGCTTATTGCATTAGCCAGTTCATTTTTCGGATTCATATTTGCAGCTCCTGGAGCAGTTGTCATTTACAGTCAAGGAATGGATGAGAAGACAAATGGATTGATTTCAATTGCAGGTCCACTTGTGAATATTGCATTAGGTTTGATATTCTTCCTGATTTTAGGATCTCTTGGAAATTATGTATATACTGAAACCGGAGCTATAGTTCAATTAATCTGTGTGCTTGGTACAAGAATCAATTTCTTCTTGGCAGCATTTAACCTATTGCCGATACCTCCATTGGATGGTTCTAAAGTAATGTCCTGGAGCGTTCCAATTTGGTTGATAACCTTTGCAGTTGCAGCAATCTTGGTTTTAGTCTTCGGAGGATTCATATAAATTTTTAATATTATTTATTTTTTTAAATATTCTTTCTATTTTTATATTTTTCTTCAAGTTAAACTAAAAGTTTTAATATAAGAAATGATAGAAATAGTTAATACTTATAAAAGATATAATTATATTATAATTCTAAATTATGATTCAAGATATAATTATCAGATTGTAATTTCAAACTAATAAAAATTTATTCAATTTATTCAATTATTTTAATGTGATACTATGGCAAAGAAAAACGATAAAATCAGCATGCCTATGAGTGGGGCAGGTTTAGTAAGATACTTTGATGACGAAAGTGTAGGTCCAAAAATCGCTCCTGAAATAGTTATTGCTATTACTGTAATTTTAGGAATCTTCTGTTTCATCTTAAGATTCTCCGTATAGATATTTTCTTTTTTTATTTTCAAATTCTTTTTTTTATTTAATAAAATTTAATTCGTATTATTTAAAACAAATTATTTTTTCTCATATTTTTTCTCATATTTTTTCTTATAATTTTCTTAGAATTTTTATCATGATTTTTCCCATATTATCTCTCACATTTTTCATAAAAATTTCAATTTTTGATTAGTTTTTAATTGCTCTCTTAATATCTTTAAATAAGAGTATGAATATAATAATATTAAGTGAAAATATTCAAAAATTTTTAATAATTTTTAAGATTTTTAAAATTAATTAAATGGCTTAAAATACAATTTAAACTATTAAAAATAATTTAAAACAATTTAAAACACTTTATATAAACACAATGAATTTATTAGCTATTAGGGATTATAATGGATGCTGGAATGGATTATTTTGAAAGATTGGAAAGTGAGACTCTTAAGCTGTATGATATAGCTAATGAAGCGAGATCAAAAGGGTTTGATGTTGAGCTTGAAACTGAAATTCCATTGGCAAAGGACTTGGCAGAAAGAGTGGAAGGGCTTGTAGGCCCTAAAGGTATTGCTAAGCGTATCAAGGAATTGGAAAAGGATATGTCAAGGGAAGAGGTTGCATTTGAAATAGCTGCTGAAATTGCATCTCAGGAATCAAATGAAACCGGTGCCAAATTGGAAGCTGAAAAGCAGGCTTTTGCAGACCAAGGATTAAGAACCGCTTTAGCTATTTTGACAGAAGGGGTTGTAGCTGCTCCTTTGGAAGGGATTTCTGGAGTAAAGATCAAAGACAATTCTGATGGGACCAAATATGTTGCTGTATACTTTGCTGGACCTATTCGTAGTGCAGGAGGTACTGCAGCTGCGTTATCTGTTCTTTTAGGTGATAAGATACGTGTAGCTACTGGTCTTGATATATATAAGCCTACAGATGATGAGATAGAAAGATATGTGGAAGAAGTTGAGCTTTATGAATCAGAAGTAACTAATTTGCAATACTCTCCAACTCCTGAAGAGGTTAGGTTAGCTGCAAGAAGCATTCCTGTTGAAGTCAGTGGAGAACCTACCGACCAAGTGGAAGTGTCTCACAGAGACTTGCCTCGTGTAGAAACCAATAACATTAGAGGTGGGGCTCTTCTTGCTATGGTTGAAGGGGTTATTCAGAAATCCAAAAAGATCTTAAAATATGCCCATACCCTTAAATTGGACAGTTGGGAATTTTTAGCTGAGTATGCTAAGGGTGTAGGCTCTTCCAGTGAAGAGGAAAGCTCTTCTGAGGGAGATAGCGAAGAAATCGTTGAAGAGATTGATGATAACATCATTGATAAGGATGAACTCTTTGAACATTCCAAATATGCTCACGATATCATTGGCGGAAGGCCGGTATTAGGTTATCCTTCAGAAAAAGGAGGGTTCCGTCTCAGATACGGTCGTTCAAGAAATACTGGGCTTGCAACAATGGGTGTTCACCCTGCTACAATGGAATTGTTGGAATTTTTGGCTGTCGGTACACAATTGAAAATAGAAAGGCCTGGAAAAGGTAACTGTGTAGTTCCTGTAGACTCAATCGAAGGACCTACCGTAAAGCTGAAATCCGGTGAAGTTCGCAGATTGGATTCCATTGAAGATGCAAGAAAGGTCAAGGGAAAAGTTGTTGAGATTCTTTTCTTGGGAGACATGCTTGTTGCATTCGGTGAATTCTTAAGAAACAACCAGCCTATGTTAGGTGCTTGCTGGTGTGAGGAATGGTGGATTGAAACAATAAGGAATTCAGAAAAATACCAATCATTCTCAGATGAAGAGAAGGAAGCATTTGATTTGGAATCATTGCAAACCAAGAAATTCACCGCTGAAGAGGCATTCAAATACACCGAAGAGTTCAATGTTCCTCTCCATCCTGAATACACTTATTATTATAATGACATTTCCATCAAGGATTTGGTTGACTTAAGCCAGTGGCTGGATACCCAAAGGGACTATTTGGAAACTGGCTATCAAAACGGCGAAGACTTGGAGCTTGATTTGTCCTATCAAAAAAGGATTCTTGAAGTTATGGGTCTTCCTCACAAATTGGTAGATGGAAAAGTCATCATTGAAAAAAATTATGCTTATGCCTTGCTCAAAACCATAAATGCGGATTATTCAAAGTATCTCGCTGACGAGTATTATAAGATGAAAGTCGTTGACATCATCAATGAAAACATCGATTTCGAGATTAAGGATAAGGCGCCATGCTATATCGGTACAAGGGTAGGAAGGCCTGAAAAATCAAAAGAAAGATTGATGAGGCCTGCTCCTCATGTGCTTTTCCCTATCGGCAATAATGGTGGAAGCAGACGTTTGGTTGCAGAAGCTGCCAAAAAGAAAAAGATTAAGGTTGAATTTGCGAGAAGGGAATGTACCAATCCTGACTGCAGATTAACATCATTCCAAGCAATTTGTCCACATTGCGGATCTCCAACTGTAATCGGCAAATCCGGTCAAAAGGACATTAACTTGGCTCATATGCTTTCCAAAGCCTCCAATAATGTAGGAGTTCGTAAGGTTGATGAGGTCAAGGGAGTAGTAGGTCTGATTTCTGAAGACAAGCTACCGGAACCTTTGGAAAAAGGTATCCTTAGGGCTAAAAATGGGGTCTTCACATTTAAGGAAGGAACCATTCGTCATGACTCTACAGACTTGCCGCTAACTCACTTCATTCCAAGTGAAATTGGAGTAACTGTTCCAAAGCTATTGGAAATGGGATACACTAAGGACTGCTACGGTCAAGATATAGTAAGCGAGGACCAAATCATTGAACTTAAGGTTCAGGATATTGTAGTTTCCGACAATTGCGGTGATTATCTTGTAGGTGTAGCCAATTTCGTTGATGACCTTCTTGAAAGGTATTATGGAATGGAAAGATTCTACAATGTAAGCGACAAATATGATTTGATTGGCCATCTCATTGCTGGTCTTGCTCCCCACACTTCTGCAGGAGTATTAGGTCGTATTGTAGGATTTACAAAGGCATTAGGCTGTTATGCACACCCTTACTTCCACTCTGCAAAAAGGAGAAACTGTGACAGTGACGAAGATTCTGTCCTTTTATTGCTTGATGCATTGATCAATTTCTCCAAATCATACTTGCCGAGCACTCGTGGAGGAAGTATGGATGCTCCTTTGGTTTTATCCACACGTATAGATCCAGAGGAGATAGACGATGAATCCCACAACTTGGACATCTTTGAAAGATTCCCACTGGAATTCTTTGAAAGGTCTCAAGAACCTTTGAAACCTGCTGAGATGCTGGATTTGGTTGACAATGTAGCAAAGCATTTAGGTACTGACAGACAGTATCATGACCTGATGTTTTCCCATCACACCTCAAACATTCATGCAGGACCTAAAGTCTGTCTATACAAACGTTTAGGTTCAATGAAAGAGAAGGTGGAAGCTCAAATTCATTTGGCAGAACTCATTAGGGCAGTGGATCAAAGGGGAGTTGTTGAAGGTGTATTGTCATCTCACTTCTTGCCGGATATCATGGGAAATTCAAGAGCATTCTCCAAACAGAAGGTCAGATGTCCTAAATGTGGTGCAAAATATAGAAGAATGCCACTTACAGGTAAATGCAAATGTGGTGGAGACTTGATTCTCAGCGTATCAAAAGGGTCTGTTGTAAAGTATCTTGAAATTTCACAGAACCTTGTAAACAGATACCCTGTATCACACTATCTTGAGCAAAGACTGGAAATTCAGGAATTTGGTATCAATTCATTATTTGAAAGTGATAAGTCAAAACAAAGTTCATTGGACGTTTTCTTTGGAAAATAATTGTTTTATCTAATCACAATTGGAAAATGATTCTATTGGATTTATGATTTCCTTTTTAATTAAGGGGTCATCCCTTTATTTTTAATTTTTAATTTTTATGAAGTTTTAAGTATTTTTCATAGTCATAATTGTTATCACAAATATTGTTCGTATCAAAACGAATGATTTATATACATCTTATGACATATATTATTTCGTGAAGTAACTAACTTTTTGTATAGTTACTAACTTTCGTATAATATCGAACTGATATTATACATGTAAGAACATAATATTTAGTAATCAATTGAAAGTTTTATCTAAAATTTTTTAACTTATGCTTATTGATTATTTTACTTTTAATTAAGTGCTTGCTAACTCTTACTTTTAATAGAATATGGGTTTGTGAGATTTTTAGAGGTGTTAAAGTGGAAAAAGTAGAAAATATTGAAAACGATATACAAAGGGCAAAGATCACCGTTAAAAAGAACAACGGTGTATGTGAGCCATTCAGTTATGAAAAATTGTTGAAATCTTTAGTTATGGTGGAAGCTCCTATAGCAGAATATGAAAAAATCATTGCAACCGTTGCAGAAAACCTATACGATGGAATCACCACTAAAGAAATCAAAAAAATTGTTTACGAATGTTTAGAAGATATGGATTCTGAAGCAGCTAACAAATACTTAGCTAAAACTACTTTAAAAGTACGTTCTTCAAGAGATAAAATTGAACCGTTCGACATGGCAAAAATCGCAAGTACCTTAGTAGAGGAAACTGGTGCTTCCCAAGAAACCGCTTTTGAAATTGCTACCGAAGTTTGGAAAGAACTCAAAAAGCTCAATGTCGAATATCTTACTGCTCCAATGATTAGGGAAATCGTAAACACAAAACTTGTGGAATACGGATTAGAAGATTTAAGAAGCAGATACACTCGTTTAGGTATTCCTGTTTACAACATCACTTCCTTGATTGAAAACGGTTCAAGAGACAATGCAAACATGATGCATAACCCTGAATCCATTCATAAATATGTTGCTGACGAAGCATTAAAACAATACGCACTCTTACACATGTTGCCAGCTCACTTGGCTGATGCACACATGTCTGGTGACATTCACATTCACGATTTGGAATTCTTCGCTGGAAGACCATTAAACTGTCTCCAACATGATATAAGAGCATTCATCAGATATGGTCTTAAAGTGGACGGTACTGGAGATCACACTTCAGTTGCTGCACCTCCTTCCCATATGGAAACCTTGATGAACCATACTGGAGAAATCATGTTGGCAGCACAGCAAAACATGTCTGGTGGACAAGCTATGTCCCTCTGGAACGTATTCGTTGCACCATTTGCAACCGGCAGAAGCTATGAAGAAGTAAAACAATCCATTCAAATGTTGGTCTACAACTTGAACATGGCTTATGCTGCAAGAGGTTCCCAAGTTCCATTCACAAGTATGCAATTAGAATTTGGAGTTCCAAAATTCTTGCAAGATGTAACTGCATATGGTCCAAGAGGTGAAGTCGTAGGAACTTACAGCGACTTTGAAGATGAAACCAGAATGATTCAAAAGGCATTTACCGAAATCTTGCTTGAAGGAGACTCAGAAGGTAAGCCTCACTTATTCCCAAATACCATTTACACATTACGTGAAGAGACCTTGAAAGGGGACTATGATGATGACATCCGTTTAGTTCACGAACTTTCCGCAAAATACGGATCATCCTACTTCGTAAACATGTTGCCTAAATACAGAGGTCAAATGGCTAACTACATGGGTTGCAGAACCTGTCTCCAAGACACCTGGACCGGTGACTGGGAACAAGACTGTTTAAGAACCGGTAACTTAGCTTACGTAACCTTAAACTTACCAAGAATCGGATACCAATCCAGAGATGAAAATGATGTATTCGAA
>CACYJH010000007.1 GCA_902774685.1 uncultured Methanobrevibacter sp.
AGTAGCGTTATAATCAATATCAGTAGTGTTCACATTCACAGTAGGACTTGCCTTACTTACAGAGAAGTTAGCTACAGCACTGGAAGGATTAAAGTTATTGTCACCACCATAAGTGACGTTAACACTGTAATTTCCAGCAGCCAAATCAGCCACATTAACGCCGACAGTACCATTTTCAATAGGAACATCAGTAAAGGTTTTAGTAACACCATCAGCACCAGTAACAGTAATATTAACAGTGCCAGTAGCGCCATCATTCACATTAAACTTAATGATCTCAACATCACCATAAGTGATATTACTTACCTCTACAGCAACATTGGAATCGATCATGCCAACAGAGAAGTTAGCAACTGCACTTGATGGCTTGAAGTTATTATCACCATTATAAGTAACGTTAACACTATAGTTTCCAGCAACTAAATTAGCCACATTAACGCCGACAGTACCATTTTCTATTGGAACATCATTAAATGTTTCAACAACACCATCAGCACCTGTAACAGTAATATTAACGGTTCCAGTAGCACCATCAGTCACATTAAACTTAACGACCTCAACATCACCATAAGTGATGTTATTAGGATTTACTGTAACTGTGGAATTGATTGAATTTACACTGAAACTACCAGTATAAGTTGATTCAGCGTAATTGTCATCTCCGTTATATGTGACATTCACATCATAGTCACCGGCAGGTAAATCATCTACAGGAACAGTAACAACACCATTTTCAATAGGAACAGTATCATTAAAGACCACATCACCACTAGCATTTCTAACAATGACAGTGACATTTCCAGTAGGAACTTCTCCACCATCTACACCAGTTACATTGACTTTAACCGGCTCAGTAGTCTTATAATCAATATCAGTAGTATTGACGTCAACTGTAGGATTTGCCTTGCTTACAGAGAAGTTAGCTACAGCGCTTGATGGCTTGAAGTTATTATCCCCATTGTAAGTAAGATTGACAGTGTAGTTTCCAGCAGTTAAATTAACCACATTAACACCAGCAGTACCGTTTTCAATAGGAACATCATTGAATGTCTCAACAACACCATCAGCACCAGTAACAGTAATATTGACAGTGCCTGTAGCACCATCAGTCACATTAAACTTAATGACCTCATCATCACCATAAGTGATATTGGTAACATTGACAGTTAGATCTGAATCGATTGGACGAACAGTGAAATTAGCCTTAGCTTCTACTTCAGTGTAATTAGCGTCACCATAATAATTTACAGTAATATTATAATCTCCTACAGATAAGACTCTCGCAGGAACGCCTATATACGCACCACCATAAGCAAAAGAAACAGTAGTAGTATAAACTGTAGCACCAGATGCATTGGCAACTACGACAGAAACCCTTCCAGTAGGAGTTACACCACCATCAACACCAGTAATATAAATATTAATATATTCAGGCCAAGTATAGTCAATATTCCAATTTTCTATTTCAAGTGTAGGAGTAGCCTTACTTACAGTGAAATTAGCTACAGCGCTTGATGGCTTGAAGTTATTGTCACCATTGTAAGTAAGATTGACAGTGTAGTTTCCAGCAGCTAAATTAGCCACATTAACACCAGCAGTACCGTTCTCAATAGGAACCTCGTTGAATGTTTCAACAACACCATCAGCACCAGTTACAGTAATGTTTACAGTGCCTGTAGCACCTTCAGTCACATTGTACTTGATAATTTCAGTTTCGCCATAAGTGATATTGTCAACATTGACAGATACAGCTCTAGTGTAATTAGCATCACCATTATAAGTAACAGTCACATTGTAATCACCAGCAGGCAACACAGGAACAGTTACAACACCATCCTCAACAGGAACAGTATCATTAAAGACAATATTACCATCAGCATCAGTGACAACAACAGTGACATTTCCAGTAGGAACAGCAGCACCATCTACACCAGTCACATTAAACTTGATAGGTTCAGCAGTGTTGTAATCAATATCAGTAGTGTTCACATTAACAGTAGGCTTTGCATTATCCACAGTGAAATTAGCTACAGCACTTGATGGCTTGAAGTTATTGTCACCATTATAAGTAACGTTAACACTATAATTGCCAGCAGGCAAATCAGCCATATTAACACCGATAGTACCGTTTTCTATTGGAACATCAGTAAAGGTTTTAGTAACTCCATTATCACCAGTAACAGTAATGTTTACAGTGCCTGTAGCACCTTCAGTCACATTGTACTTGATAATTTCAGTTTCGCCATAAGTGATATTGTCAACATTGACAGATACAGCTACAGTGTAATTAGCATCACCATTATATGTAATGGTTACATCATAATCACCAGCAGGCAACACAGGAACAGTGACAGTAACTTTACCATCACTAAGATCTGCAGTATCACTAAAGACCACATCACCACTAGCATCAGTGACAACGACAGTGACATTTCCAGTAGGAGTTACACCATCTTCAACGCCAGTAACATTAATGACAAGATCTTCAGTATTGTTATAGTCAATGTCAGTAGCATTCACGTTAACTGTAGGTTCCGCTTTCACAACAGTGAATTTGGATTTGGAACTGTTTCCATTGTACTTATAATTTCCTGAGTAGACAACATCGATAGTGTAATTGCCTACAGGCAAAATCATATCGTTAATGGTCCATCCAATTATCTTACCCTCATCATCTAATGTGAGTACGATAATTTGGCTAATGTTTTCAAATCCGATTGCATCTTCACTAGTAATGTTTACAGTAAGATTTCCAGTAAAGTTTCCAGTTGCATCAGGAGAACTTACAGTAATATTGATGCTTTCCAATGATCCATAGATTATTGTTGGAACAGGAACAACTTCTACAGTTGAATTCCATTTGCTTACATTGAATGCCGCATTTTCATCATCAGGAAGATAATCTTGGTCTCCAGTATAGTTGGCATAGATGTAATATTGGCTTCCATTCAATCCAGAAAGGGTTATATTAGCTTCTCCGGAAGCATTTAAAGGAATGGTTCCATTGAATATTACATTTCCATCTGTATCATTAATCAATACAGTGATGTTGCCTGTAGGAGTGTCCTTAGAGCCAGTAACCTTGAAAGTGATGTTTTCCTCTTCACCAGCATAAATGTTCTCACAGTTAATGTCGAGTTGAGATGGAACTCTCACGATTTCATATTCAGCACCGGTATAATAATTATCCTCTGGATGGTAGACTTTAACTAAAGAGACAACAGTGTCTTCTAAAGGCAAATCAAAGTTATAGTTACCGTCTTCATCAGTGTAAGTGGATACATTATATTTCAATTCACCATTAACGTCATAGACTTCCATGACCACGATTTGATGAACTTCATTGAATGAAT
Source organism: uncultured Methanobrevibacter sp. (assembly GCA_902774685.1). Classification (GTDB taxonomy): domain Archaea; phylum Methanobacteriota; class Methanobacteria; order Methanobacteriales; family Methanobacteriaceae; genus Methanobrevibacter. Next base: position 3,354 of record CACYJH010000007.1, read on the forward strand.
TAGCTGAAAGAACATCATCGGTATTGGTGGTTCCTTCGCCAACTCCTCCACCATTTACACCACAGTATGTAACATTATAGAACTGAGCTGAATTAGCCTTGATAGCATTTAAAAGATTGTCTTTTCCTACAAATGTACCGTTAACAGTCAAATGATCGCTTGTGATTAGATGGTTCTCATTTTCCCATTTATCAAATGCCGCTTGGTTTTCAAGCAATACAGTATTGGTCAATACGATTCTATCTGTAGAAATAGCAGAACCTGATTCCGCCTTGTTGTATTTGAAAACTGAATCAACTGCAAAGAAATCTAAATTGTCAGCGGCAATTGCACCACCAAATTTAGCAGAGTTGTTTTCAAAATCGCTTCCCAATACATTTATAATTCCACTAGCGTAAATTGCTCCACCTGAACCATTACATGAATTTTCAATGAAAGTTGAATTTATAACATTGATTTCTGCATGCAATCTTGCAGCACCACCATTTCCATCAGGAGCTGTAGCGCTGTTATTGGTGAAGTTATTGTTTACAAATGAGGATATTGTTGCAGCATCTGCAATATCCAATGCACCATAATTAGGAGCATGGTTATTTGTGAATGTGTTGTTTTCAAGTTTCACATTTCTAACAGGAGAATTCATATAAATAGCACCCGCTGACTCTTGAGCGCTACAATTTTCAAAGTTACAGTTTGCAATGGTAATGTTATCCACATTACCGTTATCACCTTGAAGTCTTATTGCACCTCCTGAAAGAGTACCTGTACAGTTAGTGAAATTACATCCAATGATTTGATTATTCTTACCATTTTGGATTTGTATAGCTTGCACACCACCATAATTGGTACTTCCACTTGATTTACCACAATCAATAAAGGTATTGTTAACGATTAAACCGTTATTTCCTATCCAAGTAAGGACTCCCCTACTACCTGAGGTACAATTAATGAATTTGCTGTTGGATACTATTGTTCCGCTAGCTGCGGTACCTCCAGTAGCACCTGCATAAATTGCACCACCGTTTTTTTGAGCGTCCACATGACAACTTTCAAAGGTACAGTTATCTATCTGACCGTTTGTACCAGGATACCAATGGACTCCACCACCATGATTTGCTGAAGTGTCATTAAAGAAATAACAATCTTTGATTAAACAGTCTGTAGAATTTTGAAGCCATTCTATTCCACCACCGAAATTGGAAGCGCGACCATTTGTGATGTTACATCCTATAAGCTTACCTCCAGTCATATTGGCTACCATATAAACATTAGCACCATTGTATCCGATGTTATGGTCTATATTGGAATAGCTGACTGTGTTGTTGTTTCCTTGATAGTAAATACCTCCACCATTTCCTGCATTATTCCTGCCTGTTGCATTGTTGTATGAAATATTGGAATTGGTAATGTTGTTCTCTTTACCGCTTATCCATATTCCTCCTGCATTGCTAGCAGAGTTATTGAAAACATTACAGTTATCCATAAATGTAGAGCTACCTTCAATGTATATTGCTCCAGCACCTAGAACAGCAGTGTTTTTAGTGAAGTTACAATTGATCAAACTTGCATTGTTACCAATGATATACATTGCTCCACCATAAGATTTGTCCTTATTGTAATTTACAGAACAATTGTGGAATGTTGAATCGGTAATGTTACAATTGTTTCCAGTTAAAAATACAGCTCCACCTTGGAGAGGCTTATCTCCATTATAATGATTAGCAAAAACACGGCTATTGGTAATGTTTAGCTTTTCCAAAACCATATTGTCACCGCTTAGAACAAGGGTTCCTCCTTTGGAACTGCCTTCAGAAGCGTTTCCATAGTAGTAACCTTCTGCACTGTCAGCGTAATTGCCAATGGCTGTTAAATTATAGACTCTACCATTGTCACCATTCCATTCAATTGCACCACCATCATTGTGAGCAACATTGCCTATGAATACGGTATTATTCAAAGTACAGTCTTTACCGTCAATGTAAATTGCACCACCGTCTTCACTTGCAGTGTTGTTGGTGAAGTTACAGTTCACAATATTGGTATTGTTACCCCAGATGTATAATGCACCACCTGAAGCGTTTGAATCATCCTTATAGTAAACTACAGAACAATTTGTGAATGTGGAATTGGTAATGTTACAATTGTTACCTGATAAGGCTAAAGCCCCTCCTTGAACAGCACTGCTTCCTGTATACTGTTGACCATCAACATATGTGTTGGAAATGTTTAGCTTATCCAAAAGAATATTGTCACCAGCGATAAGAAGAGTTCCTCCTTTGGAACCTCCGTTTCCACAGTCTGCATAATTGCCGGAAGCGGTCATGTCATAAATTACTCCATTGTCACCATTCCATTCAATTGCACCACCATCATTGTGAGCAACATTGCCGATGAAAACAGTATGATTCAGGGTACAGTTCTCACCATCAATGAAAATTGCACCACCATCTTCAATTGCAGTGTTGTTTGTAAAGTTACAGTTCACAATATTGGTATTGTTACCAAGAACATAGATTGCACCACCAGATGAATCATCTACAGTGGAATCAACGGAACAGTTGGTGAATACGGAATTGGTAATGTTACAGTTATTACCAGTTAAGAAGATAGCTCCTCCTCTAAGTGGTTTGTCACCACCTTCCTTATAAAGACGGCTATTGGAAATGTTGAGCATATCCATATTGATATTGTTACCTGTAATGAGCAAGGTACCTCCATTAGGATTACCGCTTGCCCCATCAGCGATATTGCCGGATGCATTCAAGTCATAGATTATACCATTTTGACCATACCATGCAATTGCACCACCATCGTCATGAGCAGTATTGTCATGGAAAACAGTATTGTTCAATGTACAGTCATCACCTGCAATATAAATTGCTCCACCCTTTTCAAGAGCTGTGTTGTCAGTGAAATTACAGTTTACCAATGTAGCATGGTCTCCTTGAATGAACAATGCTCCACCGTCAGATCCATGGTCATCAGTAGTTGTATTACCATTTTTAAAGGAGATATCCTTTAGGAATACATTATCAGAATTGATTACAAAGATTCTTGCCAAATGATTTCCATCAATGGTGTGAGATCCACCATTGATTGTGATTGAAGAACCAATTACAATACCGTTTAATAATGCATCATCCTCACCAGAGGTGAAGACAAAATCACGGTCCAATGCCAATGGCTGACCTGATGCAATTGCATTTTCAATAAGAATCTTCAAATCGCTGAATGTGTTTCCATCGCCATCAGCGCCAAGTGGACTTGCACTTAAAACATCCTTATCTTTGCCAGAATCGGTCTGAGCATTTTCATCATCCAAATTGGAATCATCAACAGCGTCAATAATATCCATACCGCTATCTTCTTCAGCACTTGCATTAACACTATAGCCAATTACTGAATCATCAATCATATCAGAATCACTGCTGATATCAGCAGCTGATATCATAGGTAGGGTAAATAAAAGACATATGCATAATCCAATAAGAATTAATGTCTTATTATTCATCAAAAGTTTCCTCCATTTAAAATTATACACTCTTTAAATTCATAGCTTAAAATCTGGGGAACGCAAAACTTTAAACCAGATCTTATGCTTCAAAATTATAAAGCCCATACAATTTTTAGTTCAACATACTCAATTATATAAAAATATAATTTCATTCAAATTCGAAATTTTAATGATAAGTGTAAAAAATAAAATTTCTTTAAACATACGATTAATAAACACAAATTATTTATTAACCAATACAAACTCTTTGATAGTTTTTAAAAAGATTGCTTAATTAAATCAGGCATAATCAAAAATTGAATAATATTCAATTAAATAACTATTTACTTAACTAAGACAACTATCTAGTTTTTCGATGAAAAACCCACTACCTTTTTATAAAAAACTATCAAAAATAGTCCATATTAAGATATATATTTATATAAAATTATATATAACAATTACGAAATGGGTTTAAAGAATGAATAGAAAAATAGCATGATCTAAAATTTTTAAAAAATATAGAAATGAATATTAAAAAAAAGAATTATTTTTTATTTAAGATATAATAGACAGATCGAATTGGAATGTCAAGCTCTTTAGAAATCTCTTTAGGCTTTAAACCAGATTCTTTAAGGGATTTTACTTTTAACCTGCAATCATCATCATATTTACGTTTATAATGCTTTACATTAATCCTATCATAGTATTTGGATTTTATGTACTCAACATTGGAAACAGGCATTTCCAATAGTGATGCAATCTTCTTTGAACGTTTGCCTTCGTTGAACAAATCAATGACCTGATTTATTTGAGTTTTTGAATATTTCTTTTTACCCCAATTATACTTCACTTCAATAGAGACTCCTTGTTCTTCTAAAGCTTTAATATAAATAGGGGAAACTCTATTATAAATGCTCATAGGACATGTAATTCTCTTTAAAGAGGGATAATTGTCCAAGAGTTCAATGATTTTTCTTGAAGTCAACTGAGTTGATATATGCACTTCAACAGCATTTATATCATAATCCCTCTCTCCTTCCAAAGGCCTTTCATCGAAGATGTCAAATTCTTCCTTGGATTCAGGGTCCAGATTGTCAAAATCAAACTCCTCTTCAAAATCATCAAAGTCTTCGTATTCATCGTCAAAGTCTTCAAAATCATCGGAATCATCATACTCGTATTCGTAAGTCTCATCCCAATCATCTTCAAAATCATCATCGAAATCATCAAAGTCTTCAACCATGAAAAACACCTTTTTAATTCTAATGAAATGAAATAAAATAAAATTAGATTTGCACCAAAAAAACTAATTACTTAAGATTTATTCTTTACCAAATCAATGAAATCTCTAGAACGCTTGGTATTTGGTTTCTTGATTCCTTTCATATTAGCTATTTCACGTTTAATGCTTTTTTCACCAACTTTAAAGGCATATGAAACATCCTTAATGCCATAATTTGAATTGGTGAAAACAATTGCTGGACCTAATGCAGCATAATTCAACTTGATGTTCAAGTTCTTTATGTTTCCTTCAAACTTGAATTTTTTATGAAGCAGCAAATCCATGTCAGAAACAGCCAAAATATGTTCCTTTTCCTTATCCTGCAAGAGCTTAACCACTTGAGTGTGTGGGTTCTGGAATACCTTACGCTGTTGTCTGTCAATATCTCCACGAATGTATGGGAAAGGTGAACCATAACGCTTACGCCTGTCTTGAGAAGTGCATAGATAATATTTGGAAATGTCCCAAAGAATTAAAGTTGGAGCAATATCCGCAAAGATTTTGCTTTTTATCTTATCCCTTTCCTTCAAATCCTTTTTCAATTTCCTGTCAAGATGACCGAATTTATCTATAAGACCTAATTCCTCCAAGGTCTTTTCTATCTTATCGTTTCTCCAATCCTCCAAATCAGCAGGATCGATAAATTCCGGCTTTTCCAAATTGACTGAATAGATTATCTCATCATAGATTTTGAGATTATCCAAATCCTTGATCTTTTCCTCAAAGATTTCATCTGCATGGCGTTCTGCAATGTCTTCAGCATGCTTTACATAAGCTAAAGCCAAATTGGTGCATGTATGCTTATCATTTATTATTGTCGGCTTGGTTCTATGGAATTCCAATCTTTCAATACGAACTCCCTTACCAAATCTTCTCCTGACTTCATCTTCATAGCTATCTGCAAATTCACTGTCAAGAGGTACCCTTTTAGTGATGGTTCTTCCGTTTTCCTTATATTTTACGATAGGTGTGACAGTTTTGACGACCCCTTTTCTCTGTTGCTTTAAGATATTTAAAACTCTTTTGAAGGATTCTCTGCCCCAACTTGTCAATCCAGACATCAAAACCATATAATTTCCGGATAATGGAAGATATGGTATTATTTCCAACCTATGAATTCCAGAATGATTGATTTTAAATTCAAAATCTTCATTGCCGCATTTGCAGACTTTCCCAGCATCCAAGAAACTGCTGACACGATAGCTTTTGCCGCATTCCTTGCATCTGATTTTTGCATACTCTTCCAAATTGCCTAAAGCAATCCTATGAGCAGAAATTGCATATTTTACCCTATCAAAACTATTTTTCTTGGCAGATGCAGTATTTCTGAAGATTTGATTGTAGCGGCTGATTTCACCTAATTCCTCTAAATCGACATCATCCCTCTGGCGTGAACCATAACGATTCAATGACCTGAATGGAGCTGTATAACCCCTTTCATCCATATTCTCTTTCATGTCCTGAAGCTTATCCAAATTACCTTTAAGAAGTTCAAAGATTTCTAAAAAGGACTCTAAATCCTTAAAATCCTCTTTAAGATTAGTCAAATCTAATCTTTCCTTCTCAATTTCATTTAAAAACTTCTCAGACTCTGTTATCATTAATGATTCATCCATAATATCACCGTGAGGACTTGTATAAATCCGCCGCCAAGAATTCATACATAGGATATTATTAATAAATTTGGTTTAATAAAAAGTTTTGCACTTTTCTCAAGTAATCTCTTAAGATAAAAAAATATGAAAAAGACAAATTACATTAACAATTCGCCAATTTCAATAACTATGAAAAAGACAAATTACATTAACAATTCGCCAATTTCACAATCATCAGGAGTTAAGATAGCTGCACTTTCAGTAGCCATGATCATTCCTTCAGATTTTTCACCCATCAATTTAGCTGGTTTTAAGTTGGTTACAACAGGCACTTTTTTGCCGATTAAATCTTCAGGAGCGTATCTTTTACCTAATCCTGCAACAACTTGAATGGTCTTGTCTCCAATATCAATTTGAGTTTTCAATAATTTGTTTGATTTTTCAATCTTTTCACATTCTAAGATTTTACCAATCTTGATTTCCACTTTAGCAAATTCGTCAATACTAATTAAATCCATTTTTTCACCTTCATCTTTAGACTCTTTACTCTTCTTGTCGTCCTTTTTATCATCTTTAGATTCGTTTTCTTGATTCTCTAAATTCTTGTATAATTTTTCCTTTTGTGCTTCAATCACTTTATCTTCAATCTTCTTGAATAATGGTTTAGCCTTGTTGATTTCATGGCCGGTTTCCAAGAAGACCTTTGCATCATCCCAAGTGTTTTCAGTTGGAATGTTGATTATTTCGCAGATTGCATCTGCCTTGTTTGGAATGTAAGGCTTTAAGAGTACAGCCATTGCCTTACATAATTGATTGGATAAGTATAAGCAGTTGGAAGCCTTTTCCATATCTTCTTTTACAGCTTTCCATGGCTCTTGGTCATTGAAGTATTTGTTACCTTTTTTGGCAGTTAAAATAATTTCAACCAATCCTTCCCTGAATTTCATGTCGGCGATTAATTCCCCTACCTTATCAGGCAATTCCTTGATTGCTTGCTCAAATTCCAAATCCGCTTCACTTGGATTTTTATATTCAGGAACTTTTCCATCAAAGAACTTCTTGGTGAAAGTGAATGTCCTGTGGAGGAAGTTACCGATTACATCTGCCAATTCATCGTTTACTCTTCTTTGGAATTCATCCCAAGAGAAGTCTGTGTCCTTATTCAAAGGAGCGTTGATTGTAAGGTAATATCTTAATAAATCTGAATCAAAGTCCTTTACGAAGTCTGCTACCCAAACAACCCAGTTTTTGCTGGTTGACATCTTTCTTCCTTCAAGGGAAAGGAATTCTCCTGCAAAGATGTCATCAGGCAATTTGCAGTCACGTCCAAGCAACATAGCAGGCCAGAACAATGAGTGATGGTAAATGATATCCTTACCTATGAAATGAACAACGTGTCCATTCCAATAGTCTTCCCATGGAATGCCTGTTCTTCTGGACCAAGCTGCAGCAGAGGACATGTAACCTATGAACGCTTCTCCCCATACGTAAATAACTTTGCCTTCTGCACCTTCTAAAGGTACTGGAATACCCCATTTCATGTCACGGGTCATGATCCAGTCTTGAAGACCTTCCTTCAACCAGTTTTGAGCATAATTCCTTACATTTGGAGGCAAGTATGGGTTTGTGCTTATGTATTCTTCAAGAGGCTTTTGGAAATGACTTAATTTGAAGAAGTACTGTGTACTGTCACGAATGACTGGAGTGTTACCGCAAGTCAAACATTTAGGTTCAACAAGTTCAATAGGGTCCAAAGCTCTTCCACAAACTTCACAGTGGTCTCCCCTTGCTTCTGCACCACAGACAGGACAGATTCCTTCAACATATCTGTCTGGCAAGAACTTTTCACAGTTTTCACAGTAAAGCTGCTGGATGGTTTCCTCATAGATCAAGCCTTTGTCATAAAGGTATTTGAAGAAGTTCTGTGAGATTTGATAGTGAATCTCATCAGTTGTCCTTGCAAAGTTATCAAAGGAAATGTCACAGCTATTAATGTCTTCTACAATCATGTCATGGTAACGTTTTGCAACCTCAATAGGCTCTTTGCCTTCAGCATCTGCCTTTACTGCAATAGGAGTACCATGCTCATCAGTTGCACATACCATCAATACATCATTTCCAGCCATACGATTGTATCTTGCATAGATATCCGCTGGAATGTAAGTGGATCTCAAATGTCCTAAATGACATGGTCCATTTGCATATGGAAGTGCACATGAAATAAATATCTTAGTCAATTAAATCCTCTCCATAAGTATAAATCGTTTATTTGTTAATTTCATAATTTTCTAATAATCTTGAATTCTCTAAATGAGCAAATTATAATTAATATAATTTTTGATTATCATTTATCATTATATTATATATGCTCTGTTATATAAATAAGTAATGATTTTAAAGGAAATAATGCAAAAATAAAAATTAAAATTTGCAAAAAAAGTTAAAAAATTATTGGAAAATTAGGATTTTTTAAAAAAAATAATATAGAAAAATAATAAAAAAAGAGTTTTAAAATTTAAATGTAAAAATAAAAATTAAACATTGCAAAAATACTAAAAAAAGAAAATAAAAAATAAATAAAAAGTTTTATTTAATTATCAAACTTCTTACTTACTTCCTCTACAGCCATTACCAATGGATCAATAACCATAGACACTGGAGGTGCATAAGCAAACTCCATATTGCTTAATTCAAAGCAGGTAAGTTCTTCAGTAATAGCTAAAGTCATAGTGTCTATTCTTTCAGCCACCCTTTCCTCTGCAATGATTTGGCATCCGATGATGGTACCGTCTGCATCACAAATGACTTTAACGTTCATTGGCTTTGCATTTGGATAGTATCTTGCTCTTGTCAACGCTTCCACTTTTGCTACAACTGCCTTGATGCTGTTTTGTTGAGCAAAACTACGGGTTAGACCAACTGCTCCAAACTCTAAATTACCTACTTTAGTAACCATGGAATTCAATACAGGATTGAATCTGGAACGTTTTCCTGCAAGAGTTTGTGCCAAGGTTTTTGCTTGCCTTACAGCAGTTGTACCTAATTGGGAAACGGTATTTGATCTAAGGATTGCACTGTAGGATTCTACACAGTCACCTACTGCATAGACATCAGGTACACTTGTTGCCATTCTGTCATTTACAAGAACAGCCCATCTGCCACAGTCACATCCTGCCATTTTAGGCAATGTAAGCTCTGCCCTTACACCAGTAGCCAAGATGACCATATCTGCATCCGCTTCAGTTCCATCTTCAAAGACTGCAGTCTTGACTTTGCCATCTTCACCTTTAAGTTCAATGATAGGCTGACCGAGAACGACATCAATGCCCTCTTCAATCAAGTAATCAGTGATTATTCCAGCCATATCAGGGTCAAGGGAACGTGGAACGATTTGAGGTAACATTTCACATAATGTTACCTTAAGGCCCATTTTCTTGAATGCATAAGCTATTTCAATACCGATCAATCCAGCACCGGTAACCAAAGCGCTTTTGCAGTTTTGAGACCATTCCTTAACCTTTTTACCATCATCCAAAGTTCTTATCTTAAAGACCCCATCCAAATCTACACCTTTCATAGGAGGCACAAATGGACTTCCACCAGTTGCCAATACCAATTTGTCATAGCTCATGGTTTTTTCTGCTTCACCTTTAGTGGAGTAGGTAATTGTCTTTTTAGCTGAGTCTACTGCAGTGACTTCAGTCTCAAGCATGACATCAATGTTCTTTGCCTTGTAATCATCAACAGTCCTCATTACAATATCATCAAATGAATGAATATTATCTGACAATACGTAAGGAATAGCACAAGGAGAATAGGATACATGATTATCCCTTGTGAGCACAATAATTTCAACTTCTTTATCTAATCTTCTAAGGTTTGAAGCTGTGGATATTCCTCCAGCTCCACCACCAACGATAACAACTTTCATTTCCTCAAATCCTAAATAAATACATTATTCTTTATAGTTAGTTGAATTTTGAATTATAAACATTCTAATAAATTAATAAGATAAGATTAATCAATTTTAAACATAATGAATAAATTTGAAAAATTATTGAATAAAAATTAATTTAAAAGAGAATTAATTAATATTAGAATTATATTAAATTTTCTCAATTCTATTATATATACTATTCTTTAAGTAAGTGAATGATTTAAAAAAATAGTTAAAAATTGATGAAAAGAAAAATGAAAAACTAATTAAAAATAAATTAAATTAAAATAAAAATAAATTAAAAAAGAATAAAGAAAAAAAGAAAAATACCATAAAACTATAAGTATTTTACACCATCTTTAGAACCGATAATGACCTTATCTACCATTTCAGTGAATAAACCGTTTTCAACAACACCTGGAATTGTGTTCAATTCATCTTCCATATGAATTGGGTTTTCGATTTTGCCGAATGCAACATCCAAAATGAAGTTTCCGTTATCGGTAATCACAGGCCCATCCTTAGCTTGACCCATTCTTACTTCCACTTTACCACCCATATCCTCTAAAGCTTTGGTTACAGGATTCAAGGAAGCTGGAATGATTTCAATAGGAAGTGGGAAAGCGCCTAAAACATCTACAAGCTTGGATTCATCTGCAATGATAACAAGCTCATCTGCAGAATAATCAACAATCTTTTCCAAAGTGTGTGCTGCTCCTCCACCTTTAATTAAGTTAAAGTCAGGATCAATCTCATCAGCACCATCAACAGCCAAATCTATTTCATGTTCGCTAAGGTCTGTAAGTGGAATGTTCCATTGGCGAGCAAGCAATCTAGATTGGAATGAAGTTGGAATACCAATGACTTCAATTCCTTCATCCCTTACTCTCATACCTACCTTTTCAATAAAGTAAAGGGTGGTTGAACCTGTACCAAGACCTAAAACTTGACCATCTTTTACCAAATCAGCTGCAGCATAACCGCAATCCTTTTTCATTTGACTCATAATTAACACCAAATAAATTATAATTAACAATTAATAATTAATTTAAAATTTTTTTTAATTTATTTATCTTGAATTTTAACAATGCATTTAACTAAAGAATTTCCTTTAGGGCAGTCCTTGAACTTGCCTAAATCCTTTACATAAACTCCCTTCTCCTCTTTGGAGATTCCATCCGGGAAGCACATGTGTCTGAAATCACAGTCCTTATTTGAACATCCCTTACGATTGAAATCAAAGCTTGAACCTTCAAAGACTCCTTTTGAATCAGTTAAAATAGTAAACTCTGCATTTTCAACAACAACCACCTTAACCTTTTCTCCTTCATGGATAGGGCATTTCTGTTCAACATCCCTAACTTCAGTGATTGTATACCTATGCCCTTCTTCCAATGAATCTACACATGAAGCCTTAAACCTACAGCTTGAACATTCTTCTGCGGGCTCATGAAATACAAAGCTCACTCCTTCATTTGCTAATTCCTTACCAATCAATGTAATCATATAATCATCCTTATTAAATTTCAAATTCAATTAACACACTAAAAATTTAAAAGGAAAATAAATGAATTTCAATTATAATCTTTTAAATTAAATAAATCCTCTTTTAAACTAAATTAGATTCTCTTTAAATTAAATGACTTCAGTCTTTTTAGCCAATTTAATGGCAGCATCTCTTGTAAGACCATTATCACCTAAAATGGTATATCTTTCTGGTCTAATTGTATGGGCAATTGTCAAAGCCTCAATGATCTCATCATCATCTACACCCAATTCTGCGGCAGTTGTAGGAGCTCCAATGGTCTTTAATATATTTTGAATGGATCTCCAGTCTCCACCATGCAAATGCATCATCATGATTGTACCTACACCACATTGCTCTCCGTGCAATGCTGGCTTTTTGGCAACTCTATCCAAAGCATGGCTGAACAAGTGTTCTGAACCGCTTGCAGGTCTTGATGAACCTGCAATGCTTATTGCCATACCACTGCTGAACAATGATTTCACTACAATTCTTGCACTTTCCTCAAGCCCTTCCTTAATGCTGTCGGAAGACTTTATGATAAGCTTTGCAGTCATTTCAGACAATGCAGCTGCAGACTCGCTGTATGGCTCATTTCTTAATCTGTATGCCAATTTCCAATCCTTTATTGCGGTGTAATTGGAGACAATATCTGCACAACCGGAAGCAATTAATCTAAAAGGAGAATCGTTAATGATGCCAGTGTCAGCAACAACAGCCATAGGAGAATTAGCGCTTTTGGAAACTGAACCTATATCATTCTTTATTGAAGCCATCGGTGATGCTATACCATCGTGGGAAGCGGTTGTTGGAACGGAAATGAAATAGTTATGCGCATTAGTGGAAGCAAGCTTAGCAACATCAATGATCTTTCCTCCACCAACACCTAACACTACAGAAGCGTTAGCTATTCTTTCTTGCACCTTTTCAACAGACTCCATTGAAGCATCATTGATTTTTACAACTTCAACTCCAAAGTCAGACTTTTCCAAAGCTTCTACTGTAAGCTTACCTGCCACATCATATGTGTGAAAACCTGATACGACAAGAGCTTCATCAAATAAGCGTAAATTCTTGCATATTTCCCCTATGTCATCAAGGACATTAGGACCAATATGCACTTCTCTTGGCATTTGAATTGTTTTAGAATCCATATTATCTCCTTAAAAATTAATTTTTTATATTGAATAATTTTTAGAATCTATAATATTCTTAAATTTTTAGCATGTTATTTAATATTATTTTAATATATGTTTTCTATAAATTAAATAAGTTTTGTTTTAAAACTCCCTACTAATAAACTATATAATAAATTAAAAACAAAGTAATACTATTATATACAATAAATCAATGATAAAATCAATTATAAAAATTTTATTAATGATTAAATTTTATTAAACTTATTATTTTATAAAATTAGGTGATAATGTGGAAAATTTTAGTGAATGGTTCCATGACATTTTAGAAAATGCAGATATAACCGATTCAAGATATCCTATTAAGGGAATGGCTGTATGGCGTCCTTATGGATTTCAAATCAGAAGAGCAACTTTAAACATATTTAGAGACTTGATGGACAAAGAGCATGATGAAACCCTATTTCCTTTACTCATTCCAGAAGCAGAACTTGCAAAAGAGGGAATTCATGTAAAGGGATTTGAAGATGAGGTTTATTGGGTTACCCATGGCGGTCAAACAGAATTGAACGAAAAGCTTGCAATCAGACCAACCAGTGAAACCGCAATGTATCCTATGTTTGCATTATGGGTAAGATCACACATTGACCTTCCTATCAAGCAATATCAAGTTGTAAACACCTTCAGATATGAAACCAAACATACAAGACCTCTCATTAGAGTAAGAGAAATCACTACCTTTGCAGAAGCTCACACAGTTCACTCAAGTGCTGAAGAGGCTGCAGAACAGGTTGAAACAGGTATCGAACTCTACAAGAAATTCTTTGACGGACTTGGAATCGCTTATCTCATCAGCAAAAGACCTGTATGGGACAAGTTCCCTGGAGCAGAATACACCATGGCATTCGATACAATCATGCCAGATGGAAAGACATTGCAGATTGGTACTGTTCACAACTTAGGTCAAACCTTTGCACATACCTTTGAAATCACCTTCGAGAACAAGGAAGGAAACCATGAATACGCTTACCAAACCTGTTACGGTATCTCTGACAGAGTGATTGCAGCAGCAATTGCAGCTCATGGAGATGAAAAAGGTCTTCAATTGCCTCCTGAAATCTCTCCAAAGCAAATCACAATAATCCCAATCATCTTCAAGGATGGTGGAGAGGAAGTTATGGCTAAATGCAATGAGATCAAGGAGGCATTGGAAGCTAAAGGAATAAGAGTCCAAATGGATACAAGGGACATCAGACCGGGTAAGAAATTCTTTGATTGGGAACTCAAAGGAACTCCCCTCAGATTTGAATTAGGACCAAGAGACTTAAACAACAATGTAGCAATCATTGGAAGAAGAGACACCGGTGAAAAGATTGAAATCAGCTTAGATGAAGATGTTGCAGAAAAAGTAGCGGAATTGCTCGCAGAAGTTGAAGAAAGCATGAAAGCTAATTCCTGGGCTAAACAGGAAGAGAAAATAGTCACCTTAGATAGTCTTGACAACGTATCTGATATTGTTGATGAAGGAAAGGTCGTTAAGTTCTACTGGTGCGGAGACGAAGAATGTGGAAAAGCGATTGAAGAGGAAACCGGCGTGGATATCCTTGGTATAAATGAAGAGGATATTCAAACCGATAAGGTCTGTCCACATTGCGGAAAGCCAGCTAAGCACTTGGCATTAATGGCTAAAACATATTAGTTATAATATTTAAGATTTTCATTATTAGAAATTAGAGATTAGAATTATAGAGGAATGGAAATGGATAAGATTTATGCAATAATTCCAGTAAATCAATTTGCAAATGCTAAAACAAGATTATCTCCTTTTTTATCACCTGAAGAGAGAAAAAATCTTTTAAAGGCAATGCTAAAGGACATTGCAATCACATTAAAGCCTATTGTAGATGATATCATAATAATAAGTAAGGATGAAGAGGTTTTAGCATATGCAGAGGAATTGGAACTTACTGCACTTGTTGAAGAGGACCACAAGCCATCTAAAGCTTCAAAAAATGGTGATGAAGGTCCTTTAAACAAAGCCATTAAACAGGCTATGAAATGGTGCAGAAAGAAAACCAGAAAGGTTATCATTTTACCATCAGACATTCCCCTAATCGGTAAAACCAATGTCAAGCTTCTCATTGATCAAGCAAAGAATCTTGATTTCATCATTGTTCCATCAAAAGGTGGAGGAACCAATGCATTAATAATCAAGCCATTATCCATTGATATGAAATTCGGTGGATTCAGTTTTAAAAAGCATATTGAAGAGGCTGAAAAGAAAAAATTTACACCATTGGTTCATGACTCATTCTATATGGCACTTGATGTTAACACAACTGAAGACCTCGGTGAAATCATGCTTCATGGAAATGGAACAGAAACCAAGAAGTATTTGGAATCACTTGGAATTAAAGTGGAATCATGTCATGGCCATGAGAGACTTAAAGTAACTAGAGACTAAAGAATACTTTTACTTACTATTAGAATAGGTATGGATGATTATTATGATAGGACTAACAATTGCAGGATTCGATCCTTCAGGAGGAGCAGGAATAAGCACTGACATCAAGACCATGGCTGCACATGGTGTTCATGGATGTGCTGCAGTCACTGCACTAACTGCACAAAACCCTAAAAAAGTGTTTTCTGTTAAACCTGTTAGCACTACATATATCTCTGAGCAGATAGATTCTATTTTTGATGAGTACACTATCAAATACTCAAAGACAGGCCTATTATACTCAAAGGAAATCATTCAACTTGTAAGTAAAAAGGTCGACGAATACAATTTAAGCATAGTTGTTGATCCAGTGATGGTAGCTAGTGCAGGAGATGCACTTGCGAAGATGGAAATAGCGGATGCTTTGAAAAAATATCTTCTTGAAAAAACACTTCTTGTAACTCCGAATGTATCTGAAGCCGAAAAACTTTCAGGAATGAATATTGAAAGTGTGGAAGATGCAAAAGAAGCGGCATATAAGATTGGAGAATTTTGTAATGTAATGATTACTGGCGGACATCTGGGCGGTACAAACATCATTTACAATAAGGAAAAAGATGAATTAAGCACTTTACATCAGAATCTGATCAAATCTGAAAACTTGCATGGAACAGGATGCAGCTTATCTGCTGCAATTTGTGCAAATCTTGTTTTATTAAACAATAATGATAAAAATAGCAAAGAAGAGGATAATTTAAAAATAGCTATAGAAAAATCCACCAAATTCATTTACGAATCCGTTAAAAACGGCAGATACGGTACTTTAAATCCTAATTTTAATTCTAAAGTATTATAAAATAAAAATAGATTCTCTTTTTAAAAAATAGTTTACTCTTTTTAAAGAATTAAAGAAAAATAAAAAAAGAAGTATCACTATAAAAGTGATAAATTTTTGTAACAAATTTAAAACTTGTTATTTTTAGGGTTCCCAAACACCTAAAAGCTTTTCGACTTCATCCTGGAAATCCAAGAACTCCCTTGATTCCCTTTGCCTAGGTCTTTCAAGAGGAACCTCTACTACGTCCTTTATTCTACCTGGCCTCTTATCCATAACCACAATCTTGTCAGCCAAATAGACCGCCTCATCCACATCGTGGGTTACAAAAAGGATAGTGGTTTCAAACCTTTTCCAAACTCCAATCAACTGTTCCTGCAAGGTATGCCTATTCAACATATCAACCGCTGAAAACGGCTCATCCATAAGCAAGACAGGAGTGTGATTCAATAAGGAACGGATAATAGCTACCCTTTGCTTCATACCACCGGAAAGCTCATGAGGATAACTGTATTTGAAGTCAGCCAATCCCACTCTTTCCAAGTATCTTTCAGCAGCAGCAAGATTTTCTTCCTTACTGTGCTCTCCAGATAAATTTAATCCAAACATTACATTATCTAAAACATTTAACCAAGGGAATAAAGAATACTGTTGAAAAATGAACCCTCTTTCTTTTGAAGGACCTTCTACACGTTCTCCTCTGTCGTAGATCTCGCCTTCATCAGGTTCTTCCAAACCTGCAACCATTCTCAAAAGGGTTGTCTTTCCACAACCTGAAGGTCCTAAAAGACAGATAAGCTCTCCATCATCAACATGTAAATTGACATCTTTCAATGCCATGAAATCCTTATCTTTTGTAACAAATGATTTAGAAACATTTTTTATATCAATTGCCAATATAAACACCTTTTAATAATAAACTGAAACTGGTAAATATTCTCTCTTCTCTATCATTAATTTACCAGAATATTCTCTCTTGTGCCTTTCTAAATCCATAATCAAACACAATACCGATTATACCGATAATTATCATACCTACCACTACAGTTCCTGGCTGGAACAATTGACTTGCAGTCAATATCATATATCCTAAACCTCTGCTGGATGCAATCATCTCTGCGGATACGGTACACATCAAAGCGATACTTACACCTACCTTAAGTCCTGAAACGATATAAGGCAATGCGGAAGGAAGCACGATTTTAGTTAGAATGTTCCAATTGTTTGCACCTAAAGTTTGAGCAGCTTCAATCAAGACATTATCGGTTCTCTTTACACCGTCAATGGTATAGACAAGAACGGAGAATACACAACCGATGAAGATTACGAATACTGCTGAGGATAATCCAATACCGAACCAAAGAATGGAAAATGGAATCCATGAAATAGGTGGGATAGGTCTCAAGATACTGATGATCAATGAACTTAATCTGTCTAAAGTCTCATACCATCCAAGAATAATTCCTAAAGGTATTGCAACTACAGATGCAAGGATAATACCTGAAAATACCTTTATAAGAGTGCTTGAAGTATGCATAGCCAATTTTCCATTAGTTAACAAAGTCCATGCAGCAGTAAATACGTTTACAGGACTTGGTAAAATATAGTATGGAATCATGTGCAGACCATCAGTAAGAAGATACCAAATAACCAGAATTATAGCCGGTAGAATAAATGGTAAAAATTTTTTCTCAATATTCACATAAATCACTATCTAAAAAATTATTTAATATAATTTATTAACCAATAACACTTGCTTAAAAATAAATTTTTTTAAAAAAATTAATAATAATTAATTAATGAATTATATTATTTATTAGTTAATAATATGCAATCCTTTAATATATATAATTTAGCATTTAAAAAAAATCAAATATAAATGATATTAAAAAGGGATATGAAATAAAAATAAAAATTAAAAAAAATAGAAAATAAAAAAGAAAATAAGAATTACTCCTTAGGAGTAAAACTTATTAATCAAATCTTGAAGCAATTAACTTATAAATCTGCAAAGATTTGATCTTCAGTCAATGGTTTTTTGAGAAGACCTAATTTTACTTCAAGGTTCATGAATGCCATTACATTTTGTTTGTAACTGCTGTCTAAACCTGAAATGAAAGTAGTGTCTTTAATTACACTTGCTTGCAAGTCTTGATCAGGCACAATGTCCTCAGGCAAGCATTTAGCTGCTTCTGCAGGGTTTTCATTGGTGAATTTAGTAGCATTTTCATGAGCTTCCAAGACTGCTTTCAATTCATCAGGATGGTTCTTGATGAAGTCTTCTCTTGCTGCAACACAACAACATGGGTGACCTGGGAGGATTTCTCCACTGGTTTCAACCAATTTACCATCACCATTCTTAACTGCAATGGAAGCA
This sequence comes from uncultured Methanobrevibacter sp., assembly GCA_902774685.1. Taxonomy (GTDB): domain Archaea; phylum Methanobacteriota; class Methanobacteria; order Methanobacteriales; family Methanobacteriaceae; genus Methanobrevibacter. The sequence goes on from CACYJH010000007.1 coordinate 21,980, forward strand.
TATGGTTCCCAAATGATCATAGCATCAACTTGACCAGCTTTTAAAGCATCAGTCATTTGAGCAGCTTTCATGGTAGTGAATTCCACATCATTGGTTGATACGCCAGCTTGGGTTAAAGCAGAGGTTAAAAGCATATTTTGAATGGTTGCTTCACCAGGGGTTGCTACGGTTTTGCCTTTTAAATCAGCTACAGTGTTGATACCACTGTTCTTATTAGCAACAATGGAACTTCCTTCAATTTGAGCACCAGATACAACTTTTACTGGAACTCCTTGAGAAATGGAAGACATTACAGGAGTAATACCTGCATAACCAATATCAATATCTCCACTTGCCATAGCAGTCATTAAGTCCCCACCATTGTTAAATTGAGTAAGTTCAACAGTAAGACCTTGGTCTTCAAACATTTTCTTTTCCTGTGCAACGAAAAGTGCGGTGTCGTGGTCTGAAGGCAAATGACCGATTCTTACTACATTGTCCCCAGATCCCCCGCTAGTTGCAAAGTACGCACCTACAGCTACAAGAGCTATAAGGATAACAGCAATAATTGCGAGAATTTTTTTATCCATAAAAATCACTTTATTTTAAAAATGTTAAATAATAAGTTGTTTTTTTTAAATTATTGTTTTAATAGATTTAAAAAAACTAATTTTTAAAAATAAAGGTTTAATAAAGCATTAAAAAAGTATTTTTTATTAGTTTATGGATTTTATAAAATAATAATTTAAAAACTTATTACTTATATTTTAATTGTATAAAGGAAGTATATAATGTTTTTCATTAAATAAAGGCATGATAGATTAATAGTGCAAAAAATAGCTACAATAATATAAATTTCATATATCTTAAATCGATTAAAAATATTTAAATTTAAAAAATCCTTCAAATAATAAAGCATTTTTAAAAACATTTGATAAAAATTATAATATGGACTATTTAAAGAATATATTCAGGTTAATGAAGAATATATAACAATTGTTAATATACTGATATGCTAACATTAATGCACTATAAAAGTTACAAAAATAAAAAAATATGCACCGATATGCTAACATCAAGAAATTTTAGATAGTTGTAATTTATTACAAATGGCTAAAAAACAATGCCAATTTTAAGAAAAAAATCAAGATCAATCCAAGATATCTAAAATCAAAATCATTCTTCTATATCGAAAAATTCAGGATTGCTCAATAGCTTATCCCTAAATAGCTTAGATATCCTTGAAATGCATTGTCTGCTGTAATCCAACTCTTCAGACAATTGGGTGGTTGTTTTCTTATCCAAATTAAACAGAATATATAACATGACATTAAGAGGAATTTTGCTCTTATGGAAAATTGTGCCTGAAAAGTCATTGAAATTGGCTCCACAATCCTTGCACACATATCTTCGAGTCCTGCCTTGGTTTCCCCTATTATTGATATTATATGATTTGCATTTGGGACAATAGACTCCATTAACCCATCGGACACTCCTAAAGAATGCCATAGCCACCTGATCATCAGGAATTTCTACATCTGGATTAATAATATCTTTCATGATAAGGAATATTATTATTAAAATATTTATAATTTTTGTCAAACCAGTAATACTTTATTAAAATTAAATTGAATCCTCTTAGAATATTGATTAAAAATTATTTTTTTAAGAAAAGAAGAAATCTCCATCACTATTTCAATCTAAAAATCCATCCAATAAATTAAAAAAAACCAACATATAAACTTAACATATAAATAATTAAACGAATATAAAATAAATAGGTTGTTGGATTTTTCCAACAAAACTTTTATCGTTATTCAGGAGTAATAAAAATGAGATGTGTTGGTACAGTAGTACGTGGAATAAGAACACCGATTATTAAAGAAAATGATGATTTAGCAACTATAGTCGTAGATTCATTGATGGCAGCGAAAGAAAGTGAAGGATTTGAATTCAAAGACAAAGACATTGTCTGCATTACCGAAGCAGTTGTAGGTATTTCAGAAGGAAACTATGTAACTGTAGACGATGTTGCAACAGATTTAAAAAACAAGTTCCCATCCAAAAACATTGGAGTGACAAACCCTATCTTAAGTAGAAACAGATTTTCCATCATCTTAAAAGGTATTGCAAGAGCAATGGATAAGATCACTCTCTTAACCTCTTTCCCAGCAGATGAAGTGGGAAATGGTATTTTAGATGAAGAGCTTTTAGATAAAAGCGAATACAATTTAGGAAGCGTCATCACTGAAGAGGAATATTACGAAACCTTCGGTTCATGGAAACACCCATTTACCGGAATCAATATGATTGACTTCTACAGAGAATTGATTGAAAGTGAAGACTGTGAAGTTGAATTTGTCTTCTCCAATGATGTAAAAACAATTCTTGACTATAACACTGATGTTTTAACCTGTGATATCCACACAAGAGAAAAAACCACAAAATTGCTTAAAGAAGAAGGAGCTAATGTATACGGACTCCACGAAGTCTTAACTGAACCTGTTGGAGACTCCGGATGCAACCCTGATTTCGGATTACTCGGTTCCAACAAAGCAACAGAAGAAAGATTAAAACTTTTCCCAAAAACTGGAGACACTTTAGTTAGAGAAGTTCAAAAAAGATTAATCGACCTTACCGGCAAACAAATCGAAGTAATGGTTTACGGTGACGGTGCATTCAAAGACCCAGTCGGAAAGATTTGGGAATTAGCGGACCCTGTTGTTTCACCAGCACATACTGATGGATTAGTAGGATATCCAAATGAAATCAAATTGAAATATGTTTCTGACAATAAATTCGCTGATTTACACGGTGATGAATTAAAAGAAGCAATCAAAGAAGAAATTAGACAAAAAGATGAAGACTTAACTGGACAAATGATTACCGAAGGAACCACTCCAAGAGTATTGACTGACTTGATCGGTTCATTATGTGACTTAACCAGCGGTTCTGGAGATAAAGGAACTCCAGTTGTATTTATCCAAGGATACTTCGATAATTTAGCTAATGACTAAATTTCATATCCTTTTCTTTTTTTATTTTTTATTATTAATTCTTTTTTTAAAAAAAAACTATTTTTATAAGTATTTCTAAACTATTATAACTATTTAATTACTATTTTTATTATTTTATCACAATTTTTATTACTATTTTTAACAAATATCCTTATTTTTTATTATTTTTTGGATTTTGGTCTTCTTTCCATATTCTCTTTTTAAAATCAAAACAACAAATTTATAAAATCTTTAAACATAATATCCATATGAATGATTAGTTTTTGGAGATGCTAATGTGAAGAAGACAAAAATTATAGCAAGCATTGGTCCAGCATCCGATTCTGTTGAAGTGATGACTGAAATGGTCAATAACGGCATGGATTGTGCACGCATTAACCTTAGCCATGCTACAGAAGAGAGCATAGTAAAAACAATAGAAGTTATCAGAGAGGTTCGTAAAATATGCAATCGGCCTATTGCCATAATGTATGACACCAAAGGGCCGGAATTCAGAACATTGGAATTTGAATCTGGAGGAGTGACTCTAAAAAAGGGAGACACAATCAGGATGAGCAAGACATGCATACACGGAAATGAAGAGGAATTTGGAGTTAATCATAGTGAAGCAATCGACTTGATAGAAGTGGGAAACAAGGTGCTTATAGACAATGCTCTTCTTGAATTGGAAGTCATAGAAAAGGAAGATGATTATGTTGTTTTGAAAGCTTTAGGAGAAGGGGACATTAAAAACCATAAGACAGTGAATGTTCCTGGAGTTGACTTGCAATTAAAATTCCTTAGTGAAGTTGATGAAAGGGACATAGCATTTGCAGCAAAGCACTCCTGTGACTATTTGGCATTATCCTTTGTAACTGCAAAGGAAGATGTCATTGCAGCCCGTAAAATAATTGAAGAATCAGGAGGGGACGCTCTTATCATATCAAAAATTGAAAGCCACAAAGGCATTGAGAATATAGATGAGATCATTGAGGTATCCGATGGAATCATGGTGGCAAGAGGAGACTTGGGAGTGGAAGTTCCACTTGAGAAATTGCCAATGCTTCAAAAAGGAATCATTAGAAAATGCCGTGAAAAGGGTAAATTTGCCATCGTTGCTACAGAAATGCTTGCTTCCATGTATGAAAGTCCAAGACCTACAAGGGCTGAAGTGTCAGATGTAGCAAATGCAATATTGGATGGAACAGACTGCGTAATGCTATCAGGAGAGACAACAATAGGAAAATACCCTGCAGAATCTGTTGAAATAATGAATAGGATATGCAAATATGTGGAATCAACCATTGACTATACAAAGCATACATCTTATAAGGGAACAATAGGCATCAGCGATACAATTGCCAGACTGGTCATAGCTGCTGTGGAATATTCTGACATCAAATTGATTGTTGCACCAACCATGACAGGATTTACAGCACGTAAGATAAGCAATTTCAGACCAAACCCATTAATATTAGCCATTTGTCCATCTAAGCACATTGCAGAGAAGGTTGTCTTGAACTTTGGAGTCAAGGCAGTTGTAACTGACATATTTAATAATATAAATGATATGAACAAAACTGCTAAGGAAATAGCTCAAAAAGAGTTTAAATTAAATAAGGGCGATTTAATAATAGTTACTGGAGGATTCCCATTAGGTGAATCAAAAAGAACTAATCTCATAAGAATTGTAGAAATATGATTTAAAAAAAATAGGATTGAAATTTAGAATTGTAGAAATATGATTTAAAAAAAATAGGATTGAAATTTAGAATTGTAGAAATATGATTTAAAAAAAGAATAAAAAAAATAAGAATAAAAAATTTAAAAAATAAAAAAATAAAAAAGGAAATGAAATAAATGCTAAAAATTATCTAATTGTTATTAAACTCTTTTTAGACATGCTGTAATTCTTATTTCCAGAAGAAATTACCACTTTATGTTTACCTCTTCTTAATTTTTTGGTATTTATTTTAGCAATTCCTTTTTTGTTTGTAGCTACAGTATAAGTCTTATACTTTTTACCAGTATAAACCTTAATCTTAACTTTTACTCCACTAACCACTTTCTTAGTGACTTTGCTTTTTACAGTTACCTTAAAGTATTTGGATTTCTTATATCTGGCACTGATTTTTGGAGCACTGATGGTTGTAGGAGCCTTTTTAATGGTTATTGTACTGTTTTTGGAAATGGAGTATCTTGAATCTGCAGAACTGACAACAACCTTATGAGATCCTGCAGCCAATGATTTGGTATTGAAGATAGCCACTCCGCTCTTGTTTGTCTTGATGGTATAAGTCTTATATGTCTTTCCGGTATAAACTTTTAGAGTTAGTTTTACTCCATTTACAGCCTTGTTTGTAGCCTTATTTTTAACTGTAACCTTGAAATACTTGGATGCACCAAAGTAATTGCTAACTTTAGGAGAGGTTAGATTTGTGGCAGCTTTTTTAACTGTAATGTAAACTGTTTCCACTATCTGGTCAAATTGGAAATTTAAATAACGAAGTTCAACCCTATGGGTTCCAATGCCTAACAAAGAGGCATTTTTAAAGGAAAGGATTCCATTATTTCCAATTCCTGCCTCAAGTTCATATATTGTCCTATTATCACCTGTGAAAACATATAAGGTCGCAGAAAGGTAACAATCAGAAATATTATCTCCTTCCGCAAGGAATTTTATATCCAAAGCTTTGCTAGAGTTATAAGTTGTAGTGAGATTGCTTACAGTTGCTACAAGGGAATGCTTAACAAACTGATTATCCAATCTGAAATATCCGGAATATTCTGTAGTATTGTCACCATTGATTAAAGTGAGACTTGCATTATGGACACTGATTGGCATTGGAGTGCTGTTTTCAAAAATACAATCCTTAATGATGCTATCGCCAAACAAATCGACGATTCCTCCAACACTGTAGTTTTCTCCAGCACGATTGCCAGTGAAATTGGAACTTATAATAGTGCATGGATTAAGAGAATATATGGCACCACCTACAGCAGTGACATCATATCCACCTTCAGAGCTTACATTATTGTTCTTAAAACTGCAGTTTTCAATGTATAAACTCTTTGCATCAGTGTAAATAGCTCCAGCTGCAGGCCAGTCATAATGATGATAAACATAATTTTTTTCAAAAATACTGTTTGTGATTGATACATCACTGGAATTTCCTGCCACATAAATAGCACCAGCCATATAAGCATAATTATTGCTAAAAGTACAATTCTCAATTATTAATGAGGAATTTGAAGAGATTGCACCCCCTCTTCCATCTTCATTACAACCACCGATGAAGTTTATATTTTTAAAGCTCACTACAAGATCACTTGGGTGGATAATAAAAAAATTTGCTCCTGCCAATCCAGAATTGGTTTCCAAGAATGTTGCTCCGTTGGAAGTACCAACAAAACTCAATGACTTGTTAACATGAAGCGTATACCCTTCAAAAGTACCTTCCAATTCAAAACAGTCATTTTCATTTGCATTGTAAATCATCTCTTGGAACTCTCCGAAACTGTAATCATCAGGATTAATGACCGGATTTTCTTCCCCCTCTTTTAAAATATCTTTATCATTCAGACTATTGTCACGTGAAATAGATTCTTCAATTTCCAAGTCAGAAGTTGAATCTTCCGCTATAGCGATTTGATCATTCCCTTCAAATCCCTGATTGAAATCTTCTGAAGCGGAAACCATTCCTATACTTAGAATAAATAACAGAAATATAGAAATAATCATCAATTTTTTCTTTAACATATTTTCACCAAAAAACTATAAAAAAATTTTAAGAAATTATTAAAAGCTTCAAAATACTCTTTTCTTAAAAGATTATTTATTAATTAACTTATTTAAGGCTTTATATATAATGTTTATAATACTGAAAAAAATTTAGAAAAATAGCTGAAAATTAAATAATTTCAAAAATGAGTAAAATTCTGTTAATTTTAAAAAAAAGAATAAAAAAAGTAAAAAGAATTATAATAATTCTTTTCTTAAATCAATTGTGTCCTTTAAGTCCGGTCCAGTAGAAATAATGGTAACAGGCACTCCTGTTTCCTGCTCTATATCAGAAATGAAAGCCTTGGTTTCAGCAGACAATTCGCCATAATCCTGTACACGAGCACAATCGAATAATCTGTCTACACAGGTTAATGCAATTTGAGTAGCACCATTGATTCTACAGGATTCCTTAGCAAGCTCCATGTCGAAGTAACCTATTCTTCTACGTCTTCCAGTCACAACACCATATTCCTCAAGACCTTTGCTTTCCGCTTCCTCTTGAGTCATTTCTGTTGGGAAAGGACCTTCACCAACACGTGAAATATAAGATTTGAATACATTGATAACTTCATCAACCTTAGTTGGACCAACACCAACATCTGCTGCAAATGTGGAAGCTGTAGTGTCCTTACTGGTTACATATGGGTATGATCCATAATAAAGTGAAAGTGAGAATCCTTGTGATCCTTCAATGAAAATGTCCTCTCCATTGTCAATAGCTTCGTTACAAGCAATAGAGACATCCCCAATATAATCAGCAAGTTCAGGCACATCCTTTGCAAGACCAACTGTTCTCATAACTCTGTCTGAGTTTGCAGGTCCGCAGCCAGAACCTGTACTTCCAATAGTTTTTGACAAGTGTTCGGAATTCTTATCTCTTGCAATGTGCTCTTCGGTGATGATTGCACATCTTGGGTCTACAGACATTCTTCCCTTTACATCATACTTCTTCAAATCTTCAAATTCCTTAAACAATACGTCTGGATTGACTAAAACTCCAGCACCAATCATGAGTTTGGCACCTGTGTGTACAAAACCAGATGGAGTTAATCTTAAACCGTATTTTTCTCCATTGAATTCAACGGAATGCCCAGCATTTGGTCCGACTCCTGCACGAGCAATAATGCTTGGCTTATCATTATTACAAAGGTAAGTGATGCATTTTCCTTTACCTTCATCTCCCCAAGCTCCTCCAACTAATATACTACAAGTCATTTAAAATCTCCTTATTAAAAAATATTTTAAGTATATTCTTTCAAGTATAGTCTTATATAGCCGTTAAGTATAGTTTTTATATAGACTTCATATAGTCGTTAAGTATAATCTTTTGAAATAGAAATGAATATAATAAATTAAAAGTTTAAATAAAAGGTTTTGAACTATTATTTTAAAAGATTCATAGTTCATTGACCATATATATTTTATTTTTTAACATTTATAAATATTATCCTACTGAATAATTAAGTAGAATATTAAGGAAATATTAAGAAAAATAGTGAAAAAAATTAAAAAAATTATTTAAATTTGAACAAAGATTAAAAAAGAATAAAATAATTATGCATCTTCCAATATGTCCAATAGCTTTCTAAGATACAAGTATCTTTCATATTTGCATTGTTCATTTGTTCCTAAAAATGCATCCAATACATGTGAATTCATCTGACGCAAAATAGATAGTTGGATAATGTTCTTTACATCCATGTCGATTTTTCCTTGAAGAATTAATTGTGCAAATCCTGTAGAAATCACTGTATAGTCCAAACTCATCAAATCTTCATAAAAGTCAAGATCCTGAATGATTTTCAATATGTTTTCACTTTCAATAATCTCATCGTTGAAATCATCCAAACCCAATTCCCATGACTCTAAAATCCATATGAAACAATCAATTATTGGAGTGTCGGGATTGTCAATAAGCCAATCACACAATTCGCAAAAGGCGATATATGCCTCTTCACATCCAAAAGGAGCCAAATCATCAGAGACATCCCAAAAGAATTTATAATCGGCAATCTTTACTGCCCTTTCATGAGGGATTTCTCCAAAGAAATACTTATTTTCCTCTAAATAATTGTATCCTTTTTCCAATTGTTCCATAAATACACCAATGAAATAATAACCTTATTTTAAAGGAAACTCTTCACAAAGTAAATCCTCTGCATATTCCTTGTCAGTTCCTTTCTTGTTCCAATAATCTAAATAATAGAAGACCCAATTATTGGAAACACGTTTAATCTCATCATCATCCAATGATTCAAAATCATTGAAGCAGTTGACGAAATCTCCACCAACTACAATAGCTATCTTTTCGCATTCAAAACATAATAAGAAGTCATAATTCTTGTTTTCACTTCTTTTATCAACCAAATCCTGCTTATAGCCATATTTTCTGATGATTTCACTTAAATAATCATAATCCTGAAACTTGAATTTCACTATAGGCTTTGAAAATTCCTGATAGAAATATGGGAACTTTTCTGTAATGAATTCCTTAGAATCGATAATCTGATTCAAATAGTCTTCCTTAAAATGTAAAAAGCTCAAATCTTCCTTTTCATTATAAAATAATGACAGATAAATGTTTTGACCAAAACGAATTGCCAATTCTCCCCTATATGAATTGTCAAAAATAGGTCGAGAGGACAATTTAAGATTTTCAAATTCCAAATACAATGAATTGGAATTGCTGTCAATTTCCAGCCAAGTCCACTTTCCCTGTGAAATTGCCTCTTCAATAATCTCCTTTGATCTGTTGTTCATAAAATCACAAAAAATAGCTTAATTTACTTATTAAGTTCAATGAAGTCCTCAAGTGCTCCATCCATGGAATACTCCTTTCCATCAAAATGCTTTTTCCAATCAAAGCCTTTAATCATAATTCTTTCATCTGCAGATTCATTCCAATCAATTTCAAAGTCATAACCCTTAAGAATATCAACAATCTTTTTGGCTATTTCCAATCCTTTTTTCTCATCATATTCAAAGTCACCGAATGCAATGGCTAAATCATTTTCTTCCAGAACATTTTCAATGTCTTCAAAGGCATAAAAACAGAATCCAATAGGAGAGAACTTATTGTTTCTAAGATGAGTGAAAAGCTCAAAGGAATCCTGTATTCCCTCTTCAATATCGTATCCTGCATTATGGATGGAAATGATGTTTTCCTTGGTCAAGTCCAAAAAGGCATTTTTAAGATTGGTGAAATCTTCTGAATCCTCACTGATTTCCTCTAAAGTTTCCTTATTTTCCAAAAAGAGCTTTGAAATTAAATCCTGTGAAAGATTCTCTTCAATGAACTCATCATCGATTATTTCCAATATTTCATCTTCATCATAAAAACCTGATTTAATCAATAACTGAATTTCATAATTGATCTCATCAATTAGTTCTTTATCCATAATAACACCCATTAGACTTTGGAATTTATAAATTATTATAAAATTTTAAAGTTATAAGAATATAAAGTTATAAAAAGCTAGAAAAAATAAAAAAATAAAAAAATAGAAATCATTAAGCTCTAATGACTTTAATAGTATAAATGTTTCTTCTTTCAGTCAAGGTGACAACAATTCTGTCGTCTCCAACTTTTACAAGGCAAAATTCATCCCTATCCTTATATTCATAGCCTTTAAGTTGAGAATACCCGCTTAAAGCTTTCAAATGATTTACTTCAAATTTACGATGGAAATCGTTTATGACATTTGCAAATACATCAATATCATCACTAAGCTGTATCTCATCAGACTCAATGGTTACAAAGAAGACAAAACTTCCATAATTGACAGCGCAATATGCATCATTTCCAAATAGTGAAGATACTGTCATAGTCAATATATGAGCTTCAGTCAAGTTTGCAGCAAATACATTTTCGCAAAATTGTGGAACATTTTGCTTTTCACCAAATTCCTTGACTGCCTTTGCCTCTTCAATCAATTCTTCAGGAAAACCGATTTCTTCGTTATCCCAAGCCCAAGACCAGGTGTCTTCATCAGGGTCTAAGAATCCAATAAGTTGAATAGGGAATTCCTTATCACTGAATTTTACAATCCCTTTTTCAATGTCAAGTTCAGGTTCAGCATTTCCAACAAGTGCAGATAATGTTTCCTGCTTTTCCAATGCTAAAGCACCATATTTTGAGAATAAATCTTGTAAATCATCATTTTCTTCAATTAAAAGAGAATTAACTTCCATTTTTTCACCAAAAAATAATAAATAAAAATAATAAAAAGAAAATTTTAGAAAATAAAGAAGCTTAGAAAGATAATTTGGAAATTCTGCTCATAGCTTCTTTAGTGTTTTCTAAAGTGTTGAATGCAGTTAATCTTAAGTAGCCTTCTCCACTTGGACCAAATCCGGAACCAGGAGTACCTACGATATTTGCTTCTTCTAAGAGCACATCAAAGAAGTCCCAGGATTCCATGTCATTTGGAGTTTTTACCCAAATGTAAGGGGAATTTACTCCACCGTAAACATTCAAACCAATTTCAGATAAGCTTTCACGAATGATTCTTGCATTTTCCAAGTAGTATTCAATGTTTTCCATGATTTCTTTTTGTCCTTGTTCAGAGTAGACTGCTTCTGCAGCTTTTTGAACAGGATAGGAAACACCATTGAATTTGGTTGTTTGTCTTCTGTTCCATAATGCATTGACAGATTGCTCATTGCCTTCTGCATCTTTGATCTTAATTTCTTTAGGAACAACAGTGTAAGCGCAACGTGTACCAGTGAATCCTGCTGTTTTTGAAAAGCTTCTGAATTCAATAGCCACTTCTTTAGCACCATCAATTTCATAGATGGTGTGAGGTACATCATCTTCGGTAATGAAAACTTCGTAAGCTGCATCAAATAAGATAAGAGCATCATTTTCCTTTGCATATTCCACAAATTTAGCCAATTCATCTTTGGTTAAGGTGGTACCTGTTGGGTTATTTGGGAAACAAAGGTAAATCAAGTCTACAGGTTCGCTTGGAAGTTCTGGAACGAAGTTGTTTTCTTCAGTGCATGGGAGGTATACGATGTTTTCATACATTCCATCATCCTTGATGTTTCCGGATCTTCCTGCCATTACATTGGTGTCAACATATACAGGATAAACAGGGTCAGTCACTGCAATTACATTGTCTAAGGAAAAGATTTCTTGAATGTTACCTGTATCACATTTTGCACCGTCGGAAATGAATACTTCATCAAGGTCTAAGTCTACGCCCCATTTATTGAAATCATTTTTAATTATAGCTTCTGCTAAAAATCCGTATCCTTGTTCCGGACCATATCCCATAAATGAATCAGCTTCAGCCATTTCATCAACAGCATCTTTGAAAGCGTTGATTACACTAGGGACTAAAGGTTTGGTTACATCCCCAATACCCATTTTAATAACGTTCTTATCTGGATTTTCTTCCATATATTTTTCTGCACGTCTGTTTACTTCAACAAAAAGGTAACTGTTTTGCAATAAAAGATAGTTTTCATTAATTTTAACCATTGTTTTACCTCTGAATATTTTAAGAATTATCAGTTAAATCTAAATCATGAAAGTAAATTAAAGTAAATTAAAGTTAATTAAATTAATTTAATTATAATTTCAACTATTTAACACTTAAATATTTATTAAATATATTATATAAAATTGTGTATTTTATCAAAAAATCTATTAAAAAATCACCGATTTATGCAATAATTGAAAAAATACCCATTTTGAAAAATTTTTTTGAAAATGTGAAAAATAGGGATGTGAAATAAATTTTAAAACTAATGTATAAATAAAATAAAAAAGATATACATATAATACTATAAGATAATGTATCATTTTATGTCTCATTTGACAAGATTTGTTCTATAGATTACTTACAAAATAGACAAAATACAAAATATGATACGTATCTAAGTATTTTAAAAAGATTAATTCGGTGAAAAAAATGAAAGAAGTGACAGCAATATTGCTTATTCTTATCGCAGTTATTGGAATAATTTCCATCATAATCGTTAAATTATTCTATAGAGATAAGGAAAAAGATGAAGAAAAGGAAAAACTAGAAGAATTTATCAACAGCACAAAAGCAGATTACGATAATGAAAGACGTAAAAGAGTTAGGAAAACCAATAGAAGAGAATACACTCAAGCACAAAATTATGCTAACACAATCGACAGTTCCAACAGAATTAAAGTTGGAGATCTTAGTGAAGATGAAGATTATGTTGAAACCGGAAAGGTAGGTGGAACCACCGCTTTACTTAGACAAAGAGCAAAAGCTATGGAAGAAGCTCCTAAAAAACAAGTAAGAAGAGTTAGAAAACCAAAACCAGCTCCAGTTGAACAAGTTCCAAGAACTCCTAAGAGAGTTAGAACTCAAATGAATAAGGAAGAGGAAGTTGTAGCTTTCCAAGAACCTATCAAACCGGAACATACCGCTACAATCAACAGTGCAAAACAAGCTGAAAAACAACCAGTGGCTCGTCAAGTCCCAATGACCGAAAAACAAAAGGAATTCATCGCAAGCGATGCAAACAAATTGGTTGTTGAAGATGGTGAAGGCAGTGTAAAGGTTGTTAAATCAGTCAAACCAGCTGACACTATCGAAGAGATTAAAGAAGCTGCAAAGATTGAAGAAGAAAGCGCAAAAACTGAAACAGATGAAATTGTTGAAAAGGCAGAAACCGAAACCGCTAAATTGATTGAAAAGATTGAAGAAGCTAAAGAGGAAATAACTGTCTTAGAAGATGATGAAGATAAGGCTGAAGAAAAAGTTGCGGAAGTAGCGGAAGAAGCTAAAGAAGAAGCTGCTAAAGTAGAAGCTCCAAAAATAGAATCTACAATTGAAAAAATCAAGCAAGTATCTGAAGCTAAAGAAGAAGCTAAGGAAGAAGCAGCTGAAGAAGTCAAAGAGGAACCTGCTATTGAAACCAAAGCTAAAGTGGAAGAAAAACCAAAAGCAGAAGAGATAATTGTAGAAAAAGCTCCAAAAGCAGAAGATTTAGAAACTGATGACGTTTATCATGATGACTTGCACATTCTCTTGAATAAGGATGCAGTTGTTGAAGAGAAAGATGAAAGTCCTGAAAATGAATTCGTTACAATCAACTCTGATGATGAAGTCCCATCCACAGGTAATGAATTGATCAATAGCGCTATCAAATCCATTAGAAACTTCAGAAAAGCTAATGTTCCAGAAAAGCCAGTTGTTGTGGAAACCAAAGATGACATCGTTCCTGATGATTATGCTCAAGACCTTGGAGATGGAATCGAGTACATTGGAGACACAATTACAATTACTCCAATCCATGAAGAGGAAAGAGATTTGGCAAACAACCAACCTAATGAAGATGTAGACAAGATCTATAAGGAAATCAACAAGGAATCCTATAACAAGACAGATGATGAAGAGTTATCTGAATCCTTCGAAGATGTGACTGATGAAACCTCCGAGAAAGATGCAAATGTCTACACCAAAGAGGATTACAAAAAGGTTGAAAGACAGGAAGCTGAGAAAAAACGCAGAGCAGAAAACACCAAAAAGATCTTAGGTTCCAAAGGAATCAGCGAAGAAGAGCTCCGTCAAAGAGCTGAAGCTAAAGAAAGATCCAAACGTGCAAGAAAAGCTGCTGTTGCAGAACCTGTTGAAGAAGGCCAAAAAACATTGATGATGCACAAAGCAAGAAACGACGTTGAAGAAGTTTACATCAACGGAACCTTGTTTGAGCTTAAAGTTGGCCAAATCGTTATGTTTGACATCAAAGGTGAAACATATTCAAGTCAAATCTTAAGACTCAAGCCAGGTTATATTGGAGTAAGATACAGATCCAAAAACATTTGGGTCAAATCCAATAGCGTTAAAAAGATTTTAAGATAATTGAAATATTAAAATAGTTTAAAGATTTTAACTATTTTAATTCCTTTATTTTGATATCTTTTATAAAAATTTAATTTAAAATAAATTTATTTAATTAAAAAAACCGAATTAATCTTAAATAAATTTATTCTCTTTTTCCTTTTTTTATTTTTTTAAAAACTTTTTTTATTAATTATATCATTATTCCATATGTCCTATTTTTCATATTTTTATGACCTCAAACTCATTAATTTTCATTAAAAGTTGTTAAAAAGAGATAAACTACCTCTATTTTTTAAAAAGAAGAATAAAAACTGTTTTATTTTAAAATATAATGTAAGTAAGCACTTACTTTCGAATAAGTTTATATATTTACTTATTTAAATCTTTAAATAGAACTTATATAGTTTATTAAATTAAAAGAGCGATTAAAAATCTAGGAGGAAGAATTAATGATACCATTTGATGTAATTGAAAACGACCCTGAACCATGTCATTAGACTTAAAACTTAAATTTTTTTATATCAAGTTTTATACTAGAGAAAAATTAAAATTTTTCTTAATTACTATTTTTTACTAAAAAGAGGAAGGTAGAAATGTTAGACAATGCCAATTCCCATTGCAACTTAAGAAAAAAAGAGAGCAACACTGATTCTAAAAGTTATCATGACTTGAATATTGATTACATAAATTCAATGATAAGCTTTTCCGTTCTTGCAGTATTTGTTTTAGCAATATTATTTGCAATGTAATTATAACAACACTTCTTTATTCACAACATATTACCCATAAAACACTTTTTTTATTTTTTAAAAAACTTTTTTAATCTCCTTGCAGGAGAAAAAAATTTCCAACTATTAGAACCTACTGGCTCTTCATTTAATTGTTTTTGTTCTTTTAGCTTGTTTTCTAATTTAATTTTTTCATTAGGATCATTATTCTCATTAGATAAAAATCCCATATATAAATCCATTTTAAGATTAACCAAATCATCCTTATGCTGTTCATATTGATTTGATTTTTTAAATAGATCACATATTTTATCATTTAATGAATCAATCTCATCAATAGAACAGTCTTCAAGATTATAATAATGCTCATTTGACAACCCTGAATTTTTAAGCTCATATCTAGAACAATCCTTTTTGATATAAACAGGTTTTTTGAATATTCCAATTTTATTTGAATTCAAAATGCTTTTAAAAAATAGATATTTGTTGTTGAGTGGTGATGAAAAATTTTCATCTGATAGGAAATCCTCTAAAAATGATTTTTTATAAAAGATACCTCTTATTTCAGGGTTTAGTGAAAACAAATCTTTTGATAAATCTTCACAAGAGAATATTTCCTTTTTAACAGACTTTGAAACTCCTTTCAATACATCCAAATCTTTTTCATATATTTCCTTTGTTTTCATATCATAATTGATAGGTGAATACAATAGCAATTCCAGATCATTGGCTAAGGAATAATCTAAGAGGGATTCAAGACCTACCAAATAATATTTGTCTGAAATATCTGCAAAGATTACATATTCACCATCAATATCACTTATCTTAAAATCATTAAACTCCTTAATAATTAAATTGGCATCTGTTTTAATATTAGAAGAATCCTCTGTTAAGCAGATGATTTCAAGATTTTCCCATGTTTGGTCGGCCAAGCTTTCTAAAAGCTCATCCATATCACTTGCATCATAATTTAGAATTATTACTGAAATTTGATTATTTTGACTAATGATAACCACTTCCCTATTTAGTCAAGGCCTACAGCTAATTATGTAATCTATTGCACTATCTTTTTCATCCTTATATATCATTTCAAAGAAAGGTATGAGAGACTTCTTTCTTATATTGCATTTATGCTCAACAACCAATTTAAACAAATCATAATACCCATCTAAAGATTTTTCAATGTCTTCCTTGGAAAGGGAGGATTTAAGAATAAACTTACTTACAAAATTTGATAATTTTCCATTCAATAGATAACATAGATAAATATCTTCCTTATTTTTAGATCGGCTCATATCTAACATCAATTGATAAGCAGATAGCCTACCTCTGTTCCTATTTACATCAGCTTGATGAGATACAGAGGCGTTTCCCTCATCATCCCTATTATTGTCATAACAGTAAATGATATCATTGATGAAGATTATTCCATGAGCATTTATAATGGAATTAAATAAGAAAACAGAATCCTGTGCAGGAATATTTATTGGAAAATCAATGCCATTGTCAATGATGAATTTACGATTGAAAATTTTGCTTGCCAGCCCAAAATTAGAAACCATTGAAGGCATTTCATCAACTGAATCAAATTTGATTTGGCAGTTATTGTCCTTAAACATTTGACGGACAATTTTTTCCCTATTTTTCTCATCTTCATTAGGATGAGATAAAGTGGAAATCCACAATCTTGGAAATGGGACATAATCCTTATTATCTCCCTTATATGCATGGCCTCCACTGACAATATCTACATTTTCCTGGCTGATTATATCATATAATTTTTTACATGCATCATTTGTGAAAAAGTCATCAGGGTCAATAAACATTATATAATCAGCACTGGCCAATTCAATACCTACATTACGAGGCTTACCAGCTGCTCCTGAATTCTCATCTAAAATTTTATATTTGATGTTATCATATCTTGAAGCATATTTTTCAATTATATAGTGTGTCCTATCATTAGAGACATCATCAACAAGAATTACCTCTAAATTTTCAAAACCTATAGTTTGATTAAATATAGAAAATAAACATCTCTCAATATAAAACTCTACATTGAATATAGGGATTATAATACTAATCTTATATGTCATTTTATCATCATATTTATATTTGATTAAGTTTTAGAGTGATTAAAAATCAATCCATATTTTCATCGGAATAAATTAATAAAAGCTCTTAAAGGCTTTGTCAGTTTCCATGATTTGGAATTTAACATTTCATCATTGGTCTTTTCCAATGAATTATTTTTAGACAACAACTCTTCATTTTCCTTTTCAAGGGAGCTTATCTTAAGTTTATGTGAATCATTTTCTTTAGTTATTCTTTCGGTTGATTTAATTAAATTATTTTCAAGGTTATTGTCAAAAGATTCTTCCTCATTATATAAATACTGTTTTACGTATTCCCTAATAAATTTTACCGTTGCATTTGTCTCCATTGGAAGATGTGTCTTTTCCTTAACTTCCTTGTAGAAATATGTTGTTAAATAATTGTTGAATTGGGGAAGTTCCTTTAATTCTTCAATAAAGGGTATGCAATGATCGTAAATATCTATGTCTGAAGCAGTGTTAACATAATAAGTAATATTTGGAACATAATTTTCTCTTTTAAATAATTCAATGACATCCAATCTGTATTTTAGATGTTCCTCTATTTGAGACCTGCTTAAATCAGGAAAATCCTTTTGTAAAAATTCAAAAAGAGGGTCCACATGAATTTTCTTATAATGCAAAACATTAAATTGGGTGTTGTTTACAAGAACTTTAGAACCTTTTATGAGAGTTCCAAGACAAATTGATGCAAATCCTCCTGCAGAACTGCTGAAAAATAGTATGTTATCATTTTTTATCTGTTGATTAATGGCTATTTTTTTAATGATTTGGGAGACGACTTCCAAATACCAAGTATCTTTTGTGCCAACAAACCATCCTACTTTAATTTCTTCATCATAGAAGAAAATAGGGTCTGCATAAGAAATAAAGGATTCTTTAAAATATTTATGCCATTTCCACCGGCTAAAGAAAGGAGGAGTGATTAATTTCCCATCAGATGTTCTTTGATCTCTTTGAAATGCCCCAGGCCCAAAACAAATCAAATTTTTATTGTTTGAAGCAAGTTTAGTTATGAGACAGTATTTTACATTATCATAATTAATTTCAAGACCAAAAACCTCATCCAGCGGAAATCCATATGTTTCAATCTCATCTAATTCCAATTTAATTACTCTGTCAACCATATCTTCCATTAATATCACTGCTCGAAAAATATTTTTTATCATGATTTTCTAAGTGCGAAAATCTGAGCTTGAATAATTTATCTAAACGAAAAAATTATAATGTAATTATTAAATAATTATTAAAATTATTTATTTATCCTCTTTTTTATATGTTTTGTGGAATAATTTTATAACTATGCAATTTTACCAGAATTCAATGATTTGCTATGGCAATGACTTGAGTTATGGGTAATGAAAAAAGTGAAAAAAAGAAAAATAGTTAAAAAAATTGAATAAATGATTAAAAAAATAGAAAAAAGATTATGCCCTATTTATGAGCATAATAGAAAATCAATTCGTCATCCTTGATTTCATCAAGCCTTGCAAAACCGAATCTTTCGAATTGTACAATGTCTCCTACTTTCAAGTCTTTGCAGTCAAGTTCACAAAGACCTTCAGTTATGGAAGCATCATCCATAACAACCTTAGCCTTGATTGCATCAGTTGGAACCCATTGAATGATTCTTGCTTTTGCTTCTCTTGCATCTTCAAAGGATTTGCTGTGGAATACTGCATTTCCGTCTTTGATTTCAACATTCACAGCATCCATCAAACGGCTGATTCCATCGGTGAAGTCTGCTTTTGGAATGTAGACTTCCTTATCGAATACAAGAGTCCTGTTGCCCCTTTCCTCAAAGTCAGGGTGCAATGGCCTTTCGATGCTTAATCCTAAATCTTCTTCAGGGACATCGGCAATCTCTATCTTTACAGGGTCAGGCACAAAGAAATATCTGTTTACCTTTTCCTCAATGATGTTTCTATTCAATCCATAAATCTTTTTCCAGCTGATTGCTGAATCAGACATCTTGATACCGATTTCAACCATCAATTGGGTGATTGTCTCAGGTTGGATTCCTCTTCTTGCAATAGCTTTCAAGGTCCCAAGTCTTGGATCGTCCCAACCGCTGTAGGTACCATCCTCTATTCCCGCCATAGCTTTGGAGGTACTTAAAGCGATATCTTCCATCTTCAATCTTCCGTAATGGATAAATTCAGGAACTTCCCAGTCCATATGCTGGTAAAGATACTTTTGCTTTTCACTGTTTGCGAGGTGATCTTTTCCTCTCAATACATGAGTCATTCCAAGCAAATGGTCATCTACAGATACAGAGAAGTTCATCATAGGATAGACTCTGTATTTGGTGCCTAATCTTGGGTGTTCCTCTTCAACAATCCTCATTGCCACCCAATCACGAATAGCTGGATTCTTATGATTTATATCAGTTTTAATTCTAAGTACCGCTTCACCTGCTTCCATTTCAGGGAACCTTTTCCAAAGTTCCATATTCTCCTCTACAGTATTGTCTCTGCATGGGCAAGCTTGGCAACTGTCCTTAAGCTTTTTGAATTCTCCACCATCACAGGTGCACATATATGCTGCTCCACGTTTGATTAGCTCTTCAGCATATTGGTAGTATATTTCAAAACGGTCACTTTGATAGTAGACTTCATCAGGCTCAATTCCTAACCATTTCAAATCTTCCTGAATCAATTCATAAGCAGGTTCGTAAATACGTTTTGGATCTGTATCTTCTATTCTCAATATGAACTTTCCACCACATTTCTTTACATATTCCCCATTTGGAATAGCTGCCCTTGCATGTCCAATATGCAATGGACCACTTGGGTTAGGTGCAAAACGCATTACAACGTCCTTGTTTTTACCTGGAAGCTTTGGAAGGCCTTCTTCCTTTTTCTGTTTTTTCTCTTCAACAGCAACTCCCAACTCTTCCATTTTTGCTTTTTGTTCTTCTGGTGAGAGTGCATTTACTTGAGCTACAATCTTACCTGACAAAGGTCCGATTTCCTTTGCTCTTGGCCTGAGTTCAGGTTCACTGCTCATGATTGAACCCATAACAGCACCAGGATTTGCACTTCCCTTATGTTTAGCTGCATTCAATAATGCATGTTTAAATACAATTTCTTCTAATTCATCCATAAAAACACATCTTATAACATGATAAAACTAATTAATTATAATGATTAAACTAAATCTCATTTTACTATTAAATTAGTTATAAAAATATACATTATTAAATATATAATCTATTTATTAAAAATATTACTATAAAAAACATGAAAAATTTTAAAATAAAATTAAATGAAGAAAAAAAGAAAATCTAAAAGTAAAATCAAATAATAAGAAAAGAAGATATAAAGTAAAATTAAATAAAGAAAAAAAGAAAAAAAAGAAAAATAAAATAAAATTTTAAAATCAAACATCTAATAATTGGTTTTGACTATAACTTTTAATCACTGATTTATAAAGATATCAAAGTAAAAAGGGAGTTATTCCTCCACATACACCTCTTCTACCTCTACATCTCCAGAATCTATGACCCCAGAATCACTTACTGGCTTATCCTTGTCAATTTTATCGCTAGAATCTTCAAAATGATCGCTATTGTCGGATAATTCTATAGAATCCGGAACATCCTCAATTTGATCATAATCAAATTCTAAAGTGCCATTAGAATCCCAATTGTTACTTTCGTCCAATTTAATGCCATTTTCCTTGAGAGCAGCAACAAAATCCTCATAAGTCATGTTACCGAAGAAATATTGATTATATAAATAAATAAACAATCTGAATTTTTGTTTATACTCTACATAATTGTCAGAAGGTTTTCCTTGATTTCTATTGTGTGAAACTGATTTCTTGTTCTTATTAGAAACAGTCTTCTTTGATTGGTATTTACCAATACTCTTACCATTACCTAATAATTTACCCTTATCCGGTAATTTGCCTTTAGATACTTCAGGTACCTTAGGTACATTAGGCACCTTAGACCCTTCAGACTTTACTTTTTCTGCAATCAATTTCCAAGACCATTTTAATACATGCACTTTATTCAATGTATTAGTAACAGTGAAAGAATAATTTCCATTCTCTTCAATCTTGTAATGGTAATAAGTTATATTAACTTCATCAATTGAATATGTGATCAATTTGCCATTATCATATTTAGGCAAGTAATTTAATACATATTTCCATCCATTATCCTTATTGAGAATAATAGAATCTATGATTTCCCCATTTCTAAAGACATTTATAGTTACATTAGAAGGTCTTTTCTTATATAAATCATTTTTATCATCCCAAACCTTTGAGACAGTTAGATTAATCAATTCAAGCTTATTTGTAATTTTTACGCTTGTTGTAATGTTTTCCTCTTTTCCATCAAAGAATATAGTTTCAGATGGCATTAATGGATTAATGTATCTGGAATTGCTAGATGTGGAATTAATATAATAAGGAACTTCAGATTCCTTAACGGTGTAATCTGCTAAATGCACAACCCCACTTGAATTCAATCTCTCACGTATAACAACATCGCTATCCTTATCCAAATTTAAGAAGGTGTAAGACCAATCATTTGCCTCTTCTAAAATTGCCCCTCCATAAATCAATCCGTCAGAAATTAGCTCAATTGATTTTCCTGCTGCTTTCAATTCATCATTGGTTAAATTCACTATAATGTGTTTAACCTGATAAATTTCAGATTTGCTAAGATCAATTGAACCAGGATAACTTGAATCAATGATTTCATAATTAATCTCATGGCCGTCTTCAGCATACTTATTGAAATTTGTTAGGGTTCTTGTATAACCCTGACTTCTATATAAAGATACGCTTCCAACTTTTTCACCATCAGCATATATGCTCACAGATATACGGGATGGCCTATTAGAGTAATCCTCAGGCCATACTTTTGTTATAGTTAAGTCAAAGTCATCTTCCAATACAGTTTTTATTTCATAATCATCTGCATTGATTGGTGCAGTTAAATCTGAAATTGAATAAACCGGCAAATTTTCAAAAGTATATTTCCAACCATTGTCGGCATCTAATGCAACACCTGTTATTATAGGTTTGCCATCAGAATACAAGTCAACACTAATGCTATCAGGTCTTAAATTAGCTACATTATCATAATCATCCCATTCCTTAATCACGCTAAGATTAGTTAATAGATTAAAACCAATGATATTTTGATAATGTCCGTTGATGGAAGAATACAAATAGAATTGATATGTTAAACCAGTGTCATGGAAATTTCCGCTGCTAGGGATTCCATTTCCAGATTTAACCCTATCAATAGCTTCTTTAACATAAGTCCATGAAGGATTGCTGTAAGGCAACTCATTATAATGACTATGTGGGTTTCTATAATCTTGGCTATCAGTAAAGGCCCACAACACATTAGGGAATGCTGCCTTGCCACTGCTCAGTGTAGTGAAGTTTTCAGTATCATTGAAATGATAGTATAGAAATGTCCTGAGATATGGCAATACATCCTCACCGGTTACTGGATGAATTAACTGTTCATCAGTTAAAGTGATTCTTTTGTATACTCCCGGAACCCCAGAATAATATCCATCAGGACCTTCAGGACCCGGCTCTACACAATAAACCCATGTAGTATCGTTCATTAACCAAGGATACTCATAATGTGAATTAGGGGCATATGCATTGCCTCCGGCATTATCCCAATCAAAAATTACGCTATAAGTATCTTCAGAAACATTAGTGTTATCTGTTGTAATTAATTCCATGCCATTGACATCATGATAATCAATTTGACTATCACCAAGTTCCCCCTCACCAAGAGAGTCAGCTTGATTTGAACTTAAACTGTCAGAATCATCCATTTCAATATTTTCGGTTGATTTAGAATGCAAATCAGACTGCACGCCATTTT
This sequence comes from uncultured Methanobrevibacter sp., assembly GCA_902774685.1. Classification (GTDB taxonomy): domain Archaea; phylum Methanobacteriota; class Methanobacteria; order Methanobacteriales; family Methanobacteriaceae; genus Methanobrevibacter. Next base: position 45,282 of record CACYJH010000007.1, read on the forward strand.
CCACATTACCAACGTTAGATGCAAGTAAACCATCGTTATTGTTCATGACTCCAACATCACCATCAAGTTCAGATGCGGAAACCAAGCCCACACTCAAAAGCAAGATTAAAGCCAATGCAACAATAAAACAAAAATTATTTTTAAATCTCATATATTTAACTCCAAAATACTAAAAATAAAATTTTGTTTTGCATCAAAAAATAGCAATTGATCCTAGAATTAAGTATCCCTTAAACAATTTTTAAAAATTATCATTTTTTAAGCAAAAAAATGAATATTTAAAAACTAATTAAGATAACATCTAGAAAATCACCATTTTCAATAGGATTTTTGTTATTTATATTATATATACATTACTTAGTTAAGTTATGTTTATTTTTTAAAACATTTATTATATAAAGTAAACATCAATAGATAATTTTTTTAGTGATTGTTTAATAATTATAAATCTTATTAAATAATGTTTAATAAATTCCTTTTAAAAAAAGCACAATTATTAAAAAATTCATAAAAAAGAATATTCTTAAAAAAAAAGTTAAAAAAAAATTTTTAAAAATAGGTATAATCTAATATGAATGTAAAAAAATTTACAAACATATTAGATAGGCAAATCTAATAAATAGGTTTAGCAACAATATTTATCAGACAAATAATTATATAAACCTTTTAATATTTAAATAAATCTCAAAAAATCAAGAAATACTGAGAAATAATGAAAGAATTGATAAAAAAATAAAAAAAATAAAAAAGAAAATAATAAAAAAAGACTCCATTTGTTCTATTAAAAGAAAAACAAGTACAGAAAAGACATCGTGTGATAAATATTTATGGTATTAAATGATGAAATATTAACTGAGGGAAATAATCTATTATTAGCTGACTAAACAATTATTTTTTTAAATATTTTATGGATAAAATTACTTAATTTCTATTTTTCATCTTTAAAGTACTTGTTAATCATTTAATAGCCAATGCGCCAAAATATCCCTAATTTTAAAAAATTTTTATGCGATCATAAGACCACACAAATGTTAAGAAAAAACATGAATTCCTAACATATATACCCCTAAATTAATTTCCAAATTAACAATCAGTATCCTCATTGGATAATATTCCTTATATTTTTTCTACTATATAAATTATTCTATTTAAAATTGCTCTTTTTCGAAAATAAAGGTCAATTATTTAGTTTTACCTAATTTAAATTTAGTACAACCTAAATAATTTTTTGTTATACCTAAATAAATTGTTTTTGATGAAATAAATGAAAATAACTATTTTTTAAACAGCTTTTGAAGAAAAGGAATATTCTAAAAATTATTTAATTTTTTTACATATACAGTTTAATATAGTAATATTTTAATATAAGAATTAAAATATATATTAATTATATTCAAATATGTTTGATATTTAATTACTTTTGTAATTTTATTTTAAAATAATTAAATAAAACTTACAAAATATAAAATTAATTTTAAAAATTTCATTTTTAAAAAATCTAGTTTAATTTTATTATTTTGAATATTTTTTGAATATTAGAGACTTAGGTGATGAGGATGACAAGAAAGAAAATTTTGATGATCAGCCTAGTCTTGTTGGCCATCATATCATTGGGAGCAGTTAGTGCTGCCGATGATGTATCAATAGATGATGCACAAGTTCTAGACGATCTAAACTTAGATGACAATAGTGATATTTCTATTGAAGACGCATCTACGGATGTTGTAAGTGATGATGATAGTGATATTGCTATTGAAGATGAATCAAATAGCATAGATGATTCGAAGGAAACACTTGGCTCATCAAAACTTGGTGATGATGCACAAGTGGTAACCAGCGCAAACTTCTTTGACTATTTTGATGCAAATGGAAATTTAAAATCAAGTGTTAGTGGAGATTTAACCTTCAAAGATGAATTCTCTGCTATCGTCCCTTCAATTACCCTTAATAAGGGCATTACCATCAACAGTGATAGTGCCGTATTAAGAAATATGGCAGTGAAAATCACAGCTACTGATGTTGTATTGAACGGACTTACTTTAATCAGTGACGCTTCAGTAGGAGATCTGATTTATGTTGGAGCAAGTGATGCGACTTTAACCAATTTAGACATTAGCTATAGTGTAGGAGATGAGGACGCTATCGCCATCAACATTGATGGTGCAGACAATGTAGAGATTACAAACAGCTCAATCTTCTTTGAAAGTAGTGTAAGTTCTGATGAGAAAACTGCAATTGCAATCAATGTATTTGATGCATTAGACATTTTAATCGACGGTAATGACATCACTACAAAATTGCCTGCATTATTTGTGCAAAATTATGATTGGGACTATATGTTAATGGGATTGACTACTGTAAACCCTATCAAATTTAAGGAAGTTGATGGCCTTGTTTTCAGTAACAACATACAAGATTCAACCATTAACAATGGTGATGCAAGTTACGCAACATCACAATCCATGTTCATAGTCGGATGTAATGATATCAATATCATCAACAATGATTTCTCAATGGTTGATACACTTACTCCTATAGGAACTAACATTTATATTTATGCATTTACCATAGGTTTCACAACCGCATCAAATATTATTGGAAACAACTTCAATATCTTTACAAATGGAGGAAGTGAAGATGCCGGAACTGCATATGCTATTCAAGTAGTGGCAGCAGACTTAAACATTACTGACAACATAATCGTTTCAAAATCCAACGGCCCTAACTTAGGAATTTATGCTGCAAGTATGAGTGGCGAAGATTCCCATCTTTACATTAGTGATAATTTTATTAATGTAACAGGTTTAGCTACTACTTCCTCCTCAGGATGGGGATTAGTTTCAGGTATTGAGATACAAAACGGAATAGGCCAAATCTACAATAACACAATCTACACTTACAATACCGAAGGCTACGACGAAAACAACTACCTCTTTGGTGTAAGTTATGCACAATGGATGGGCGGCCAACGTTCATTTGATGTGAGAGACAATGTTATTGTAACAGAAGGTAAATATGCAGTATCTGTAATTGATGCAGATAGCTTAAATGTAACTGGAAATACATTAATTGCACATGATTTAAGCGGTGATGATGCTGTAAACCCAGGTGACTGTACAGAAACTGATATTAGAGACAATACTGATGAAATTCCAAGTCCAGTTGAACCAATCACACCAAACATTGAGATTACTGCTAACAATGTATGGAATGGATACTCTAATGACATAATCGTAAATGTTACTGGAATGCAAGATACAGAAACTGTAATTGCAACCGGTAGCGTTACAATAAAAATCAACGGAAAAGAAGAAACCATTGAATTAGTCGAAGGAATAGCAACATACACAATTCCAGCAGAAGACATTGTCACTGGTGCTAATACTGTTACTGTATCATACAGCGGATCTGATGAATTTGAAGCAGGAACTGCTACTGCAAGCTTCAAAACTTTAGATGGCGTTGTAACCAATGAAACATTCTTCGATTACTTCAACAGAGCAGAAAATGGAAGATTATATGCTTACATACCTGATGGAGTCACCCTTGACTTCCAAGGTGCATTCTACAGCACTCCTGAAAGAAACTTCACCATGAACATCAACAAACCTGTAAATATAATCACTTCAACCCATGACGCATTCATAGACTTGAACACAACTGCAGGTAGTTTATTCGGTGAAGACCCTGGAGACTCTTTTGCAATCACCTACGGAGGTTCAGGCACCAATGTAACTGACATTGTATTCCATAACAGTCAAATTTGGGTATTCAATGCACATAACGTTACTTTAGACCATATCAACAACACCATTGAAGACCAAAGAGTTGGTTCCGGTAATGGTGCAACTTCCATTAGAGCTAATTCCACTTATGTAACTGTTAAAAACAGCTATTTCTACACAAGAAACAATGGAGGTTCAAGTTCTTTAGTAATGGCTTGGGCAGACCACTGTACTTTCGACAACAACACTATAGTTGTTGAAGGAAATGTGGGAAATATGATTTATTTAACCACCTACAATGTAGATGTCCCTTCAGGTGTTTTAGCTAACCAATATAACACAATTACAAACAACAAAATCTACGGATTTAAAGAACCTGCAGCAATTTGCTGGGGTTTAGTAATCAGTGGAGCTAATAACTTAATTGAAGGAAACTTTATTGATTATGGTGGTACAGGTATTAATGCTCAATGGGGTCAAGGAGACTTCGTAAACAATACCTATAGAAACAATGTTTTAATCAACGGATCCGCATTTAATGCACCAGACGGTTCAACTGTATACAACAACAGTGTTGCTGGTGCAATGAATACCGGTAAAAACACTATTGCATACAATAACACCGTTGGAAAGAATTTGACTGTAGGAATTGGAGCTACCGCTTACGACAATACAGCAAATGGATTAATCGTTAATGAAAACGCTACTGCATATGACAACATAATCAATGGTGCTACCCAAGTAAACGGTAAGAACGCTGTTGTAAGAGATTCCGAGTTAAATGGTGCAGTTACCTTAAAAGGAGACAATTCAAAAGTTCTTGACTCTGTAATTGCAGGAAATGTAGCACTTAACGGAAACAATACATTGCTCCAAGGTTCTGATGTTGACGGCAATATTAGTTTCGGTACTAAATCTGCTGGAACTGCAACAGTAGATGAAAATGTCATCAATGGTCAAATTACCACTAAAGCATCTAACAACAACCTTGTAATTACCAACAATGTAATCCACACTGATGAGGAATATGCAATCGTATTGAAATCCAGCAATAACGTTGTAGAATACAATCAATTGTATGCTCTTGAGAAAAAAGGTGAAGAGGCTGTAAGCTTTGATGCAAGCAAAAACAATACTGTAGAAAACAACTATCCTCCTTACATGCCAAAAATAGAAATTGAAACTCCTGTAATCTGGATAGGAAACAGTGCAGATATTGTCATTACCGTAAGCAACCTTGAAGGTGCAGAAACCATATTGGCTACTGGAAATGTAACCGTAAAAATCAACGGAAAAGAAGAAACCATCGAATTAACTGAAGGAAAAGCAACATACACAATCCCAGCAGAAGACATCACAGCTGGAGAAAACACTGTAACCGTCACATACAACGGTGCTGATGACTTTGCAACTGGAGAAGAAAATGCTACTTTCACCCCATTAGATGGTGTTGTAACCAAAGACACCTTCAAATACTACTTCGATGAATCAAACAACTACACCTTATTCGACTACGTTCCAGAAGGAGCAACACTCGACTTCCAAGGTGACTTCAAAGGCGCA
>CACYJH010000008.1 GCA_902774685.1 uncultured Methanobrevibacter sp.
CCAACATACAATACAGTGTGGTCTCCTACAATGTCTCCACCACGTACAGCATGCAATCCGATTTCCTCTTTGGTTCTTTTACCTACTTGACCTTGTCTTCCATAGACTCCCACTTCTTCAGGGTCTCTTTCCAAAGCATCTGCGATTACTTCAAATGCAGTCATTGCAGTTCCGGAAGGAGCATCTGCCTTTTGGTTGTGGTGAGCTTCAATGATTTCAATATCAAAGTCATTCAATATAGGAGTCAAGTCCTTCAATACCTTAAAGAATACATTTACTCCAATTGAGAAATTAGAGGAAATAACTGCTTTGATGTTCTTTTCCTTGATTACATCTGCATTTCCCTGTGCTTGCTCTTCTGTAAATCCAGTGGTACCGACCACTAAGTTTACTCCACAGTCAGCAGTTCTTTTAATGGTTTCAACAGCAGCAGGAGCAATGGTAAAGTCTACTAATACTTCAGCTCCAGATTCTTTCAATGCTTTTTCCAAATCCTCTGAACCGACAATAGGAACTCCAAGTTTACCAATACCTGCTTTTTCACCTGCATCTACACCTGCTAAAGGGGTGTTTGGCATTTCAATAGCAGCTACTACTTCCATATCATCCTGTTCAGTAATTTTTCTTATAATTCCGGAGCCCATTCTTCCAGCAGCTCCAGTTACAGCAACTTTTATCATAATATCATCTATTAATTAATTTGGTTAATATTAAAAAATTCAAAAAAATAATATTAGAAAATAGGAACTTGTCCTATATTCCGAATAAGAAATAAAATTATATAATTCCAGCATCTTCCAATGCTTTTCTTAAGATTGCCTTGTTCTCTTCCAACATAGGAACTAAAGGTAATCTTAAAGGTCCTGCAGGCATTCCCATCATTTTCAATGCTTCTTTTGCAGGTGCTGGGCTGGTTTCAATGAATAAAGCTTTGATCAAGTCATATTGTTTGTAGTGCAATTCCATTGCTTTATCATAGTCACCGTCTAAGATGCAATTTACCATTTGAACCATGGTTCTTGGGTCGATGTTTGCAGATGCACTTACTACTCCTCTTGCACCAACAGACATTAAAGGAAGGGTCAATTCGTCACTACCGGACAATATTACAATATCGTCTTCCAAACCTTCATCCCTTAATAATTTCATGGTTTTGGATACTTTGTCCACATTGGAGGAAGCTTCTTTCAAAGCGGTTATGTTGTCCACTTTTGCAAGTTCAACAATGGTTTCAGGAGCCATATCCAAACTGGTACGTGATGGAACATTATAAGTGATCAAATCAATGTCAACTGCATTTGCAATTTTGGTATAATGTTCAATGACACCATGTTGTTGTGGTTTGTTGTAATATGGGGTGATTAAAAGAGCCATGTCTGCTCCTGCATCATCTGCATATACGGTTAAGTCCAATGCTTCAGAAGTTGCATTACTTCCAGTTCCTGCAATTGTGGTTACTCTGCCGTCAACTTCATCAACCATGATGTCAATGACTCTTCTGTGTTCTTCATGGCTAATGGTAGCAGATTCACCAGTGGTTCCTGCAGCAACTAAACCGTCAACATCCTGATCAATCAACCAGTTAATATTTTGTCTGTATCCTTCTTCGTCTATGGATCCATCCTCATGCATAGGAGTGACCATAGCAACAGCTGTACCTTCAAAACGCATAATAACACCTTACTTACTATATAATTGTTTAATTTATAATTCTAATTTATAATTTTGATTTATAATTTTGATTTAAATTTTATTTTTAATTTAATTTTAATTTTTAAAAAGTCTTAGCAATTTCAAATACTTAATCTATTAAAGTTCGTAGAAATAAAAACCAAATATTTTTACGAAACCCCAATGATTGTGTTGGAATTACATACAAAAAACGATAGAAGCAAATTACTTCCCTTTAATGAAAATAAAAGCAAATGCCTCTTTATAAGATTAAAATAATAAAAGCGAGAGTTATAAAACTCCCTTGATTAAGTCGTATGCTACCTTACCATCTTCCCAGTTAATAAATAAAACAATAGCAGTTTGGGATGATGAGATTTCAACAATGTTTATGTGTGCTTCCTTAAGTGGATTGGTGATTTCAGTGATTACTCCAGGAGTTTCTATAAAGTCCGGATTAATCATGGTTAACATAGCAATGTCTCTACCTAAGGATATTGAACTTAAACTGTCTTCAGCAATGACTAACTTGTGCAATAAATGGTATGCTTCATCAGCATCACATTTATCCAAGAATAAGGTAATTGAATTTTGACCTGCAGAAATGCCATAAATGTTAATGTTAGCTTCCGCTACCAAACTTGTCATCTTTGCAAGAAGGCCTATTTGATTAAGCAAATCCTCTCCAACCAAAGCAACTACAGATATTGGTTCAGGATGCAAACATACTGATTTGTTCATGGAATCTTCAAAGGGACCTACAATCTCAGTCCCAGGGTCAGACAAATCACCTTTTTCAAAGCTAATGATCTTTGCTTTTATTTCAGGATCTTTAAATCTTAAAGCATGAGGGTGTAAAACTTGAGCTCCATGAGTAGCTAAATCTCTCATCTCTTCAACAGAGATATAATCCAATTTTTCAGCTTCATTGATTTTTCTTGGATCAGTGGACATGACTCCATCCACATCTGTAACGATGATTACATCATCTGCATTTAAGCAATGACCTAATAGGAATGCAGTTACATCACTTCCACCTCTTCCTAAGGTGGTGACTTCTCCATTTTCAGTTCTTCCTAAGAATCCGCAGACAACTGGAATGATTCCTTGCTCTAAAAGTCCTAAAAGTCCTTGAGATTGCTCCTCAGTTCTTTCAAAATCAATTTGAGCTTTTCCATAGTTGTCATCAGTTATGACAGGCCATAAATCATGACTTGGATCTATGTATTCAGATTTTACGCCTAAGGATTCCAAGACTGATGAAAATACTCTGATACTAGTTCTCTCACCCATGGATAAAATTTCCGCCAATTGCTTTTCGGTTACTTCTTTTCCAATGGATTCATCAGCAATAGTTACTAAATCATCAGTAGTCTTGTTAATAGCTGATACAACAACCACAACCTTCTTTCCTTCCATATATGCATTTACGATAGATTGTGCAGCTTTTCTAATTCTTTGTCCATTTCCAATTGAAGTACCGCCAAATTTGGCCACAATTAATTCCATTTGTTTACACACCTTTTAAATAAATTAAAAATTAAAATAATATTTTCACAAAATCATATTTTAAACTATTATCCATTATTATATTTTATAAAAGGGTATTAATAAATTTATTTATTTACTAATGATTTTTTTAATAAAAATTACTTATTTTTTAATAAAAATCCATTAAAAATAGTTAATATGGTAAAATAACCAATTAAATAAATTTATCAAATATATCTTTAGATCAAATGGAAAAACAGTTAAAAAATTTATAAAAATAAGTAGAAGATTAAAGTTAATTAATCTTAAAAAAAGTAAAAAATAAAATTAAGCTTGGTTTGCTTGTTGTCTTACTAATCTAGTAATGTAACCAGCAATTTTATTTCTTAAATGTTTGGTACTTACAGTAGAGTATTCTGCTACTAATTTTTTGTTTTCTTCAAAGTCAGTAGTAAATTTGCCTTGGTGAGTTTCGATTAATTCTTTTGATATACGTTTTACAAATGAGGTTCTAATATTTCCCATAATCATTCCTCCAATATTTCTTTTTGTCGATTTTTACTTAAAGTTGTTAGCATGTCCATAATATCGCTAAGAATATCTTTATCAATATTCAAGTCTTCAGCTAATTTATTTACTTTGGCATGAACTTGAGCTTCTCTTGACTTATCATAAATTTCCATGCCTAAAAAAACTTTAGCCAAAATAATATCCTTAGCAAGTGAAGTTCTTTCACTTATTAAGTTAACTAAATCATTATCAATTTCATCGATTCTTTTTCTAGACTTTTCAAGAACATTTTGAGCGTCTTCTTCCTTTTCAAACAGACTCATTATTTCTTTTTCATCCACAAAAATTACTCCATAGTTTTGATAATAATTATACTTTATATTTCATCTTATATAAACATGCTTATTGAAATTAACTTTTACTAAAAATAAGTTTTTTCAAATTTCTTTTCAAATGCTCTCAAAAATAATTAAATATAATAAAACCAATATTAGAGTAAGAAAAAAATAGAAAATACAAGTGAAATCATGCATTACGTTAACGCTAAAAGCATCCTGTCCAACAAGAATGGAATGAACCTATACAGAGGCTGCACACATGGCTGCATCTACTGCGATTCCAGAAGCAATGTCTATAATATGGACCATGCATTTGAAGATATTGAAATAAAGGCAAATGCAACAGAACTCCTTAAGAAAGCCCTAAGAAATAAAAAGGAAAAGGTGATGGTTGGAACAGGATCAATGACAGACCCATACATACCTCTTGAAAAGAAGATACAAAGTGTAAGGGAATCACTAGAACTCATTAACAAATACGGTCATGGATTTACTTGCATCACAAAATCAAATCTAATATTAAGGGACTTAGATTTGCTTAAAGAAATCAATGAAAAGGCAAAAGCAGTCATTCAGATGACCTTAACAACATACGATGAAGAATTGTGCAAAATACTTGAACCTAATGTTTGCACTACAAGGGAAAGGGTGGAAGTATTGAAAATTCTAAACAAACACGACATACCGACAGTTGTTTGGCTATGCCCGATTCTCCCATTCATAAACGATACAGAAGAAAACATAAATGGAATACTTGACTATTGCATAGAATCAAATGTGAAAGGAATAATCTGCTTTGGAATGGGAATGACCTTAAGGGAAGGAAACAGGGAATATTTCTATAATAAGTTAGACAAGCATTTCCCTGGACTTAAGGAGAAATACATAAAGACTTATGGAAACAGCTATGGATTGGCTAGTCCAAATCAAAAGAAATTAATGAATATTTTCTATCAAAGAACAGATGAAAACAATATAATGAACAATCCAGATGAAATATTCGAATATCTTCATGAGTTTCCAAGTAATGACAAGACTAATCAGACCACTTTATTTTAAAAAAAAATAGTATTAAAATAGCTTTAAAAATAGTAAAAAAATGAAAAAATAGATAAAAATTTGTCAAGCTATAATTTAAAGAGCTGAATTAAACTCATACCTAATCATGCATAAATTCATTTCTTGCATCAATTGCATCATTATTGTGAGGCTCAATCCTCAAGGCCTTATCAATTAACTTAAAGGCCATGTCATAATCCTTCAAATCATAGGAGATTGAAGCTGTTTCTACCAAAGCAGGAACATATTTGCTGTCAATCTTCAGCATCCTGTAGCAGACGTCGACAGCATCCTCATATCGCCCCATTTGATGCAGTATTTGAGCTTTGTTTTCCAATGCAAACATGTAGTCCGCATCTATTTCCAATGCCTTGTCAATTAGCACAATGGCCTTATTATAGTCAGTGATCCTTTGATAAAAATGTCCTAGACATGCCAGAAGCACTGGATTTTTGGGATCTGTTTCCAAGGCTTTCTTATATCCTGATAAAACCTTACTGTTTATTGCAAAATTGAAATCACCGATTTTATCGGCTTCAGGAAAGTTAATACCTTCAGGATATTTTTTCAAGGATTTTTCAAGAAACACCGTGCAGTCCATATAACGACCACTGCCAATCAGATTGTCAATCTTTTCCAGCACTTCATCCAACTCATTTTCCACAGTATCCCCTCAAGCAAATAAAAAATTTTAATAATCAAACTCAAATTGTCTCTTTTTCAAATATTAATTACAATTGTTTTTTCAATCCCCATTCCATTTTACTTTTTCTTAATCTTTCATATTCTTTCTGTTTTTTTTCACTCTTCACGTTCCCGTTTTCTTTTTAGCCATTGATCATGCTCATCACTGCCAATAGCTGACTTTAAAACTAAATTTCCATTAATGGAAATCTCTTGGAGTGCATAAGGATGTCTTGGGGCATTCTTGAAATCCATAACCCAAATAGGCTCTCTGTCTTCTTCAGAGTCTTCAGCATCTAGACTGCGCTGCCATTCATCGTCAGGGTCGGGACTATTACATTCTTTCCTCTTTTTATATTCCTCATAAATCAAACGTCTTCGATATTCATCACGCGCATGGGCCTTGGCCTTCAAATGAGTGAATACTCTGCCCATATCATTATCATCAAAGCCTTCATCTACATTCAAGAAAGTATTGCTTTCCATATCGACGGCATTTAATAAAATATTTACGTTCCCTCTGCTTTCGCTCTTGATTGAATCATCATCGACAGCATTGTCAAAATAATCATAATAATTAGTGATTTGAGGATTATCATCGACATTTCCAGACTCCAAATCAGAATCCTCATCCTTCAATTTAGTTCCGCACTTAATGCAAAACTTCTGATTCTCCTCTAAAAGCTTGGTTCCACAATTAAAGCAAAACTTCATAATGTCACCTTATAATCTAAAAACCAACAATAAAGTACAACAAAATCAAAATCAATTAAATCAAATAATCCTTGTTCCCCTATTATCCACACTTGTTTCAATGACTCTTCCGTCATATGATGCCCATGCCTCTTTAACGCCATCAATTGAACTTTCATCCACAATAGCTACAAAAGAGGAACCTGTTCCAGACAATCCAGAAGCAAGTGCACCAGCTTGAAGTGCATCAAGGGCAATGTTGTTGTCAAATCCTAAAACATTACCGTACAATAGCCCATTTAATGTCAAAGCTTCTAGAAAATCTCCATCAAGAGCCTTGTTAAAGGCCATGCTTACAAATGGAGCAACCAATTTCATTCTATCAACATCCGAAGACCCGCTTAGGGATTCCTTATCCGGCATAAATACCAAAACATCATATTCAGGCATTCTTTCCTGATGCAAAATCTCCCTATTGCCATTGTCTGTAATTGTTAATCCTCCAAAGAAAGATGCTGAAGCATCATCAAAAGCGCCTGTAATTGTAACACCTGCATCAAGGGATGCATCAATACCCATGCTTATCATTTCCAGATCTGTCAATGGCTCAAGGCAAAACTCGCTTGCAACCAATGCAGCAGTTGCCATGACAACAGCATTGGATAAAGCGCTGCTTGAAGAAAGACCTGAACCTAAAGGTAAATTGGATTTTGTATTGACTTCAATTCCCTGCCCATTTCCAAAATCCAAACTAGGTATGATATCATCGAAATCCAATGCACTACCTATCTTATAATGGTCTAAAACCTGTTCAACACATAAGTTCATCAAATGAGGGTCAGCCCCTATATCTGATGAGCAGTTGACACCCACATCAGAAAACTTAGCCTCCGCCTCAATACCTAAGCCTATACCGAATGCAGAACCGAAACCTGTTGAAATAGCATTGATTACTGTTGCAGAACCTGGAGAAAATACTGTTTTAGTCAAAAAATCACCTAATTATCTTTAATAAATCTATATATTAATCTTAAAATCAAATGATATATATTTAATGTAAATCAATGCAAGTATCCTATGATTTTTATAAAAAAATAAACTTTATATTAATGTAAGTAAATATATTATAATACAATAATTTTTAAAAATGATAATGAGACATTCAAAGGATTGTTCATAAGAAAATATGAAATCATGATAAAAAAAAATAAAAATGCAAGAGTGATACTATGAGTGAAAATAAATCAAAATGGCTTAACATAGGAATAGGCGCATTTATCATATTAGCTATAGTGTTGCTTTTAGTTCTTATTTTACCATTTGGCAATTTAATGATGGAACAGGATGAGATAGCAGTGATAAGCATTAGCGGAACTGTTACATACGATTCATCCAACTCAACTAAGGTATTTACAACTGCAAGCCAAATTGAGAAAGCACTGGATGAGGCAAATTCCAACCCTAATGTTAAGGGAATTGTCTTGGATATAAACAGCAAAGGCGGAAGTGGAGTGGCATGTTCAGAGATAGCTGAAAAAATCAAGAATTCTTCTAAACCTGTAATCGCATATATTGGAGACAAGGGATTGGATGAAAGCTATATGATTGCCACAAGTGCAGATTCCATTGTTGCAAGTTCCTCATCATCAGTTGGAGGAATCGGCCTTAGCTTTATTGATAGTAGGAAATACTCTAAAGAAAATCTTACTGGAGTGTATAATAAGGATTATCTCAAATTGAAAAAATCAAATAATGCCACCCCAGACAATCTTGAAATGGCTCAAAAGATGATTGATCAAGATTATACACAATTCATTAAGAAAATAGCTGAAAACAGAGACTTAAAACCAAATTATGTTGCAAAATTGGCAAATGGCCAAAAATACAATGGAAATGAAGCTAAAAACTTAGGCCTAATTGATAAGATTGGAAATAAAAACAAGGCAATCAAACTTGCTGCATCAGATGCAAATGCAAAAAATTACACTGCAGTCAATTATCCTAAAGCTAAAAAAAGCCTAACTGAAACATTAGGAGAAAATAAGATATTCAACTTATCATTTTAGATTCATTTAAAATTTAATCTTATAAATTTCTTTTAATAGGAATATTTATATATTAACGAACAATAATATAATAATAAATTTTACAAAAAACAAAATTAATTGAATAAACAAATCAAAGGTGATAAAATGGTACACAGAATAGAAGTATTTACCTCACCAACTTGCCCACACTGCCCAGGTGCAGTAAAAGTTGTTGAAGAAGCAAAAGCAAAATTAGGAGACGAAATAGAAGTACAAATCCTCAGTATTGCTGATCCTGCTAACAGAGATTTAGCTATTGACTATGGAGTTCATGCAGTACCTGCAATTGCAATCAACAATTCATTAGCATTTATTGGTGCTCCAACTCTTGAAGAATTATTAGAAAGATTAGAATAATTGTTTTTACAATTTTCTAATATTACTTTTCTTTTTTTAAACATTTTATTTACAAATTTTTAACTATTTTTAAACATTAACTCATTTTAACATTTTTTTTACAAACTTTAAACTATTTTTAAACATTGGCTCATTTTAACTATTTTCTGATTAATTTTTATAATGTCAAAAACACTATTTTTACTGTTTACCTATTAATTTTTATACATCAAAACACTATTTTTAAAATAAAAATAAATAGAATTAATCAGATATATTATAATATTACACTAAAAAATTAAACAAAATATAAATTTTTATAAGAGGTAAAAACATGAAAATTGCAATGGTTGGACAGTTTCCACCACATATTGGAGGAGTTGGAGTACATATACACAGCCTATCAAAGGAATTGGTCAAGCAAGGCCATGAAGTCTATGTGATAACCTATCCCCACAAGGACATTAAGGATATTGATGGAATCCATGTAATCGGCACAAAAGGAATAAACATTCCAGGACTTAGAGGCATGCTGTTTGCAATCAATGCCAAAAAGGAACTAAAAAAATTGATTGAAAGGGAAAACATCGATATAATCCACGGCCACTACCTGTTCCCTGCAGGATGGGCAGCGGTTAAAGCAGGCAAAGCAACTGGAACAAAAACCTATGTGACAGCACATGGATCAGACATGTTTGAAATGTATAAAAAGCAATCATACACACGACCTCTTATTAAAAAAGTATTGAAAGATGCTGATGTGGTTCTTGCAGTGAGCAATGCATTGAAGGATGAAATCATAAGCACAAAAATTCCAAAAATTGAAGAAAAGACAAGATTGCACTGGAATAGTGTAGATATCGACAGGTTTAAAACTACAAAAGAGAACCAAGGTAAATTTAGAAAAGAGTTGGCTCATTTATTCGACATAGCTGCAGACAAACCTATCATTTTATTTGTCGGAAATATCATTAAAAGAAAGAATGTTGACTTGCTCCTTGAAGCTAAGAAACATATGAAAACCAAAGCCAATCTTGTCATTGTTGGTGACGGCCCTCTCTTGAATCAAATGAAGGAAAAGGCAGAGAAGGAATACTTTGATGGAAATCTTGACAATGTCTACTTTACAGGTTCAAGAAGAGATGTTGAGGACATCTACCCAAGCTGTGACTTGCTTGTGCTGCCTTCATTTACAGAAAGTTTCGGTCTTGTGCTGATTGAAGCGTTGGCATGTGGCAAACCGGTTATTGGAAGTGATGTAGGTGGAATCAGGGAAATCATTACAGAAGATGTAGGCCTATTGATTGATCCAAATGACAGCAAGGATTTGGCTAATGCAATAGATAGGATATTAGGTGATGAGGAATTGATGGAAAGGTTCAAATCCAATGCAAGAAATAGGGCAAAAGACTTTGCAGAAACCAAATTGCCTTATGATGAGCTGAACTAAAATGTCATGAAATCATTGAAAAATTGATTTAAATAAATAATTTTGATTTAAATTAAAAAATAATAATTAATCAGCGAAATTATAATCAGATTTTCGATAAGAGTTATTAATTATAAAAAATAAACTAAAAATAGAAATAAATTAAAAAATATTATTATGCTTTTCATTGAATAAAAAGAGGTTTTTATATGGGAGAAAAAGAATTCACACACTTGACTGAAACTGGTGTGCATATGGTTGAAGTTGGAGAAAAGCCCCAGCAAAGAAGAACTGCAAAGGCAAGTGGAAAGATCCATCTTCAAAAAGAGACAATTGATATGATTAAGAATGCGGAAATCAAAAAGGGAAATGTATTGACAACTGCTCAAATAGCTGGAATTCAAGCGGTTAAAAAGACATCAGACATTATCCCGCTTTGCCATCCGTTAAATCTTAGTGGAATTGAAATAGAGTTTGATGTTGGAGAAACAGAAATCACTGCTACTTGCGAATGCAGATTAACCGGACAGACTGGTGTGGAAATGGAAGCGATTACAGGTGTCAGTGTAGCTCTTTTGACAATTTGGGACATGACAAAAGCGGTTGAAAAGGATGAGAATGGCCAATACCCAGACACTAAGATTTCTGACATTGTAGTACTTAAAAAAGAGAAAATCTAAAAAAACTAATCAAATGCTCTATGATAAGTGAGATTTTATATAAACTATAAATAATATTATAAAAACTTAGAATTATAAAAATTATAAAATTTAGAGTCGTAAGGTCTAGAGTTAAAAATATTACGAATTATAAAATTTATTGACTGATTACTATGGAAAACATCCCAGAAAACATAAAGACAATCATAAATAGCTGCTATCCCTACATTGAAGATTTCAATCCTGCACAAAAGGCAGTTATAGAATCAGGATACCTTGAAAACAACAGAAATTGTGTCATAGCTATCCCTACTGCCAGTGGGAAAACAGTATTGGGAATAATGGCAGCACTCAAATCCATTTTAGATGGAGGAAAAGCGGTTTATGCTGCACCTCTTCTTTCAATTCAAAATGAAAAAGTGAAGGAATTCAAGAAATTTGAGGAATTTGGAATTAAAGTAGGAAAACACCCATCCTCTTCAGACTTATCAGTTATGGTCTTTGAATCATTTGATGCATTGACCAGATTTTCATGGGATGCACTTAGGGAAGTCGATACATTAATTATCGATGAATTCCATATGATCGGCGAATTTTCAAGAGGCCCAACAATAGAATGTGCAATCACAAGGGCCAAAATCATCAATCCAGGATTAAGAATCATTGCATTATCCGCTACACTTGAAAATATGGAAGAGATAGAGACCTGGCTGGATGCAGTTGTTGTAGAACACGACTACAGGCCAGTTCCACTTCATAAGGATGTGTTGGATACTGAAATGTTCAATACCAAAAACAAGAATGATGTTGTTGTCAAGGTCTTGGAAAAGGCTTTGGAAGACGATTCACAAGCATTAAGCTTTGTTTCAACAAGAAGGTTTACAGAAAGTTTGGCAAGCTATGTTGCTGGAAAACTTAAAAGGAAAACCACTGCAGAGCAGAAGCAACGTTTCAAGGAAGTTGCCGATAAGTTGCTTGCAGTTCCTGAGAAAAAGGGATCAAGGCCAACTTCAACCTGCCTTAAATTAGCTGAAAGCTGTGAAAACGGAGCGGTTTTCCACCATGCAGGATTGTTCAGCGAGCAAAAGGAAATTATCGAAGAGGAATTCAGAAACGGCAATATTCTAATGATTGCAGCTACTCCAAGTTTAATGTATGGGGTTAACTTGCCATCAAAATATGTTGTTATAAGGGATTATACCCGATGGACTTCCCAAGGACCTCAGGCAATTCCTGTCTTTGATTATGAACAGATGTCCGGAAGGGCAGGCAGGCCACAGTATGATGATGTGGGATACTCCTATTTGGTTGCAAAATCAATGGAAGAATCCATGACCCTTGAAGAGCGTTATGTCAACGGCCAGGTGGAGCCTACAAACTCAAAATTGATTGAAAACAAGGATGCTGTATTTAAGCAAATCATTGCACAAGTGGCATCAACTCTCTCAAAGACTCCAGAAGACCTTCAGGATTTCTTCAACAAGACCTTTTATGGATATCAGATGACCAACTCCTCAATGAGTTTCTTTGCAGAGGAAGGGTTGAAGTTTGAAATCCAAAATGCTTTGGAGTTCCTATTGCACAACCAGATATTGCAGGCAACACCAAGTGGATTGAAGACTACTGCATTTGGTAATTTAATAGCAAGATCCAACTATAGTGTTGAAACTGCTGTAAAAATCAAGGAATATGCAAACCATCTTGATGCATTCAATCCTGAAGAATTGATTTACCAATTGGCTCAAACTCCTGATTTGCCTCTCATATCATTTAAAGGCAGAAAATCAAAAGACCCAGTTCGTGAAATGCTTTCAAACTATGGTCTTTTCGCCCTCGACATAGGCAATCCTGAAGCTACAGCTGTCTCTTTGATTGAATGGATCAATGAAAGAACAGAGTATCAAATCGAAAATGCATATCATGTCTACTCCTCATCCACCAGACGTTCTGCATATGAGGCATCATTGCTTGTAAGATTTACCAAAAACACACTTGAAGTTCTTGGAAAATACCAGTACTCAAAAGATTTGGATTTCCTCTCAGCAAGACTCTACTATGGTGTAAAGGAAGACATCATACCTCTTGTAATTGGCGTGAAACGTTTAGGAAGACGTCGTGCAAGAGCATTGGTTGATGTATTCGGTGAGGACTTAAGACCATATTCAGAAAAAGAGCTTCAAAAGGTTGAGGGAATAGGCCCTAAATTAGCTCAAAGCATTAAAAACTTCGCAGATAATTCTTAAATTATCTGTTTACTATTTTTTTAAAAAAAAAAGTTAATTCATAATTATAAAAAACTTAATTAAAAAAAGCAATAGGATAAATTAACTAATTTTGACTCAAAATCAATAAAATAAAAAAAGTTAAAAAAAGAAATAAAAAGCAGAGGATTATCCTCCACCTTCACAACCTTGAATATCATTCAAGTTAGCATTAAGTTCTTCATATCCTTCCTTAATGTCTTTTACCTTTTCAAGAGTGTCCTTATCTTGGCTTTCAACACCAAGGATGTCCTTTTCATTAACTACTTCTAAAGAATCAGCTGCATACCATAAGGCAGGTTCATCTAATTTCACCCATTGTTCGTTGTCTTCCTCTTTCAATTCAACAACTTTGCTTATGGTACCAGTACCTGTATATCTTATGAAAGCACCGACATCGATTGTTTCTCCTCGAATATCACAAAAACTCATATTATCACCAACAAGTTTTAGAAATTCTTCTAAGAAGAATATTTAAGCATTATCAATTATTTTAAAAAACAATTGGATAATGCATTTAAAATAAAATAAAATTTATTCTATTTTTACATCAGCTGTTTCTTCGACTTCTTCTTCAGCCTCTTCAGCAGCTTCTTCTTCCTCTTCAACAATTTCAGCTTCAACTTCTTCAGCTACTTCAGCAGCTTCTTCTTTTGCTTTTTTAGATTCTTCAATTGCAGCTTCTTTGTTGATTTCTTTATTTAATAATACGTAATCTCCAATGCTTTTTACATCTTCAAAGTCAACTTCGATTTTGTTGGAAGAAATAATGTTTTTCTTAAGGACAATGGTTATAGCGTTAATTTTTCCTTCTTCTGGATCAAATTCAGCATCATCGATTTTACCAACTTCATTTGCATTTGCATCTAAAGCCATCATACCTAATAATTGTTTAATTTTCATTCTAATACCTCAATTATTATTTTTATGAAATTATGTCAATTCAACAATCATATAATTCAAGAGAGAATTATTTCTTAAAAAAATATTTAATACATAATTTCAATTATTTATGAATATGATTAGAAAATTATATAAACTTATCTAAAAATTTTTTATAAGAAATAAAATTTATATAATATAAGAAATAATTTAATATTTTAAAAACAAATATAATAAGTAATTTAAAAAAATCAATTAATAATAAAAATACTAAAAAAGCAATATTTAAACAACATTATCATTAGGTGAACTTGATGGAAGAAGCATGTCGAATCATCATAGAGGATATCATAAATGGGAAAATAACTACTCGACGTGAGCTTGAAGTAGAAAAAAGGCAACTTTGCAGAGATAGGAACTTAAAGAAATTTATGAGCAATTCTGTAATCTTGGAACATGCTAGCCTTGAGGAGAAGAAAATCGTTTCTAACCTATTAAGAAAGAAACCGACAAGGACCATCTCTGGAGTGGCAATAGTTGCAGTGATGTGCCACCCTCACCAATGCCCTCATGGAAGATGCTATTATTGTCCTGAAAGTGATATTGCACCTCCAAGCTATACTGGGGAGGAACCTGCAGCGCTTAGAGGCAGAATGTTCAAATTCCATCCATATGTTCAGTGCTACAATCGTCTAAAGCAACTCCATAAGGTAGGGCATCCTATTGATAAGGTTGAACTCATTATTATGGGAGGAACATTCCCATCAAAGGACATCTGCTATCAGGAATGGTTTGTTTCACAATGCCTGAAAGCTATGAGCGATTTTGGAGTGATACTTGAAAACATCAGGGAAATCGATGATGTTGAAGCATTTACTAAAGAGGACCTTTTGAAATATCCTCCATACAGCAACAATGCCTTAAAGACATACCCTCCAAGTGATTATGTCCTGATAGATGATATTCAAAAAGTGAATGAAAGCTCCAAGGTCAGATGCATTGGAATGACCTTCGAGACACGTCCTGACTACTGCAAAGAGCCTCATGTTGATAAGATGCTTAGCATGGGAGTGACTCGTGTTGAATTGGGCGTCCAGACCATCCATAATCATATCTATGAAAAGATTAAAAGAGGCCACACCGTTGAGGACGTTATTGAAGCAAATAGGATTTTAAGGGATTCCGGCGTAAAGGTGGCAATGCACATGATGCCTGGGCTATTCCCTCTTGAAAGAGATGAACCAAGAGCTGAACAATGTCCAGAGAAAGATTTGGAAATGTTCAAAACCATCTTCACAAATGAAAACTTCAAACCGGATATGCTGAAGATCTATCCTTGCCTTGTAACTGACGGCAGTGAACTTCACGACTTATGGAAAGAAGGAAAATACAGACCATATAGCGATGAGGAAGCCGTTGATTTGATAGTTCAAATCAAAAAGATCTTGCCGAAATGGGTAAGGACCATGAGAATCCAAAGGGATATACCTTCAACCTTGATTGAAGATGGAGTTAAGAAATCCAACCTTGGTGAACTTGTATATAACCGTCTTGAAGAGGAAGAAATCAATTGCCAATGCATAAGATGCAGGGAAATCGGACATAAAAAGACCAAGGAAGAATATGGCATTGATGATTATAAGCTGTTTGAAGAAGATTATATTGCTACTAATGGACAAGAACACTTCCTATCCATTGAAGACAAGAATGAGGAAAGCCTTGCAGGATTCTTAAGATTAAGAATGCCATCAGAAAAAGCCCATAGAGAAGAGATTGATGATAAGACAGCAATCGTTCGTGAATTGCATGTCTATGGAAACATGATAAAGATTGGACATAAGGGAAATAATATCGGCCAGCACACAGGATTTGGTGAAAAGCTATTGAAACGTGCTGAAGAGATAAGCATTGACCAAAACAAAGAGGAGCTTTTGATTATCAGCGGTATTGGAGCCAGAAACTATTACCGTAAATTTGGATATGAACGTAAAGGTCCTTATATGGCTAAAAAATTAATATAATTAGTTTTCAACATTGTTTTATTAAAAATATAAAAAAATCAAAACAATCTAACAAGACAAAAGTATTATATAGTTTGAAATTAAACTAACTATTATATACATATAAAACTAATATTGATTTAATGGATATGGATACCAATATTCATAAAATCATTGCAAATTATTGTAAAAATCATATTTATTGGAGATTATATCGTTTTAAAAATAGGGAGATGAATTAAATGATCAATAAAGCTGAAAAACTTGCACAAGCTATTGAATTTACCCATTTAGATAATACTGCAACAGTTGAAGAAATGAAAGCATTTTTCGATAAAGCTAAGGAATATCCTTTTTACTCCGTTGTAGTCTTACCACACTTTGTTAAATTAGCAAAAGAAGAATTGAAAGATACTGACATGAAAGTAGTTACTGTTGTAGACTTCCCATTAGGTGCAGGAAATACTGAAGGAAAAGTTGCTGAAGCTAAAGCTGCAATCGCAGATGGAGCAGATGAAATCGACATGATGGCGAATATTCCATCAATCAAACAACGTGACTTTGAATATGTGAAAAATGACATTGCAGCAGTTAAAGAAGCAATCGGAGACCATATTCTTAAAGTAATTATCGAAAACCCACTTCTTAACGAAGATGAAATGGCTGGAGCTTCCAGAATGTGTGAAGAAGGAGGGGCAGATTATGTTAAGACTTCAAGTGGATTCAATGGAAAACAGCATTTCTATTCCTTGATGGAAAGTTTAAGAATCATGAAAAAGAATGCACCTCACCTTGAAATGAAGGCAGCTGGTGGAATCGACAACTACAAATTGGCAAACAATGTAATGGCTGCAGGGGTTACTAAAATCGGAACCTCTTCAGGACATATCATTATGGATCAACTCAATCATGTACTTGATAATCAAAAAACAGATCCTAATCAAAAAACAGGGCCAAGACTTATTTAAATAAATTTTTATAATTTATTTAAATTTCTTTTTTATTTTCTTTTTTTCTATTTATAATTTTTTTATTTTTAGTTAATTTTTAGTTTATTTTTAGTTAATTTTTAGTTAATTTTTAGTTAATTTTTATTTAACTTATTTTAACTTAATTCGCTAATTTTGCTTATTTTACATAAAAAATTAAAATAAATTGTTTTTTAAAAAATAGTTCGTAATAAATAAAACTAAAATATCTTAGATAAAAAAAGTGCCGTAGGCCGGACTTGAACCAGCGACATCCAGATCTTCAGTCTGGCGTTCTCCCAACTGAACTACTACGGCAAATGGACCGAACGAGATTCGAACTCTATAATTATATATAAATGTTTCTAAATCAAGATATTTTTGAATTTAAATCATATATTTCCAATGAAAAATAACTCTTTTTAAAAACCAAATATATCAAAACCGATGTCTAGAATACAACATCTAAAATGATAGACATATTAAATTATGTTAATAATTACTTATAAACTTAATGGAAAATTAATAGAAAAAATAGGAAAAACTAGTAAAAAATACTCTAAAATAATATAAAAATAGTTAAAAACAAGATAAAAAATTGAAAAAAAAAATAATTGGCCAATGAAAGATCTTGGCCAATAGTTAACAGTTAAAAACTAGAGATAACGAAATTATTTGATTGCTAATTTGATATCTTCAGCTTTTACGGTTTTTCTACCAGCGTGGCGTGCGAAATTAACTGCTTTTTTAGCTAATTCGTCACCTTTTTCTTCAAGAGCTTCAGCTAATGCAACTTTTGCATCATCACTAATTCTTTGTGCGCCAGCATTTTTTAAAATACGACCGACAGGTGCGATTGGTAATTCACTCATTAAATCACTTATAATTTAAAAATTAGAAACATAAATATAGATTTTTTGATATTAAGAAATATTAAAACTTATTAAAAAAATATGGATAAAAATATATAAAAAATGGGTATTTTAAAGCATTAGAACTCTTAAAAATTAAACTCTTTAAAAACTCTTAATTCTTTAAATAAAGAGCGAAATATTTTTATTTAATTAAAATAAAAAAGTATAAGCTTTAAAAAGATAAAATAAAGAAATTTTTCTTTAAAAGCCAAATAAAATATTAATTATTCTTTAAAACAAAAATACAAGTTAAATTATGTGTTATTTTAAAAAATAATTGATTTAGAAAGAGTTTTTTACCTAAATTTTCTAAGAATTTTCTAAATAAAAAAATAATGAAAATTATATAATTAAAGTTGAAAAAAGTAATAAAAAAATCCTTAAAAAAATAAATAAGGAACAATTAATTTTATAATTGAAAAATAAGTAAAAAATAAAAGAGAAAAATAGTCAAAAATATTGGTCAAAAAATCAACAATCTAAAGTAAAAATTAAAAATGGAACTAAAAAATTAAACAAAATCTAAAAAATCATTAAATCTTATGACCAATCAAATAAGTTCCAGTGGTTTCATCAATATGGACTTTAATGAATTCCCCCAATTCAACATCCTGAACCACTACAGGAATATAGGAATCAGTTTTTGCAATGAATCCTCCTTTAGATCCTTTGCCAACCACCAATGCATTCAATTCCTTATCCTTCAATATCTTATTTTCCTCTTCAATGATTCCAAATTTAATGTCAGACAAATATTTGGACCTTCTTTTCATATCCTCAAAAGGAATGTTCTTAAGATTTGAAGATGTAGCACCTTCCCTATGCTGATATTTGGATAAGTGAATCAAATTGAATTTGATTTCCTCAATCAAATCTGCAGTCATCATGAAGTCCTCTTCAGTTTCTGTAGGATATCCTATGATTATATCGGTAGCTAATGTAAGGTCTGGAATTTCCTCTTTGAACCTATAGACAATTTTCTTATAGTCCTCAACAGTATGATTTCTTTTCATATGCTTTAAAACCGCATCACTGCCTGACTGAATAGGCAAATGGATGAAATTGTATACCTTTTCCATCTTGAATGCATCAATCAGATCTTCAAGGTCATCACCTATGTTCTTAGGGTGCATCATTCCAACACGTACCTTGAAATCTCCATCCAAACTGGCAACTTCCCTAATCAAATCAGCAAGCCTTTCACCAGTATCCTTACCAAATGCAGATGTATCCTGAGCAGTAAGTTCAATCTCTACACATCCATCATCAATAGCTTGCTTTGCTTCGGCAACAATATCCTTTATAGGATAGCTGTTTAAATGGCCTCTTGCAAAACGTGTACAGCAGTAGGTGCAGGCACCTAAACAGCCTTCACATATTTGGATAACATGAACATAAGGGTCTTGACGTATTTTAGGAACACAAACCTTTGGCTCATCTGAAAAACCGAACTCCCTTGACACCTCACCTGCAATTGCAGACTTAACCACATCTGCAGTCTTGTTCAATTGATGAGGTCCAATCCAAGAACAGTTTGGCCCAATGTCCTCAAGCTTTTTAGGATCCACTTCAACCATACATCCTGCAACAATGATTTCCTTGTCTGGAAATTCACTTTGCAGCCTTTTGATTCTGTTGATTACCTTACTTTCAGTAGGCAATTTTACATAACAGGTGTTGACAATGATGGCATCCGCCTCTTCCTGACTGTCAACTATTTCAATAGAATTTGCATTCAATATACCTGCCATAATCTCAGAATCTGCCTGATTGAATGTGCATCCATAAGTTTCTATAAATACTTTCATATTATCATCAATTATCTTTAATTTTCAAATATTCTCAATTCCCAAATAGGATTTAGATAAATTAGTCATTTACTGTTTCTTATTTATACAAATATGATTTAGATTTTTAGCAATTAAGGCTTTTTGTTTAAAGGTTTAGCCTGAACGATATATTTGGTTAAATCATAATCATAATGATTGAACTTGACCGGTTTAGCATAAACCCTTTTGATAACCTTTGCCTTAGCAAAACCTTTTGTGGTTTTTCTCTCTTCGGTTTTGATTACATGAACTCTTGCAACGTATTTGTCGATTTTAAGAATATCATCAACTGCTATCTTAAAGTCACGTTCTGTTTCACATTTGAAAGAAGCGACTTTTCCATGCAAGTCAATTGAAACTCCGAAACGTGCAGGAATCTCTTCTGATGATGCCCAAATAGTTCTTACATCTCGAGCAACAGCTTTCTTAACTCTCTTTTCATCATCAAGTTCCAAAGAAGTAATTTTAACCTTTCCAAGTTCTGATATTAAGAAATCCCCAACAGCCAACTCTTCATCAGGGAATAAGTCAATGATTGTTTTATGAGTATCTTCATGTTCACTAATGATCAACCTATATGGTTTAGGATTGTCTTGGGTGACTCTTTCCTTATAAACAGATCCACATTCATCACATTTCAATAGGAATTCTCTGATTTCCTTTGATTTGGCATTGATGATCTTATTCTTTAAGATGACTGCTTCATCAGAACCACAAACTGGACAAACCATATTTTCACCTCACATTTTTTTATTTTGCATTAATAACGTAACTAAGAATAATCCAAATGGAAAACTTAAGTAAAAGTAATAAATTAAAACATAAGAACATTAATTTTTCTCATGAAAAACTAAAAAAATAATTAAAAATAGCTATGTTATTAATTTAAATTAATAAATTTAATTGATTATTATAATATTATAGAATAAGTTCGTTATAAACTTATGTATTGATTTTAAAAAAATTATCCTAAAATCTAAAAATCATCTTAGGATATTAAAACATCATTCTCCAATATACCTAAAAATAAAAGAAAAAACATATTTCAAAATGATGGCATTTAAAATAAAAGTTTGATTAATTTAACGAATAGTTTACCATAAAAACATAACGTTAAATAATCAACCAATTGATTTAATTAAACCTATTCTTTTTCTGCCAAATAATGTTTAACTAGACCACCATCAGACAATATATTTATCATGAATTCTTTAAAAGCCTGGAATTCAACTTCAATATTTTTTGTCTCATTGACGATGATTCCCTTTTCCAAATCAACTGAAAGAACATCACCATCATCTGCTTCAATATCTGCAACAACTACAGGCAGACCAATATTGATTGCATTCCTATAGAAGATACGTGCAAATGATTTTGCAACAATAGCTTCAACACCTGCAGCCTTGATAGCTACTGGAGCCTGTTCCCTTGAAGATCCGCAGCCGAAGTTTTCACCTGCAAGTATGATGTCACCTTGCTTAACGTTTTTAGTGAAATCCGCTCTTTCCCCTTCAAGAACATGGAGCGCCAAATCCTTTGGATTGAATGTTCTCAAATATCTTCCAGGAATGATAACGTCAGTATCAATGTTATCTCCAAAATTCCAAACTTTTCCCCTAATTTCAGCCATAGTATTCACTACATATATAAATATTTAAAAAAAATAAAAATTATGGAAATTAATTCCATAACAAACAATAAAGTATTCTAACTAATTCCAATTCTTTCATTGAACTTATTTTTCAATTACATAACCGTGGTTTTGAGCTTTGGTTACTTTTACACGGTCTTTACCTACTAATTCCTCTGCTGCTTTTACAACATCTTTATTGTTGTCGTCAAAGACTGTGTATAATGTAGGACCGAAGGAACTGATACCAGTACCATAAGCTCCTGCATCATCAAGGGCTTGCATAGTAGGCAAGTAATGTGGATCTAAACTGTGTTCAAGTTTATTGAACCCGACTTTTTGAAGTTCTTTAATTGCCCAACCAAAGTTAACAATGTCTTTTTCAAGCAAGAATGGGAGCAAATTCATTAATATCAAATGAGAAAC
Source organism: uncultured Methanobrevibacter sp. (assembly GCA_902774685.1). Classification (GTDB taxonomy): domain Archaea; phylum Methanobacteriota; class Methanobacteria; order Methanobacteriales; family Methanobacteriaceae; genus Methanobrevibacter. Next base: position 21,868 of record CACYJH010000008.1, read on the forward strand.
TTGTTCCACTTCTGTTTTTGGAAGAGGACAGTATGTTTGGAAAACATTTACTTCCTGTTGATCATGCATGGTTTCCTCTACTTCAGGCATAGCAAGCAAAATGTCCCATTCTTCAGGGAATTCATATCTTGCAATCAATGTTGCAGGTTTTGCCTTGGATGCAGAGGATGGCAAGAATCCAGGTTTTTCTTCCAAGCTGTGACCTCCATCAACAATGAATCCGCCTAAATCATGAGCAAAAGTACCGATACCAGAGGTTCCACCTCTGCCAACCATAGCACTTAAGTCTCTGCTTGAGTATTCAAGTCCTGCAGTTGCAGTCATTAAATGAGCTGTACAAACTGAGATTTGAGTTCCAGAACCTAAACCAGAGTGTGCTGGGTAAGCTTCTAAAACCTTAAAGTGGAATCCGGATTCAATATCACAGAGTTCTGCAATTTTTTCAGCAGCTTTTGGAATCTTGTCTTGACATTCTTCTACGGAATCTTGTCTAATTCCATCAGCAAATTCTAATGTATATCCTTTTTCATTGGTTTCTTCACTTTCTAATACAAATTGTGGATCGCTAAGTGCGAGACCTATACCACCATCAATTCTCTTATAAGACCCATTCATGTCGATAAGAGACATGTGTAATCTTGAAGGTGCTCTAATAATCATTTTTTCACGACCATTTTTAATTTATTCAATAACTGAATCGAATAATAAAATTTCATCTTCCTCACACGATTCAATCATCAAATGTATAATTATAATTTAAAAAATATTTTTTTAAAAAATATTTAACAAACTTAAATGTTCACTATACTTAAATATTCATTTTAAATATATAAACTTTATTATATATATTAAAGGGAAATTGTGGAAAAATAGAAAAAATTGTAAAAAAATAGTCAAAAGTAGAAAAATAATATATAAAACAAAAAAATTATGTATAAAAAATAGTCAAAAGATTAAGAAAAAATAAAAAAATCTTAGAAAAAATAGTCAAAATAAATAAAAACTATAAATAAAAACTATAAAAAAAGTATAAAAAAAGTATAAAAAAATAAAAAAGAAATAAAAAGAGAAAAAATTAATCAAATGATTTATTCATCCTCTTCTTCTTTTCCAGTCTTATCATTAAATTCAGTCATTTTCTGATTTAATGGAACGGAAAATTCATCTTCAATTCCTTGTCTGTAGATAGAGTTCATTGTACAGAATGGAATAATTCTGCCGTCAGGAACTGCATAATGGATAACGCAGTCTTTTACCCTATCGGTATCGAAGTTAAATGGATCCATGAAATGCATACAGGATACAAGTAATGAATTTACGTGGAATTCACCTAATGCATCATAGGATTGACTTTTGAAGATATCCAATAAGATCTTTTTCATATCTAATCCAGATGGAGCTTCATCCTCATTGATGATTTTAGGAAGGTTTTTAGCAGCACTTGCTAAAACTCTGGATTTGATACCAAAACCGCCATCTTCCAATTTGTCTGTGTATTTGTTCAAGAATGACAAGAACTTGTCAATGTCAATGAAACGGGTAATAGGTATGATTTTACCATTATCCATAAAGATATAAGTAGCTGAACCACAGTGTTGGTGACAGTTTAATGTAACTGGAGGCTCTTCGTTTCTTAAAGCTCCGATGAAACTGGATACAGGTTGAACGGATGTTGCGGAATAGAAATCATCTTTTGCAATTTGACCGTCAGTCTGTTCATCAACCAATTGTAAAAAGTCAGGAATTGTGATTCTTTGCTCTTCCACTTGGTCAGATGGAGTTCTTCCAGAGAATGATACTGGCTGGAAGTTTACACCGTGAACGATGTCGATGTTTTCAATAGCAAATCTGATGATGTCACCAATTTGCTGGTCATTGACACCTTTTACAACAGTAGGTACGATTACAACACCAAGTCCTGCTTCCCTACATTTTTCAATAGCTTCCAATTTTACATTCAATAGGTTTTTGTTTCTTGCTATAAGATAAGGCTCTTCAGTGACCCCATCGAATTGCAAGTAAACAGTGTTTAATCCTGCATCTTTCAATTCTTGAGCATAACCTTCTTTCTTAGCAATCCTAATACCGTTGGTAGCTATTTGAGTATGTGAAAATCCTTCTTCCCTTGCCATTCTGATTAAGTCAGGCAAATCTTTTCTTACGGTAGGTTCACCACCAGCATATTGAATAGCTGGAGCAGGAACAGGCTTTTCATTTCTTAAGTTCTTAAGCATTTGACGAATTTCATCTTGAGTAGGTTCAAATAACTTTTTGGAAGTTGCTGCATTTGCAAAACATATTGGGCATTTTAAGTTGCATCTGTTTGTTACATCAATCAAACCTAATACAGTGTATGATTCATGTTCGGAACAGATACCACAGTTTTGTGGACATTTTGCAACCTTATTAACCATAGGATTTTCCAAATCTTGAGTAATGGAGTCAACTTGATCAACTCTGTCATATAACTCTGCATCACTCCAATAAGTATTATTGAACTCTCCATGTTCTGGACATTCCTTTTTAATCCAGACTTTTCCATCCTCTTCATAAACCTCAGCATCTAAAGGTTTAAGACAGATTGGACATAAACTAGTTGTATTTTTAATATGCACACTCTCACCACAATAACTAATTAATAAATGATTTTTGAAATTTATTTTTTAATAAGATTTAATATAAATTAAATTGATTTGATAAAGAAACTGATTAGAAAAAATCATGATTTCCATTATCATATCCCAATAGAAATTAACAATTAAAATAAAGTAAGTAAATTTAGTTTATAAAAACCTTATTTTAACATAATATATTTAATATATCTTTTATTGTATATAAAGTTAATATTAAATTAGATATCTATTATTGTAAAAAAATTTAGAATATATTAAGTAATAGAAAGAAGAAAAATAGTATTTAAGATAAAATAAAAGAAAAAATTATGTTTAGGTGCAGAATATGAAATTAAGTGAGTGGATTAAATTAAACAACATCCCAAACAATAGAATTTTAACAATACTCGAAGAATATGAAAATATTGAACCTATAAGCTTCAACGATCCTGAAGACGTAAAGGCAGAAGTTGAAGAACACGGCTTAAGATGGGTAGCCAACAGATATGGCGTCAGTGAAAAAGAGCTTAAGGAATACGGTTGGAGATTCAGAAAACGAGACGATAAAGGTAAAAAAAGAGAAGAAACTCCAATCATAAAAACAGATGAACAAAAGCCTTTGGTAGATATTTTTGATGACTAATTCAAACTTTCATAAAGATTGATTAGTACCAAACATCCTTGATTCCAAGCAAATAAGCAATAGTGTTAGCACCTAAATGTAAAATAAGTGAAAGCAATACGATAATGATAAATAGGCTCCAACTGATTCTAACCATCAATAAAGCAAATACAAGTGCACCTAAAACAAAATCCAATTGGTCCATAAATGGAGCTGGCTGTCCACTTTGAAGACCCATTCTTCTTTTAATGAAACTTCCGACCAAATCACCAAACAATGCACCGAAAGCCATAAGGAATCCTAAAATCAAACCGCCAACTATACTGCCATAAACATGAAGATCTATTACTCCACCGGTTAATGCGCTTAAATCTCCAAAGTATGTGCCGATTATTCCTAAAAGCACTCCAACACATGTTCCAAGGATGGTTCCGTTCATGAAACCTTTCCATGTTACCCCATTACCGATAAGCCTACGCCCATCTTTATAGTTTTTTCCACCATCAATTGGTTTTCCTCCACCAAAAGCAAGGCCACTGAGGTTAGAAACATATGCCGGCAGCATAAAATAAACTGCACCTAAAACAGCAATGAGTAATTTAAATATTTCAGAATCCATTATTTGCCTCAAAAAAATTTTATACAATATTCATTTATGAATATATTGTTAATTGTTAATAAATTTAAGCATGAAAAATATTATTATGAACAGTTTTTGGAGAATATTAAAAGAAGCTCCAAAAATCTAAATTAATTTTTAAAATGATCATATAAGCTTCTAAAAATCCATAATTAATTTTTTAAACGATTATAGGAAGCTTCCAATAGTTTATAAGATTCCCAAAATGCAACAGAACGCATATCTGTCTCAGGGATTTCATAAACAAATACACGAGTACCTGTTTTAACAATAGGATTGTCTACAGTCTTGATTGATGTGCTCTTTGTAGGTCTTGTCTTGTTTCTCTTATAATAATTGAATCCAATGTCTTCAGTTACCGTTTGAGCCAATTCAACAGATGCATTATCCATTGTTGGAGTTGCTATATAATACCCTGCACCATAATTTGGCTCGTGGTCATGGCCAATGATGACCAAATCAGGATCCTGCTTTGCCACATCAGAAACGACATAATCATGAACAAGGGACTCCCCGTTGGCACGACCCCTGTTAAAGTCTTCAGGAGAATCAGTTACCTGAACACGATAGTTGATTACATCAACATCCCTATGAGTCAATGCAAAGAATCTGCATGCCAAAGGAAGAACGAATATATGAAGTTTCTCTCTTGAATGCATTCCAGAAACAACTGCTATTTTTATGGAAGCATTATCTGAATATGAATGGTCAACCCTTGTAACGGAACCTAAGTCATTTTCACCTACTAGTTCAGAGCTTCCTTCTGTAAAAATAAAAAATCCGAAAACAACTGCAAGGATAATTATTAAACTTACAAGGATAATTTTAGCCTTTTTTCCCATAATATCATCAAAAAATTTTTAATAAATAGAATAATTAAATCAACGTCTAGTCCAAGTAATTCTTCATCATGATTGCAGTTCCAATAGCTGGAGCAACTGTACATTCATCATCACTATAGAAGTCTCCCATTGACTTAACATCAAGACCTAATAGCTTAGCTGCTTCAGCACATAATATATCCTTTCCAAGGCCAGTTACAACAACCTTATCCAATCCTTCTCTTTCACTAACTTCCTTAAGACCTGAAGCGATTTGCTTAACCTGTTCCTTATGGATATAATCTGCCATTTCTTCAATGTCTTCCATTGACAAAATATCCAAATCTGCACATACAACTCTTGAAATCCTTCTTGCAGATTCCTCTTTTGATTTGCCTGCACCATCCGCAGTAGCACAGACATAATCCTCATCCTTAATCAAACCTAAGACATTGTATACATCAGCAGTGATTGCAAACAATTCAGAAGCGACTCTGTAATTTTCTCCATTCAAAGGAATGGAGTCAACAAAGCTTGTTAGGTTGGTTCTTAATGTTCCTGTATAGACAAGTTCTCCAGTAGCTGACCTTTCAAAATCGGTTCTGCCCTTTGCACATTCCTTTCCATCCTTGATTGGTATGATGTCAGTGGTTGTGCTTCCAGTATCTACAAAAATGCAGTCCTTTTCAATTTCAGCAACGATTTGGGAGGTGGCAATCCAATTTGCCGCAGCAACTTCAAGAGGATTTGCCATAAGTTCTGCAAGTGACAATACCTTATCAGTACCAATGTATGCTACTGGGCAGTCAAACAATTTTTCACAAGTGGTTGCAATGTCCATCACTCCTTGTGTTTTGGTTTCAAATGCATCCACCAATTCTGCAGTCATTGAGATTCCAACTGCATCAATCTCTTCAATCGGACAGATCTTTTCAATCAAATCAATCAATGTGATTCCCAATCTGTCATTATCAGACCACATAGGCAAATATTCAAAAACCGTTTGAATATCCTTTATTTCACCATTTTCATATTCCACAATTGCCAAATCAGTGTTTGCACCACCAATATCAAAACCTGCTACTTTCACATTATCACCAAATAAGTATAATTTTCCCCTGTCTAATCTCTAAAATCAATTATCATTTTTATAAACTAATTATCTTCAATTTTAATCTCTAAAATCAATTATCCTTTTTATAAACTAATTATCTTCAATTTTAATCTCTAAAATCCCATCATCATTCTTATAGAAGCTCGCTTTGGAACTGTAAGCTATTTCTCCAATATCCGCCACACTTATCTTTTGATCAATCAAATCAATGATTGTTTTAGCTATATTAATATTAATTATTTTTTGAAGGCCTACATATGAAGTTGTGAATCTTGAGTTTATCTCCAAAAGATAAACATATTCATCCTCAATAATGAAGTCAATACCTATAAATCCTTTTAATCCAGGAACATATTCACATGCGATTTTTGCATGCTTAAAGACCTTTTCTTTAAGAGGATGCTCATATGGAACATATCCTCCAAGATACTCTCCACCATTTTCATCTATTTCAACAATCTGCTTGTTTAAGCTTATAGGAAGTGCCTCTTTGCCATCACTTATTAGGCATACACTGCAGACATCCCCTTCAATGTATGGTTGAACAATGAATCTGGAACCTTCACCGTAAATTTCCTCCAAGTCATCAATGTCATTTTTGCATGCAATGATCTTTATGTTGTCACAATCCACTCCAAAACGTGGCTTTGCAATGAGCTTGTTCTTTTTCACCACATCCCTATCTGAATTGTCCAAAACTGGAATGTCCTTAGGCTTCTGCATGATAGGAACAGCATTGTCATTGCTTCCATCACCATAATCACCATTGATTGTATCAAAGAAGATTTGAATAGCCCTTTTCCAATAGGTCTTTTTATTTAAAAGAATGTTATAGGTCAATGGCTGAGGGATTCTATTTGCCAAATAGTCAAAGGTTTCATATTTGTCAGATGCAAGCTTAACAGCAAAATGGTCACTGCCGTAAACTTTAATATCCTTTGATTCAAGCAATTTGGTTAAATTGTATAGGTTATTGTCATTTTCAGCAGCTATGAACATTGCCCTATCAAATATATATGACTCTTTTTCCAGCCAATCCTCTAAGGATTCATCAATGATTATTGTCTTGACATCGAAGTCAAAATCATCAAAGATATCTTCAAATTGCTTTGCAAGCAAAACATAAGTATCCTCATCCTTTAAATCACTTACAAGTGATCTGATAAGTTCTACAGCTTCACTGACAATTGACAAGTCCTCTACACCAGAAGCGGTAAAGTATTCAAAAACCAATATTGAATCATCATTTACATCTTTTAAATCAAGCATATTGCCACCTTAATTAGCATAATCCTCATAAATAATTGTTAAACCGTTTAAATTCAAATCATCATAAGGGAATTTGATTTCCTCACCATCAAAGGCAATCTTAATCAATGAATTGTTATTCTCTTCAAACTCCTTTACACTCATATCCCCATCAATGACTTTCATTTTTCTTGTAAAGCTTGACATCACCTCATCTGGAGCTTCCATCTTAAGGGTGTCATTTGCTTTTGCATCTTCTATGATCTTAATCATCAATTCTGCAGCATTTCCCATACCATAAGGGTTTTTAGCGGATTTCATCTTATTTGCAAAGTCCTCATCATCCAAAATCCTTCTTGCATTTTCAAGTATGACTTCCTTGTCGGAACCTACAAGAATATTGCCTCCTGCAGTTACTGTTTCAGGCCTTTCAGTATTGTACCTTAAGGTAAGTGCAGGCACATCAAGGGTGATCGCTTCCTCCTGCAATCCTCCAGAATCTGTTAAGATAATTGTGGATTTTGAAATGAGAAGCAGGAAATCAAGATACCCTACAGGTTTTATGATATGAACATGCTTGAGATTATTTAATCTGTCGAACAAACCGAAGTTCTCCATTGTTTTCTTTGTTCTTGGATGAATTGGGAATATGATGTTCATGTCATCAAGTTCCTCCAATGCTTCAATGATGTTGGTTAGCCTTTCTTTATCATCAACTGTTTCTGCTCTGTGCATTGTTAAGGTAAGGATGTTTTTCATATTGTCAATGTCGAGCTCTGCAAGACCTTCATCATACTCTGACTTGTCCCTGTTTTTGGATATTTCAAGGTTTCTGAAACATGCATCCACAACAGTGTTTCCAGTGATGAAGATTCTTTTTCTGGAAATCCCTTCCATTGCAAGGTTTACTGCTGACTCTTCAGTTGGAACAAAGTACAATTTGGAACAGATGTCTGCAGCAAGCCTGTTGATTTCTTCAGGCATGGTTTCATCAAATGAACGAAGACCTGCCTCAACGTGACCTACTGGAATATGCAATTTACTTGCAACAAGTGCACCTGCAAGAACTGCATTTGTATCCCCTTGAACAAGGAGAATATCAGGTTTTTCATCTAAGAGGACCTCTTCAATACCTTCCATCATCTTTCCAGTCTGCTTTCCATGGGAACCTGATCCAACATGAATGTTATAGTTAGGGGTAGGCAACTTCAAGTCAATGAAGAAATTCTCAGACATTTCCTTATCATAATGCTGACCAGTGTGAATGAGCAGCAATTCGTGGCCTCTCTTTTCAATCTCATCCATTACAGAAGCCATTTTAATTATTTCCGGTCTTGTTCCAAGTACAATAGCTATTTTCATTTTTTAGACATCCTTTAAGTTAGTTGATAATATTTGTTTAAAAATTGATAAATTTTATAATAATTTATATTATATAAAATTATGTTCTTCAAATAATATATAGTTTAATTAAAATGGAAATTAAAAAGAAAGAAAAAAATGAAAAAAATGAAAAAATAAAAAATATATAAATGGATATTTAAAATAATTATTGAGGGCAAACATGAACCAAAAACTAAATATAAACAATAAACACTATAAAAAGGCAGATGACTTAGAATCATTGAATATGTTCAAAGGACAGCTCTATGAAACAATTGTCACTACACAAAGCAATGAGCATGTCAAAAATGCTGCACCTATTGGAGTTATCTGCAAGGACTCAAATCATGTTGTCATTCATTTGGACAACTGCGTTCACACCCACTTGAACATCATGGAAAATGGAGAACTGATTGTAAACATCACAAATAATCCACTTATTTTTACTTATTCCACTCTTGGAGAACTTGAGGATGAATATTTTGATGAATTCAATGGTTTCCCAATGATAAAGGATTCATTAGGATTCTTCAAGGCACATGTCATCAAGACAATAGAAAAGAAGAGGGAAAATGATTACAATGATGGAATTGGAAATGTTGTAACCTGTGAAGTTGAAGACATTTACATCAGCGATAATAATGAGATTGTTCCTCTAAACAGAGCCATGAATGCAGTTATAGAAAGTTTGGTTTATTATTGCAGATTTGACCATAAATACAAAGATAAACAGGATATGATCTGGACTCATATGAAAGAGCTGAATAGGGTATGTCAAAAGGTGGGAAATGAGTCTGAAAAAGAGTCTATGAAACTTATTTTAGATAAAATGAGAGAAACATATGAATATTTAGATTAATGCAATTAAAAATAGCGATAAAATACAGTATCATAATAACATAAAAGAAATTTTAAAAGAAATAGTAAAAAAATATAAAAATAGTAAAAAAATAGTAAAAAAATAGTAAAAAAAAGAATAAAAAAATTATTTAAAATAATTTATTTATTCACTTGCCATTACATAAGCATCATATGCTGCATAAATTGAGATAAGTAAGTTAATAATACCTACAAGCCATTGTTTGAATACAATTGCAGCTAAGAAACCCATTATTAATGCAAGTACAAATAATATGATACCTTTTTTTAAATCTCCAGCAATAACTTGACCTAAACCTGGGATAATGAAAGATAAAATAGCACAAATAATAGCTTTAATCATATTGTTACCTCCATAATTATTAAAAGAATTAATTATTCTTCAGAAATAATTTATTGAAACTAATATATAAATTTTAAAAGAAAAAAATAGAAAAAGATGTAATAAATTAAGATTTACCTTAAATCGTCTAAACAATTTAACATAGATTCTGTAACGGAATAAGTCTTTTGCAGACAAAATAGATTATCCACCAAATATCTTCTGAACCTTTCACAAGCATAGTCATCATATCTGAACCTTATTCCATCATATTCAATATCCATTAGGATAAGATTATCAGGTTCGACAACTTTGATGTATGCCCTTGGTTCATCCTCTTCTGGATCAAGCAATCTTCTCACATCATCAAGAGTGAGCTTTCCATAATTTACATCCAAGAAGACTCTCATCATCTTACGAACCATATTCCATAAGAAGCTTTCACCATAAATGTCTATAAAGATAGGAGTGTAAGTCTTGTTTAAATGAGCAAAATCATTGTTCCTATTCTTATCTGCCTCATCAATTGTCGGCTTGGATATTATGATGTCTTCAATTGTCCTTTCAGTTGTCTTCTGTTTTCTTTTTGTAAAATTAGTGAAGTTGTGGGTTCCCTTAAAGACTTCAGCAGTTTGCCTTAATAGGTCAATGTCCAAATCCTCTTCAAAGAGTATGTACCTATACCAACGCATCTTGGCATATCTTGGCTTGAACCCAAATCTTACAGGTGCCCAAGCGATTATCTGAATGTCATCAGGTAAGCTATTGTTTATCTGATTGATGCGAACTTCCTTTTCGCTTTGAAAACTTATTACGTTTCCAAGACTATGAACTCCTGCATCGGTTCTTCCAGCTATTCTGAACCTTGAAGCCTTCAAATCATCTATGTATCCTAATTTCCTAAGATGATAAATAAGTTCCTCTTCAACGGTTCTTACATCAGGCTGTCTTTGAAAACCATGAAAATGAGTTCCAATGTAAGCAATCTTTAAGGCAGTTCTTTTCATAACAATCACAAAAAACAATTTTAAAAATAATTTTAATTTTCATATTAATTTTTAAATATTAATTTTTAAATATTAATTTTTAATATTAATTTTTTTATTAAAAATATAAATATTTAGCTATTGGATTGAAAAAACTGAGGATTAATAATTAAAGATATAAACTAAAATAACATATTATAAAATATGAAAACACAACACGATACAAATGAATCCATAAGCTTATACGACAATTATAAAATAAATCTTAAAGCTAAAGATACTGATAAAAAATTTTATTTAATATTCCATGAAAGAAATCTTCTATTGATTGAGCATCAGCTCCCTCTTTTAAAAGACTTGAGCGAGCTTAATATTAATGAAGAAGCTGTTAAAAACTGCATTTACTTTGGAGAATTTTACCTTAAGGACGCTTATGCAGTTGAACTTTATGAAGACTTTGATCTTGATGGATTCAAGGAAGAACATGATGAAATCAATTTGCAATTCATAAATTTATATGAAGTTTACGACATTAATCAAGAAACCTACTATCTTGGCGGAAGGGCAATTCAAATCATAGATTGGGAAAACAACCACCAATATTGTGGAAGATGCGGTGCAAAAACCGTCACATCCGATATAGAAATGGCTAAAGTATGTCCGGAATGTGGATTTACAAGCTTTACAAGGATTTGCCCTGCAATAATTACCACAATCATCAAGGAGGATGAAGAGGATCTTGATGAAAATGGAAATCCTACCAAAAAGATTTTGATGGCAAGACATTCCTATCACGAATATCCAAGATACGCTTTGATTGCAGGATTCTTGGAAGCTGGAGAAAGTGTTGAGGAGGCAGTCAAAAGAGAAGTTATGGAAGAAGTGGGAATTGAAGTGGAAGATGTCCAATACTTTGGAAGCCAATCATGGCCATTCCCAAATTCATTGATGATAGGCTGCATCTGCAAATACAAGTCTGGTGAAATCAAGGTGGATGAAAATGAAATCACCAAGGCGAAATGGTTTAAAAAAGAGGAAATCGAACAACCGCCATCAGATATTTCCATATTTGCCAGATTACTGAAGAATTTCAAGGAAAATTACTAAAAAACTTTTTTTATTGCTTATTTAATTTCATGTAATTACATGAAATTAATATTTTACTATTTTTTTATTGAGAATTTCAAAATCCTCTGCAAAAAGAAAATAAAAATAATGAAAAAAATAGGTGGTTTAGAAAATAAAAATAAAAAATAATAAATAATTTTTAACAATGCTACTTCATTGCAGCATTGATATCCTTTAAATATATCTTGTCATCACAGATTGTGTCCACCAAATCCATATCGTGACTTACCAACAAGAATCCCATTTTTCTATCTTTAACTATTTTTAAAACAGTATCCAAGATTTGTGCTTGGGTAATTGCATCAAGCATTGTGGTCATCTCATCAGCAATCAGGAATTTTGTATTTGGATTCAATGATCTCAATACTGAAAACCTTTGAAGCTCCCCACCGGACAATTCCTGTGGGAATCTTGTAAGCCATGACTTTTGAATTCCAAATTGAGCCAAATCCTCATCCTGTACATTCCAAGACTCTTCCAAAACCTGTTTCATTCTCCATTTAGGATTCATTACCTTTTCAGGATGTTGATAAATCAATTGAACTGGCTTGAATCCTTTTTTTGGAAGTGGATTGCCATCGAATATTACTTCACCTTGGAATTTGGTAACGTATCCTGATAAAATCTTACATAATGTAGATTTTCCGCTACCACTATCTCCAATCAATCCAATGATTTTCTTATTGTCCAATTCCAGATTAACATCCTGCAATAAGTATTTTTTAGCTGATGGATATTTAAAGGAAATGTTTTTTGCTATAAGTTCCATTTTATGCACCTTCTTCATATTTGAAACATCTGACCTTTTTATTGTTGCCAACATCAGTTAATTCGGGTCTTTCTACCTTACATCTATCAAATCTCATTTCACACCTATCATAAAATGGACATCCTTCAATTATTTCGCCATGCAATGGCTGATAACCTTCCACCACTTCAAATCCATTAGCAGGCAATGCTTTGAATAATGATTTTGTATATGGGTGCAATAGGTTTTCTCCATCTCCGGAGAAGTCTTCCTTCAATGCTATTTCAATTACATATCCTGAATAGAATATTCCTATCCTGTCAGCCACTTCCAATGCTGCATGGATATCGTGAGTGATTAAAAGAACACCTATCCCCTCTTCTTTCATATGCTTAAAGTGATTTAATGTCTCTTGAACAGTCTTTTCATCTAGACCTGGAGTCGGTTCATCAGCTACAACAAGGTCTGGATCAGCAAGCAATGCAGTTGAAACAAGAACTCTTCTTGCCATACCTCCAGATAATTGGAACGGATACATATCATCCACTTCAGGGCCCAAATTATAATGTTCAAAGATTTCCCTTTGCTTTATCTTCTTCGCCTTTTTCTCTTCTTCAGTTTCACAGTGGCCAATTGCTATATCTGATATCTTCATTAAAGGGTCCAAAAAGTTTACAGATTGAGGCACTAGCACAATGCCTTTACCCCTAATTTCTTCTTTATCCTCTTGAGACAATTCTTTTCCTTTAAATTTGATTTTTCCATTAAGTCTTGCATTTTCAGGCAAGATTCCAAATATTGCATGTGCAAGCAAACTTTTACCAGAACCACTTGAACCTAATACTGCCAAAATTTCTCCTTCAGATATATCTAAGGTCAAATCAGTGATAACTTTCAGATCTCTCTGATTTAATCCCCTTGTGTATTGTATAAATGAAATCGAAACATTTTCAACATCCAATAATTTGTCCATCAAACCACCTAATCACTTTAATTCTCTTTTTATCAAAACAATAATTAAAGCACAATAAATAATCAAATAATAATTAAATTAAATTAAATTAAATTAAACTAATAAACTAAATTAAACTAAATTAAACTAAATTAAACTAAACAACTAATCTAATATTTTTATCATATGAGTTGTTTCATCATAATCGTCTTCTTCTACAGTTACTATAAACCCTTGAGCTTTCCAAAATGGCAATCCAGAGTCAAGATACCTATGAGTATGCAAATAGATTTGTTTATAATCCACTTTTTTAGCGAACTCCTCCATAGATTTTACGAGACGACGTGCAATGCCTTTTCTCCTATAGTTTTCATCAACCATTAATCTCCAAATGCTTGCTGTATTCTCTTGTGTGTATTGTCCTCTAAAAAACTCAAAATCTCTGTCATATGCCCTAATTCCTGCGGTTGCAACTATCTTATCCCCATCATAGGCTGCAAAAAAGCAATTTCTTTTAGGCAAAACATAATACTCATCCAATCCTTCAATATCGTAGTGAAATTTAGGAGTAGGACCAATATCATAGACTATTCTAATTTGTTCATACAAAAATTTCTGAACAGATCCTATTTCATCTGCATCATTTTGAATCTCTCTAATTTCTATATCCATATAATCCCCAAAAAAATTAAAAAAGAGAAATTATGAAAATTTCTCTTATTCTTGTGCAGTTTCAGGATTGAGTAATTTTTCAACATTTTCTCCAATCAAGTCAAATAGCAATACAACTAAGAGCAATGATAAACCAGGATAGAATGCTAACCACCAGCATCCTGATGACAAGTAGTGCATGGATTCCGCTAATATCACCCCAATTGCAGGTTCATGAGGAGGTAATCCAAATCCTAAAAATGTAATCGCAGCTTCGTGCATGATAGCATGAGGGAACATCAGGATTACACCTACAATTATTTGGGAAATGATTAATGGGAAAATGTGTTTAATTGCTATCCAAACTTTATTTCTTCCAAGATTTTCTGAAAGGGAAATGTACTCTTTTGTCATGATTTCCTTAACTTCAGATCTTAAAACCCTTGCAAGTGGTGTCCAATGTGTCAAACCGACACCCATGATTACACCGTATACTCCTCCACCAAACATTATTGAAACAAGAATGATCAAAAGGATGTGAGGAATTGATCCGAATAAGTCTATTATTCCCGCAACAACTTCATCTGCGAATTTGTTGAAGCTTGAGAATAATCCTAAAATGATGGAAATTATTGTACTGACAACAGATGCAATGAAACCTACCATAATACTTAATCCAAGTCCAGCAATTGTTCGCTGAAACATGTCCCTTCCCATCCAATCAGTTCCGAAAATATGTTCTAAGGAAGGCATCTGCATTGCACTAGCAAAGTTAGTAGGGATATCTCTAATGAAATAACCACTTATGAAAATGCTTAGGATAATCACAATTGCGAGCCCAATAACTACAAGGGTTTTTGTTCTAAGATTCGCATGGTATATGAACCATTGCTCTTTATCATTAGCCTTTTTCTTAATCATTGAACTCATTCTCCTTAATTCTTGGATCTATAAAGTAATAGGAAATATCCGCAAGCAGGTTACCGACAAATACAAATATTGCACTGATGACTACAATTCCTAAAAACAGAGGAACGTCATTTTGCAGACCAGCTGCAACTGCAGTCTGTCCAATTCCAGGATATGAAAATACCTGCTCTATCATTACTGCTCCACCGAACAATTCACTGAATGATAGGAATTGCAATGTAATTGCAGGCAATAATATATTCCTTATACCATGGTTTTTCACTAAATCCCAACCTTTCTCACCTCTTGATTTTGCAAACAATACAAAATCAGAAGATAAAACTTGGGTCAATTCATTACGTGTGTACATTGTAATTGGAGCAAGACCGACAAGACTTAATGTCAATGTAGGAAGGACAAGCCTTGTTGCCCACTCTATAAATGTTGCATCAGTACTTCTAACACCAATAGGAACACCAAATCCTATTGGGAACCATCCTAGATAAACTGAAAATATCATCAATACAAGCATACCAACCCAAAATGATGGTGCAGATTGAATTGCATAACAATATACCTTTACTGCCTTATCAATCCAAGAACCTTTGTTTTTACCTGCAACAACTCCTAATGCAAAGCCGATGACTCCGCTTAATATCCATGATAGAGCCATAAGAGCTAGGGAAGCCATGAATTTATCAATGATAACATCGATAACAGGCCTACGATATATTAGAGAAGTTCCCAAATTTCCTTGAATCAAGTCCATAAGCCAATGAAAAATCTTTTCAGTCATTGGGACATTAGTACCGAAATACTGTTGTAAAATTTGCCTTTGAGTTTCTGATACTGCAGCACCATGTAAATAAGCATTAACTGGGTCAATAGGGGATAAATCTAATAATACAAAACTAAATATTGCAACTGCAATCATCAATACGATAAAACGTACCAATTTCCAACCAAAATATTTTGCTACTTTTTGTTTATTCATTGAAAATAAACCCCCATTATTTTTTTAAATCCGAAATATTCTTTAAATAAATTAAAAATGAATTTAAACTTTAAATTAAAATTGAAGTTTTTAAAAAATTAAAAGAATAAATTAATAAAAAAAATAAAAAAGGAAATGAAAAATTAAGCTGTGGAATTGGTTCTAGTCCATTCACAGATATTAATTAAGAAGTCATTTCCTAAACCGTCAGGTTGTTCACCCATATCAATATCTTCTTTTACGAAGTAGTTGTAGTTGTAGTTAGCGATCCATACCCATGGAGCGTCTCCAGCAGGACCCCAACCTCCGCCGTTTACAAGAGCGGATTGTGCCCATAAAGCATTAGCAGCATCAAAGTTGTTGGAATGCATAGCTTGTTCCATTAAAGCATCAGATGCAGAATTGCTATATAAGTTAGGGTTCATGTAGAAGTCATCTACATCTTTACTGTGGTATTGTTGATAGATGGATTTATATGGGTCCGGTGAAGTTTGTTGCATTACTGCAGCAGAGGAATACATGTTTAAGTAAATGGTATCCCAGTCAGCACCTTGGAGGTTTACTTCAATACCTAAATCTTTAGCTTGTTCTGCAAATACAGTTGCTAAGGATTGTCTGTCAAGGTAGTCTGGAGGGTAGTATAAATCGAAGGATGCTTTTACGCCATCTTTTTCAACGATTCCATCACCGTCAGTGTCTTCCCATCCACCTTCTTTTAAGATTTGTTTAGCTTTTGCAACATCACCATCTTTAACTTTTGCATTAGGGTTTGCAAAGTCTCTGGTATCTACACTGGTAAATTCTGGGGAAGCGTGACCTGAGAATACTTCATCACAGATTTTTTGACGGCTGATACCTACGTTCAATGCTTCTCTGATTGCTTTATCAGCAGTTACATTGTTACCTATTTTTGCACCTGCTGGGCTTGTTTTTCCAGTGTCTTCAATGTAAGGTAAAGAAATACCTTGTGCTCTTCCTGCAGATTTTTCAACGAAGTTGTAACCGTCTACACTTTCGTTTAATGCAGAAGTTGCAACAGGAGCCACATCCACTTCTCCAGATTTAGCGAGTTCTAACCAGGTAGCTTCTTCAGGGAACAACATGTTGATTTGAGTGAAGTAAGGTTTGTCACCATACCAGTTGTCATTTAATGTGAATATTGCTTGTTGACCTTTATCCCAGTGGTCTAATACGTAAGGTCCAGTACCGATTGGGTTTTCACCGTAGGTTTCATTGTCATACTCTTCAGGTACAATACCTACATATCTTAAATCATAAATAAATGTTGATCTTGGCTCTACTAATTTAAATTCAACACAAGTGTCATTTTTAGCAGTAACCTTGTCAAGGTTGGTTAAATCCAAATCAGTCTCAGTGTCTTTTGCAGTGTTGAATGTAAATGCTACATCCTTTGCATCAAAAGTAGAGTTGTCTGAGAATTTAACGTCATCTCTAACATTTACTGTCCAGGTTAAACCGTCTGCACTGATTGAATAATCTGTTGCAAGATCAGGAACTATGTCTCCACTTTTATCTGTTTTGAATAAACAGCTTTGTACCAATGGATTATAGTTCATGTGTCCGCAACCCCAACCAGTAAGTGGGTTAAAACCTGCTTCAGGTTCTGCCATATTACTGTGTGTCGCTACAGTTAAATGAGTAGGATCGCTGTCATGGCTTCCACCTGAAAGAGCGAAAGCTGCAATAGCGATAATTACAATAGCAGCAACAGCACCTATAATTAATTTTTTATCCATAATAAACACCATATAAAATTTTGATTAAAATAACTTAATCTTATGAGAGTATTACTTTTTTTGTGAAAAATGTCATATTAGTAATACTAATCTTAATTATTTTAATACTGTATATAGTTAAGTCAATAAAAATATAAAAACATATTTATTACTTTTCAATTATATTTGATAAATACAATTTTGTTTAAAAAAATTCTAAAAAATAGTCAAATTAAGAATAAAATTAATTAATTTTAAAAATATTATAAATATAATTAAATAAATTTTACAAACCCAAATATTTAGGTTTGACTAAAAATAATACTTAAAATAGATTTAAATATCATTAAATGTAAATATTCGACCATGTCATTATCGATTGAATTGAAAGACTATTTGCAAAGCCATGGTGCAACAGAGGTAGGATTTGCAGACATCACCAATTTTTCACCTAAGGAAGGATTGAATTCTGGTGTTGTCTTTTATATCACATACCCGAAGGAAATTATCAGAGATATGGAAAATGCACCAACATTAGAGTATGTTCTTGAATTAGTGGATTTGAATACTCGATTGGATGCTCTTGGAATGCTTTGCGAAGAATATTTGATTGATAAGGGATATGATGCATATGCACAAACAAAAAAGAGGTTGGGAACTGATTTTGGAGAGTTCAATTCTTTTGAACTTCCTCATAAAACTATAGCTACTCGTGCAGGATTAGGTTGGATTGGAAAGTCAGCACTCTTTACAACATTGAAGTATGGTTCCGCCTTAAGATTGTCATCAGTCTTGACAAATGCTCCTCTTGATTTTGGAGAACCTGTTCTTAAGTCAAAATGTGGAAAATGCATGATCTGCAGGGATGCCTGTCCTGGTGGTGCAATAAGTGGGATTAACTGGAATTATAAACTGAAAAGAAATGAGTTTTATGATGATAAAAAGTGTGAAAGGTATGCATTGATAGTTTCTGAAGAAAATTTAGGAAAACCAGATACTGTATGTGGAAAATGCATTTACGCATGTCCCCACACACAAAAATATATAAAAAGACCATAATCTTTTTTAAAAAAAATTATCCCATAATTTTAATGTTTATTTGCTTTTTTTGAATGTTAATATTTTAATAGCCTATAACTTGATTGCATAAGTCAAAATGCTTGCTTGTGGTGAAATTTCTAGTTTTTTAATGTGCTTGTCCATATGAACAGTTTCAAGATCATCCTGTTCATCTAATCGAATAATGAAACCCATTTTTGTCCAATACTCAAGTGCCCCATCCAAATTCCTATGGGTATGCAAATAAATGTCACTGAATCCATTTTCCTTTGCAAAATTTTCAGCTATGCTATAAATTTTAGATGCCAAACCGCAACGTCTGTATCTTTCATCTACGAATAATCTCCAAATGCTTGTAGTGGTTTCATTTGAATAAATATGCTTGAATTGCTCGAAGTCCTTATCGTAAGCCCTTATGCCAATGGTGCCTATAATTTCACCATCTTCAGAATATGCTACAAAAAAGGCATTTCTTTTTGGGTTAATGTAATATTCATCCAAATTCACTATATCCTGATGCCACTCTGGCACATAACCATAGCCAAACTCTTTTTTAATCATTTTAAATAAGAATTTTTGAACGTTTCTTATTTCATTCGGATCATTGCTTAACTCTTTAATATTAACATTCATAATTACCACATCAAGAAAAGTTATTACTATTTTAAATAAAAAATTGGTTTTAGTAATACTTTTTTATGAATTAGTACTACTATTCTTTATTAAGTAATAAATCATATTTAAAATTTATTATTTCATTTTCAAATAAAAAAAAATGAAAAAAGATGTTAATAGAAAAATGAAAAAAGATGTTAATAGAAAAATGAAAAAGAGGTTGAGAATTTATTAACATCTTTTTTTTAAACTTAAGTGGAAATTTAAAAAAACAAAGCTTTAAAGAGGAACATCTTTTTTTGTAAAGTAAATATATGAAATAGCTATTCCGACTATGAAAGTAGCTAAAATAACGGCATAAGGAGTCATCAGACTTACGCCATAGTCTGCTATCTCACCAGATGATATCAAGTAAGGGCATGCCCAAGGGACATACGGAGCCCAGCTTTGTCCATGGACCAAGAGATTTACTAAAGTCAAGGTTGCACCACCAACCATTGCAGGAACCATATTTGTAATGAACAAAGAAATGAATACAAACGGGGAGAATGTCAAAAACAACAGAAGATTTGCAAAGAGCAATTCTATAAAGCTGTTTATGAACAATCCTAATGTAAATCCGCTAAGCCCTGCCAAAAAACCAAAGGCAAGAGTTGATATGCTTGTTACAACTGATAAGATTAGAATCCAAATCAAGAACATGAGATATTTGGAAACTAAAAACTTTCCTCTTGATATTGGAACAGTCAGCATTGTCTTAAGGGTATGCTCATTATATTCCCTTCCAAAAAGGTATGAGATTATTATTGAAAACAGGAGAATTGCAAACAATGCAGACATGTACATATTTACTGTGGAAAACAATGCATCAAAGCTTTGAGTTTCATCAAAAGCAAATGTTGCAATAAACATTAAGATTGATGGCAAAGCTGCCATAAGTATGCTCAATAAGAATATCTTTGATCTTTTTAGCTTTAGAAATTCCATTTCAATAAAAGTAAGCATCTAATCACCTATACATTAAAATTAACTTAAGCATTGGAAATGATTCTTGTAAAGAACTCTTCCAAATTCTCTTCACACAAATTTACCTTTCGGACATTGATGCCTGAACTTACGAACAATGTGTTGAACTTGTCTCTTAAATCCAAATGGGAAAGCAAATGAATGGTTCCGCCAACAGTGTTTTCTTCACCAGTTTCATCAGAATCCAAATCATCAATATATTCACCTAAACTTCTCTTGAAACAGTAATCCTTATTTTCCTTAAATCCTGTTTTATTCATGAGTTCAAGTGCCAAATCAATGTCTGAAACCTCAAATTCAACATACTTATTCAATCTTTGATGAAGTTCCTCTCTTGTCACCTCATCAATCAAGACTCCTTGGTCCATAAATCCTATCACATCAGCAATGTTTTCTATTTCACTTAAGATATGGCTTGAAATCAGGATTGTCACCCCATACTCACAGGACAACTTTTTTAGCAAATCCCTGATTTCCTTAATTCCAAATGGATCAAGACCATTGATAGGTTCGTCAAGAATCAGCAATTCAGGATTGTGCATAATTGCAGCAGCTATTCCCAATCTCTGCTTCATACCTAATGAAAAATCCTTGAATTGCTTTGATTTTTCATGGTCCAAATTAACCATCTCCAAAACCATTTTCACATTTAGAGGATTGTAGTTTCCTCGAAGTTTGGCAATGATTTCTAAATTTTCATAAGCTGTCAGATTCTCATAGAATCCTGGAGTTTCTATAATCGAACCTATGTTTGAATAAACTTCCTTCGAATGCCTTCGAGGGTCTTTGCCAAAAAGAAGGATTTCTCCATCACTTGGATAGACAAGATTTAAAAGCATGCACATTGTAGTGGTTTTTCCAGCTCCGTTTTTACCTAAAAGACCATAGATCTTTCCCTTTTCCACATGCATATCTATGGAATCCACTACCAGATTTTTTGAATACTCTTTTGATAGATTAGCAGTTTCAATAATGTACTCAGTCACAAAATCACCTTTGATAATAAATAATAATTATAATAATTTTCAAAATTTTTTTAATTTGTTAAATTTTAGAATTTAGAATTTAGACTTTTTTCATTTTTTTGAATATTATGTGCACAAAATAATCAAAGGAGGAAATTGAAAAAATATGTAATTAATTTTTTACTTTTGTTAAAAATTATTTACTTTTGTAAAAAATACATTACATATGTAATAATTATTTTACATCATATATAAATGTTTTGCAAAAAATATGAAAAATTTATGATATTATTATAAAAGAAGAACTAAATCCATATGAAAAAAATCCATAAATAAGAAATAATTTAATAATATAAAGTAAATATATTATAATATTATAATTGTTAGAAAAAAATCAGAATTATAATTTCAAAGATTAAAAAAGGAATCAAAATGTCATTTCAAGATAATAAAATGCTAATTATGCCTGCTGTAGACATTAAAAATGGAAAATGCGTACAGCTAGTGCAAGGAGAACCTGGAACCGAACAGGTGATAATTGAAAACCCTGAAAAGGTTGCAAGAAAATGGGAAGACTTAGGTGCAGAAGTTGTTCATGTCATCGACCTTGACGGTGCACTTGAAAGCACAACAAACATTGAAACCATTAAAAAGGTGCTTGATGAAGTAAGCGTTCCCATCCAACTTGGAGGAGGCATAAGAAGCATTGAATATGCAGAGGAATTGCTCAACCTTGATATTGATAGATTGATTATTGGAACCATGGGAATCAAGAACCCAGAGACAATAACAAAGCTATCTGATGAATATGGCAGTGAAAGGGTGATGATTTCCCTTGACAGCAAAGACAATAAGGTTGTCATAAATGGTTGGCAGGAAAAGATTGACAAGTCTGCAACTGAAATAAGCAAAGAATTCCAAGATCTTGGTGCAGGAAGCATATTGTTTACAAATGTTGATGTCAGTTGTGTACTCTGGAGGAGTTACAAGCTTGGATGACTTGAAGCAATTGCAAACTACCGGCGCTAAAGGAGTTGTAATCGGTTCAGCATTATACAAAGACAAAATAAATCTTGTAGACGCTTTGAAATACCAAGACATTAAATAAAAACTAAAAATTTAAAATTTAAAAAATTATTATTCTTATAAATTATTATTTTAAAATGGAGACAAAATATGAAAGTAATGGCAACAGGAGCATTTGACCTATTGCACCCAGGACATGGATTGTATCTTGAAAAGGCAAAGGAATTAGGTGGAGAAGATGCAGTCCTTGTAGTTGTAATAGCAAGAGATTCAACTGTTAAAAAGAAAAAGAGAATTCCTGTTATTGATGAAAATCAAAGATTAGAAATGATCAAATATCTCAAGCCCGTTGATGAGGCTTATATCGGTTATGATGGAGATATGTTCAAGATTGTAGAGGAAATTCAACCGGACATAATAGCTATCGGTTCAGATCAAAATCATGATATTGCAAAACTTCAGGAACAGCTTGATAAAAGAGGAATCAAAGCCGTAGCTAAAAGAGTTAAAGATTACAGAAAAGGAGAACTCGACAGCACCTGTAAGATAATCAATAGAATCAAGCATTCTGAATTGGAAGAGAAAAACTTGGATTGCACTAATGTAATCAATGATGAATAAAATTAGAATCAAAAGAGAATAGATAAAAAAATCATAATTATAAAAATTAACAATTTGAAAAGGTGTAAAAAATGGTAAGTGTAGCAATTGTAGGTGGAAGCGGATATACTGGAGGAGAATTGATCAGACTTCTTTCTGCTCATCCAGAAGTTGAAATAGTGGATATAACCTCAAGACAGTTTGAGGGAACTCCAGTGCACAAAGTTCACCCACATATTAGAGGAACAGATTTGGTATTTAGAAACAAAAAGCCAAGTGAATTGGATGCAGACATCATATTTACAGCAACTCCACATGGAGCTTCAATGAAAATCGTACCGGATTTACTTGATACCGGTGCAAAGGTAATTGACTTAAGTGGAGATTACAGATTCAATGACATTGAGGTTTATGAAAAATGGTATGGTCTTGAACATACCTCTGACTTGAAAGGAGTTTTCGGACTTCCTGAAATTCACAGAGAGGAAATCAAAAAGGCAACCTTGCTTGCAAACCCTGGATGCTTTGTAACTGGAGCTATCCTCTCCGGATACCCATTGTCAAAAGCAAAGCTTGCAGATAGAATGATTTTCGATTCAAAAACTGGAGTAAGCGGTGCAGGAGTTAATCCGGCTGCAACAACACATTACCCAAACATTGGAGATAACGTAAATCCTTATAAGGTAACCCAACACAGACACATGCCTGAAATCCAACAGGAACTTGGTGCATTTTCAGATGTCAAGATTTCATTCACACCTCATTTGGTGCCAGTTATCAGAGGAATTCTTACCACCAACCATTGTTTCTTGGTTGATGGAGCAGACATCACCAGCGAAGAGGTATTGGACATCTACAAGGAAACCTACAAAGGAGAACCATTCATCCAAATCTTAGAAGATGGAGAGATTCCACGCTTAAGCAGCGTAAGAGGATCCAACTATGCTCAAATCGGATGCTTTGAAATTGATGAAACCGGAAGATTGGTCATCATTTCAGCTATTGACAATTTAGTTAAAGGAGCATCAGGCCAAGCTGTTCACAATATGAACATCATGTGCGGATTTGATGAAAAGACTGGTTTGGACTTCTTTGGAATGCACCCATAAGAGTTCAATTAAACTTAACTATTAGGAAATAACTATTTAGATATTCCTTAGGGAAATATTTAAATAGATTATTTTTTATAAAATAGTTCAAGGGGAGAAAATATGGAAAGAATAATCTTATACTATTCAGATGGCGGAAAAACAAAAGTGGTTGCAGAAACACTTGCACTTAATTTTAAATGCGATATCTGTCAAATCAGGGATTTGAAGAAACGTGAAGGATTTAGAAACAGATTAAGCTCTACTATTGATGCATTTAGAGAAAATAAGACAGAAATTTATCCTCCTACCCTTGATCTTGAAGAATATGATACAGTATATATCGGCACCCCAATTTGGGCAAGCAACCCCACCCCCGCAATCATTACATTAATTGACAGATGCGACTTACGTGGAAAGGATGTGGTATTGTTCACTACAAGCAATTCCAATGGGGAAGGTGCACTTGAAAAGATGGAAATGAAGATTAGGGCAAGAGGTGCAAGGGTAGTTCAGCAGTTTAACTTAAATACTGACAATAAAAGCCCTGCAAGAATCCAAAAGGATACTGAAGCATTGATAGTGACTAAGGATTTATATTTATACTAAATATATTCCTTGTTATCTTTTCTATATATTTACTTTTTTTAAAAATAATACTTATCTCATCAAAACAGCTATTTTTTTAATAACTTTATAAGAATTTTTCTTGATTAATCCAATTTTAAAATCAAATTTAAGGAAACTATTTAATAATATAAATAAGATAATTATTAATGTATAATTTTTATTAACATATTTTATAATAATTATTATCAAATTATTTCAAAACGAATTAAGTTTAATGGGTGCAAAAGAAAAATGTTAGAAAAAATGATGGAAAATCACAAAATCTTAATTGCTATTCCAATTATTCTTGCACTTTTATCATTAGTTCTTATAGGTGTTAACGGCTTGGAACAAGGTGTTGACCTAAAAGGAGGTTCACAAGCAGAATTACAATTATTAGGTTCTGTCACTCCAACTGAATTAGAGCAAACCCTTGATGCCAAATTAAACACAAACAATATAAAAGTAACAAATAATGGAAACAATAAGGTTACTGTTGAATTGGAAAATAATATTAATTCAAGTACATTTACAAGCGCCATAAACGGAAAGGCGAAAGTGATCAGCTATAATGAAATTGGTCCTGTTTTAAGTGAAGAGGCAATGGGACAAATTTATGTTGCTATGATCTTTGCGTTCCTATTTATGGCAGTTACCGTATTTATTGTATTTAGAGAACCTGTACCATCTGTAGCAATCATACTTGCAGCATTATGTGATATACTTATCGCTCTTGGTGGAATGTCTATCTTTAAGATTCCACTGTCAATTGCATCTGTCGGTGCATTGCTAATGCTTATTGGGTACAGTGTAGATACAGATATTCTTCTTACCACAAGACTTTTAAAAAGAAGAGAAGGAACTGTAGAAAGCAGAGCTAAAAATGCTATGTACACCGGTTTGACCATGTCCCTTGCGGCAATAGCTGCAATGGGTGTCTTATTTGTAGTTACTAAACTCATCATGCCTGAAGCAACTACATTAAGTAACATTTCTGCAGTATTGGTAATCGGATTAATTGGGGATATCCTTTCCACTTGGTTAATGAACTTAGGAATCCTTAAGACTTATATCGATTGGAGACAATCCAAAAAGCAAGACAAATACAATATAAGTCCATCTGCAACAAATTCCAAATCTTCTGACAACACTAAGGAATCAGATGAAACTTCAGAGAAAAAATCCAAATTAAGCTTTAAAGACAAATTGAAGAAGAAAACTGAAGTTGAAGATGATGAGGTAATGAATAAGATTGAAGAGGAATTGGAAAAGATTGACAATATGGAAGAATCTTCACCAGCTCCTAAAAAGTCTAAGAATAAGAAATCCGGTAAGAAAGTTAACAAACGTAAAGCTAAAAAACAAAAAGGAAAAGGAGGCAAATAATTATGGCAAGCGATTTATCAAAATTCTTTAAAGATAGACAAGTAATTATCCTCTTAATATTCCTTATAATCAGTATTTTAAGTATCAGTCTACTTGGTGTTGAACAAGGACTTGACCTAAAAGGTGGTTCCTCAATCCAATTGGAATTGGAACATCCTGTTAACGACACTACCATGAAAATTGTAACCTCTGTTTTAGATAAAAGGCTTAACCTTTATGGTGTAAGTGATGTAAAGGTCAGATCCAGTGGAGACAAAATGGTTATAGTTGAAATGGCTGGAAAGACACCTGAAGAGGTAGAACGGCTGATTGGAAATCCAGGTATCTTTGAAGCTAAAATAGACAATAAGACTGTTCTTGTAGGAAGTGATGTCGCTTCAGTTGATGCTCCTATAGTTGGAGAGTCTGGAGAATGGCATGTACCATTTACACTGACAACCGAGGGAGCTAAGAAGTTTGCAGAACTTGCAAAAGGAAAAGGTGGACATGAAGTTGTAATGTACCTTGATGGAAAACAGATTGATGACCATCCGCCAGCATTATCTGAAGGATTGGCAAGTGGAGAACCTGTAGCAGAAGTTGAAGTGACAGGTGGTGCAGATGATGTGGATGCAGCAAAAGAGGAATCCAACACTGTATTTACAGTTTTGAAAACCGGTTCCTTGCCAGTTAAGATTCATACTGTCGGTTCCAATACAGTTTCACCTGAATTAGGTCAACAATTCGCACAAGGTGCTTTGATTGCAGGATTACTTGCAATTTTAGCTATTTCCGTTGTTGTATACATTAGATACAGAAGAGCTTTCTTGGCAATCCCAATATTGATTACTACATTATCTGAGATTATAATCATCTTAGGTGTGGCTTCAATTATCCATTGGAATATAGACTTAGCAGCAATTGCTGGTTTAATCGCATCTGTAGGTACTGGGGTAGACGACCAGATCATCATTACAGATGAGGTATTGCACCACGATGATGAAAACACAAGACACAGAAGAACAAGAACCCAAATGAACGTTAAAAATGCATTGTTCATTATCTTTGCATCTGCAGGAACTTTAATAGCTGCAATGTTACCTCTTGCTTATGTTGGATTTGCAAGAGGAAGTAGTGGTATCGGTACCATCGCAGGTTTCGCATTCACTACAATCATAGGGGTTTTAATTGGTGTATTCATTACCAGACCAGCTTATGCTAAATTTATTGAAATCTTTGTTTCATAAATTAAAATAAAATTAAACAATTTAAAACTACTTAAAAAGAATAATTTCAATTATTCTTTCTTTTTTTATTTTTCTACTTATTTTATTTAATCTATTTAATCTATTTAATCTATTTATCCTATTTATCCTATTTATTCTATTTTTTAAAAACTATTAAAACCATAATAGAAATATAACAATTGTTAATTATTTATATGATAAAATCAAATATTAAAATGAAGGGATTGAACTAGTTTTAAAATTTAATTACAAATAATTAATTAAATGATAAAACAAATATATTTAATAAAAAAATAACGGAGATAAAAAATGGTTATAGTTATAGGTACAGGTGCTGGAGGTTCATTAATAGCTATGGAACTTGCAAAAGCAAATATTCCAGTTACCATCATAGAAAGGGGACCATACATAAAAAGCAAGGACTCCTTTGAATATTATGACATGAAATACTACGACAAGCGTTTGAAAAATACAAACAGCATCGATTTATTGAAGACCACATGTATTGGAGGATCCACTATCGTAGCTGCAGGAAATGGTGTAAGGTTACTTGAAGATGAATTCAAGGAACTTGGAATAGACATATCTGCAGAATATGACAAAATCGAAGAATTGGTTGGAATTCATCAAATGGATGATGAGCATATCGGAAAGGGAACACAACTCTTTATAGACTGTGCAAATGAATTGGGATTTGAAGCAATCAGAATGCCAAAATTCATCAGGGATGAGGATTGCAAACCTTGTGGTAAATGTTCATTCGGATGTCCAAGAGATGCCAAATGGAGTGGAAAGGACTTTGTTGACATTGCAATAGAAAATGGTGCAGACTTAATCACTGATGCAGAAGTAACTAAAGTCATCTTCTCTGATAAAAAAATAAGCGGTGTTGAATACATTAAGGACAACATGACACAAACCATTGATTCCGATTTGGTAATCCTTTGTGCAGGAGCTGTCGATACTGCAGTAATCCTTCAAAAATCAGGAATTGATGCAGGAAACAAGCTCTTCTTTGACCCATTTGTAAGTGTTGGAGGATATTTGAAGGACATTAACTTCAATAGTGAAGTTCAGATGAATGGACTTGCTATAGGAAAAGAATACATTCTTGCACCTCATTTCTCATCATTTATCGCCAAATACATCAAGGAATCAAATCCAGATGTTGAAGATAAGGATATCTTAAGCATTATGGTTAAAGTTGAAGATGATATGGTAGGTACTGTTGATGCGGATGGAAACGTATTCAAATTCAATACCATCGATGACATCAGAAGATTGGCGCAAGGCTGTGCAGCAGCAAGTTCCATACTTGAGAAGGCCGGTGTTGATCCAACAACCATGACCTCCACTATATTCAGAGGGGCACACCCTGGAGGAACAGCGGCAATCGGAGATGTAGTTGACAATAACTTAAAAACAGAAATAGACGGTCTGTATCTGGGGGATGCAAGTGTAATTCCAATGTCTCCTGGAAAACCACCAATTTTATTAATCTTAGCATTGGCCTTAAGATTAGCTAATCATTTAATTGAAGAAGTTATTTAACTTCTTTTTTCTTTTTTTATAACTATGACAAAAAAATAGATTTAATTGATTATTTCTTTTTTTATAAATATGACAAAAAATAGTTTAAATAGATTTATTCTTTTTTTAACCCATATTGATTAAAAACAAGCCTACACAACAAACTAAAATTCCCATCACCTGCTTTAATGAAATGTTCTCGCCATATAGAATGACACCAACAAATATCAGCACTATTGCCAATCCAATATTTGCAACAAGTGATGCAGAACTTACTTTCCAACCTGCACGGTATGCAAAAATGTAAGCTAATTCCAATCCTACAATAGCCATTCCCAATACTACAGAAGTCCAGTTTACACGGGACAATTCAGTTAAGACATTTTCAGGTTTGACAAGAAAAACAAAAATAAGAGCTGTCAAGATAGTTGCTACAGCATATGTTATCATCAATGTGCCAAATGCATTTACATTGCCGGGAGTTGATTTGGTACAAATATTATAAACAGTATTAGATAATATAACCAACAAGATAGGCCAAATCATTTCCCACATAATCTTACAACCTTTAAAAACATTAAATCAATTAATAAAAAAAAATTAGAAAAAATAATCTAAAAAATTAATTAGAATAATTAAAAAACTAGATAAAAAGTTAAAAACCATTTAAAATTGTTTTGAAATTTCATCAGCTTGAACTAATCTTTCGCAATAATGACATCTGAGAGTAATAGGATCAGATTCAACCAAATAAAATTTGCTTTCAATAGGCTCATCAGTATTTGATATGCATTTAGGGTTAGTGCACTTTACAATTCCATTCAACACTTCCACAGACTCCACTTTCTTTTTAGAGACTATTTCATAATCTCTAATAATGTTTATGGTTGCATGAGGAGCAATCAATGAAATCTTATCTATTTCACTATGTTCCACTTCCCTATTTTCAATCTTAACTATGTCTTTAAAACCTAATTTAGAAGGAACATTCATTGCAAGGGTAACATTAATTCCTTCCTTTGGAAGACCCAATATCTTCAATACCTGAAGTGCCTTATTGGCTTGAATATGGTCAATCACAGTACCATTTTCAATAGGTTTAACTTTTAACTCATGTTTAGTCATGATTAATTATATCTTTTAAATTTTATTTATAATTTATTATTAAACATTTAATTAATAAATAGTTATATCTATTAAAAACAATATACTAATAAATGTATAAACTTTAAAAGTAAATTTAATTAAAAAAAGGAGTCTTAAAATGGAAGCACATATAGACTTATTTAAAAAAATATTAACTAAAATCGAAGATAAGGTGGATTATGCAGACATAAGAGCAGGTAGTGGAAACAATACAGGCATAATCATGAAAGACAACCAAATTCAGGAAATCAACACAGGCATGTCCACCGTTGCAAGAATAAGGGTTTTAAACAATGGAGCATGGGGATTTGCTTCAACAAATGACTTTTCAAAACTAGAGGAAATTACAGAAAAGGCAATTAAGATATCAAACTCACTTACTGGAGACATTGAACTTGCAGAATGTGAAATCATAGAGGATGAAGTCAAAACAGATAGAAAAATAGCTGCAAGTGATGTTACAATTGAAGATAAAAAGGAACTTATTCAAGAAGTGAACAAGGCAAGCAATGTCGGAAAAGTGGTAAGTACAACAGTAAGCTATTCCGATGGCGAAAGCAACAGTGCATTTGTAAGCACTGAAGGAAGCGAAATACTTATAGATAGTTCAAGAGTGGTTCTTTCATTGAATGCAGTTGCTTCAAACGGTGAACTTATTCAATTTAACCATGGAAGCTTAGGTGGAGTGAAAGGTTTTGAAGTACTTGAAGATGCAGACATCGAATCATTTGGAAGAAAGATCGGTGAAAAGGCAACTGAACTTTTAGATGCAAAACCTGCACCATCTGGAAGATTCCCAATTGTAGCTGACAACAACCTCACAGGAGTGTTTATCCACGAAGCAGTAGGACATGCTGTGGAAGCGGACCTCGTATTGCAGGACGACTCAATATTGCATGACCAAATGAATAAGAAAATCGGATCAGACATCGTCAACATCTATGATGACTCAAGCTATAAGGAAGGATTCGGATATTATCCTTATGATGTTGAAGGAGTCAAAACCAGAAAGAACCAGCTTGTTAAAAATGGAGAGTTAGTGTCATTCCTAAGCTCCAGAGAAAGTGCAGGCAAATTGGACATTCCGCTTACTGGAAATGCAAGGTCATCAATAAGTGACCAACCTATTGTAAGAATGAGCAACACATTCCTCGAACCTGGAGACTTAAGTTTTGAAGAATTGATAGAAGACATCAAGGATGGAATCTATCTTAAAGGTTCAAGAGGAGGACAAGTTGATACAGGAAAAGGAATTTTCCAGTTCAATGCAACTGAAGCATACAAGATTGAAAATGGTGAACTTAAGGATCATTTCAGAGATGTATCATTATCTGGTAATATTCTTGAAACACTTAATGGTGTTGATGGAATAGGCTCCGACTTCAAGCTTAGTGTAGGTTACTGTGGTAAAGGTGGACAAACTGCACCAGTCGGTGATGGAGGACCACACACCAGAATTTTGAATGCTATAGTAGGTGGAAGCAACTAATATTTATAAAAATTAATTTTATATTAATTTCATTATACTATTCATTTAATTGAAGCTATATTCAAAATAAACGATTGGATATGAATATTAAACAAATTGATAAAAGAATATGTAGATGAAGCAGTTGAAAAATACCATTTTAATTAAAAATGGAAATTATTTAGAAAAAAATTAAATTGAAAAATTTAAAAAAATAAAAATTTTTTAAAAAAGTAATTTTCCAATATTGAAAATTAAATTTTAAAAAAATAAATTATAAAAAATTAAAAATTAAAAATTAAAAAAATTAATTTCAAAAATTTGAAGGTGAAAATATGTTAAGTGAAAGTGATGGAAAATATTTACTAAGTTTAGCAAAAGATGCCATTGAAACATATGTTAAAGAAAATAGAAAAATTGACACACCTTCAGATTGTCCGGACTACATGTATGATGAACTTGGTGTATTTGTAACCTTGAACAAACACAATAATCTTAGAGGATGCATAGGTTATCCAGAACCAGTCTATCCACTGCTTGATGCTGTGATTGATTCTGCAATATCCGCTGCAATCAGAGACCCACGTTTTCCAAGTGTTGATGAAAGTGAATTGGATAGTCTTGAATATGAAATTACCGTCTTGACCAAACCACAGCTAATCGAAGTTGAAAAGCCAATTGATTATTTGGACAAAATCATTATTGGTGAAGACGGATTGATAGTGGAGAAAGGATTCTATAAAGGATTGCTATTGCCTCAAGTCGCTCCAGAACATAATATGGACAAGGAAGAATTCATATCTCATACCTGTATGAAAGCAGGGCTCAGACCAGACGCATGGCTTGATGAAAATACAAAAGTATACAAATTCCAAGGGCAAATATTTAAATAAAGCTTTTTATAAATGTATTAACTTAAAACATTGAAGAAAAATGATTTTTAAAATTTCTAAACTATAAAATTTTGAATAATGATTATAAAAATTACCAATTAAAAAAAAAAAATACTAAATTATGATTACACGGTGATAAAAAATGATGTTACCAACTATTCCAACTCCAGACGAATTATTAGATAAAGGTTTTAGAAGAGGTAAGAAGGCAGCTGATTTACGTAGAGGAGAAAAGATGCCTAAACACTTAAAGGGCAAACGTATTGAAGAGACAAGAGTAATCACTGCTTGCCAAGTCATTAAAGACAGACTTAAAATGATTTTGGACCGTACCCCTGAAATCGAAGAACTGCCAGAATTTTATCAGGATTATATAGACATCACTGTAGGTGTGGATGATTTCAAGCAAGCATTAGGTGCACTTAATTGGGCATATGGTATTATTACCCAACTCGAAAAGGAATATGGTGCAAAAATAAGAAAGTCTTCATCTGAAAGAGCAACTGGCCTTAGAAAACAGGCTTATGGAAGAATCTCTTCAGTTGTTCATAAGATTGAAAAGGATTTGGACTTTTTAGATTTTGCAAAGCAATCCTTAAGAAATATGCCTACTGTTGACTTTGATGCAATAAGCATTGTTATTGCAGGATTCCCAAATGTAGGAAAATCAACATTGTTGACACACATCACTGATGCTGAACCTCAAGTGGCTAATTATCCATTCACTACAAAAGGTATTCAAATAGGACACTTCGAGAAGAAATGGCAGCATTACCAAATCATTGACACTCCAGGTTTATTGGATAGGCCAATCGGAGACATGAATGATATTGAAATGAACGCTATGGTTGCTCTCGAACACTTGGCAGATGCTATATTGTTCATATTTGACGGATCTGAAACTTGCGGTTACCTTCTTGAAAATCAATACAATCTTTTAGAAGAAATCAAAAATGTTTTTGATGCTCCTATCATCTATCTATTCAATAAGATGGATATTGCGGAGTATGATGGCATGAGACATGATTATATCCAACAATACATTGACAAAACCGAAAATCCTTTGCTTATCTCAGCTGCAGAGGGTGAAGGTATTGAAGAGATTATCGACTTGATCATGCAAGTGGAAAAAAGGGAAAGAGCAAGTGAAGATGAAGACGAATATGAAGATGATGAGAATTACTTTGATTTAACATAAGTAATCTTTCTCATATTATTTTTAATTTTATTTTATTTAATTTCTAATATTTTTTTATTTTTTAAATTTGATTTTTATTTGAATTTGATTTTTATTAATTTTATTTTTTATTCCAAATTCTTTTAAATTTTAATTTATGCTTAATTAATTTAATTAATTTTATTTGAGTGATGATATGGATTTTTATTTAGTAAACGGTAGCCCAAGAAAGAAATTTAATACCGCCCAATTATTGGAAAAGGCAAGTGAAGGAATTATTGATGAATTAAAGAAAGACTTTGATGGAGATGAAATAAACATTCATCAAATTCACTTATATGATTTGGATTATAAAGGTTGCAAATCCTGTTTCCATTGTAAAAGGATTGGTGGAAAATATTATGCACAGTGCCCTATTAAAGATGACTTAAGGGAATTGTTGCCAAAAATGCAAAATGCAGATGGAATCATTTTCGGCACCCCTATTTACTTCGGTGAAATTACCGGTGAACTCAGGTCCTTTTTAGAAAGATTCCTATTTTCCGTATTCGTTTATGGTGGAGAATCCAATGCTCCAAAAAGAATGCCTATTGGTATGATCTATTCAATGAATGTTACAGAAGAAGTTTGTGAACAAATCTATGGCAATAAATTTGAAATTTTGGAAAACGTTTTCGGTGATGTGTATTCACAGCCTCACATTTTAAGAGTTTATGACACTTACCAATTTAAAGACTATTCCAAATATGAAAACTATGCATTTGATCCTGAATTAAAAGCTAAAAGAAAAGAGGAACATTTCCATATTGACTTAGAGGATGCTTATAATTTAGGTAAAAAAGTAGCCGAAGACAGTTTGAAAATATAAAATTTCTTTTTTTCTTTTCCTTTTTAAAAACATAACATCTTTTCTTTTTTTCTCTTTTTAAAAATCAATCCAATCCAAAAATAGTGGAAAATCGTTAAAATAGTCTAAAATTAATTAAATAGATTAAAAAATTGTAAAAATAGTTAAAACCTTAAAAATAGTAAATTCTTAAAAAAATAGTAAAAAAATAAAATAAATTTTATTAAAAAAAATAAAAGTAATAAGATAAGTTAATTATCTTATTCTTTGTCGATAGCTAATGCAATATCATCTGCTTTTACAGTTTGTCTTTTTGCAATTTTAGCGTATTCAATTGCTTTTTTAGCGACTGCTGCTGCGTCAGCTTCTAAGTATGCTACTAATGCGTCTACTGCGTCAGCACTTACTCTTTCAGCACCAGCTTCTTTGATAATCCTATTTACAGGAGCTTTAGGAATTGCCATAATTTTCACCTCCGTTTTAATAGTATAGTAATATTATATCAATACTTAGTATTAAAGCTTTTCCCTTTTTTAGGTCAAATTTACTCAATTTTACTTGATTTCTTCGATACTTTTAGTAGAATACTGATTTTTTTCAAATAAAAATTCATCATATATCTTTTGAAAAATCAGTGCAAAATTTATATTATTTTTTTAAAAAAAGATTATTGCTATTGAAATTTTATAAAAAAATAATCAATTTAAAATGAGTGAAAAAATTTAAAAAAAAATAATTTTTGCAAGAGGATCTTGCAAAAATCAAAAAAAGTATTTAAGGTGTTAATTATGTAAATAATTTTAAAAAATATTTAAAGATTAACAAAAAATGTTAATCTTTAAAAGGTTGAGATATATTTTGATAATTTACAATGAACTTATTCGATGTCTATTTTAGTTTTTGGAATAATTCTTTTTGGGATTGTTACGAATAAGGTTCCATTGTTATGTTTAGCAGTAATTTCTTCTTTTACTATGTCGGATGCGAAACTAATAGATCTTTCTGCTTCACCTTCTTTGACTCCAGCGATAATTAAGTTAGCTGGGTCTTCTTCGCTGCTTTCAATTTTTTTCATGATGTTTTCAAAGCATGCTTTGATGGTTACAGAGTTGTTAGTTGCTTCAATGGAAATGTCTTCTTTTTCGATACCTGCTAAGTAAGCGAGTAAGTAGTAGAAATCTTTGTTTTCTGCTAAATCAACACTGATCTTATTAGCTACAGCAGTTTCTTTGTAGCCTTGGTATCTGGTATCGAAATTCTTTTGAATACCTTTCATTGCAATGATTGCATCGTCAATAGTTTTACTGAGATTTTCACCAACTTTACCTGCAACATCTTTACTTCTGTTAAGAGTTTCGTCTAATTTTTCTTTGTTAGCTTCAGATCTTGCTTCGTATTTGGTTTTGAAATCTTCTTTGAATTCTTCAGCTTTACCTTTGAGTTCATCAGCTTTAGAAGTTTCTACTTCTACTTCAACTTCTTCGTAATCTACTTCAATGTCTTCATTTACATCTTCAGGCATGATAAACACTCCTTTACATTATTTTTTAATTTTCAATTTTGGTATCTATTTTATAGATAAAATTTAACAACAACAGATATGTGTAAAAAGTTATGAATTTCAAAACTTAGTGTACATATCTTCCTACTGTATACTATATTTCTCATAGTTTATAAATATTTCTATAAATGTATACTTTTTTTAAATTTGAAATACAAAATTCTTGATTTTTTTAGATCTTTTTATGATTTTTTCATGATTTTGGTATTTTCTAAAAAAATTTTGAATTTTTTAGTATACTTTTTGTTTACAATGTATACTTGTGATTCATCATTTATAAACTTTTCTATTTTAGTAAATAAAAGTTACTAAAAGTTTTGATAAAAATAGTTAGAATAGAAATATAGAATAAAAATAATGGAATAAAAATATTAGAATAAAAATAGCCAGAATAGAAATAATAAAATAGTGAAAATAAAAAAAGAGTGGAGAGAATAATAAATTATTTATTCATCTCAATAAAAGAAAAAATTAACTGTTTATTCATATCTTACTTTTCCAATATGTCTTGTGCTACCTGGATCTTCACCATTGAAATGTGCCAAGTAGTAAACAAACCATTCTAAAGGTATTACAAGTACAAATGGAGCAAGTAATGGATTGATGTCTGCATAATCACTAAGATTGTAGATTATGGTTTTGGCATCCAATTTATTCTTTGAGAAATTGATTGCTATTTTGGTTAACTTGTCACTTTCCAAATCAGCATTCAAGAAGATCAAAGGAACATCCTTTTCAGCCCTTTCAATTAAACCGTGCCTAAATTCAGCAGAATAAAGAGGGCAAGCATGCTTTATAGCACCTTCCATCAACATGGTCATAGCCAACTTATAGGCAAGACCGAAGTTGACGCCACTACCTAAACAATAGAAACCATCCTCATCTTTCATCTCTTCAGCAAGATTCTTGTTCTCTTCTTCAGTGCTTACTAAAAGCTCTTCAATTAAATCAGGAATAGTTGCTAATTGTTCCAAGATCTCATCAGCCTTTTCATATCCTGAAGCTGCAAATAAAATTTGATAGAGACAAGCTAATTGAGTGATATAAGTCTTAGTGCCTAAAATAGCAGTTTCAGTATTTCCTAATGTTACAACAGGATATTTAGCTTCCTTAATCATAGAGCTTTCAGGTTCATTGGAAATTGAAACAGTATCAATATTGAATTCATTAGCTCTTCTTAATGCAGCTAAAGTATCTGCAGTTTCTCCAGATTGGGAAGTTGCGATAAATAATGAATTCTCACCTTCATTTAATTTTTTATTATAAACAAATTCATAACCTGTAAACACATGTATATTTAAATCAGAAACTGAAGACAATGCATCTCTTATAGAATAGCAAGTGGAAATAGAACTTCCACAGCCAATTAAATAAATAGTATCAACAGACTGTGCTAATTCAGAAATATTAGCCATATTATCTAATTCAGAATCAAAAGTCCTCCTTAAAGCTTCTGGTTGTTCCATCATTTCATAATACATCTGATATTTCATAAAATCACTCTAATTTTTAAAATAAATATGTTTTAATAATTATTATTAATTAATTTCAATTATTATTAATTAATCTCATTAACTAATATATTACATATATTTTTATTATTTATAATATAAAAAGTTTTTATAATTATAAAAAGAAAAAGAATGAGAAAAACAAAAAAAATAATGAAAAATCAAGCAAAATTATAAAATAAATAAATAATAAACATCATATCAGATTAAGCAAAATAAATTAAAAAAATAAGTCATAGCTTTGGATTTGAGGGAAAAAATGGAAATCGATTTAACTGAAATAGGCATGTTCAAAGGCCAGCAATACGAAGCGATCATCACTACAACAGATAAGGAAGGCCATAGCAATGCAGCGCCTTTTGGAGTTAGAGTGCTGGAAAATGATGAAATCTTTTTAAGGATTTTTGAAGGTGGAAATACAATAAAAAACATTAAGGAAAAGGAAGAGTTTATTGTAAACATCACAAGCAGCCCACTTATGTTTACTCTTGCCACCACAAATACAATTCCAGATGAACATTTAAGCAGAATCCCTGAAACTAATGCCAATGGTGAAATGACTTATATCACTGATGCTGATGCCTACTTAATCTGCAAAGTCAAAAGCCTGAAAAGCAGTTTTAGAGAAAATGATCCAATCAAGGATACTGAAGTGAATTTCATAAAAGCTGAAGTGCTTGAAATGAACATTAAAAACAAATGCGTCAAACCGATCAACAGAGGAATTCACGCTTTAATTGACGCTTTGGTAAACTATTCAAGAATAAACATTGTAGATGAAAAAACAAAAGAATACTTCATTGAAAGATTCTTGGAATCTGAAAGAATAATAAAAAGAGTAGGAAATGATGAGGAAAAGGAATCCATAAAAATCCTAAAAGAGGATTTAATAGGCCAAGGATTTGACCTTTAAACTATTTTTAACTAAATTGGAAACATTGCCTCTTTACTTTCCCAAAAGAATTTTTGAATAATTATACTAAATATTGTTTTATCAAATAGGATAATTCAAAACTTTCAAAGTCAAATACACCCTTATCACTTATTTTAAAGCTTGGAATAACAAGCAATGCCATAAATGACAAAGTCATGAATGGAGATGTCAAAGTACATCCTAAATTATGGGATAAATCAATCAAATGAGTCAATTTGGATCCCACATAATCAACATCCTTATTAGACATCAAGCCTGCAATTGGCAATTCAAGAATCTCTTCGATTCCATCTTCAGCAGATACAACAGCAAGTCCACCTTCCTTTTCTCTAATCAGATTGACTGCTTTTGCCATATCTTCTGAATTTGTACCGACAACTACAATATTGTGGGAATCATGTGCAACAGAAGAAGCGAAAGCCCCCCTTTTGAGATGGAATCCTTTGATAAAACCATTTGCCAAATTATTTCCACCATATCTGTTTACAACAGCTATTTTAATGATGTCCTTATTCAAATCAGGCTGAATGACCTTATTCTTTATCAAAAGAGTCTCTTCTGATTTTCCTGTAATCAAATCACCATCGTATGCCTCAATAACAAAGACATTGGTGGTTTCATCCATCAAGGAACTGACATAATCCATTTCCATTATTACATCAAAGTCTTCAGGACTGACTTCATCCAAATCAAAGGTGTTCTTCAGATTAGGTGATTCTACATCAAACAAGACTTCACCATCATCAAAGACAGGTTCACCATGAACCCAAACCTTGCTTACATTCAAGTTTCTTAAGTCATCAACCAAAACAAAATTAGCAACCTTGCCTGTTTCTATAGCACCAGAATTCAAACCGTAGTGCTCTGCAGGATTTAAAGTCACCATCTTAATGGCTTCTTTTGGATTGACCTTTAATGAGATGGCCTTTTTAATCAAATTATCCAAATGACCTTTAGACAAGTCTCTTGCGTTGATATCATCACAGACTAAAAAGTCAAATGGAG
The DNA here is from genome assembly GCA_902774685.1 of uncultured Methanobrevibacter sp. GTDB lineage: Archaea > Methanobacteriota > Methanobacteria > Methanobacteriales > Methanobacteriaceae > Methanobrevibacter. The sequence continues at coordinate 61,285 of CACYJH010000008.1, forward strand.
GAACCGCTAATGCTTCATCCATATTGCCTATTTCAATATTTCCAGCCATTTCCTCTTCAATCAAGTAATTCAACCTTTTGTCAACGTCCAATAATCTGTCCATATCCTTAGCAGAGGAACCTTCACGAACCATAATGTTCATGCCTAATTTTTGCTTTTCAATAGCTTCTTCAAAGGTACTGCATTCATGGTCTGTGCTGATTCCATATGAAGCATATTTCACTAAATCATCACCAGCAACAAGTGGAGCATGACCATCTATAGGCTTATTTAGTCTGTTAGCTGCATCAAGTTTTTTAAGAACCTCTTCATCTTCAGCAATGACACCTGGGAAATTCATCATTTCCCCAAGGGCAACAACTTCATCACGTTTCAATAGCTCTTCAATATCAGAACTGGTCAATACTGCACCAGAAGTTTCAAATGGGGTTGCAGGAACACAGGATGGAGCTGCATAATAGAAATCAAATGGAACTTTCTTTCCATCATTTATCATAAAGTCAATACCTTCTATTCCAAGAACATTTGCTATTTCATGAGGGTCTGCAACAACTGAAGTGGTTCCATGAGGAATAACCGCCTTTGCAAAATTAGCAGGAGTGATTTTTGAACTTTCAATATGAATATGGGAATCGATGAATCCTGGTATCAAGACACCTTCATAATCCAAATCAAGAGAATCATCGTCATCAGTTATGATTGGTATAACATCCTTAAAATAGCCGTCTTCAACAACCACAACTGCAGGATAGACTTCACCTAATTCCACTTCCAATATTTTTGCAGTGATAACAAGATCCCCTTCAGGCTCTTCTGCATCTTCAATGATTATATCGCTTATCTCAATATCATCAAGACCTTCTGCAGTGATTATAATCTCATTGCCATCAACATTAATTATCTTTTCATCCATTTTAAACACCAAAGAAAAGTAAGTCAGTTTTCACTTTTAACTCAAATATAACTCATTAATTAATCTTAAAATTATTATAATTTTTAACTATTAAATTAAATAATTAAAAATAATTTTTATCTAATTAAAAATCTATAAAAACTTAATAAAAAAAGTTTCTAAAAAAACTTAATGAAATTAACTATATGATGAAATTTTTAAAAAAATTGAGGATGAAAACTAATAAAAAACTGTGAAGAATTGATAAAAAAATAATACAAAAAATAGTTAAAAAATAAGGCAAAAAATAGTAAAAAAACAAAAATAGTTAAATTAATTAAAAAAATAAAAAAGAAAGAATAAAAATTTATTCTTCTTGTAATGCATCATATAAAACTGGTAAGAATGCTCCTACATCAGTTACAATACCTACAACTTGTGCACTACCTCTATCTGAAAGTTTAGTAACGGTAGATGGATTGATATCTACACAAATACTTTTAACTCTTGAAGGCAATAAGTTACCAGTTGCAATGGAATGTAACATTGTGGAAATCATAATGACCATGTCAACTTCTTGAGCATATTTACGCATTAGTTTTTGAGACTCTACAGTGTCTGTAATTACATCAGGAAGTGGACCATCATCACGAATGGAACCTGCCAATACAAATGGAACATCATTTTTAATACATTCATACATGATTCCGCTTTTTAAGGTTCCGTCTTCTACAGCTTCTCTAATAGAACCGGATTTATTGATTCTATTGATTGCTCTCATATGGTGAGTATGACCATGAGCAACAACTTCACCGGTCTTTACATTTACACCAAGAGAAGTTCCGAATTGATCGCATTCAATATCGTGAGTAGCTAAAGCGTTACCTGCAAAAATAACATCGATGATTCCATCCTTTACAAGTTGTGCAACGATTCCTGCAGAACCTGTATGCACAATAGCTGGACCTCCAACAAGTGCAATCTTTCCGCCTTTAGCCTTGACATTCTTAATCTCAGTTGCAACATCATTGATGATGCTCATCATAGGTTTTTCAGAAGAAACTTCACTGTTCATGAATTCAAATACACCTTGCTTGCCTCTTGATCTTTGAGGTGGTGTGATTTTAACTCCTTCCCTACCAACTACAATCAAGTCTCCTTTCTTAATGTCTGCAATTGGTTTGCATCTGGCAGTCTTGTTTTCTTCATCTATAACGATTAAACAGTCCATTTCAATTTCATCTACAAGAATCCATTCATCTTTATAATAAATATGAGTTACATGATGGCTTGTTGAGTAAAAACCTTCTGGAGCTACTTGATCTTTTGGAGAAGGGACTAAATTGACCTCTTCAATTTCAGATATTGAAACCCCAATAAAGTTAAGTTCATCAAGAAGTATCAGATTTGCGTTTTCCTATATCAAACTCTAGTATATCAAAGTCTCCACCCTTATCCATAATAATATCCATGGTTTTAGGAAGAGTTAAAGAATCAATGATATGACCAGACAATTCTATTTCTCTTTTATACATTAAAAATCTCCTAATTTTTTATAATTTGTAAAAATGATTTAAATTAATATTTTTTAAAAATATGATTAATAAATTTTATAATTTGATTTTTATAATTTAAATTTTACTTATAATTTAAATTTTACTTATATAGTAAATAATAAATTATAATTAAAATATGTGTTTAAGTAATATTTAATATTATTTGTTGAAAAACAATAGCCAAATAAAAAGTAAAAAATGATAATTGAAAAATGAAAAATAAAGACTTATCTAAGCAAATAAAGTCAAGAAATCATAGATTATTTTAGCTGCAAGTACAGCGGTTACATCACCTAACCTATCACTTGCAACCTCTACAAGGTCAAATCCGATGACATCAATATTCTCATTATTTGCCAAAGCCTCAAAAATATTTTCAACATCAATCGGATGCAATCCATTTGGAGTCGGGTTTCCTACAGACGGGGCAAATGCAGGGTCTATTGCATCCATATCAATGGAAATGTAAACCTTACCTTCAATTGAATCCAACTTTTTCAAAAGTGCATCAAAATCATCGAAAAGGTCCTTTGCCAAAAAGCTTGAGATATTGTTTTGCCCTTCAACAAATTCCTTCTCTTCAATGGAGAATGATCTTATTCCTATCTGAATCAATTCCTTAGGATTCAAATCATGAACTCTTCTCATAATGGTTGCATGAGAATCCTTTTCTCCAATATAAGTGTCAATAATGTCTCTGTGAGCATCTAAATGGATGATTGTAATATCAGACAAGTCATTGCTTTCCTCTTTAGCACACAATGCCTTGATGGATCCTATGCTTACACTATGCTCTCCACCAATGAGGATTGGCTTAATCTTGGAACCGATCAACTCACTTACAGCATCTTCAAGAGAATCGCAGGTTTTCCTGCAGTTTCCATGAACAACATTAAGGTCCCCACAGTCATAGAATTCTCCATCCAAAAGCTTTTCAAAGGTTGAATTATACTGTTCAAAACCAAATGATGCCTCTCTTATGATTGTTGGACCATACCTTGAACCATGATGATAAGAACAAGTGCTGTCAAAGGGAACTCCGATTATTCCCCATTTTTTTGACTTTACAAAATCAACAGAATCCTCAGATTGACTATCATCATCCAATCCATATAGATCAATTGATTCTGCTGAAAAAGCAAATTTTCCTGGTTCAAAAGTATTAAAAAGCATTTATATCACTATTTCATCTTGTTTAATTTTAAATTAATTGCATATTCAATTAATTATTTGATTAATTAATAATTTCAGTTAATCAAGTAATTAATTAAAAATAGAAATAAATAAAAAATAAAAAAAGTTGATTTGATTTTAGATTTGATTTGATTTGACTTGAAAAAAGATTGAAAACGGATTTTGATAAAATCCGCAAAAAGTGTAAAAAAACTAAAAAATTATACTTTTTTAGTTCTCATGATTTTCATATTGCCTAAAGCAATGATATATTCTACACCTAAATCAGTACCTACAGCACCTCTGATTTCTTCATCGAATTCAGCAGGTATAGGTAATTCAAAGGTTTCGAAAGTTTCTAAGTCCATGATTTGAACTTGGTCACCCATAACAGCTAAAATTTGACCGATTCTTTTGTCAAGAATAGGTACTTCAACTTTAGTGTCTACAGGTTTTACTAAACTTCTTTTTTGACCATCAAAAATACCAACAGCTTCTAATCTTGCTTTTGCAGCTCCATGTTTACCAGGAGATGAAGTGGTTAAGCTAGTTACTTTAGAAGCTTCTCCATCTAATACAATATATTTTATTTTTAAATTGCAATTATTTAATTAACAATTTATCTATAAATTAAAAATTTTGTTAAAAATTAATAATTTTTATATTTAATTGAAATTAAATACGATTAACCTAATAAAATATAGATTAATAATATATTAATTTAAAATTATATATAAACTTTCGTATGAAAAAAGCAAATTTTAATCATGAAAAAATGAATTATTAAATCAAATTATTAAATCAATTATTAAATTATTTTAAAATATTAATATATTATAAAAGATAAATATTAATTAAGACAAATTATTTTGATTAATTGATATTCGTAATGTTTGATATTTAAAAAATATTGATATTAAAAATTAGAATATTTCTTAACAAAAATAAGGCAAAAGAAAATCGTATAAATAAAGTGGTAAAATGAGAATAGCTATTGTTTCCGGAAACTCCGAAGGTCCGACTGAATTGAATGCATTTGATAATGCTCTCTATGAAGCGGAAATCGGGGATGTTAATCTAATAAAAGTGTCCAGTATGCTTGAGGCCAATACAAAAGTAGAAAAATTACCTAAATTAAAGGCAGGTTCAATGGTAAACTGCGTTTTATCAAGCTTAACCTCAAAAAACAAGGGTGATGAACTGGTTGCATGCATTGCAGTAGCTATTGGTGAAGAGTTAGGCTGTGTTGTAGAGACAAACGGAATCAATCAAAACCCGGAAGATGTGAAAAGCGAAGCAATCGAAATGGTAGAATACATGATGAATAAACGTGGTGTTGAAATCAAGGAACTGATTGTTGAAGAGGCACATCATACCGTTGATGAAATAGGATCTGCAATAGCTGCAGTCATATACTTAAGAGATGACATAATAGAAAACTAAAATTATGATTATAAAAAGAAAATGATATAATTGATTAATAAAGGAGGGAGAAGATGAATCAAGATGATATAAATATGTGCAGAAATATAGCCACAACAGTTTTTGAAAAAGTGGAAAATCTCCTTGAGGGACAAGTAGGAAATCCAAAAGCGGGAGAATTTGTTAAAATAGGTGCAGACGGCACCCCTACATCATATATTGATATTATTGCTGAAGATGAAGTAATCAAACTCCTTAAAGATGCTGATTTTGAATCTTACTTGATTAGTGAGGAAATCGGTGAACTTAAACTAGGAAAAGGAAAACAGGAATCAATTAGCCTTAGTGAAGAATTACTTAATAATGTGCCAAAAACCAAAAAGGAAAAAGAGCAGGAAAAACCTAAATTCATATTCCTGATTGATCCTCTTGATGGGACAAGCAATGCAATAAAAAACATTCCTGCATACGGAATGTCAATTGCAGTGGCTAATGTGCCTGAAGGAAGGGAAGCGACATTGGATGATGTGCAACTTGGTTTTGTAAAGAACTATGCCAATGGAAACTTCTATGAAGCGATTAAAGGAAATGGTGCTAAAAGAAATGGAGAACCAATGACTCCAAGCAGTGAAACCGACTTGACTAAAATAAGCCTTGGAGGATTCACTAAAAGTAAAACATTATCCGTTTCCAAATTAGTGGACACTGCAAGAAGAATGAGGGTATTAGGTTCTGTAGTATTGGAGCTTGCTTATGTTGCAAGTGGAAAATATGATGCGTTTCTTGATTTGAGAGGAAGTAGAATTATCGATATTGCTGCCTCAAAGCTTATTGTAGAGGAAGCAGGAGCTATTGTAACCGACAAATATGGTGAAAAGCTAAACAGCAGATTAAGCATTTATGAAAAGGCAGTAGTTGTCAGTGCAGGAAATCCTGACCTTCATAATCAAATCATCAAGATCATAAACAACGATGAATTGGAAAAGATTCAAAGCGTTGCTATTGTAAGTAGAGTTGATGAGTACAAATCCGTATTGTTCTCACTTAAAATCTTCGAAACATTGGTAAATAAGAATTTGGAAATAGTTTTGGAATCATCTCTAGCAGAGAAGTTGGAAGAGATTAAGGAAGATCCAGAACTCCACAAAATCATTGCAAGAACCATGAATGAAACTCCTGAAATCGCAAAGCATATTGAAAGCTTGAACTTCAATTACAATTTCAGGGATTATGCAAAGGAATTGAATGAACTTAGAACAGATATGGCAATCATTCTTGGAGGAGATGGAACACTTCTCAGGACTCAAAACCAATTGACAAAGGAAATCCCAATATTCGGAATCAATATGGGTACTGTAGGATTCTTAACAGAGATTGAGGTTGAAAACACATTCGAGGCTCTTGATGCAATCCTTGATGGAGAATGGTCCAAAGAGAAAAGAACACAAATCATCATTTCCCATGAAAACCAAAGCTTCCGTGCATTGAACGAAGTTGTAATCATGACTGCAAGGCCTGCAAAAATGCTCCATTATGAGATTTCCGTTGACGGAGAGGTTGTCGAGGAATTAAGGGCAGACGGATTGATTATTTCCACACCAAGTGGATCAACTGCATATTCAATGTCTGCAGGAGGACCTATTGTAGACCCTAAGGTAGGAGCATTCATCATAGTACCTATTTGCCCATACAAATTGGGAGTCAGGCCATTCGTTGTATCTGATGCAAGTGAAATCAGAATCAAGCTCCTCAAGAGAGGTAAAAAGGCTATTTTCGTAATGGACGGACAAGTCCAAAAAGAAGTGAACTATATGGAAGAGCTCATAATCAAGAAGTCAGAAAAAGACGTTTACTTTATGAGAATCAATAAGAAATACTTCTATAAGAAAGTAAAAGATAAACTTAATGAAGGAGGATTAGACAGTATAAATAGAGTATTATAAATGAGTATTAAAATAGATCATTTAATAAATTGTTATAAATACTCTTTACTATCTTTTATCCCCTAATTCTTTTTTTAATTATTTTTTATACAAATACAGTTTTAACAATTTTTAAAATATCTTAAGAGTGAAACAATGAATGTTTTTTTAGTTGATTTGACACATGGTGGAGTGAAGATATCCTCTGAACTTGCTAAATCAGGCAAATATGAAAAAGTGTTTGCCTTTGACATCTACAATACTTTAAAAAAAGAGGATGAAGACCTTTTAAACACTTATGATGTTAATATAATCAAGGGTTTAGACTCATTTAAAAACCAAATCAAATCCAATTCAATAAGCAATATTGAAAGCAACAATACTCATAAAGATTTGATAATCAATCCGATTCACTCTTCACTTAATGTAAAAGAACTGTTAATTGAAATAAGCGGTTCAATGGATTCAAATGAAGATGAAATTTTAGGCCAATATGAAATCCTCAATCATCATGAAGCGACAGAGCTCGTTTTAAGAAATTGGAAAGAGGAAACAAAAAACCAAAACATTAAAACAATTGAAATCACTGGAGTTAAAGGAAAAACCAGCGTATCATTCCTTTTAAAAGAGATATTTATAGAAAATAACAAAGATACACTGCTGTTATCCAGTTTAGGGGCTTATCTATTTAGAAAAAATAATGACTCCCAGCAAAAAATCATATTGCAGAAGAACATCAGCATAACTCCTGCAAATATCATAAACACAATCCAATTAGCTAAAAAGATAGCAAATCCTAAATGCAATACATTTCCAATATGCGATAAGAACAAGGATTTAGATGAAATGATTGAAGATGAAATCATTTCTGAAGAATACAATGACAACCCTTACAAGGATTTGAATTATGATATGGCTATTTTTGAAAATTCCTTAGGAATCTGCGGTTTAGCGGATATTGGAATCCTAACCAATCTGGTGGAAAACTACTCCATTGCAAAAGGAAGCTCAAATGCAAGAGAAGCTAAAAAACAAGTCTTCAAATCTCCTTTGGTAGTAATAAACTATGAAACATTAAATGAATTCTACAAGGATGAAAAGGAGAAATATTCCAATAAGATCAATAGCTTCTCACTTGATAATACTGATGCAAATGTATTCTGTGAATCCATTGACTATGACATTGACAATACAAACATTAAAATCACTTACCATAATCTAAGAACAATTGACAATAAATTGATAAAGGGTAAGCTAAATATAGATAGCTTTGCTCCTGGATCACATCATGTATCAAACATCCTATCTGCTGCGACAACTGCCCTTGCATTAGGCATAGATGAAGAAACAATTCAAAATGCTTTGTCAAAATTTAAAGGAATCGATGGGAGAACAAACGTAAGGCAAATCGATGGTACTGATTTGAGAATTATTGAAGAAATCAATCCAGGAATAAATACAAAAGCAATTGAAAGTTCAATAAACATGATAAAAGACATTGACAATTACTACATTATCATTGGTGGAAAGTATGGAGTCACATGTGAAGAGATAGATGAAGATAAACTATCCAAATTCTTACATGAATATATGATGAACAATCCTAACACCAATCTTATTTTAACAGATGAACTTGGAGCGAGTTTAGAAACAAAAATAAGCTCATTGAATGAAAAAGGTGATTTTAAAATAGGTTTTATTGAAGACTATCATGAAGCTCAAAATAAGGCAATAGATGACAATAAGAATATCCTATTCATTTACAGATCAAACTATTCACAAGTTTCCAAACGTTAAAATGAAAAATATTAAAAATTTAAATAATTTTATTAAGAACAATTTACAAAATTATAATGGTAAACCTTTTAAAAATCAAATTTGATTAAAACTAAAACCAAGGCGAATTAAATGATTGTTGGAACTAGAGGAAGCAAACTTGCACTTGTACAGACAGACTACATAAGAAGCTGCCTATACAATATCACTGGAGAAGAAGTGGAAAAGAATATTATAAAGACAAAAGGGGACAAAATCACCAACTCCCAATTATATAATATGGATTCCAAAGGACTATTTACAAGAGAACTTGATAATGCATTGCTTGAAGAGGAAGTTGATTTTGCAGTGCACAGCCTAAAGGATGTTCCTACTGAATTGAATGAAGATCTTGAAATTGTTGCAGTTCCCCCAAGAGAAAGCCCTAATGAAGTGCTTATTTCAAACTACAGCTGGAGCGAACTTGAAGAAGGTTCCACACTTGGAACAAGCAGCTTAAGAAGAGAAGCATTCTGCAAGCTCCATGATAAGGATTTTGAATTGAAGCCTATCAGAGGCAATGTTGAAACAAGAATCAAAAAGGTAATGGATGGAGAAGTTGATGCTACAATCATGGCTGAAGCAGGATTGAACAGATTAGGTTTACAAAAATACATTAAAACCCAGTTTCCAACAGATTACATAATGCCTGCAGCAGGACAAGGAGCATTAGCCGTTATTACCAGAAAGGATAGTGAATTCAAAGAAACAATCGCTAAATTAAACCACTATTTCTCATTCCAAGAGGTATTGGCTGAGAAAACCATTCTTGAAGAGATTGGAGTCGGTTGCCAATGGCCGATTGGAGCAATAGCAAGAATAAAAGACAAGAAATTTGAGCTTAATTCCATCTTGTTGGATAAAAATGGAGAAATCCTATATAAGGAAAGCCTTAATGGAAGCATAAGAGAAGCTGAAGCTATGGGAAGAAAAATAGGAAAAGATATGCTCGAATTCCTTTAGAATAGCTAAGAATTCTATCTTTTATTGAAAAAAACTAATTTATTTTAAATTTTTTTAATATTTTTTTAAAATTACTTTAATATTTTTTTAAAATATCTTTAATATTTTTTTAAAATATCTTTAATAATTTTTTAATTTTTTTTAATATTTTTAAATGATAAATCCATTTCATGAAAAAACTTGAATTTTCATGAAATCAAAAATTTATCAAAATTTAAAAACTGATTAAAAATTCTTAAAAATTAATTTATCCTATTTTTTAGAGTATTTTAAGAAAAATAACAGTTTATTTATTTTCATTTTTAATTTAAATCTATTTAAGTACGATTAATATAATTATTGAGAAAAAATTATATAAAAAAATATAAAAATTTAATAATATTTATAAGTTATAAGACACAAAAATATATCTGAATAATTGGAGGAATATATTTGAGAACTATAAATGTTGGAGTTATAGGTGTAGGTGCAATGGGATACAACCATGCCCGTGTATATTCGAAATTAGAAAATGCTAATCTCGTAGCGGTGGCTGATGTAGTAAAGCCAACCTTAGACAAAGTTGTAAAAAAATATAAGACAAAAGGCTACTCAGAAATCGAAGACTTATTGAAAGATCCTGAAATTGAAGCAGTAAGTGTCTGTGTGCCAACAACCTTCCACCACGAAGTCGTAATGGAAGCTATTAAACATGGAAAGCACGTTTTAGTTGAAAAGCCAATTGCTTTTACTGCTGAAGAAGCTGAAGAAATGATTGAAGCTGCAAAAGAAGCAGGCGTTAAGCTTGCAACTGGACATGTAGAAAGATTCAATCCTGCAGTGCAAAAAGCTAAGGAACTCATTGAAAATGAGGTTATTGGTGATTTAGTAACAATTTCAGCTAAAAGAGTAGGTCCTTTCCCACCAAGGATAAAAGATGTAGGTGTGGCTATTGACCTTGCAATTCACGATTTAGATGTAATGAACTTCTTGATTGAAGCTCCTGTTAAACAGGTTTATGCTACCATGAGCAGTATCTTAGATCAATCTGACTTTGAAGACCATGCAGAAATCATGATAAGCTTTGATGAAGACATTACAGGTATTTTAGAAGTAAACTGGTTAACTCCATACAAACGTAGACAAATTGAAATTACTGGTACCGACGGAATCATTACCATTGACTACATAGACCAAAGCATTGAAGTTTATGGTAAATTTGCACAAGATATCCAAATCAAACCAGTAGAGCCATTAAGTGAAGAATTAAACTCATTCCTATGTAAAATTGAAGCAGATGAAGAACCTGAAATTACAGGTGAAGATGGTCTTAAAGCTCTTAAGATGGTTCTTGCAGCAAACAAATCATCTAAAGAACACAGCCCAATCAATTTTAAATAATCTCTTCAAAATTACAGAAGATTAGTTTGAAAATATATTCTTAAGATTAAATCAAAAATTCAACAAAAATTAATTTAAAAAACAATTATTATGATTATAACACATATAAGTGAGGAGAAAAAATGAACCAAGATCTTATTAATAGAGCTCAAGAACTTAGAAACCATGGATTTACCACTGGTGAAATAGCAGATGAGCTTAATGTATCCATGGATACTGCACAATGGTTAACCTTACAAAGAAAAGAGGAAACTGTAGAAGCAGAAGCACCTGTTGACATTGCAATCAACTGGAACAGTTTAGGCGGAAGTGCTTCCAGACTCAGATATGTTGCAGCAGCTTTAAGTGACATTGCATTAAAGCATGGCGACCTTGACCTTGTTTTAGGAATTGCAACAAGTGGAGTTCCATTTGCAACCATGATGGCAGATGTAATTGAAGAATTGACTGGAACCACTACATGCATATCTATTTTCCACCCTAAAAAACACAGAACTAATCCAACAAACAGTGATGAAGGAGCTATAAGCAGCAATTTCGGAACTGTTGAAGGTAAAAAAATAGTTGTTGTCGATGATGTAATCACCAGCGGTGACACCATCACAGATGTAATTAAAGTAGTTAAAGACCATGGTGGAGACCCAGTTGTAGTAACTGTTTTAATTGATAAGTCAGGACTCGAAGAAGTGGATGGAGTCCCAGTAGAATCATTAATAAAAGTAAGTCAATTAAGATAATTAACTTACTTTATTTTTTTTATTAAAAAATTTTTTAGTTTTATATTTTACGAATTATTTATTTCATTTATTTCCAAAATCGTCCCAGAAATGAGTTTGGAAAACACTTTTTTTACTTAATTCCTCTAATTTCAAGAACAATTTCCAAGGCATGGACAAGTTCATGTAATCATCTGGAATCAATCTTCTCATATGAGCCCTTGCTGCAAAGTCAAGTGGACTTAATACAGGGACAGGGTCATCACTATCTGCTTGCTCGAAAGTGAATGCACCAATAGCTTGACATGCAGATGCTTGAGGAGTCATTACATATGCACTATTTGACCTGAATGATCCATTCAATTGAAGTATTGCAGATAGTTCCATAGTGTTTAATGTAAAGACAACAGAATCTGGAATTTCACCTTCTTCAAGAAGTTCTATCGGCTTAAAGATTACATACTGCCCTTCATCATAATAAGGCCTATTCTTTATGTGTTCATATGCAGTATCAAAGTCTGAATAGATTCTCTCACCCTTTTTAAACATTTCTGCAGTAGGTTTTGGCATAAAGCTTAACCTATGTAGAAATGCTTCCTTATCTTTAGCGGATTCTGTACCTAAAGATAAAAAGGTGGCTTGAAATTCCCTGTCTTCATCTGTCTTGAATCCAGTTCCCCAACCAAAACCTGCAGATACCCCTCCACAAGTAATGTTTTCACGACCAAAAGCAGTGACTTTCCTCTTTGCAATGGCTTGTGCAACTAAAGACATTACACAGCCGCCTCTACCTGCTTTAGGAGCCAAAGCATCATCTGGCTTTTCATCAGATTTAATCAATACAATTGGATCAAACTGCCCATTCAATTCCTTTACAATATTAAATTCCATTTTAAAACAACCCTTAATATTAATTGATTTAAGATTTATTCAATGGAATATAAAGATTTTACTATTTAAAAGAAGAAAAAGGATTAATAACTAAATTAAGTATTAAAATAAAACAAAACTTAAAACCAGACAATCAAGGTTACTATGCAGTTACAAAAAAGATTTATATATATGCGAACAATAGTTAATATAAGAAATAAGATAATCCATGAGGTTAAAGATGAAAGAATTCGATAAAAATACTGAAATAGATTTTCTGATAAATGAATTGATTTCCACCAATGAAAGAATAGACAATAATATGGAAATTCCTGACAATTATGATGAAAAGAGAAAATTGCTTAGAGCATTGATGAATACACAAACTCCAGTGCAGTTAAGTGATGAATTCTATGAAATTCAAGATAGGATCCTTAGCGATGAAACAAATAACAAAGATTTGGTCTCCTGGGAAGATATAGAAACAATTAGTCAAAATCCCAATGAAATAGACTCAAAGATAGCTTTATGGCAAGGAGACATCACTTATCTAAAAGCAGATGCAATAGTGAATGCAGCAAACAGCCAAATGTTAGGATGCTTTATTCCTTTGCACAACTGCATTGACAATCAGATTCATTCAGCAGCAGGATTCCAGTTAAGAATGGATTGCTATAAGATCATGCAAAATCAAGGGCATGAAGAGGCGAATGGAAATGCAAAAATCACATCAGCCTATAACCTCCCTTCAAAATATGTCATCCATACTGTAGGCCCAGCAATACCTTATGGAAGAGAACCTGATGAGAATGAAATAAGAGAGCTTGAAAGCTGTTATCAATCCTGTTTGGAACTTGCAGATGAGCACGAATTAAAATCAATAGCTTTTTGTTCAATATCAACTGGAGTCTTCAACTTCCCAAAAGACCAAGCTTCCAAATTAGCTATTGAAACTGTAAGAAACTACTTAAAGAACAATCCAAATACAAATATTGAAAAGATAATATTCAATACATTTTCAGATGAAGCAACAGAAATCTATAGGAAAAATCTAAAATAGGGGTGAAAATATGGAAGAATACAATTTAAGAGTGGAAAAATTGAAAGAGCTCATTGATGATGCAGATTACATATTGATAGGTGCAGGTGCTGGACTATCAACTGCTGCAGGAGTGGAATACGCAGGGAAAAGGTTTACAGATAATTTCCCAGAATTTATTGAAAAATATGGATTTCAGGACATGTACACTTCAATGTTCTATCCATTCAAAAGTCCAGAGGAAAGATGGGCATATTTTGCTAAGCATGTTTATGTAAACAACATTGGAATAGAAGGAACAGACCTTTATAAAAAACTCTTCAGCATAGTGAAAGATAAGGATTATTTCGTAATCACAACAAATACTGATGACCAATTCCTGAAATCCGGATTTGACAAGGACAGATTCTTTAGAACACAAGGGACATACAGCAAAATCCAATGCTCTAAGGCATGCCATAATAAATTATATGACGATACAGAATTGATCTTGGAAATGATGGAAAAGACTGATGAAGACTTGAAGATACCAAGTGAACTCGTCCCTAAATGTCCAGTTTGCGGTGAGGAAATGGACCTGAACTTAAGAAAAGACAGCTTCTTTGTAGAGGATGATGAGTGGCATGAACAAAATAGGAACTACATTGATTTTAGACAAAAGGCACTAAATGGAAAATTGCTCCTTCTGGAATTTGGAATTGGATTCAACACCCCAATTATAATTCGTTTCCCATTCGATGATTTAGTGAAATCATATGAAAATGTCAATCTTGTGAGATTCAACAGAAGCCACACTGAATTAACAGTTAAACATAATGGAAATTATTATTTGGTTCCAGAGGATGAACTTGACAAGTATGTCTCACCAGACATTAAAGAGAGATATGTTCCTTTCAAGGAGAGCATTGGCGAAACATTGAAAAAGATTAAATATTTTGTGCAGATATGATCTTCCAGAATTACTCCTTATTGGATCTAATCAATCTTTTTATATGCAAATCTGCCCAAATCATTGTGATTGTATTTACAACAATCTCTCCTAGGATTATTCCCCACCAAGCACCATATTCTCCATATCCCAATACAATAGCTAAAAGTATTGCAAATGCAAGAGTGAATACTGTTTCCCTTAATATTGTCTGGAACATTGCAGTTATGCCGTTTCCTGTTCCTTGGAAAACAAAGGTTGAAGTACATCCATATCCCATAGTTGGGAAATAAATGACTATTACAGACAGGAATGCAATAAGCTGTGGAGTCAATCTTGTACTTGTACCTGTGTATGCAAATACTGAAACGATTTGTGGAGCAAATAGATAAACAACTATTGCAGCTATGAATCCGAATAGGATAGCTATCTTCATGGAATATCTATGAGCCACCAAAATCTCATCATACTTTTTAGCCCCATAATTTGCACCTACAACAGATATTAAGGCTGTAGCTATTGCAATTATTGGAGTTGTTGCAATTGTAACCACTCTCCAGCCAGTTGAATATACTGCAACAGCATCTGTATTTGCTACAACAACAAGCAAAAGTGAGAATATTGCTGCAAACAAAGCATTGTTAATCAATTCCAGACTTGCAGGAAAACCTACTTTTATGATATCCACAGTAATGTCTTTATTAAACTTATAATTAGAATAAAATGGCTTTAAATAAGTATCTTTCTTCATATAGAACCAATATGCCAGAATAATATTCACAAGCAACAATGAGATTAATGTGGCAATTGCTGCTCCCTTAACTCCCAAATTAAGACCATAAATAAGAATTGGATCCAATATCATGTTGAAGATTGAGGAAAATAGCATTGCATACATTGTTCTGTTTGCATCACCTTCTCCTCTTAGGACCCCATATAATGCATTTGATAAAATAACAAGAATGGAACCAATAGAAAGAATCATACCATAATCCATCGCATAATCGATTGTGCTTCCTGCACCCATCCCAAGGAGAATGTCCTTCAGGAATATGAGGAGTAGGATTGTTGTAATAACAGAAACAATGATTGTGATAAAAATTGTATGAATGGCACCATTATCCGCCTTTTCCTTATTGCCTTCACCAATATATTTGGATAATGCAGAAGCAGAACCTGCTCCCAAACCATTTCCTATTCCCATAAGTGCAATGAATATAGGGCTTACAAAACCAACTCCTGCAAGAGCATCTGCACCTAAGCCAGATACCCAAATGGCATCGATTACGCTATAAAGACTTGTGATAAACAAAGAAATGATAAGTGGAATGGACATTTTCCACAAAGCCTTCTTAGGATCTCCTAATATTGAGTCCACCCCTTGATGATTTTTTATGTTTTCATTCATTTTATCACAAAGCTTTAAATTGATTAAATTGATTAAATTGCATTTAATTATTAAAAATTAAGTTCCTTATAACTATATATTGAACAAAATTTATATAAATAACTATTAAGATGTGATATTATGGCTGAAAACAATTATGTAATCTTCAAAAAACAATATGGAAACATCAAAAGACCAAGAGTTAAAGAACTATACATCAATCAGAATGGAGTGAAAATATACGAAAAGGACCAATCCATGATAATCAATATCATTGTACCTGTTGAAGAGTCAACTAAGACAGTCCAATACTTTGAAGAGTTCAATTTAGGTGAAGACATCCAATTCAATATTGCAGATACCGGGGACTTCGAATGCATTTTCAGAGGAATTTCTCCAGTTATAGATAAGCAAAGCTATTCATCATTCTCAATCACAGTTCAAGAAAAGGATCCGAAACAAGATTAACTTCAAGTGGAAGCTGATTGAAATAGAGAGTAAAAGCATAATATCACAAAAGTGAAAAATCACAAAATAAATTTCACCAATTTAAATAAAAATACGCCAAATATTTTTAATACTTATTAAAAAAAATACCAATTTAATCAATCATACATCTAATTATTTTATATTTGAAACTTTTTTTGGAAACAAATCCTCACCTCTGATGCATCACTTCATACTTATTTCTAATTTTATAAAAATTTTTAAAAAATGATCCCCTAAAAAAGAATGCAAAATTTTTCATTTTTATTTTAAAATTACAAAATGACATCAATATTAAAATAAAGTTGTAAAATTGCTTTAATTTAGTTATAATATTCTAAAAACTTTTTATAACCGATAATAATTTATATAATAAGGATAAATAAAAAAATAAAGAAAATTAAGCTAAATTTAGGTGAAATACATGATTGATGAAATCTTTGATGAATACGAAAAGCAACAAAAAGAGAATTTCTTAATGATAGGAAAACATTTTGGCATTGAAGGGGAATTTCTCTCAAGACCTAATGCAAACCATGATCTAATAATTATCCTAAAGAGCACCAATCTATTGAATGAAGAGATAGACTCATTTGAACTTATTGATGATTTCTATGAGAAAATCGTTAAGGAAGGAATATTATTTGGATTAGGGTTTGGAAAAGCACATATGATTAAGAAAGTCATGGAGTTGCCATTAAGCAAAAATGAAATTTCTGAAATAGATCTGGATGATTATAATGAGTTTTTTCCAAAGTTCGATGAATCAAAATCAGTTTTGAATGAATATTGCGAAGATGGGATGAAAAGGGTTCTTGTAACAATGAATGCAGAACTAAGTGATATTGAAAAAGAGGCTGAAGAAGTACTTTTTATCGCTAAAATTATTGATAAAAACCATAACGAACTGAAAAAAATGCTATATGAAGAGTTTTTGGATGCTTTTGAAATTGATAGGAAAAAGGCGAAATACGGTTTCCAGAAAAATATCAGAATCGACTCAGAAATATTGAGGCCACAAATAAGATCCCGATTTTTTAAGGAGAAGGAAGGGACTTTTAAGGTCAAGGAAATTCTTGAAGACTATTTTGAGCTGATGATAGATACCGGTGCGGAAATAGGAATAAAGGTAGGATTTGGAATAGTGATTGGGGATATTCAAAAAGACCAGATAAACTACGACAAACTAAAAAACTTAAGCGAAACTGAAATCATGATGTATATCCAAAAGGAGCACAGCGATTACATATTCAAAAAGCACAACAATTGTGCTTGCTAAAACAAGAAGGCGGTGAAGATATGAGCTATTTGGTTAATGAAATTTACGAACTTTATGAAAAGCATTTGGAACTTACAGAACCTGTTTTAAAGGACATTGGAGTGGATGCCAACATACACAATTACCTCATTGATGTGAATATAGACCTCGAAATATTGCTTGAATCAAATGACCTGATTAAATATGACCATAACAAATTGCAGGAAAAGATCAAGGAGGCATACGATGAAGTGTTTAAGGAAGGAATCCTGTTTGGAATCATAGTGGGAAAGATAATTAAGCTGAATAACTGTTTGGAAAACAAGGAAAAATACAGCGAGTATCTCGAAAGGGAATATGATTATTATACAGAATATAACTTTAAGATTGATTTCTTTAAAAAGACAATACCTCCAATAAAAATAAGGAAATCAACAAGGGAAGCAAGTCCAAGACAGCTGAATTACAGAAACAAGAAGTATGAGGAAAAAAGGGAAGTGGATGGGATAGATGTTAATTGCGAGATGGTGAAAGATGGAATATACACCATCAATGAAGAGATAATCGAATATAAGGAAAGAATCGAAAGAAATGGAATAATCAGTTTTTTAGAATCTGAAGGCATTGATGATGGATTGAATGATAAATTCTCAGATATCAATGACCGACTGTTTGAAAAGCTATTCAATATATTGGAAGTGAATCTGAATAATGCAGAAAGGGCATGCCAGAATTTTTATCGCTTTGATACATTTACAGCCCATGACATGTTTGTATCCGACATTTTTGCAAATCTTGAAGGAGAATTTGAAGCTAAGGAACTGGTGGAACTTTATTTAAAATATGTTTTCTTCAAAGGATTGGATATAGGGATATTGAATGGAAAAATGTTTTTTATATATGATATCCAAGAGGGATTCCTGAATTACTATAAAATACAGAATATGGACTCGAATGAAAAAAGCAGATATTTGATAAAAGAATTGTTTGATTAAGGATTATCCTTAATCAAAGAAGTAAAAAAAGAATAGTTTAAGCTAAGCAACGCTTAACTTAAGAAATAAAAAGTTTATCCTATTTGAGTACCGCAGTTGGTACAGAACTTATCTCCAGGATCTACCTGAGCGCCACATTTAGGACATGCAGGAGCTTGTGGAGCTTCTGGCTTCTTACCATATTCCTTGGTTGGTTGAGCATCACCAATAACAGGACCGCTGGTGAAATCTTTTTGACTGTTGATTTCATCTATTAGTGCCCTCATATTTGCAATCCTCTTGTCATCAGATGGGTGAGTTGAGAAGAAGTCAAATTCATTACCTCCCCTTTGGCTCATGCTTTCCCAAAATGCAGGAATTCCATTGATGTCATAACCAGCCCAATGAATGATCAGCATACCTAACCTATCAGCTTCCAATTCATGGCCTCTTCCAAATGGCTTGACGAACAGGAAGTCAGAACCGATATTTGCAGCATTGATGGATGCTCTTGTAATGTCTCCCACTGCACCTAAACCGAAGATATCCAAAATGAAACTTCCGAAGTAACCTGCAGTTGCAATGGTGTTCTTTGCACTTTCAACACTTGCACGGGTTCTTGAATGGTCAAGTAAAGCGTGTGCCATTTCGTGCCCTAAGATAAAAGCAATCTTCTCTTCAGTGTTTGCAATCGAAAGGATTCCGGAAAACATGATTATTTTTCCACCAGGCATACAAAATGCATTTACGGTATTGTCTGCAATCAAATGCACATCCCAATCATAATAATCCTGAATATAGTCCATCCTGCCTATTTTTGTCAAGTAAGCTTCAACAGCCTTGATCAATCTGACAGCTACAGCTCTCACCAATTGACCTTCAGGAGCATTATCCAATACTTGAGCCTTTTGGACCATAGCATAGTATTGCCGGTATGAGTCTTCCAAGAACTTGTCATCATTTACAATATCAAAATGACTTTTACCTGTAAACGGATTTAAACTACTTCTTTTATCTTTTGCCATCTAATCACCAAACGACTAATAATTATATTTAAATATGTAATAAGTAATAAAAATAATTTACATTTTGTATCCAGTTCCAACAAACTGGGCAATTTCCCTGCCTGTGTCATCTGTAATGTCCACATTTATTACAGAGGTTGTCCTTCCATCCTTACGGACTGTAGCCTTTGCTATGAGCTTTTCTCCTTTTGCTCCGCTTAAATAGTTTATGCTTACCTGAAGACCTACTGTCAGCTTGTGGAGTTGATTGGACATAACTGCAAAGGCAAAATCACCGAGAGTGAATATTGCTCCGCCCATTACAGCACCGAAACCATTTCTGAAATCATCCTTGATTTCTACACTGCAAATGCAATAATCATCTCCAAGCTCATCCAAATGAATGCCTAATTTTGCTGCAAATTTATCTCCATTGAAAAACTCTCTTGCTTCTTCTATTGATTCAAAAGTTGTCAAAAAATCACCTAATTAAAAATGTGAATAAAATTATTCTCAATTAATATTATTATATTGAAAATCATTTAAAAGATTATTCTACTTAATAAGGTTCAGAAATAAAAAATTAACAAATCAAATCATTAAAAAGATTATAAGGTTCAGAGAAAAAAGACAGATTATTCATCTGTTTTAACCTTTCTAATAAACTTAGCAGGAATTCCTGCAACAATGGAACATTCATCCACATCTTTTGTCACTACTGCACCAGCTGCAATGATTGCTCCATCCCCTATTGTAACTCCAGGCAAAATGGTTGCATTTGAACCTATCCAAACCTTGTTTCCGATTCTTATTGGAGCTGCAATTAAATTTGCCCTATTTTTTGGATTCTCATCATGATTTAAAGTAGCCATAACAACATTATGGCCAATCAATACATCATCACCAATATAGATTCCTCCTTGGTCCTGGAATTTGCATCCTGCATTGATGAAAACATTTCTGCCAAGATGAATGTTCTTTCCAAAATCTGTAAAGAATGGGGTGAAAACCCTAAATTCATCATCCAATTCTTTGCCAATCAATTTGGAGAAAAGTTCTCTTCTTTCATCAAAATCATGAAAATTATAATTTAATTCACAAGCGATCTTTTGAGCTTCAATGCTGTAATAATTGCATGCATCTGCAGCTTCCTCATCCATAACCAATGCATCACCTGCATTGAAAATATCCAATAATTCATTAAGTTCCAACATAATTATAAATTGGTTTTGATAAGATATAAAAATTTTTAAAAAAAGCCGAAGGATTTGAAAAACCTAAGGAAACAGTAAAATAGAATATTGGAAAAATAAGTAAAAAAAATAAAAAAAGAAAAGATTTGCAAAAAAACTTCAAATAATAAAAATTATAGGATTTAAGTTAAATCAATATAATCTTCATTAAGTCACTTTGATATTTTTTATGCATTTATTTTTTATCGAATTTAATAAAGGATTTAATGATTTCTTCAAATCCTTTTCCTTCTTCTGCAGATTCAATTACTTTTTTGATTACATCAAAAAGGTTGTGTTCATTCTCTGCAGGAGTGTCAGAAGTTGTTGTAACTCCAGTAGCTAATGCAATATCTTCTGCTTTTACAGTTTGTCTTTTTGCGACTTTTGCGTATTCAATTGCTTTTTTAGCAACTGCATCTGCGTCTGCTTCTAAGTATGCAACTAATGCATCTACTGCATCAGCACTTACTCTTTCAGCACCTTCTTCTTGAATAATCCTTTTTACAGGAGCTTTTGGAATTGCCATAATTTACACCTCTTAATAATTGTATAATTTTTATTTTATTCTACTTATTTATATAGTTTTTCCATATTTCTTACTAAATTAACTTAATAATTATACAAACTAATAAAAAACAAACAAGTTAATGAATATTAAAATAAATTAATGTGATAAAATTATATAAAAAATAAGAAAATTTCTGATTAAAAAAAATGAAAAAAAAGAATTGGAAAAGAAAATAAGGACTAAAAAAGTAGGATAAAAAAGAAAAAATAAGGAAGTATAGGCTATCTATACTATCCCTTGAGCGTTCATTGCGTCAACTACTTTTAAGAATCCAGCAATGTTAGCTCCAACTACATAGTTTTTCTCAAATCCGTATTCTTTAGCTGCTGCATCAACATTAGCAAAGATGTTTTCCATAATACCTTGGAGTCTTGAATCAACTTCTTCAAAGGTCCAGGATAATCTTTGGGAGTTTTGAGACATTTCTAATGCGGAAGTAGCTACTCCACCAGCATTGGAAGCTTTACCTGGTGCGAATAAGACACCGTTTTCTTGTAAGTATTCAGTAGCTTCAATAGTGGTAGGCATGTTTGCACCTTCAGCAACTGCAGTTACTCCATTAGCAACTAAAGTTTTAGCATCTTCTAATTGCAATTCGTTTTGGGTAGCACATGGAAGAGCAATGTCACATTTTACAGTCCATACACCTTTGCCTTCGTGGTATTCAGCGGATGGTCTTGCTTCAGCATATGCAGTTAATCTTTCACGTCTTACTTCTTTAACTTCTTTTAATAATTCTACATCGATTCCTTCTGGGTCGTAAATCCAACCGGTAGAATCAGAACAGGTTACAGGTTTACCGCCTAATTGTTGAGCTTTTTGAATTGCGTAAATTGCTACGTTACCTGCACCGGATACTGCAATGGTTTTTCCTGCAATATCAATGTCATTTGCTTTTAACATTGCGTTAGTGAAGTATAATAAACCATATCCAGTTGCTTCAGTTCTTGCTAAAGATCCACCAAAGGTTAATCCTTTACCAGTAAGCACTCCTTCGTATAAACCTTGGATTCTTTTGTATTGACCGAATAAGTAACCGATTTCTCTACCACCTACACCGATATCACCAGCAGGAACATCAGTGTCAGCACCGATGTATTTGCAGAGTTCGGTCATGAAGCTTTGACAGAAAGCCATAACTTCTCTGTCGGATTTTCCTTTAGGATCAAAGTTGGATCCACCTTTACCTCCACCAATTGGAAGGCCAGTTAAGGAGTTTTTGAAGATTTGTTCGAATCCTAAGAATTTAATAATACCTACATTTACGGAAGGGTGGAAACGAAGACCTCCTTTGTAAGGTCCGATTGCACTGTTGAATTGTACTCTGTAACCGGTGTTTACTTGAACTTGACCGTTGTCGTCTACCCAAGGGACTCTGAATTTTAATTGTCTTTCTGGGTTTACTAATCTTTCTAAAAGTGCATCTTTTCTGTATTGTTCTTCGTTTTCTTCGATTACGACTCTTAAAGATTCTAATACTTCTTTTACAGCTTGATGAAACAACTCAGGTTCATCAGGGTTTTCTTTAACAATTAAGTCAATTACTTCATCAACATAGGACATAATTTAATCTCCGTTTGTTTAAATAAATAAAAAATTAATGAATTTAAGATATTTTTAAATTTGAAAAATTAATTAAACTAATATTGTTATCGTTGATCAAAAATAGCGATACAAAATTCAACTATATTTCAACTAACTATACTTAACTACAAAAGACATTTAACTATAGCTATTTCCAAACAACAATAAGGAATATTAGTTAAATCAATTTTAGTGAAAAACAATTATTTAAAAAAAAATTTAAATAATATCTTAGGACATTCTTTTCAGATAAGATTTCACTATCATAACTTAAACATTTAAGATATTTCTATCAAAAAAGTTTATGCCTATGATAGTGGAAAACCTTTTCCGATTTTGATGTCTAATAATAAATTGAATAATATTCAATATAAAGGTACCTATTTTTAAAAAATTTTTATTTACAATTCAATATTAAAGGTATACAAATTCCAAGTAAATTATGAAAATTAGGAATAAAAATACCCAATATTTGAAAATAAAGCTTTAAAATAAAAAAAATAGCAAAAATAATATATTGACAAGTAAATGTTAAAGGTTGACAAAAACAAAAAGTTTAATAATAACCAACAATAATAATAAAAAATAACAGCAAATTATTAAGAAAAAAAGCTTATTTTTTTTCAAATAGGGAAAATTTTGGAAAATCAGATTTTTCTAAGAATCTAAAAAAATTTGTTGACCAAGATAAGAATGATTTTTAAGAAATTTAAACAATATAAAAATTTTAGTAATATTATTAAAAAATGTATAAAAAACTTATCAAATAATAAATATTTGTTTAATAAATCAATGAAAATTTTTCCAATGAAAAAAGGATCCGAAAAATCATGCCAGTAGGCAACAGTCGGAAAATAAAGTGCCAACCAAAATTGAACAAAATAACAAATAAATTAAAAATTTTTTAGACATCATAACAAAGTTTACAGTAAAATATTGAACATGAAATAATTTAAAATTTTTAAGAAATGAGGTAAAATGCATGAAAATCTTAATATCAAACCTAAAGGGAAAGGAACTTATGGACATAGCTTTGAAAAATGGCATAGACAAATTGATATCAGTATACATGAACTATAATGAAACCAGTTTGCTTGATCAGTACATGACCAAGGAAAACATCAAAATCAGCACAACAAATGCAATAGAAGCTTCAAAACAATTAACTGACATAATAAGAAAATCAAAAGAGGGAAATGAAATCTATGTAGCTACTGATGGAAACTTCCTGGGATCCATTTTAAACTTCGTTGCAAATAAGGAAGGGGCAAACTATATCTATTACTGCTTTTATGACCAAGCTATACAAATGCCAAAGTTAAGCATAAACCTTTCAGAAACAAAAATGAAAATTCTAAAAACCCTTGAAGAGTCCGAACAAACTGCAATCCTAATTGGAAAGAATGTGGGAATCTCAAGAGCTATGGTCTACAAACACATAAATAGCCTAATGGAAGATGGATTAGTTGGCCAAACAAAACAATATGAAAAATATTACCTTACAAATGCGGGCAAGATGGCAATTATCTAAAAAATAGTCTAAAAATGAATAAAATCTAAGAAAATAAATTAGCAGCTTTAAAAAAAAAAGAAATATCAAAATGTGAAAATAATCATTCACATTTGATTTGAAATTTTAATTTTCGAGTTTTCAATAACTAATTCATATTATGCATTATCAAATTAAGCTTCTGCAGGTTTGCCTTTTTCAGCCCATCTTACAGTCATGGTTGTGAATGGCTGAGCAATAGCAGTCCAAATTAAACTGAGTATCCAATGAGTGATAATCATAACCAATATATCAACGACAGAGTAAACGCCAACAAATGCTAATCCAATGAATACGAAGTTGTCGATGAATTCACTGAAAGCAAGAACCAATAAGTTAATACCGGATGCGTAAGCTTTACCTTCGTTTACAATTGTAGTTAATCTTGCATTTACCAAGTTACCGATCAAGTAACTGATGTATGAAGCCACAAGAATTCTTGGGGTTTGGGTAAATACAAAGGATAATGCTGCATCACCAGTGAAGAAATCTGGGGATGGCAAGAATAATATTAAAGTAGTCATAAATACGAATAATACGTCAGCAGCAATACCTAATATAAGGGTTCTTTGTGCAACTCTTTCACCGTATACATCAGCAATTACATTGGTTAAGATATACACTAAAGGATAAATTAAAACTCCTGCAGGAGTTTCCATACCTAAAAAGTTAATATTAATAATCTTAACGGTAATTAAGTTTGCAATGGTAAAAGCCATACAGAAGAATACTGTGAGTATTACTCTTTTTTCTGTAAAGTCAAAGTTTAAATCCATTAAATCAATCCTTAATTAATAAAATTATAAAATTAATTATAATCGATTAAAAATCATAAGTTTATGAAATATTAAATTTAAAAGAAGATTTTTAAAAAATATGATATTTCATAGAACATATTAATATTTAATTTAATCTAATATAAATATGTGGTATTAATTATACAAATATCGATTTAATCCACCGAATTATTTTAAATCTAAGAAAATTTTATATAATCAATAAACATATTAAATAATAGAAATTAATTAATGAATTTATTAATGAATTTATTAATGAAATTAATTCAAATATCTGATTTTAAAAACTAAGGAATCAAATCATGAGCTCTAAAAACAATCCAGAAGATTTAAGCCCAATTGAAGAAATCAAAAAGGAATACTTGGAAAAGATAGACTATTATGGGAATAGAAGAAGCAAATATGCCCTTTATAAGAAATTTTCCAAAAAATACAACCTTAACAAGAGAGTTTTCCTTTATATCATAAATCAAGCTCATGAAGATGTTGGAAGTCCTAAAAGATATGAGTTAAGATCCAATAGAAATAGAAAATGATATTTTTTTAATTGCTTTTTTTGAAATAAATAAAAATTCATATCAAAAAAAATAAACCACCAAAAATAAAACGAAATATTTATATACCCACAAAACATAATATTATACGATGTGTATATAATTACATATCAATATTTTAATAAATTTATAATCTCCAATAAATAATTTATTAAACAATAATATTAATTTAAGAGGATATTAAAACCATTATCTTTTAAAAAGTCCTATATAAATTACCTTAAAACTTTATTTGTACCCAGTACGAATATCTTTATACAAATTACCTAAATACTATTATTAATAACAAATACTTATTAATTTATTAAAGAAAGATAATGATAAATATCCTCTTATTTTACAACTAATTTTTAAACATACAAACAAATAAAAATTATTTTTATTTTACAGATGATAATTATTTTTTTAATATTTTAAACAATTATAAGAAATTTTTATAAATTTATGATAATTTTTACAAAATTGAAAAACTTAAAAATTGTTATAAAATATGAAAATATTTATAAATTAAAAAAATAAAAATAAGTATAGGATTAACATCCATTGGGAAATGAAGAATATTATAAATTTTTATAATACTTTTCATTAAAGAACATAGTAAAACGGAATTTTTATGATTTATATTGTAAAAATAAATTTTAAAAATTTTTTAAAAGATTAGAAGCTAACAAACTAACTACTATGTTCTTTCCTATTTTTTTCTATTTTTGCTATTTTTACAATTTTTAAAATTATTACAAATCTAAAAATGTTGCATTTTACTATTTTTAAAATAAAAAAATTTAAAAAAAGTTAGATATCATCTAAGATCTCTTTAGGAGCTCCAGCCACTTCAACCAAATATTCCGCTTCTACAATATGCAATTTGGAAGGAATGACAATGCAATGAAGAGGACCACCAAAATCAAAATCAATCAAATCCTTGATGTATCCAGCATGCACAAGATTGTCCTTTGATCCAACTCTTGCAATACCAATAGCTAAAGTGTCCTCATTGATCATACCCTCATAGTCAAGATTTTCCTTAATTGTCATTAGATTTTCCAATCCCTCATTGACAGTCATATACTTGTCCTTATGAGCTTGAATGTCCAAAAGAACCAAAGTGTGCATATCCATTTTCAAATTTTCTTCAATTGCCATGTAAGGGGATTTAGGGAAGTAATTATATTCCAAATCTGGAAATGGAATAGTGGTTACTTTACCGAACTTATAAGCTTGAAGACCTGAAATTGCAGGTGCAGAAGACAAGATTGAGGAACCATGAATGACTTCAAATTCTATTCCATCCCTTGCACATTCAACTAAAAAGTCCGAATGTGTTGTTGCAATCAAAGGATCTCCACCAGTAATCAATGCAACATCCATCTCCTTTGCTTCCTTTAAGAATATGGATTCCTCTTCCACTTGAGTCCTGTCAAGAACAATGATTTCCTTGCCTATGATTGACTCAATAGCTTCAAAATTGGAACCGAATAATCGTGAAGTGAAAAACTCAGCATATACCTTATCCACTTTCTGCAATGCTTCCACTCCTTTTAATGATATGTCCTTTTCATCAAATAATCCTAAACCGACCAAATAAAACATAATACCCTCTCTTGAAAATATAATTTAAATTATAAATAATTATTATAATATTAAATATAAACTTTTGAATTTTAAATTAACCTAAGATAAATAAATATAAATTAATTAGAATAAGTAAAAATAGATTAATAAAAAAAAGGGCGCTTTAAAACACAGGCCCACCATAAACCTGCTATAAATTGTTAAAAAGCAACCCTTTTTACACCATACATCACCACTTTATTTTAAAAAAAAAAGCGTAGCTGTTTTAATAACAGCTAATAATATTTTAGATATACTTATATTTAAAGTTAATTAATAATAATACTATTTTTAAATAAAGTAATACTTAATATAACCGACCATTTAGCGTTGCTTTTCAAGCTAAACGCTTTCCCCTACAGCCCTATATTCCATCCATTTGCCACTGAAGTATCTATAGATATAGAACCCTGCTCTCACATACCAATCTATAAACATTGCAATCCATGTTCCGAACACACCGACTCCCATGAAGTCTGCGATAACATAGGACAATCCGATTCTGCAAATGAACATCACTGATAAGCTAACGATCATAGGCCATCTTGCATCACCTGCTCCCCTGAACATGGTAGGTAAAGTAAATGCAATCGGCCAAATCAATATTGCAAAAATACCATGCCAAATAACCATTTCAGAGGTCATGGCAGCAGTTGCCGGAGACAAGGCATATATCTGCAATATATATGGCAGCAATGCAAATATGATTAAATTAACAATTAAATGAGCAAGGAAAACATTCAACAATATCTTTTTATTATAGAATTTAGCCTGCTCATAATCATTGCTTCCTACACAACGTGAAATAACCGCAGTGAAACCAAGATTTATTGCAAAGCCAGGCAATACTGAAAATATTCCAATGGCATAACCGACCGAATTTGCAGCAATAGCCATTGTACCGAATGTGGAAACCAAACTTAAAATCAAAACCCTGCCTAATTGGAAAAGACCATTTTCAATACCATATGGAATGCCCACATCCAAGACTTTCTTAAGCAAGGACTTGTCAAACCTATGTTTTAAGGTCTTTTTAATATGTATTTCATATCTTTCTTGAAGCATGTAATACAAGATTATAAAAGCTGCAAGAGCTCTTGCCAACACTGTAGGAATTGCTACACCTTCCACTCCGAAGCCAAATCCGAAAAGCAAAATGGCATTTCCAATAATATTCAGAATATCACAAACGAACATTATCTGCATAGGCAAAATAGATTTCCCTAATGTTCTAAACATTGCGGCACCACAGTTAAAAATAGCTATAAATGGAATTGAAATAGCCATATAACTTAAATAGATATTTGCAGTGTCAAATACATCCTGATCTATTTGTCCAAACAATGTATTGATTAAAAAAGATTTTGCAAATAATACAAGCACAGTCATTATGATTGCCAGTAAAGTTGTAAACCACACCAATTGATTAGATGCATCACAAGCCTTATCAGGTTCTCCATTTCCCAAGTATTGCCCCGCTATTACTGCACCTCCAGTAGCAAGTGCAGAAAAGCTGAAGATAAGTAGCTGAACTAAAAAATCAACTAAGGAAACACCTGAAATTGCAACTTCACCAAGAGATGCAACCATCATCGAGTCAGCAAGACCTACGAAAAATTCCAATGCCTGTTCAATTAAAAGCGGAATGAATAATGCCCATAAAAGCTTATTTGTAAAGAAATAACCTCTTTCATGAACCACCCTATCACTTAAAATATCTGCAAAACTTCTAAAAACGTTCATAAAAACTCCGATTCAAAAGAAAATATTTTAAAATAAAAAGAATTAAAAAAAATAAAAATTAAAAAAAAAAAATAAATTAAAAATCAAATTTAAACCATGAAAGATTAAATCTAATTAATAAAAAATTAAATCTAATAAAAGATTATGAATAAACTAATTAATCTTTAGTAAATCCATAAACTTCTGTTTCAAAGGTTTTAGCAACTTCTGGCATCAAGCTAGCAATGTCTAGCTGTTGAGGACATTCCTTCATGCATGCTTCACAGCCAGTACAATCAGAAGCGATTCCTACTCCATCCAAACAGGAATAGTTCCTATATGCATTTCCAACTGCAGTGAATTCACCAACCTTCAAACCTTGAATCTTCTCATTGTTATACAAATCAAACAATTTAGGAATCATGATGTTTGATGGGCAGGAACTAATGCAGTAATTGCATTTGGTACAAGGAATTGCAATGTTGCTGTTGATGATTTCAGTAACATCTTCAATGATTTTATGCTCTTCATCATTAAGTGGCTTATAATCCTCCATGAAGCCTATGTTCTCTTCCATTTGCTCCAAGCTGCTTGCACCAGACAATACCATGAATACCCCATCTATTCCTGCAACATAACGTAATGCCCAGGATACTGGAGATTCATCAGGATTATACTCTTTCAACTTTTTCTCTGCTTCTTCAGGAAGATCTGCCAAAAATCCTCCTTTCAATGGTTCCATAACAATTATTGGCAAATCATACTTATGAGCAACTTCTACACATTTTCTTGATTCCACACCATCATTTTCCCAATCCAAATAGTTAATCTGCAATTGGACAAACTCCATTTCAGGATGTTCCTTCAAGATATTGTCCAAAAATTCCGCATTTGCATGAGTGGAAAGACCTAACCTCTTGATTTTGCCTTCCTCTTTCATCTTTTTACAGAAGCCGAAGGTGTCTACATATTTCCATCCAGCTTCAGAGAAACTGCTTACATTATGAACCATATAATAATCAAAGTAATCTACACCACAACGTTCCAATTGTTCCTTGAATATTGGTTCCACTTGTGATTCTTCAGTGATTAAGAAAGTTGGCATCTTATCTGCAATGACAAATGAATCCCTTGGGTAACGTTCTACAACAGCTTTTCTTAAAGCGACTTCACTTGCTCCATCATGATAAGCATAAGCTGTATCAAAGTAATTGAATCCATTTTCCATATAAACGTCAGCCATCTTATTAACCTGTTCAAAATCCACACTTGAGTAATCGTTTTCATCAAGCTGCGGCAATCTCATCATTCCAAATCCCATATTCTTCATATTTAATCTCCTTAATGCGCCAATAACTATTTTAATTCTATAATTGTTTAAAATCCATTTAAACTATTCATAATTCATATATCTTAATAATTCTTAATCATTATACAATATTTGCTTATTATATTCCTTTTCCAATTCCAACTGCCTTATCTTTCTATCATATTGAGCAGCTTCTTCCTCTTTAAATTCAATCAAACCACTGATAAGAATATCAATCTTCTTTTGACAATCCCTCATTGCCTTTTCCTTTTGAATCTTCAATGACTCGATTTCATTATCTATTTCCATTAGTCGCAGCTCACTCATAGGATAATAGCTAAATCCTAAAGCCTCATCAAGGGCATGATCCAACAAATCCTGCAATTTCAATCCCTTTGATTTGGCAAGGTCTTTTTTCTCCTTATTTATTTTCACACTAGTTGTTTCATTAAAACAACCCATAAAATCACCTAACAATATAAAATCAAAAATATTTGTTAACAAAGTTAATATAATATATAATCTAAAATTTTATATATATAAATTTAATGTTGAAGAATAATATATATGATTTTGAAAAATGATTTTGAAAGATAAGATAATATTAAAAACAATAAAAATTAAATATTTATTCAAAAGATAAAGACAATTTAAAATAATGAAAATTCGATGAGAAAAAACTATCGATTTAAATAAAATAACGATTGATAAAACTTAAAGTATATAGAACAAATAGTAAAATTATCAATCTTAAAACTAATTTAATAAAAGATACTATGTTAACACTAAAAATTCCAGTGCAGAATATAGAGGCAACAAGGCAAATTGTGCTAAATCATAAGATTATTGACTTTGACTATAAGATAAAAGTCGAAAATGGTTTCGGACATATTCCAATTAAAGAAGGAACAGATGACAAATTGCTTTCAAAAGTGATGGAAGAGTGCAAGGAAGAAATCATTAAGCAAAATGACAAGTATACAATCGAAATAATAGATTTAAGCCAAGATGAAGACCTTGAAACTGTAAAAAGATTTCCAAGAAGCATAACTGAACTTCTAAAAGACAAATTAACCGAAGAAGAAATCGAAGAGCTTAAAAAATCCTTTGACATTATTGGTGATGTTGTCATTGTAGAGATTCCAGAAGATCTTGAAGCACATAAAAAGGAAATAGGCCAAGCCACTCTTCAGTTCACCAAACGAAAAACTGTGTATATGAAAAAAAGTGCAGTTAAAGGTGTTACAAGAGTTAGGGAACTTGAACTTATCGCTGGAGAAGACAATCCAATTACAATCCATAAGGAACATGGCACAAGATTGAAATTGGATGTAAAAAACGTTTACTTCTCACCAAGACTTGCTACTGAAAGGAAAAGGGTCCAAGAAGCAACACAAGATGGAGAAGAAATTCTTGACATGTTTGCAGGAATCGGACCGTTTCCAATTGTAATAGCTCATGAAAAGAATGTGAACATCACTGCAGTGGACATTAATGAATATGCAATCAAATACTTAAATGAAAATATTAAGCTAAATAAACTAAAGGATAATGCTCACATCACTGCAATTTGTGGAGATACCAACGAAGTTGCATTAAATGAATTGAAAGGCAAGAAATTCGATAGACTTATCATGAATCTTCCAGGATTAGCACCAGAATTCCTTGATTTAGCAGTATCCCTTTGTAAGGATGGCGGAATAATTCACTACTACGAATTTTCAGATGGATTTTCACAAGGAATAGAAAGAGCACAAATAGCTTGTGAAAAGCAAAATAAGGAAGTTGAAATACTAAATACACGTAAAGTTAAATCATCAAGTCCTGGAATGTGGCATGTGGCTATTGATTGTAAAGTAACTGAAAAGAAATAAAAATAGCTAAAAAATTAAATCTAAATAGATTAAAAAAAATCAAAAAAAATTAATTTAAAAAATAAGTTTAAAATAAAAAAGAAATGATTTAGAAAAGATCCTTAAAGTCCTTTTCTAAATTGTTTAAATCTATTACTCCTTTTTCTGTAATGATTCCTGTAATCAAGTCTTTAGGAACTATATCAAAAGCAGGATTGATTACTTCAGTTCCTTCAGGACAGATTCTTGCACCACCATAATAGATCACTTCGTTAGGATCACGCTCTTCAATAACTGTATCAAATATGGAAATCTCCTTATCAAAGGTACTGAATGGCGCTGCAATATAGAATGGAATGTCAAATCTTTTAGCTGCAAGAGCCACCATAAATGAACCTATCTTGTTTGCAATACCATCGTGAGCCACTCTATCTGCACCGATAACAACCTTATCAATTTTTCCTATTGACATAAGGTAACCGCTTGCAACATCAGGAATAAGCTTTACAGGAATTCCTTCCTGTTGCATTTCCCAAACGCTTAAGCTTGCACCTTGTCCTCTTGGACGGGTTTCATCACAGATGACTTGAATGTCCTTTCCTTGATTGAATGCAGAACGGAAAACACCTAATGCAGTACCATAGTCTACACATGCAAGTGCACCTGCATTGCAGTGGGTTAAGACTGTATCTCCATCATCAATAAGTTCAGCACCATATTCGCCAATAGCTAAGTTTGTATTGATATCTTCGCCAGCCATTGCCATTGCTTCATCAAGCATATTATCCGCTTTCATGACTCTGTCTACCGCCCACATAAGATTGACTGCAGTAGGTCTTGCATTTTTCATCTCTACGGCGACCTTTTCCATATCTTCACCTGCAATCTGAGCAAGAGCCATACCGAAGGCAGCTGAAACACCTATAGCAGGAGCTCCACGAACAACCATGGTCTTGATTGCATCTATTACTTCCTGATAAGTGCTGCAATAGACATAAGTCAATTCATCAGGCAATTTGGTTTGATCTATAAGCTTTAATTTATTGTCTTCCCATTCTAAAGTTCTCATAATAATCACATGAAAAATAATTAATAATAAAAATAATTAATTAATGAAATAAAAATTGTTAAAATACAATAAAATATTGGTCTTTTTTAAATAAATAGATTATTATAAAAAAATAGTTAAAAAAACTAAAAAAAGCAAAAATAAGTAAAAAAAATAAGTAAAAAAAGTAGATAGGAAAAATCCTATTTAAAATAAAAATTTAAAAACAATCATTTATCGCTTAGAAGTGAGACTGAGGAGCATTTCCTAAGTGATGGTCTTCGTGTTTCTTTCCAGGAATTCCATAAGCATCCGCTCTGCATTGAGTGCATGCTCTGAATACTGGAAGATACTCTTCCACATCACTACGTGCCTTTTCAATCTCTCCACAACCAGGTCTTGGATAATCAGCCATTTTGTTTAATGGAATGAGTGGAAGAACATTCACTAAGTCTGCACCGCATTCCTTAACGGTTTTAGCGATTTCTACAATATGCTCATCATTCAATCCAGGAATAAGAACAATGTTGACCTTAACGACTACACCAAGATCGGTGATCTTTTTGATTCCTTCCAATTGGTTTCTGGAGAGAATTTCAGCTGCTTCAAGTCCTTTGTATGCTTTGCCTTCATATACAATGAAGCCATTGATTTCCTTTAGGATTTCAGGATCCACTGCATTGACTGTAACAGTTACGGTATTTACACCAAGCTCTGCAATTCTTTCTGCATATTTTGGAAGCAAAAGACCATTGGTACTCATACATTTGATTAAATCCGGCTTTACCTCATTGATCTTTTCAAAGAATTCAAAGGTAGCCTCATTAGCTAATGAATCACCAGGACCTGCAACACCAACAACAGTGATTGCACTGTCTTTAGTTACATTCAATACATGTTCCACTGCAGCATCTGCATCCATAATGGAACCTGCAACTCCTGGCCTGTCCTCTTCAGTATTAATTGATCTTATACAGAAGTTACATCCAATATTACATTTAGGAGCAATAGGTACGTGAACTCTTCCAACCTTATCATGCAATTTTTCATTATAGCATGGATGCACTTTTGTAATATGTGCAAATTTTGCACCTTTATGACTTCCTCCACAAGTTAAATCTTTTTTAGTCATAGTATTACCTCAACACAATATTTAAATTAATATAATTATTTTAATTAATCTAATCATTTTAATTAATCTAATCATTTTAATTAATTGATTCATTTAATTAACTTAATTTTTTCTCCAATTTTAATTTATCCCACTACAATTTACAAAATTTATTCGTTAAATATCCATTTACGCTTAAACTTATAACTATTGTTATTAACAGTATAGTATTTAAAGCTTCCTATTTGTTTCTAATACATACGAACAAACTATTGGAAATTACGAACCGTTTGAAAAAATCTATGAAAAATTGGACAAAAAATTAAAACAACCTTAAAAATAATTAAAAAATAATAAATAATAAGATTGAATCTTTTAAAAGACTTAAAAACACACATCCTCTTTTAAATCTTTAAAAAAGATTAAATCCTTTCTATAATTTGAAATTAATCCCAAGTTTTAGGGGTGTTCAATTCTACAATATATCCTTCAGCCTTTTCAACCCATTCATCCTTAATGAGTTCATCAGTAGCTATAACAGAAACGATATCGTCACGGGAAATATCCTTCATTATCTTGAATCCTTCAGGAACTATTCTGAATATTGCATCATAGATTCTTCTTTTAAGGTTTTCATGAGGGTCATCTACAACCAAATCAGAAACATTATGCTGTCCTTTCATATGAATCACATATCTGCTTGGCTGATGGACATTTTCCCTGCCGTTGGTATTCCAGAGGGTTCTTAGGATATTCGGAAGATAGTTTTCATCATCTATCAAAACAACGGTTGTATCATCATCCGCTTCATAATTTACTTTAGCAACTTCCTTTAAGGTAATGTGTTTGGAAGTCTTTCTCATCTTTATCGCTATGATGAAGCAGACTTCATCCGGATTGACATAAGCTCTCATATCATCAATGGAAGGTGGCAAGACCAAATCCTGCAAGATTTGCCTAATGATCATGTCGTAGACTTTTGCTCCTTCAGGGTCATTTGATTCAATATACATAAAATCACTCTACTTAAAATAACAAATAAAATGAAAATAGATAAAAATATTTGAAATATTTAAATCCAATCCAAAATTATTTATTCATGTCTATTTCCCATACCAGATACAAGCAATGCTGCACCTACAGCACCAATGTGTTGTGAGTATTCTGGCACGATAACTTCAATTCCACCTAAAGTTTCACTTACAGCTTCAACAAGTCCGGAAATCAAACTGGTTCCACCTACTTGGATTAAAGGTTCACGGATGTCAATTTCCTGTAATTGCTGTTCATATACCTGTTCAGATACGGAGTGACATGCAGCAGCTGCTACATCTGCCTTAGATCCTCCAGCTGCAAGAGTGGTAACCAAGTCCTGAATACCGAATACAATACAGTAGGAGTTAAGCATAGCCTTTCTCCAGTCACCTTGCACAGCAAGAGGTCCAAGTTCTGTAATGTCTACATCTAACCTTCTTGAAGTCATGTCCAAGAATCTTCCGGATGCACCTGCACAGATACCTCCCATGGTGAAGTTGTCAGGAATACCATTGTTTACGGTAATTACCTTGTTGTCCATACCACCGATATCGAGTACTGTAGCTTCACCTTTTTGACAATCTGCCAAGTATACTGCACCTTTTGCGTTAACAGACAATTCCTCTTGAATAAGTTCTGCTCCAAATTCCTGACCCATAGTGAACCTACCGTAACCGGTAGTTCCTATACCCTCAACATCTTCCCATTTGTAGCCTGTGCCTTCAAATGCCTCTGCAGCTGCAGTTTGAGCAGATGCAATGATGTCTTTGGTGGAAGTCCAACCAGTTCCAATAACCTTGTTGTTTTCCATAAGGACCGCTTTTGTAGTTGTTGAACCTGAGTCAAGTCCAAGAGTAAGTCCTTCTTGCTTTTCACGAGCAAGAATGCTTCTACGAGTAACAGTGGTCGCCAATGCTTCCATACGGATGAATAATTCATCTGCTTTTGTCCTTTCAGTGAAGGAATATGTTACCACAGGAATACGGGTATTGTTTTGAATGAAACGTCTTACTTCATTTCTAACAAGTGCTCCTTCTGCACATCTGAAACAAGTTGCAATAAATACTGCATCAGGTTTGCATTTTCCTTCTACAATAGACATTGCTCTTGCAATCATAAGCTTTAAGCTTGAACTTTGAGCAGAGAAACCGAATTTCTCATAAGCTTCATTAATATAATCCAAATCAATTTCAGGAAGAATAATTTCAGCTCCAAATTTTAAAGCTGCCTTTTCGATTTCCTTTTGGATACCACTATATTCAGTACCGCAGGAAACCAATGCAATTTGTACCATATTATTTTCCTCCTTTATTTGCAATTGGTTCACCTAAAACATCACTGTCTCCTTCCAAGTCTCCTCCGCCACCCGGCAAGGAATCTAGGAATTCCATGATTTGATTTACCATAAGTCTTGTTCCATCTTCATCATCAGGGTATGTAACTTCCAAGACAGGGATGTCTTTTTTACGTAAACAGAAAATAGATAATTCGTTTGTTCTTGCACATCCTACACAACCAAAACCAAATGGAGCGCCATCAACAATGATTGCTGCTTCTGCAGCATCTATAAGTGGTCCAATAATGGACATTCTTCCTCTGACTCCTGAAGGCACTTCAATAGCTGCATACTTCAATCCGTTAATCGGATCTTCTTCTGTAATGTTCATTGGAGGAGAATCAATCTCCGGGTCTTTAATCTTTTGTCTTATTTGTTTTTGAAGAGCTAAAGGAGTGTGACCTTTCCTCTCAATCAAGTCAGCTAAAACCAATGAATTTGGGGGATAAATAGCTACTTTTACCATAATACCATCCTCTTAAATAATCTCAAGAAAACTTTTACAAAATTATATCAATCCCATTTAAAAAGTTTTCTTATTGTTTATCATCCTCTCTTTTATTTTCTTCTTCTTCTAAAATCTCTTTGAAGTAATCAACAGAAACAGGTTCCTTTTTCTCAATTACAACTTCCTTAGGGTTCTTTAAAGCTTCACCAACATAATCAAGAATTCTGAATTCCTTTTCCATTTGGTGGAAACCTTCCCTTGGCCCATATCTGTGACCTCTGCATCTTCTTGGGTCACCTGGAGCAAAACCTCTTTCCTTTGTAAAAATTCCATAAGGATCTAATTTACGGAGTTCACGAATAGCTTCTCTAACATATTCATCTTTTCCACTAATCATAGCCCCATAACAAGTCCATTTGATTGTAATAGGCAAATTTAACATGTGCAAGAAGTTTACAACTTCACTTTCACTCACATTTGCCTTGGAACTTAAGATAATCATCCTTGTTGAAACTTCAGGATCCATATCCTCTTTACCTAAATCTGGAGTTATACATAAATTTGCAGGCATAATAATTCCTCCTAATCATCATCCTCGTAAACTTCATGAATATAAAGAGTGCTTCCGTCTTTAAGCTTGTTCAAGCCTTCAATGTTTCCAACAACTTCACCAACAAGATTTGTAGCAGAGAACGGTTCACCGGTAGGTCCGAAATCAGTGGTGTCAATGGTTCTTATACCGACAAGTCCCACATTCTTCTTGGACATGTTTGTTACACCTATCTCTCCTGCTTTCATGACATCTGTTGGATTGTTTTCAGGAATGAGTCCCTTGGATTCCTCGCTATCACCATTGAACATGAACATGTTCATGTCAGGAACTGCAAAGTAGACCTTCAATGTTCCAACAGGCTTTTCTGCAAGACCAGTGATTTTCTCAAGATACCATCTGGTTCTTGGAGCCTTATCAGTCAATTTGACTTTCAATAGCTCATCGCTTGCAAGACCAAATGTGGTTACTTCTCCAGCATCAATGATGCCAACAGTGCTTTCAGGTTCTTGGGTTACGACAATTGCATCATCATCTTCATTTCCAGTTCTGATGTGATTGATGCCTAAGGCTTGAAGTTTCTCTTCAGCCTCTTTTTGAGTCATCATCATAAGCATGATTCTGTCAGGACTGCTTCTAACGGTGATGAAATCTCCCTCTTTGGCTATATCAAACAATTCCATACCTTGTTTGACTGTAGCCAAATTTGTGTGGGTTTCAGCTCTTACTCTGTCTTCTCTATAAATATAAACTCTACCTTTACCGAATCCATCATTTCTCAATGTAACTGTTCCTCTTTTACGTTCAGTGATTTCTTCCTTCTCCTTAGTTAAACCAGTCAATTCATAGAATCCTACAAATGAGTTGGATTCAAAACTGACTTCAATCTTATCATTTCTAATAAGTGAGAATAAGTGTTCAACTGATTTAGGAGAATTGAAGTTAGGTTCAAAAAGAACATAAGTGAACAATTGATTTCCTTCCTCCAAAACTTCATCCAAGTTTGAACCGCCAGTGCTCTCTCTAACTGTACTGCGCTCAATTACAGGTTCAATGGCTAGGATTTCATCATCATCAGTTAATGAGAACAATGTTTTTCTTCCACCTATAACCCTTGCAAAGACTCCACGATCACTGTATTTTGGAACACCATAAACATTCCTGTGGTCATCCTTGACAAAAATTACGTGAGTGGCATCATTTGAAAAACCAGATAAGCTGATTAGAACCTCATTGTCGAAATATGCAAATTCGTCATGTGATGGTTCAAAATTAGAGCTTACAGGACCAATAGCCACTTCATTAGATGTCTCCCAACGAACATTATTAGAGATAAACTGAGAATAGTTTTCCTTGAAGAAATCAGTTAAAGGTTTTGATTTTTCAGAAACTTCCAATTCAATGAGAATACTTCCCTTAGGTGTTTTGATCTTATATTTGAGAATGTTACTTTGTATTTCACTTTCTCCTTTGATAAGACAAACGATACTGCCTTTCTTGTAAGGAGCATTTGAAATTTCAATTGCATCCTTGATGGTAGAACCTTCAGGAATATCCACATCTTCTCCATTAATCTTAATTAGCATAGGCTTGCCTCTTTTATCTAATAAAATAATAATCATCAATTGCAATTATAAGATAGGGCAAATTAAATTTAAAAAAATCCCCTATATTATAAATTAAATATATGTATATTTTTAATGATATAAAACAGTTTTTAAATAAATTTATAATAATAAAAAAAGAGCAATAAATAATACAAATTTAGAATAAAATAAAATGAATAAAATTAATAAAATAAAATGAATAAAATGAGTAAAATGAATAAAAAAAGAAAAATAGAAAAAAATAGTAAATCCTACTTATTCATAGAATTTACCTAAGAATTCCTTCATTCTTTGATTGTCTGATGAGAATACCTCTTCAGGAGAACCTTCCTCTACAATAACTCCACCATCCATGAAGATAATGGTATCAGACACATTACGAGCAAAGTTCATCTCGTGTGTAACAATTACCATTGTCATATGCTCTGCAGCCAAATCCTTGATAACCTGCAAGATTTCACCAGTAAGTTCAGGGTCAAGTGCAGATGTAGGTTCATCAAAGAACAGAATATCTGGATCCATACAAAGTGCTCTTGCAATAGATACCCTTTGCTGCTGTCCACCAGAGAGCTCAGAAGGATATGCATCTTCCTTATCTGACAATCCCATCTTCTTCAGCAAGTCTCTTGCATGAGCGTAGACCTCTTCCTTGTCTCTTTTCTGAACCCTTATAGGAGCATTAGTAATATTCTTCATCACAGAATGGTGAGGGAATAGATTGAAGTTCTGGAACACCAAACCAAAAGTTCCATCAAAATCTATTTCTCCACTGTCTTCAGTTTCCAAATCTGTAATGCACCTTAACAAGGTAGATTTACCTGATCCTGAAGGCCCAATGATGGATAATACTTCTCCCTTTTCAACATTAAAAGAGATATCCTTTAAAACTACATTATCGCCAAAACTTTTTTTAAGATTTTTAACTTCCAATAAACTCATGATATCTCTCCTATGTATCGTAATAATCTAATCTTTTCTCGAAGCGTTCCATTACAATTGCCACAAGTGCATTGAATACATAATAGAACACACCTGCAATCAATAATGCGGAAATAGATGCTTCAGCAGCTGCAATCTGCTTTGCAACAGTGAACATCTCTGGAATTGCAAGTACAAATGAAAGGGAAGTATCCTTAACAAGTGTAATGACCTCATTGGTAATGGAAGGAAGCACTATTTTCACCACTTGAGGCAAAATGATTATGAAAAAGGTTTCTATCTTATTATAACCTAAAACTTGTGCAGCTTCATACTGTCCATTCGGAATGGATTCGATTCCTCCACGGAAAATCTCTGCAAAGTATGCAGCATAGTTGATTGTAAATGCAATAATAACTGCAACCATCCTGAATCCACTTGAAAGGGTGAACCCGAATATGTAATATGGTGAAAAGAATACAACAATCAATTGCAGCATCAATGGAGTACCTCTCATGATTGAAATATATGCTTTCATTAACATTTGCAATGGTTTAAAACTACTCATTCTTCCTGCGGCTACAGCCAAACCAAGAGGAATAGAGAATAATAATGTAAGCAAGAATATTTCAATGGAAGTACCCATACCCCACAGTAATTCTTCTAAAATTTTACTTAATAACATTTAAATTCTCCAAAATTAACGCCAATGTTGAAATTTAATTAAATAAATTTAAATAAATCATTAAACAATCATTTAAATTCAATAATTTATTTAAACTTAAAAAATCGATTTCGAAAAAATTAGATTAAGAATAAAAAAGTTTATACATAATAAATTATGCATAAACTAAAAATTATTTATTGGTTCATAATAAGAGAACCAGGAATACCGTCATCCGCATATTTTTGTGCAATTTTGAGAACAGTACCGTCTTCAAACATTTCATTTAAAGTGTCTTGAACTTGGTCTCTTAATTCTTCATTTCCTTTTTTGAATCCTACACCATATTGTTCAGAAGAAATTTCTTGAGGGATGATGTAGTAATCGGCAGGATTGTCTTTAGAGCTGATATCGTGTTGAGCTACACCAATATCCATAGCTACTGCATCACATGCACCAGATTCTAAGTCCATGAATCCAGTGTTATAGTCAGCAACTTGAGTTAAGGTTTCAAAGGTGTCAGCTAAAGCTTTTTGATCTCCTTCAAGAGCAGCTAAAGCGGAAGAATCTTTTTGGGTTTCTACGATTTTACCTTCTAAGTCAGCGAAAGTCTTAATACCAGAGTCAGCTTTTACAACGAATATTTGTTTGTTGTTGATGTAAGGGTCAGACCAGGTATAGTCGTCTTCTCTACCGTTGATGGTAAATCCGTTCCAAATACAGTCGATAGAACCGGATTCTAATTCTGCGTCTTTAGCATCCCAGTCTATTGGCTGTTTTACTAAAGTCCAATTGTTTCTGTCACAAACTTCTTGTGCTAAGTCTAAGTCAAATCCTACATATTCCCCACTGTCATCTTTGTAACCGTATGGAGGGAATTCTGCATCGAATCCAACAACTAAAGTGTTTTCATCATTATCAACAGCTTGATCTCCGCCTAAGAAATCAAAGAATCCTGCACTGGATGCACCAATGACTAAGAATGCTAATAATGCGATTCCTATAATAATTCCTATTTTTTTATTCATATTTAACACCGAAATATTTTAATTTATAATATATTATAAATTAGATAGATAGAAAATCTAATCTACATAATTATTTAAGAAAATCATATTATATAAAATAGTGTCATTTATTCAAAAAAATTTTAAAAATCATACCAATAAAGCAAGTTATGGCTTTTAAAACTATAAAATAATAAATAATGTTTAAATTTTAATAAATTAGAAAATGAATAAAATTTGATAAAAATTATAAAACAATATACTAAAATTTTTTAATAAAAATAGAAATTATAGTAAAAATTAGTTTTATATGATTAGAACAGTTCAAAAATTGATAAATTAGAGAACTATGAATCGAATAAAAAGAAAATAAAGAACAAATAACTGTTTAAAATTTAAATAAAGAATTTTAAATTGAAATAGTAAAAAAATTGAAAAATTAAAAATTTAAAAAATAGATTAAAAAAAGATTTTAAAAAATATTTAATAAAAAATTTAATAAAAGATTTAATAAAAGTTATGAATGATAAAAAAATTATTCATTCATCTTCAAAACAGGATTTTTCTCTTGGCTAAATAAAACTGCCTTTTCATCACCATATTCTAAATAAAGCACTTTTTCTTCAATTACATCTCCCACTACAGCAACTTCAAATGAATATGGGCTTAATGTATCGATGATTTCTTGGCAATTCTCTTCTTTTGCAGTTAAAACGAAAGCAGCTCCAGGATAAGCCCTGAGCCAATCTTCCCATTCGACATTTGGATTTCTTGGAATCTTCTCAAGAGAAACGCAAGCTCCAACACCTGATGCCTCAAGCAACATTTCCAAAGTACCGAGTGTTCCAGGATTGCTGATATCCTTTCCAGCTGTAGGAAGATGAGCCTCTGCAATTTCCTGCATTGCAATTATCTGATCTTGAACCAATTTTTTATCCTTTTCATATGTGGTATCCCAGTTTAGAGCAAATTGAGGGTGTTGCCTTCCATCTGTATCAATGGCTACAATCACCTTATCTCCAACACTTGCACCTGCAGAGGTAATCAATGAATCTTTCTTTGCAATCCCTGCAATTGCAACATCCAATGAATTGAATTCAGAATCCGGGTGCAGATGTCCTCCAACCATAGGAACATTGAATTTCTTGCATCCATCAACAATACCCTGAAGAAGATCTTCATAGATTTCATCATCATTGATAGACATTGTATTTACCATAGCTATCGGTTTTCCACCCATTGCAGCTATGTCATTAACATTTACAAGCACAGAACAATAACCTGCCCAATAAGGATTTACACTCATCAATTGACCCCAAATCCCATCAGCAGCTAACAATATAACCTGATTATTTCCAATGTCAATAGCTGAAGCATCATCTCCAAAATCAAGGAGGACTTCGCCAGAAATATTATAGACTTCTTCCAAAGTTTTTGTAACCTTTTCAATAGAATTCTTACGACTGACTCCTACAAATTCTTGGAGTGATTTAACAAGTTCATTAAAATCCATCATTACACCTTACAAATAAAATAATAAGTTAAATAAAATAATAAAATTTAAATAAATAATAAAATTTAAAATTAATAAAAAATAATAAGATTAATTCTTATTAAGGAAATATCTAGAAAATTAATTTTATTCTTTTGAATCATCTGAATCATCTTCAGAATCTCCAAATTCCTCTTCTATATATTCTGCCCATCCATCATCTTCTTCCAATTCCTCTTGAGTTTCCTCTTCAATTGACTCTTCAGATGATAAATCGCTTACTTCCTCATCAAGATAAACCTCTTCAATTGGAGCATCCTCATAAATGATTTCTTCCACATCTTCTTCTACATAAATCTCCCCAATAGGAGACTCTGCAACTTCATGCTCCACATAAACCTCCTCAACAGGAGACTCAACAAGGTCATGCTCCACATAAATCTCTTCTATAGGCGCCTCTGCAACTTCATGCTCCACATAAATCTCTTCTACTGGAGACTCAAATTCAGATTCTTCAACAGGAACTTCATCATAATAGATTTCATCTTCAAGATATTCGTCACCATATTCCTCAGAACCATGTTCAACAATTATCTCTTCAAGTTCTGCATCGGAAATGTCTCCAACGTCATCTTCAAGATA
This sequence comes from uncultured Methanobrevibacter sp., assembly GCA_902774685.1. Taxonomy (GTDB): domain Archaea; phylum Methanobacteriota; class Methanobacteria; order Methanobacteriales; family Methanobacteriaceae; genus Methanobrevibacter. Next base: position 105,710 of record CACYJH010000008.1, read on the forward strand.
TTCATCTTCATACTCATCATCGAAGTAAATTTCTTCATCATCATAATTTTCAGATTCAAATCCATCTATAAAGTCATCTAAGTTATCATCCAATTGAGGATTTTCATCAACGACTGCATGATATGAATTGATTACATTATAATTATAATCCTTCTCAACAAAACTTGGAACGACTTCTGTCGCTTTTTCCAATACACGAGATTTGAATACCTTAAACATGACTGTCTTGAATTCCTCTACAGACTCAGCCTCTTCATCGAATGGAATCTCCAAAGCATCTTTGGAAAAGAAGAGCTCTTCATGAATATATTGTCCGACAATATCATCGAAACCTGAAGCAACTTCCAGAATTGTTGATCTTTCATTTATGAAACCGCTTTCAACAACCTTATCCAAGTCACCATCTGTAATTCCTATAATCGGAATATTGAAACGGTGCAAGATATCAGAAGCAACCAATGATGTGTCATCACCTACTGTTACAACCAAATCAAAGTCCTTGAATTTAAATATGTCATAAGCTGCATGATCAACATAAGCCACCTTAAATGAGTAGTCGTCTTCAGAAATCTCTTCAGAATACATTACTCTTTCAGTATCGCTTATGGAAATATCATTTTTAGATAGAACACGTGGATTGACATTATCTGATTTTCTTAAAAGTCCTGTTTTGACAATCACTCTTTCCAAATCAACAGGGCCTAATTTCTCCACACCATGATACTTCACAGTAGCATTAAGAATATCCACTAAGATGCCATCACGGGCAATGAGAACAATGGAATCTGCTTCGGAACGACCTACAACAATTCCGTTTATAAAAATATTCTCTCCTTCGCTGACTCCATGGATTTTACGATAAGTATAATGGCTGGTTTCATAACCCTCATAAGACTCCAATAGCTTTTCAATGGAATGTTCATCCTCTTTTTCCTGACTATTTGACAAGTATTGAGAAACAACATCTTCCGGCGCGATTTCAGTTAAATCCAAAGCTGCCTTTAAGCCATCAAACAATTCTTCAAAATTAAATGTGAGAGATTCAACCATATTCTTTTTGCCTAAACCTAACTTGGCCCTTTTGCTTTTTTTGCTTTTAGCCAATTGTTGGTTTAATGTATAATTCCAACTGATAATTGAACCGTCAGGTTCACCAGGCCTTTCTATTTGAATTACAGGAATGCTTGATTCATATAATGATTTATGATTTGTAGCCAAGTAATCTTCATTGGAAATCTGTTTGAAATAATGCATAAACACTTTATAGCCAAAAACTCTTCCAGTTTCGGCAGATTTACCATAATTCAATAGGAAAATGACATCTGCATGGTCCCTATTGAATAGCTCCAATGATTGACTAGGCAATAATTTTAATGAGATGTCTATAACATCCTCCAAACCTGCATCAATTACTGCAGTTCTGCCCATTGTTCCCCCTAAGCGACAACGAACATTTCCAAAACCAGATAACATATCAATGATTTTCTTGGCCCATCCAGAATCAACGATTCCAGGGCCATGTACAACCACACCGATTTCCATATGTCCCCACCATCATTAGTTTAATAATCATAACAGTAAAAATAGGTTAAAAAATTCATTCCCCGATTATAATCCTATTTTAATATGTTTTTATTCTTCTCTTGAATACTTTAGATCCGCATATTTCACAATCATCAAAAGGATAATCTGCATCAAATTCCTTTTTACATCCTTCACAAGTCTTAACCCAATTATAAACCCCTTTAATGCCTTCAGTTATTATACTGTCATAAGGAATATCCAGTATCTTCAAAACATTTTGCATTGAATAATCGTCGGTTAAAACTTTAATACTAGTATTTTTATCATTTAATAAGTCTAAAGCCAGAGCCAATAATTTCTTATCTGCATAAGACAAGCGCAAATCATCCCCAGATTTGGAAATTATCTCATCCAATTCATCAACAAATTCTTGATTTGGCTCTTTAATTATAATTTTTCCTTCTTCAATTGCTTGATTCAATAATATCTTAGATTTCAAGTCTTTAACTTCATCAGTTATTTCAGGAACAGTGAAATTGAATTGACCTTTAGGTTCAAAACCATTTATAAATGCTGAAGCATCTAAGACATAATATAAATCATTCATGATAAATATATTTATATTTTATATAAATAAACTTAATGATATTATTCTGAGTAATACTTTTTAAATTAAATATTTATAAAAGGTATGTTTAATATTAAAACAACAAAGCAAAATAAAAAAAAATTAAAAGAATGAAAATGAGGTTATTTTATGAAAAGTGAAACAATGGAATTACATAAAAAGAAAGCACCAATAAAAGTATCATGCGGAGTTATAACACTTAGTGACAGATTTTCAAATGATAAGGAAGGGGAAGAAAAAGACTTGTCAGGAAAATACTTGAAAGAGGAATTAGCTAAAAAATACGATGTGGATGCTTATGCAATTATTCCTGATGAAATAGATACTTTAAGAAACAACATTGAAGAGATGATCGATTCAGGAGTGGAAGTCATCATCACAACTGGCGGAACCGGTCTTGAATCCAGAGACATTACCATTGAAACAATAGAACCTCTTTTCGAAAAGGAAATCAAAGGATTTGGAGAAATATTCAGAGCAATTTCATATGAGGAATTAGGTGCAGGATCTCTTTTATCAAGAGCTACTGCAGGAATCTACAGAAAAACCATGATATTTGCAATGCCTGGATCTCCTAATGCTGTAAAAACCGGTTTAGGAATCATAATTGATGAATTAGGCCATTTAAAAAAGCATGCAACAAAATAATATGCTAAAATTAAAAATAAAATAAAATAGAATAAAATAAACTAGAAAAAATAGCAAAATATAAAAAATTAATTAATATAAAAAAAGAAAATTCCAAGAAATAGTTTATCTATTTCTTAAAGGAACTACAATTAAAAATAATAAAGATAGCAATAAAATTGCAATTGGATTTCCAGCTTGATGACTTAAATCCTCATTTTTTAGAGAATCTTCTTGAGAATTATTCTGAGAATTATCATTAGCACCTGATAAATCATTGGAATTCATACTTTTATCTCCTAAAGCAGCGCCTAAAGCAAAAAAGGTAATTCTCTCTTCAAATGATCCATCAAATCCTTCACCATCTCCATAATCCTCATCATCTTCAAAGTCTTCATCGTCTTCATAATCATCATCAGAATCATCATCTAAATCAGAATCATCCTCATCATCCTCAAAATCATCATCAGAATCAGAACCATCATCTAAATCAGAATCATCCTCATCATCCTCAAAATCATCATCAGAATCAGAATCATCCTCATCATCTTCATAATCCTCATCGGAATCAGAATCATCCTCAGCATCGTCCTCATCTAACTCAAAATCATCATCAGAATCATCATCCAAACTATTCGAATTAGAAAATGAAACATCTCCAGATACTGCGCAAACAGAACCAATGGAAATCATCAAAATAATGAAAATTGCCAAAATAAAATAATTATTAATTCTTTTCATAGTTTTCCCAAATCAAATATTTTCTAAAATCAATTATTCAAAAAATTCGCTTACGGAAATTAAAGGTTCAAGTGTGATTCCTTCATTTGCAAAGGTCTCCATTGCACCTTCTTCTCTGTCCACAACAACAAATGCTTTTTTAACTACTCCACCATTATCAACTATTGCATTAATTGCTTTTAATAGTGAACCGCCAGTTGTTGTAACATCTTCAACAAGAATTACATTATCTCCTTCAATCAAAGTTCCTTCAATCAATTTTGAAGTTCCGTAACCTTTTTTCTCTTTTCTAATCATAAGGAGAGGCTTTTTTGATTCAAGTGAAACTGCAGTTGCAATAGGAACTGCACCTAAAGCAGGACCTGCAATCTTGTCAATGTCATCATCAATTTTTTCATTGATCAATTGAGCTATTGTGGATAAAATTTCAGGTTCTGTAATAGCCCTTTTCATATTAACATAATAATTGCTTTTTTTACCTGAAGCAAGAGTGAATTCACCCTCTTCAAATACCTTATTTTCTTTCAATATTTCTATCAGATATTCTTTTGAAACCATAAACTCATCCCATAATCGATACACTAATTATTAAAAAAATTATAATTGACTTTTTAAATCCTCAATTTCCTCTTCCAATTGGGAGAAATCTTCATCAAAGACATCTTTTAAGATTATTTTATCACCAATTTTATGAACCATATCCAAAGGAATTACCAATTCACTTTTGCTGATGTTTAAAGTTTCTTGGATTCCTCCTTTGCTGACGATTATGGATTCAACCTTTTCTTCATCGAAATCAAAATCAACATCCACAACCTTACCCATAATCATTACGTCATTGCCTAACACTTCTTTACCGACTAACTCTTTGACTATTCTCATAAAAAACATCTCCGAAATAAGCTTGAAAATTATACTAAATTATTTTATCAATCCGATTATATTTAATAACCGATTATTTTTTAATAAGATTTTATAATTAATTAATATTCTTTTTATTTAAATCAATTAATAAATATTTTGAAAAATTTTAGAATAAGAATTTTAAAGAGAAAAAGAAATGATTAAAAAATCAGAATAAATAAAAAAAAGACTGGATAAAATAGATAAAAAAGATAAACAATTAAAAAAGATAAATAGAATAAAAATAGAATAAAAAAAATAATAAAAATAGAAAAAAAAGAATAAAAAATAATGAAAATAAAAGAGATTTAATCTCCTTTATTCCAATTGATTGCACCATAAATAACACAAATAAGAGTCATTAAAATCATTAGAATGTATACACTCCAAATCCATGGATCTTCTATTCCTAAAACCATCATGATATCACCTATTTAGCACCATCGTCAAGTCCTTTGAAAGACCTGTTAAGAATTTTCTCATCCATCGGTTGTGTTAATAAGCTTACAACTACTAAAACTATTGCAGAAACTGGGATTGCAAATATCATTACGTCAATGGTATACCAAGGCATAGTATTGATTAACATATCTACACCGAAAATGAATTTACAAATACCTAATCCGGTTGCAGTTTTCTTGAATACGAATACAAGCAAGAACAAGCTTGTAAAAGTACCTGCGAATAATCCTGCAAGAGCCCCTTGTTTTGTTGCCCTTTTCCAGAATAAGGCAGCACAGTAAACCGGCAAGAATGCAGCTGCACATAAACCCATAAACAAGGAAGTACCTAATGCAACAATACTTCCAGGCAAGGATAAACCTATGATTAATGATAATACCACTGCAATCAAAATACCTAATTGGCTTATGGAAATAAATCCAATTCTAGTTTCTTTAGTAGTAGCACTTGTTTTAAGTTCCTCATCAGTGAATCCTTCAGAATGACCTCTGTTCTTAAATGCATCCGCAATATCGTGTCCCAATGCGGTTCCTTGAGTGTGATACTGTGAGGATAATGTGGACATAGCCGCTGCAAGCAAGGAAAGCAAGAATATGTATACAAACCATTCAGGAAGTGCAGTTGAAATGAATGTTGGGATGATTGAGTCCATGTTTCCTCCAACAAAATCAATAGCTATCTGTCCAAAGTTCTGATAGAAGTATACATTACATAAGGATCCTACAACATAAGCGCTTCCAGTCATTACAAAGATGAATATAGCACCAATTAAAAGGGATCTATGCAATTCTTTGTCAGATTTGACTGTCATGAATCTTACTGCAAGCTGTGGTTGAGCCAATGCACCGATACCCACTCCCATAATGGTGGTTGTTACAAGTGACCACCAGAATGGACTTGCAAATTTAGGGAAGCTTGTCCAACCTGTACCCCCTTCAGCCAGAGCATCTGCAGGGTATAAATGAGCCATATTGGTTAAAGCGGTGTTCGCTTCGGTTACACCACCTAAGACCCAGTAAATGAATACGAGTAAAATCAACATTCCAATAAACATGATACTTCCTTGCAATGCATCAGTATACATAACCCCTCTTAATCCACCGAACAATACGTAACCACAGATTACGATAGCTAGAACTAAAAGAGCCACATTAAAATCAAGCATTAAGGAAGATTCCATAAATCTTGCTGCACCAATAAGTACCACTGCCGCATAGATAGGCATAGCACAGAAGATTAAAACTCCACTGAAAAATTGTAGGAATTTACTATCAAATCTACGGCCTAAAAACTCAGGGAATGTAAGTGAACCAAGATTTTTACCCATCTTACGAGTTCTTTTACCGAAGAATACAAATGCAATGAATATTCCAATGAGAATATTTAAGAATGCAAGCCATAGTATCCCCATACCATATTTACCTGCAACTCCTCCAAAACCTACAATAGCTGCTGTAGAAATAAAGGTAGCCCCATAACTCAATGCCATGATGTAAGGGTGAGTCTGTCTACCTGCAACCATGAAGTCTTCAGAGGAATTGGTTCTTTTCCATGCTAGGTAACCTACGTAACCTACCATTAGGAAGTAAATAATAAAAACAATTCCTAGTATAAAATAATCCATTTAAAGACCTCTAAACTAAAATTAATATAAAAAATGATTTAAAATAAATATTTTATTCCAAAATCACACAATCCAAAAAGAAATTTTGTTTAAATTTATCAGATTTATAAATTAATCGTGCAAAATTTTTCATTTTCAGAATATAATATTTAACATATTCTTAAAATTTAAACATTAATCATTTTCACATTAATTTTTAATTTATATTATATATAAATTTTTTTTAAATTGAAATAATTTAATAAAAAACTTAATTAAGTCTTAATATGGTTAATAGATTAAAAAAAAGGAATTAATTAAAAAATAGAAAACAAAATATCCATAAATGAACAAAAAATATACAATTTAGACAATAAAAAGATTTTTTAGAATAATATATTTATTAATGATTAAAAATAAATCATATAATGTTATCAATTATGAAATTTAACTATAATAACTCAAAAGCAAATTAAAAAAATCATGGAGAAGTTATATGATTTGGAATCAAGAAGCAGAATGTATGGGTAAGGAAGAAAGGGAAGAAATGCAACTTGCCCTACTCCAAAAACAAGTAAAGAGAGTTTATGAAAATGTACCATTTTACAAGAAGAAGTTTGATGATGCAGGATTTCATCCAGATGATTTAAAGACCCTTGATGATATCAGCAAAATACCATTTACAACTAAAGATGACTTAAGACAAGCTTATCCATTTGGATTATTCGCTGTTCCAGATGATGAAATCATAGAAATACACAGTACCTCCGGAACTACAGGAACTCCTGTAGTATCAGGATATACAAAAAAAGATATCGAAATTTGGGGAGAATGTACCGCAAGAGCAATATCAATGGCTGGCGGAGACAAAAATTCAAAGATCCAAAACTCATATGGGTACGGATTATTCACTGGAGGATTTGGAATTGACCACGGTGCAAAATATATGGGGGCAACAGTAATACCAATGTCTTCTGGAAACACTGCAAGACAATTGAAAATCATGGAAGACTTCCAAAGCGATATTCTTACATGCACTCCATCATATGCAATGTATTTGGCAGAATCCCTTGAAAAAGAAGGATACAAAGCAGAGGACATCAGCTTAAAAGGAGGAATATTTGGAGCTGAAATGTGGACTGAAGAAATGAGAAACAGCTTACAAGAAAAATTAGGAATTACTGCACACAACATTTATGGATTAACTGAATTGATGGGACCGGGAGTAGCTACCGAATGTAAATATCAAACCGGTTTGCATATTCAAGAAGACCATTTCTATCCGGAAATCATTGACTCTGATACTGGAGAAGTTTTAGGAGATGATCAGAAAGGAGAATTGGTTTTAACCAACCTTACTAGAGAAGGAATGCCTGTAATAAGGTTCAGAACAAAAGACATAACCACCCTTAGAAGAGATGAATGTCCTTGTGGAAGAACTACTGTAAGAATGGATAGAATCACCGGTAGAAGCGATGACATGTTAAAAATCAAAGGAGTTATGGTTTACCCATCACAAATTGAGGCTGCAATTCTACAGGTTGAAGGCCTAACAGCAAACTATCAAATACATGTATCAAGACCTCACACCCTTGATGAGATTGAAGTGAAAGTAGAAGCTTCACCTGAGGTATTCTCTGATGAAATGAAAAAGATAGAAGAATTTGAAAGAAGAGTGGCTAAAAAAATCCAAAGCAAAATTGGTATCAGTGTAGATGTAACCTTAGTGGAACCGGAATCATTACCAAGAAGTGAAGGAAAAGCCATTAGAGTGATTGACGAAAGAAACTTTGATTAGATAATAATAATGAGATGATACTATGAGCGTAAAACAAGTTTCCGTATTTATTGAAAACAAAGAAGGAAAACTAAAAAAAGCTGTTAATGCAATGTCCCAAAAAGGCGTAAACATTAGAGCGCTTTCCATTGCAGACAGTTCCAAATATGGAATTTTAAGATTGATCGTTTCAGACAATGAAGCTGCAATAGAAGCATTGAAAGATGAGAAGTTCACTGTCAAAGAAACAGATGTGATTGTCGTAGGAGTCAAAGACGAACCTAATGGTCTCAACACAATTCTTGGAATTCTTGAAAAAGAAAGCATCAATGTTGAATACCTTTATGCATTTGTAAGCACTAAAGTTGATGAAGCTATTGTTGTTTTCAAAATCGAAGATTATGAAGCAGGTATGAAAGCATTGAAAGATGGTGGAGCAACTTTATTAAGCAAAGAAGATTTAGACGAAATATAAATCTTCTTATTTTCTCTTTTTTTAAACCTTTTTATTTTTTCTTAAATCATTCTCTTTTTTAAAATACATTTAGACAAAAAAATTTAATAAATATGAAAATAGTTTTTTTTAAAAAATTATAAAAAACTAAAAAAAAAATAATTTTAAAATGTAAAAAATAGTTAAAATATAAAAAATAGTAAAAAAATAGTAAAATAATAAAAAATAGTAAAAATAAATAATTAATATCTTCTTTTAAAACTTGTAGTTAATAATACTAAAACTGACACTAAAAGAACTGCAATAGGATTTCCTGTTGGATACATGAGACTAGAAACTTTCTTAGCTTGAACTTTTTTATATTGGCTGTCCTTATATACGTCAATCTCTTCTTCCTCATAGCATCTATCAGGAGTAGTGCTTTCAGTATCACTTGTTAAATTAGCTTTATTAACCTTTTCACCAGTAGTCAATGCTTTAGTAACTATTTTTAAAACTTGTTCTTCACCCACTTCCAAATCACCAATGTCCCAAACACCAGTGCTGCTATCAAAATCACCTTTAGTTGCAGAGTATGTGACAAATTTTAAACCATCAGGCAATTGATCTGAAACCTTAACATTTTTAGCCACATTAGGCCCTTTGTTTTTAGCTTCGATAACCCAAGTAACAAAATCACCGACTTTAATATTTTCCTTATCTGCATCGTTGTCCAATTCTAACTGTGTAGCACCTGAATCTCCCAATTTTGCTTTTTTACCAGTAGACAAGATTTCATCCTCTGAAGAAATATCTTCGTTGGAATCAGATTCATCATTACCAATAAAAACTTCATTGGCATCATCAGAAGAACTTTGCATTGAATCGTCAATTTCAAGAACTTGAACTTGAATCAAATCTTCCTCTAATGTCTCTAAATTTTGAGAGTTCAAATCGCTAGCACTAACACATGTTAAAGATAAGATGGAAATTAAAAAGATAATGCAGATAATTATCTTCTTAATAACATCACCTCAATTAGTTAGTTTTAGTAATAAAATAAAAATAAACCCTAAAAATTAAAACTCTTTAAGCATTTCAACGATTTCATCTCTGTTGTATCCTAATTTGACAAGAATAGCTTTGAGACTGTCATCATCTTCCCACTTAACATCTCTCCATGCTTTGAAATCGTTTCTGATAATTGCATTAATTACTAATTGCATAGTAATAAAGTCATCACTGTTAACTACCATCAAAGCATCTTTTTTATTGAATTTTCCATCTGGATCAACCAAATCATATTTGCCTGATTCAGCATCCAATTTCATTATTGCACTATCAATCTTAAAAGGCATAATCCCACCAAATAATTATAATTTAATCCTTTTTATAGTAAACATAAAAATAAAAAATAGAGAATGAATCTCCATTAAATATTTGCTATATGATCATTTAAAGATTTAACTTTCAATTCATTTTCCTTAACAGCTTCAATAGCATTTAAAGCAGCTCTTGCTCCTGCTAAAGTAGTTACATAAGGAATACCTAATTCAACAGCCAAACGTCTAATGGTATAACCATCTTTGGAAGCCTGTTCACCATGAGGAGTGTTGATGATCATGTCAATCTTTCCTTCTAAGATAGCTTCCTTAATATTTGGGGTTCCTTGAGACACTTTCTTGATTCTTGTAATAGGAACATCAAATATTGCATTAGCTGTACCTTTTGTAGCGAATATATTAAATCCTAATGCATGAGCCTTTTCCGCAATTGGCTGGATTTTCTTTTGGTCTTGTTCTCTTACACTAATCAAGAGGTTTCCTTCTTTAGGCAAGTCCATACCAGCTGAAAGCTGTGACTTGTAGAATGCAAGACCGAAGTTTTCATCTATACCGATACTTTCACCGGTGGATTTCATTTCAGGACCTAATATACTGTCGGATTCTGTTAATTTCAAGAATGGGAAAACAGACTCTTTTACAGCTACATGGTTAATCTTAATTTCTTTAGTTAAATTGAGGTCTTTGAGTTTTGCACCCATCATCAATGAGGTTGCAACTTTTGCAAGAGGAACTCCAATAGCTTTACTTACAAATGGAACGGTCCTACTTGCCCTTGGGTTAGCTTCGATGATGTAAACTTTTTCCTCATCCAATTTAACTGCATATTGAATATTCATCAATCCAATAACATCCAATTCTAAAGCCAATTTTCTTGTATTTTCTCTAATCACTTCAAGTAAGTGTTCTGGAATTGTTTGAGGAGGTATTACACATGCGGAGTCACCGGAGTGAACACCTGCTTCTTCAATGTGTTCCATAATACCTGCAATGAATACATCTTCACCATCACATAAAAGGTCCACATCAAGTTCCACTGCATCTTCAAGGAACTTGTCTACAAGAATAGGGTGTTCAGGAGAAACCTTTACAGCTTCTTTCATATATTCCTCAAGTTCTTCCAAGCAGTAAACAATTTCCATTGCTCTTCCACCAATTACATAGGATGGACGAACAAGAACTGGGAAACCGATTCTTTCTGCAGCTTCTTTAGCTTCATCAAATGAATTAGCCAATCCATAAGGAGCTTGGCGAATATTCAAATCATTTAACACTTCAGTGAATCTTTCTCTGTCTTCAACTCTGTCAATGCTTTCATATGGAGTACCTAAGATCTTGACTCCTGCTTTTGCAAGAGGAACAGAAAGGTTAATTGAAGTTTGACCACCGAATTGAACGATTACACCTTCAGGTTCAACCTGTTCAATTATTCCCATGATGTCCTCATAGGTCAATGGTTCAAAGAACAATTCATCTGAAATGTCATAATCAGTACTTACTGTTTCAGGGTTGTTGTTTACAAGAATGGTTTCGATTCCTTGATCTTTCAATGCAAGAGAGGAATGTACACAACAGTAATCGAACTCAATACCTTGTCCAATTCTGATTGGACCTGCACCGATAATCAATATTTTCTTCTTGTCAGTCTTGATGAGTTCGTTACCTTTATCATAACTGCTGTAATAATAAGGAGTTTTTGCTTCAAACTCTGCTGCACAAGTATCTACCATCTTATAGGATGGCTTAATGTCAAACTTGTCAAGAAGTGCTTTAACATCTTCTTCCTTAATGCCTGCGAGTTTTGCAAGAGTGAAATTGGAGAATCCTAATTTTTTAGCTTTGAGCAAGAATTCTTCATCTTCAAGTGCTTCTTTTGTTACCTGATTTTCAAACTCTACAATGTTTTCTATTTTGTATAGGAAGAATGCATCCATTTTAGAGAGTTCTGCAAGTTCTTCTACACTTCTGCCATCTTTAATTGCAGAGTACATGTGGAATAGTCTTTCATCAGTTGGGTTTGCCAAATTGTCTTCAGTGTATTCCAAATATTCGAATCCGTGCAATCCGATATCCAAGGAACGAATAGCTTTTTGAATAGCCTCTTCATAGGTTCTACCAATAGCCATTACCTCTCCAGTAGCTTTCATTTGAACTCCAATCTTTCTGTCAATGCCTTTGAACTTGTCAAATGGCCATCTTGGGATTTTAACTACGATATAGTCAATGGATGGCTCAAAGGAAGCAGGAGTTTCTTTGGTAATGTCGTTTCTGATTTCATCTAAAGTCAATCCAAGAGCAACTTTTGAAGAGATCTTTGCAATCGGATAACCTGTTGCCTTAGATGCAAGTGCACTACTTCTACTTACACGAGGGTTTACTTCAATGATCTTATACTCATTGGTTTCAGGGTTCAATGCAAATTGGATGTTACATCCACCATTGATTCCTAAGTTTCTGATAATCTTAATGGAAGCGTCCCTTAATCTTTGACATACTTCATCATTCAAGTTTTGAATAGGAGCGACTACGATACTGTCACCTGTGTGAATACCCATTGGATCCACATTTTCCATATTACATACAATGATACAGGTATCGTTCTTATCCCTCATAACCTCAAACTCGATTTCTTTCCAACCAAGAACAGATTCGTCAATCAATACTTGGTTGATGTAACTCATGTCGAGACCATGGGTGGTAACTTCTATAAGTTCTTCCTTATTGTGAGCTATTCCACCACCAGTTCCACCTAAGGTAAATGCTGGACGGACAATTACAGGGAAACCGATTTCTTCAACAGCCTCTAAAGCAGCTTCAACAGATTCCACTGCATGACATTTAGGGATAGGTTCATCCAATCTGTCCATAAAGTTAGCGAACAAATCTCTGTCTTCCACATCTGCAATGGTTTGAACATCAGAACCGATAACCTTTATTCCTTCCAACAGACCTAATTTTCCAAGTTCAGTTGCAATGTTTAAACCGGTTTGTCCTCCCATAGTAGGCAAAATAGCATCAATATTCTCTTTTTCAATAATTTGAGCAACAAGTTCTGCAGTCAACGGCTCAGTATAGACAGTATCTGCCATATCCATATCAGTTTGAATGGTAGCAGGATTACTGTTTACAAGAACTGTTTCCAATCCCTCTTCTCTAAGTGATTTACAAGCTTGAGAACCAGAGTAGTCAAACTCAGCTGCTTGACCGATCTGAATAGGTCCAGAACCAATTATAAGCACTTTTTTAATATCCTCATCAACAGGCATATTATCCTCTCTTAATCCACATTAAAGTATAAATTTCATATTTTAATAATTTCAATAATTTTTAATTATAATACAATGAATCCTAATTCCTAATACTCCTTAATCATATTGCTGAATTCTTCAAACAATACTCTTGTATCATTTGGTCCAGGACCAGATTCCGGGTGGTATTGGATGGTTCTTAAAGGCAATTCCTTATGTAAGAATCCTTCAGGAGTACCATCGTTCAAGTTTATTTGGGTCAATTCCAAATCAGTGCCCTTTAAGGAATCCGGATTAATAGCGAATCCATGATTTTGGGAAGTGATGAACACTTTTCCAGTTTGCAAGTCTTTCACAGGTTGATTTGCTCCTCTGTGACCAAATTTCATCTTATAGGTAGTTGCACCGAATGTCTTTGCAATTACATGTTGACCCATACAAATACCAAATATAGGGAATCTATTAAGTAATTTCTCTACATTTGCAATGGTTTCAGTTAATCTTTCAGGGTTTCCAGGACCCGGTGAAACCATAAGCCCATTTACACCATAATCCAAAATGGTTTGATAATCGGTATCATAAGGGAATAAAGCAACACCAATATCATTTTCCAAGAAACAGTTGATAATGTTCTTTTTAACACCACAATCAAGAATAGCTACAGTCTTATCAAAGTCTCCAAAGGTCTTTAATTCTGGAGTTGATACTAAAGGAACCAAATCCAAATCAATTATGCTTTTATGTTCCTGAGCACGAGCCACTAACTCATCATCATCAATCTCTTCAGTAGCAAGTGCTGCTTTTAGAGATCCTTTTTCACGTATCTTTAAAGTTAAGTCTCTTGTATCTATGTCTTCAATTCCAGGTACTTTAAATTCCTTCAAGAAATCATCCAAAGTCTTTTTTGTACCGAAGTTAGATAATTTTTTACAAGCTTCTCTCACTACAAAACCTTCAACTTGTACCTTATCGGATTGATACCAATCTTCACTGACTCCATAGTTACCTTCCAATGGGTAGGTGGACATCAATATTTGTCCTTTAAAGGAAGGGTCAGTGAGTGCCTCGGTATAACCGGACATACCAGTTGAGAAAGCAAGTTCACCTACAGTTACGGTTTCGTAACCGAAGGCTTTTCCTTTTAGAATAGTTCCATCTTCTAAAGCCAATTTTGCTTCATTTCCCATATTTTCACCAAATTATAATTCATTGTATTTTATGTCAAAATAATAATTAAATTAATAGCTATTGCTAAATTAATTTACCTTAATTATTTATGTAATTTATTTAATTTAAAGTATTCTATAAATTAGATTTAATTAAAAAAAATGTTCAAAATAGCTTAACTAACTAAACTGTCAAACTAAACATTTTAATTGAAAAATTTATGAAAACTTACAAAATATTACATTATGATATAATATATATTTAATAAAATATTTTAAGTTATCTATTAGAGAATAATTTGAAAAAAATAGTTCGATTATAATGAAAAAATTTAATAAAAATAGAATAAAATTAGAATAAGAATAGATGAGGAGAATAAAATTAGAATAAGAATAAATTAGAATAAATATAAAATAAGAAAAAAATAGGGCAGAATATGAAAGAAATGTAAAATTAATATTCTCCACTTGAACATCTGTCAAATTTCATTTGCTTAGAAATCTGTTTCTTTCTTTTATCAGATATTTCCGCATTCATCTGATTCATGAAATCATCAAAATTATCCGAATCCTTTGAAATCTCATTTTCCTTTAAAAATTTCTCTTCATTGGATTTGAGAATATCTGGCTTGTCCAAATTAGATTTCTTTAGTGAATACCTGACAACCAACTCATCATAGAACCATCTTACAGCAAAACCATCGCTGCTGCTTAAGGAAATTAGATGTTTAGTATAACCGTTTTTGGAATAAACGATCACTATGGATGAATATAAGGATGACAAATTTGACTTGTTCAGTTTCAAATCAATTATTTCACTGTAAAATATCTTCAAAGAACCCATAGATTTACGTTTAAGCAATGATTTCTTTTTTAGCAAAATATGATTTTCTTCCAGAGAAGTTTCAGATATCACATTTGAACTCATGCAAGACTTAGATGATGAGGTATAATCAGGAGCATTCTCATTTGCACCTAATCTCTTTTGTGAAAATGAAAAATTGAGAAGATATCTGGATTCTGGAGAGTAATTTGAATTGTTTTCCATAATATCACATACGCAAATAATGAATTAAATTGAAGTGTTGATTTTCCCCTCTATAAAGTACAATATAATCAAATAAATCACCATAGAACCAAAATAGCAAATGATATCCATAGGATCAAATATGGCCCCTTTCTTTATGAATAAGGTAACATACTCCCATACAAATGATGCCAAGGCAGTTACAATAATTATTAACCAAATATTTGTCAGCTTAAAGGGATAGACAATATTCAAAAAGCTCAGCAATACTACAATAGCTAAAAAATCATTGAAGTAAAACATGAAAAACCAATTGATTTCATGCATGAAATGATTGTTCAACAGATAAATGGATAAAGCCAAAACCAATATTATGAGATTATAAGCTCTGAAGTTCTTATCATTTTTCTCAAATGAAAATCTTTTAAAACAATTAGCTAAATCAAACATTATATCAGTGAGAATTATAGTTTATATTAAATTGGATTGTTGAATGAATTAGTCAAAAGTCATTATGATAATAACCACAAATAAAAGGACAACCATCCCAATAATCAATAAGGAAGTATTATTCAATGTAAATGATTTATAGAATCCTGTAGTGCTGCCTTGATTATCATATTCCCTTTGATTGTATTGCCCTCTGTAATCATCTTCATCTGAAGTTTCTACAATCTGTGTATCTGTTACTTCGTAATCCTCAATGTCAATAATATCATCAGCCATTTTATGCACCTAAATAGAGAAAATTATCTTAAAATTTTAGTTTTAATAATTAAAGATTATTTTACTAATTATTTATAGATATCTATAAAAGCAATTAAAATAATAATTAAAATATGTTTAAAAAACATGATTTAAAAATTAAAGTTTAAAATCGAAGGTGAAATTATGAACCAATTTTGTCCAAAATGTGGAGCAAAGCTATTTGATCCGAATGCAAAGTTTTGCAGCCAATGCGGTAATAATTTAACTGAAAAAAAGGAAATTAACCCTAAAAACATGCCGGATGATAGAATTGATTTAAGAGAAGGCATGACCAATAGAAATACTGGAATGTGGAAATCAACCAAATGGGGTAGACGAAAGAAAAAACCGGTTAATTGGGATATGGAAAAATAAAATCTGATGAAAACTAATTTATTAAGACTTATTGGAGATTATAAAATGAGAACTAAAGAAGAAATGGAAGAAAAAATAGAGAAATTAAACGATATAACCGTAGCATTAAGAGCTGAAGAAGATAACTTAAGCAATGAGCAGAAAGTTATCCTTGCAGGATCTGAATTGCAATCAATCATGTTAACAAGCTTGTTAATAAACACTGAAGAGCAAACCCGTGAATTGCTTGAAAAATTCGAAAGAAGAGCTGAGGAATTGGATGCAAAATATGTGGAAGCATCTGAAGCGAACAATGCTGAACTAAAAGCTAGAATCCATGGAATGATTTGGACAAATGATATAAGATTAGACACCATCAAATGGGTTCTTGAAGTAGAACCAGAAGTATTTTAATTCTTCAAAATTTAAAAGTTTATATTTATATATGGATTACATCAATAATCAAAACAAAATTAAATTGATTAAAAACTATTAAAAATATTAAAAAACTAATTAAGAGTTCAAACTATGAAAAAGATTATTCCGATATTGATTATATCATTAATCATATTATCCCCAATATTTGCTGAAAGTGTGGATGCAACCACCGTATTCTTAACTTCAGACAATATGCATGGGCATGATGCAGATCTGCACAGATTAAATGATATCAAAGATAGGATTGAATCAAAAACCAATGGGGAAATAATTGTTATAGTGGATGATTCCGCTTCAAATCCTGGAGAAGGGACAAGGCTAATGACTGCAAGAAGTGATGTTGGAGTTACAATTTCAGCAGCATGTGCAGGAAATCTTGTAGAACTTGCAGATTACTCTTCAAGAACAACCAGAAAAGTAATTTATATCAATGCAGGTTCAGTTGATTTGAACAATATAAATTTCTTGAGAAGGTCCTATGATGATAATTGGTCACATTACACCTTTGCATCAATAAATAGCCCGGGAAAATTCTTGAATGATGCTGGAATAAGTTTAATCCAGCCTGCAATTGAATATCCTGATGAATGCCATAAAGGAATAATCAAAGCGGACAGTGATGAGGTTAATGAGTATATTGCAAATGAGATCATCAATGCAATTTATTCCGGAACAAGCGATAATAGACAATTGGATACTGATTTAATAGTCAATCACAAAATGGATCCAAAGTATTTGGCTCAAGATTCAAAACTAATAGTTGAAGGTCATGGATCAGATATGAAAGAATCATATGGTTCCTACAGCACACAGCAACTATTATACATGAGCTCTTCATACATAGCAGGTTATAGCCTTGAAGTTCCCCCATACTTTGAAGCGCCGGACAATCCTCAAAAGCATTCCATCTTCAATAGATGGAGATATTCATTCAATGACTACTGCAAAATGGCAGACATAGTAGTGGACTATATGAATGAGCATGGAAAGGCACCTGATTCCATCAATTACGAAGGTGCAACAATAGGATATTACGATTTGGTTTATAATTTTGCTTTGCTTACAGAAGATGACACAAGTGCAAGCACCATGGACTTCCCTTCAAAAATGGAATTCCATAAATATTATGATAGCTTACTATTCACCTTATTGCCAATAGCCATCTTGCTGGTTGCACTAATTGTAGTGTTGCTGATTATTAGGAAAATAATCAGAAGCATTAAAAGAAGAATCAGAAGAAGAAAAGAAAGAAGGTATATGAAAAAAAGGCAAAGGGCGATGTATGGCAGAAATCCTAGAAGATTCCACAATAGCAGGAATTCAGGACATTATTCAGATTATGATTATCCGCCTAATCAACCAAGAAGATTGGATAGGCAGCAAAGAAGACGCAGATAAAAAACAAATATAAAATACAAATTTTATTATTGGATTATTAAAATAAAACAAGGAGTTTAAAAATGACAAACACTCAAAAAGCAGATGAAAATGAAGAGTACATAAATAGTTTAAAGGATGAAATAAGCTATTTAAAAGAGATTCTTGCCAGCAAACTCTTTGAAGAAGATCATTTAATAAATTTTACCTGCAAACAGATAGAAACAGATTATGCACTAAAATTTGGCGTATACAAATACAAAATCAATGAATACAAACTTAAGATCAAGAAAACAAAAAGAACCATTCAATTGATTAAAAAAATGATTGAAAAGCAATCTGCAAATCAATTTAAAGATCAGAATCTTGAAGAAAACCAAAAGAAGATCAATCAAACAAAAATCAACAAGCCAAAAATCAATATGAGTGAGATTGAAAGCCATATTGCAAATGAGTTTAAAGAGGAAGAGAACGAGTTGGAAACTGAAACTGCAAAAGTGAACATCCTCATTGAAGAGCATAAAAATAATCTTAATAAGAAACAGGATTTCAAGGAATTGGACACCATATATAAGGATTGCATAAGAAAGATCCATCCGGATTTACTGTTCGAACCAACAACTTATGAAGAAAACTTATTTTATAGCTCCAAAGAAGCATATGAAGATAGGGATTTGGAAGAGTTAAAATCATCACAAAATTTAATCAACAGGCATCAGATTAATAAGATTCCTCAAACAGTAGATGAATTTGAGAGATTTAGGGATAATTTGGAAATAAACATTGAATTGGAAGATAAGGAAATTTCCGAAATCATCAATTCCAAACCATACACACAACAAAAATTCCTATTGGACAACAAAAAGGTCAATAGCTATAGGGAAGGTTTGGTAACATCCCTATTGGAAGTTGAAAAGGAATACATCAGAATAAATAAGGAATTGACTGAATTGAAAAAAGAGAACAATCTTAGCTATAGGCTTGATTTGACTAAAGAAAACTAATTTTGAAACATGTCTGTATTGAAGAACATGACATAGGCATCAGATCCATCTTCATAATAGCCAGGAACTTTCCTGTCAATTTTAAATCCAAACTTTTCATAAAAGGCTACAGCAACATCGTTATGTGATTTCACTTCCAAAGTGATTCTGTGAATATCACAATTTTTGAATATTGTTACAGCCATCATAAGTAAACGGGTTGCTATATGTTGACCTCTGAATTTCTTATCAACTGCAAGAGCTATTATATGACCTAAACCTTCTTCTTTCACCCAAAAAATGATATATCCAACAACTTCGCCATCTTCAACCGCAACAAGAAAACCAGCGCCTATATCATATAGCTGCTGAAGAATGGCAACTTCATAGGGTGTTGAAAAAGACTCCACTTCAATTTGATAAACCCTTCCCAAATCAGAAGGGACAAATTCACGAATAAACATATAAAAACCTTAAGATAATTTAAATAAATAAGATATTTAATTTTGATATTTGATTTTGATTTGATTCTAACTTGCAAATTTACTATTATAACTATATACTTTACTCTATTAAAAAGATTTCTAAAAATAAAATAAGAATCGTGATAAGAATAATAAGGATAAGAATAATAAATAGAATATATTAAATTATTAAAAAATAGATATAAGTATAACTAGAAAAAACTTGAAAGGAATAAAAATGTGGAATGATCTAGAGGAATACATACTTAAATTAGCTATTGAAAATAGTAAAAAAACAGGAAAAAAGACAAAGATAGTTGAAATTGGAGTAGGGAAATTCCAAACAATCTCCAAAAATTTAAGTAAAAATGAAAACATTGAATTGATAATGACAGACATAGATCCTGCAAATGAGGATATTGTGAAAGATGATGTATTCAATCCAGATATGTCTATCTATGAAGATGCAGACATACTCTTTTCAATAAGACCTCCAGGAGAATTGCAGGAAGCCATCATGAAAATAAGAGATGAAATCAATGCAACATTAATTATCAAGCCATTATTCAACGAGGATTTGAATATAAAAACTCAAAAAATGAAATTGAAAAACTATAATCGCGCTTCTTTTTACATTTATGAAAAATAAATTTAATTGTGTTAAATAAGATAAGTTAATATAAAATAACCTTTAAAATATAAATTAATAATTAAAATAATTATAATTTAAAGAATTATGATTATTAACTTAATCATTGAAGTAAAAAAAACTATTTTTAATAATTAGAAACTTGGGGATTATATTGATAGATGAAATACTAAAACAGTACTCCACACAAAAGGAAGGACTTAGCAGTACTGAGGCCAATGCTAGACTAGGAAAGTATGGCCCAAATAAACTTAAGGAACAAAAGAGAGACAGTCCTTTGAAACTATTTATAGCCCAATTCTTTGATGTTTTAATATTCATGCTTATCATTGCAGCTATAGCAAGCTATATGATTGGAAATCATCTAGATGCAGTTGTAATAGTTGTAGTTGTGATAATCAACTCAATAATCGGTTTCATCCAAGAATATCGTGCAGAAAATGCTATGGAAAAACTAAAAAGCTTAGTCAATACCGTTGCACATGTAAAGAGAGATGGAACAATCAGAAGAATCCCTGGAGAAAATCTTACAGTGGGTGATGTTGTGCTCCTTGAAGAGGGAGATAAGGTTCCTGCTGATTTGATTTTAATTGAAGCTTATGATTTATATGTTGATGAATCTTCCTTGACTGGAGAATCCAATCTGGTTAAAAAGGACACAGATTACAAGAATATTGAAGATTTCTCAGACAAAATCAAGGATATTGAAAAATATTCCAAAGAGGAGAATGTTCAAAGCAAAATCGTTTCAATGAACTCAAATGTCATATTTGGAAGAGGAATAGGGGTCGTCATAGCTACAGGCATGAACACAACCATAGGAAAAATAGCTAAAATGATTCAAGAGGATGAAGAAGAGACACCATTGACAATCAAAGTTGGAAAAATAGGCAAAAAGATTGGAATCATCTCAATTTTCATCTGTATTCTTGTCTTCTTCATTGAATTTTTCCAAAGCGTGGATATTCTTGAAAGTTTTATGACTGCAGTTTCACTAGCTGTTGCAGCAATTCCTGAAGGTCTTCCAGCTGTACTTACATTGACCTTGGCATTGGGAATGCAAAAGATGGCAAAGTCCAATGCAATAGTCAAAAGATTGTCCTCTGTTGAAACATTAGGATCATGTACATACATATGCACTGACAAGACAGGAACCTTGACTGAAAACAAAATGACAGTAAGGGAAGACTACTTGACAAACAGGTCAAAATCAGTTTTGATTTCCGCATTATGCAATACAGTAAGATATGAAGATGACGAGTTGATAGGAAATCCTACAGATTTGGCAACATATCACTTTGCATATGAAAATGATTTTGAGAATCTATATGAAAATAGGAATTTGGTCAAGGAATATGAGATACCTTTAGACAGCAATAGAAAAAGGATGACTATCATTTATAGTGAAAAAGTTGAAAATGATGAGGGCGCATCTACATCAACAGATAAAAATTACTATGTATTAACTAAAGGTGCTCCAGAATTAATTCTAGACTTCTCCAAATCAATAGATGATAATGGAAACATAAGAATTATTGATGATGAAATTAAGGAAAACATAATCTCAAAAATTGATGAAATGACCAACTCATCTTTGAGGGTAATTGGTCTTGCTTATAGAAAGATTGACTCAAAAACATTTGAAAAAATTCTGGAATGTGATGAAAAGGTATTTGAAAACAATCAGGATTATGAAGTGCACAAAACATATAGTGAAAGCAAGCATCATGG
Organism: uncultured Methanobrevibacter sp.; assembly: GCA_902774685.1. Lineage (GTDB taxonomy): Archaea > Methanobacteriota > Methanobacteria > Methanobacteriales > Methanobacteriaceae > Methanobrevibacter. The sequence goes on from CACYJH010000008.1 coordinate 127,935, forward strand.
AGAATCATTTGAGAATGACTTGATATTCACTGGACTTCTTGGAATAATGGACCCTCCACGTGAAGAGGCCATCAGTGCAGTGGCTGACTGTCAAAAAGCGGGAATCAATATTGTGATGATTACTGGAGACCATAAGGACACTGCAACTGCAATTGCAAAGGAAATAGGCATACTCCCAACCCAAACTCCAGAAAATTCAAACAAAAGGCAGATATTGACTGGACAGGAATTGGAAGACTTAAACGATGAGGAATATGAAAAAATCGCGAAGGATATAAGAGTGTATGCAAGAGTTTATCCTGAACAAAAAAGAAGAATCATCGAAGTGCTGCAGAATCAAGGTGAAATTGTCTCAATGACCGGTGATGGTGTAAATGATGCACCTGCACTTAAAAAGGCATCCATTGGAGTTGCAATGGGCAGCGGAACAGATGTGACCAAAGAGTCTGCAGATATGATCATTCAAGATGACAATTTTGCTACAATAGTCTCTTCAATCAAAGAGGGAAGAACCATCTATGACAACATCAAAAGATTCCTTAAATTCCAGTTATCCACAAACATTGGAGCAATACTGACCATTACAATTGGTTCCCTATTGCCAATACCAACCCCATTTACTCCTATTCAGCTTTTATGGATCAACATCATAATGGACGGTCCACCAGCACAATCCTTAGGTTTGGAAGGACCGGAAGAGGATTTGATGAGAAGACCACCTGAAAGGGGAGAGCTGATTGGAAAGAAAACAATGGTGAAGATTTTCATTTCAGGAATCGTGATGACCATAGGCACTTTAGGATTGTTCATCTGGGAATTAAAAAATGGCGGTGCAAATGTAAAGACCAAGGCAATTACAGTTGCATTCACCGTATTCGTATTATACCAATTATTCAATGCATTGAACTATAGGTCAAGCTCCAAGATGAGAAATACAATGCTTTGGCTATCTCTTATAGGATCATTCATATTGCAGGTTCTTGTAATATATGTACCGTTCCTGCAGACAATATTCAAGACATGTTCAATTGGACTGTTTGATTGGATTTTAATAATCATAGTCTCTGCAATTATCCTGGTTACAGATAAGATTTCTAATATTGCAGTAGAAAAAGCTTTTAATTAATGAAAATCATAGGTTAGGATTTTTTAAAGACTGATTTAGATTTATTAAAAAAATTTTAAATAGTATATTAAATAAAAATATATTTAATTATATTTTTTAAGGAGGAATATTATGAATTTAGTAGCAGACATCATTAATGGATTAACATCAATGTCAATTGTAATGATTATAGGTTTCATTATTGTTATAGCATTATTAACTGTAATCGGAAAAAAACTTTAAATAGATTAGTTAGTATTAATTTTTAAATTAATATTAATCCTATCTATACACTTCCACCATACTATTTTTTAATAATTTACCATTTAGATCTATTTACACAAAAAACTTTTTTTTATCAAATCATTTTCTAAAATAATTAAGAATATGTATAGATGAAACTTATCATAAGACTCTCTTTTTCAAACTATTATCATTTAATTAAATTTTTAATTAAAATAAATTAAAGTTTTAGTTCAAACTATTGTTTAAAGAAAGCTAAAATTAATTTAAAATATGATAAAAAAATAGCTAATTTTAGAATAAATCTACGCAAATAGAAAATAAAAATCTGATAAAAAAAATTAGAATAAAAATTAAAATTAAAATAAAAAAAGTAAAAAGTTATAGAAAAACGCCGAGACTGGGATTTGAACCCAGGCGGAGATTACCCCACGGGATTTCAAGTCCCGCGCCTTACCAGGCTAGACTATCTCGGCATACGAATAATAAATTAAATATAATAAATAATTTGGGTAATCTTAATTTAGAGTTTTTAAAAATTAAAAATAAAAGTATGAAAATTAATTCTGAAAATGACTTTTCAGAACATACAACTTAATTATTTAAGTTCGATTTCAATACTTACGTTATCAGGAACGCTTACTTTCATAATTTGTCTCATAGCTCTTTCATCAGCACCGATTCCGATTAAACGTTTGTGAATACGGAGTTCCCATTTTTCCCAAGTAGCTTTTCCTTCTCCATCTGGAGATTTTCTTGTAGGAACAACTAATTTTTTAGTAGGTAATGGAATAGGGCCAGAAATATCTACACCAGTTCTTTCAGAAATTTTCTTTAACTGGTCACAGACATAATTAATTTTTTCAGGATCAGTTCCAGTAAGTTTAATTCTAGCTTGATTCATATTTTAATCCTCCCAAAAAAAGGTAACAATAATCTAGTTTAAATCCATATATGAATAAACTAGATTATAACTCTAGATTAAAACATACTATAGATTTAAAATAATAAATTATTAGAAACCTAAAAATAAAGAAATAAATTATTAGATCCGCTAAAATGATTTCAGCATATCTAATAAATTTTAGAATAAAAAACTAAAAAAAATAAAAAATGAATAATTTAATTAAAAATTAATCATTAAACTTATTTTTTGTCAGTTACTTTAAGACATAAACCAGCTGCTACGGTTTGACCC